>NZ_JACDXX010000015.1 GCF_020539525.1 Pseudogemmobacter faecipullorum | reverse complement strand
GGGTTTTGCTTATCTTGCTGTCGTGATCGACCTCTACTCCCGCCGCGTCGTCGGCTGGTCGATGCAAAGCAGACAAACTACCGACGTCGTGCTTCAGGCGCTCCTCATGGCCGTGTGGCGGCGCAAACCCAAAGCGAAGGTCCTGATCCATTCGGATCAGGGCAGCCAGTTCACAAGCATGGACTGGGGCGCATTCCTACGCGCTCACAATCTTGAACATTCCATGAGCCGCCGCGGAAACTGCCACGACAACGCGGTCGCCGAAAGCTTCTTCAACTTGCTCAAGCGCGAGCGCATCAGGCGCAAGACATACCGATCACGTGACGAGGCAAGGCAGGACGTGTTCGACTACATCGAGATGTTCTATAACCCCAAGCGAAAGCATGCGAGAAACGGCATGCTCTCACCAGTAGAGTTCGAACGCCGCCAGGCGATGACACACGAAGGTGTCTAAGAAACTCGGGGCTATTCAATGCGCTTCAACAGGCCGACAAGGATCATTGGCGACAGGCCAATTATCTGGTTCAGGTTTTGGCTATCTTGCTCAAAGATGCCCGTCTTATTGGCTTTATCAAGAACGAACAGGGCAATCCTGCCCATGGCGTTCCCCTGTTCAAGCAGGAAAGCGACGGCTGGGAACCGTGGCCGGAGGAGGTTCGTGTCGAGTTCGAGACGATCGCATCACCGCGGGCGCGTCTGGTCTACGAGCTGTGTATCGGCACCGGCCAGCGGATTGGGGACGTTCTGAAGTTCCGCTGGAATCACTTCACCGATAGCGCGTTCGACTTCACCCAGGGCAAGACCGACAAACCGATGTGGATTCCGCTGACCGACCGCCTGCGCAACTACCTGGCCACCGTTCCGAAGGAGGGCCTGACCATCGTCGTCGGATCAAAGGGGCAGCCGGCTCACTACCGCGTCGTCACCGATGTAATGCGGGCGCTGAAGGAACAGATGCAGCATCCTGATGCCAAGGACTATGTCACCCACGGCCTGAGGAAGAATGCGACCATCGAACTTTATTTGGCCGGCTGTGACGATGAAATGGTGAAGGCCGTGACAGGCCATTCGGGCGTCGAGATGCTGAAAAAATATGGGGGGATGGTCCGCCAGCGGGAGCTGGCAACCCGCGCTCAGGAGGCTCGGAACCGCGCAGAACGGAACAAGTCCGGAACGTGAAAGTTTCAACGGTTGTTTCAAACTTTCAACGCTCGAGGTCGCTACCCGCCTTAAGTCATTGAAAATTATGGAGGCGGGTACCGGAATCGAACCGGTCTTCACGGATTTGCAATCCGCTGCGTAACCTCTCCGCCAACCCGCCGTTGCCCTGAGGTGCACACCGATTAGCCCAAGGGCCGGGGCTTCGCAAGGGGGGCTGGCACTCTCATCTGCAACTTCCGTCACTTAGTTGAGACCCAGCCTCGCCCCTGCCCCCTGATCATGGCCTGCTCCGCGCCCGACAGAGCAGCGCATGGCCTCGTGCGCCTGCCCGCTGCCGCAAAAGCTCTCCTCACCCCGGATCCCCCTGCCAGGCCAGCCGCGCCGGGACCGTGGTATATCCCAGGGTCCCGCGCGCCCTCAGATACAGGAAATAACCCTGGCCTGCGGCCTTCCTGCAGGTTTTTCGCCAGCCTGCCCCATCCGGATCAGCGGCGAAAGAAAGCTGTTGTCTGGAGATCCCCCCCCCCGCATTTCACCCCCCGGCATTTCACCCCCCGGCATTTCACCCCTGGCCCTCACAACCCGGCGTTTTCACCCAGGTCCGGCCCGAGGCTGAACCCAGGGCGGGCCGCCTCTCTTCTGGACCCTGGCCCCGCTCTCTGACATATCTGTCCCCCTGATTGCGCGGGAGTGAAAGCCATGGGTTTCGGTAAGGGCCATCATCTGCATCTGATCGACGGATCGGCCTATATTTTCCGCGCCTATCACGCGCTGCCACCGCTGACACGGGCCGATGGCACGCCGGTCGGGGCGGTTTCGGGCTTTTCCAATATTCTCTGGACCGAGCTGACGCGCGAACGCGCCTCGGATGCCGCCACTCATATTGCGGTGATCTTCGACTATTCGTCGAAAACCTTCCGCAATCAGATTTATGAGGCCTATAAGGCCAATCGTCCGCCGCCGCCCGAGGATCTGAAACCGCAGTTCCCGCTGACGCGCGAGGCCACCCGGGCCTTTAACGTCGCCTGTATCGAGGTTGAGGGCTATGAGGCCGATGACATCATCGCCACCCTCGCGCGCCAGGCGGTCGAGGCCGGCGGCTCGGCCACGATCATTTCCTCGGATAAGGATCTGATGCAGCTGGTGCGACCGGGGATTGATATTCTCGAGCCGATGAAAAACCGCAAAATCGGCCCGGATGAAGTCTTCGAGAAATTCGGTGTCGGACCGGAGCGGGTGATCGATGTTCAGGCCCTGGCCGGAGATTCGGTCGATAACGTGCCCGGCGCGCCGGGGATCGGGCTGAAAACCGCGGCGCTTCTCATCAATGAATATGGCGATCTCGATCAGCTGCTTGAGCGCGCGGGCGAAATCAAACAGCCCAAACGCCGCCAGAGCCTGATCGACAATCGCGAGCAGATCCTGGTCTCGCGCCAGCTGGTCTCGCTCGATGACCAGACCCCGCTCGACATCAGCCTTGACGATCTTGAGGTGAAAAAACCCGAGCCTGAGGCGCTGCTGGGCTTTCTGACGAAGATGGAATTCCGCGGCCTCGCGCGGCGGGTGGCGGAACGGCTGAAGGTTGACGTGCCGGTGATCGAGGCAGCGAAGCCAGCTGCCCCGGCCTCTGCCGCCGAAACCCCGGCAGAGCCGCTGCGCCTGGGCTTTGATTACGACAGCTATGAGGCGGTGCATGATCTTGCCGCGCTCGACCGCTGGATCGCGCGGATCCATGAGGTTGGCCATGTCGCTTTCGACACCGAGACCACCTCGCTCGATGAGATGCAGGCCGAACTGGTCGGGATCTCGCTGGCCGTCGATCCGGGCAAGGCCTGCTATATTCCGCTCGGCCATAGCGAGGGCGGCGGGGACCTGTTCGGCGCGGCCCGCAAAGTTGAGGGGCAGCTGCCGCTGGAGGCGGTGCTGGCCAGGCTGAAGCCGGTTCTGGAAGATCCGGCGGTGCTGAAGATCGGCCAGAATATCAAATATGATCTGAAGATCATGGCGCGGCTCGGCATCCGGATCGCGCCGCTCGATGATACGATGCTGCTTTCATATGCACAGAATGCCGGGCGGCATAATCATGGCATGGATGAGCTTTCCGAGCTTTATCTCGGCCATAAGCCGCTGCCGATCAAAGAGCTGATCGGCGCGGGCAAGAGCCAGATCACCTTTGATCAGGTGAAGCTGGAGGATGCGGTGAAATATGCCGCCGAGGATGCTGATATCACTTTGCGGCTCTGGCAGGTGCTGAAGCCGAAACTGCATCTGAACCGGGTGACCACGGTCTATGAGACGCTCGAGCGGCCGCTGGTGCCGGTGCTGGCCGATATGGAAATGGCCGGGATCAGGGTCGACCGCGACACGCTTTCGCGCATGTCGAATGCTTTCGCGCAGAAACTGGCGCAATATGAGGATGAGATCCTTGAGATTGCCGGTGAGAAATTCAACCCGGGCTCGCCCAAACAGCTGGGCGAGGTTCTGTTTGACCGGCTCGGCGTGCCAGGCGGCGAAAAGGGCAAGACCGGCGCTTACGGCACCGGGGCCGATGTGCTTGAAGATATCACCACGCTCAAGGATGCCCATCCGCAGGGCGCGGCTCTGGCGGCAAAAATCCTCGACTGGCGGCAGATTTCCAAACTGAAATCGACCTATACCGATGCTTTGCAGCAGGCGATCAACCCCGAAACCGGGCGGGTCCATACCTCCTATTCGATCGCGGGGGCGACCACTGGCCGCCTCGCCTCGACCGATCCGAACCTGCAGAATATCCCGGTGCGCACCGAAGAGGGCCGCCGGATCCGCGAGGCCTTTGTCGCGCCTGAGGGCAAGGTTCTGGTCTCGCTCGACTACAGCCAGATCGAGCTGCGCATCCTCGCGCATATGGCGAATATACCGGCGCTGAAACAGGCCTTCCATGATGGCCATGACATTCATGCCATGACCGCCTCGGAAATGTTCGGGGTGCCGCTGGAGGGGATGGACCCGATGATCCGCCGCCAGGCCAAGGCGATCAACTTTGGCGTGATCTATGGCATTTCCGGCTTTGGCCTGGCGCGCAATCTGCGCATCCCGCGCGCCGAGGCCCAGGGGTTTATCGACCGCTATTTTGAGCGTTTCCCCGGCATCCGCAGCTATATGGATGACACCGTGGCCTTCGCCAAAGCCAATGGTTTTGTCAAAACCCTGTTTGGCCGGCGCATCAATACGCCCGAGATCAATGCAAAGGGTCCGGGGGCAGGTTTTGCCAAACGCGCCGCGATCAATGCCCCGATCCAGGGCACGGCGGCCGATGTGATCCGCCGGGCAATGATCCGGATGCCGGCCGCGATTGCCGGACTTGAGGCCCGGATGCTGCTGCAGGTGCATGACGAACTGCTGTTCGAAGTGCGCGAGGCCGATGCCGCCAGACTGATTGCCAGCGCGCGCGCGGTGATGGAGGCGGCGGCAGAGCCTGCGGTGAAGCTGGATGTGAAACTGGTCGCGGAAGCCGGTCAGGGCCGCAACTGGGCCGAGGCGCATTAAGCGCCTCTCCCGTGGCAGGGGAGCCCTCCCCTGCCCGGCGCGTGCGCCCCGCTCACATACCGTCGTCGCGGACCCGCACCAGGGTCCAGCAGGGCGATCTGGTGAAATACCAGGTCACCCTTTCGCCATTATCCGCGCCCCGGATCAGCACCGAGGCCGTTTCGGCCGCAGCGGTGATCTCCACGACATATCCCGTAGCTTCCGCTGATTTCAGCTCCGGCATCACCGGCCAGGCAATTTCGGAAAGCGGCATTTCGCGCGCGGTCAGCTCCTCGCTCGCCATCGCTTCCATATCCAGCAGTTCAAACATCACCGGATCGGCGGTTGCCGCTTCCTGCACCGCAATCTCGCGGCTGTAGCGGGCGATAAAGGGTTCAAAATCACCCTTCATACAGAAGGGATCGGCGGCCAGAGCCGGGGTAACGGCAAAAAGGCCCGAGAAAATCGTGGAAAGACAAAGGGCGCGCATCAGATTATCCTGCATTTTTGCCCCTCAGAAGGATGAGAGGGGCCGGGCAAGGATAACCAGGGCCTGTGGCCCTGGATAGTCAGGAAAGCCGCGCCCCGGTACCAAAGCCAGGGCGCGACCCGATCTCAGCCTCAGCTCTCAGCCTCAGCTCTCAGTGATCGCCTGTGGCATGAGCCCGGTCGATCTCAAAGCGCTTGTCGCAATAACCGCATTCGACAAAACCGGTCTCCTGCGGGATCGACAGCCAGACGCGGGGATGGCCAAGCGCCCCTTCTCCGCCGTCGCAGGCCACTTTCCACTGGGTGACAAGCTTGGTTTCCGGGGCTGGCAGGGTCATGGTCTGAGTCCTTGGTTGGGCTGGCACCGGGTCAAAAAACCGGCTTTACCTCATATTATCAGAGGTCGCCCCCGGGGCAAGGCACCGCCCCTGCGGCAGCGCGGCGAAAAATGCTTCCGGCCCTGCGGCAGGAACCGCCAGATGTTGACCGATAGGAATATCTGTTTATTAATGCGAATAATTTGACACTTAGCCGCATCCGCTCCACGAGGCAGAAAAAGATGTGCTCCGCTCTCTAAATACGGAAAAGTGTTAAAGAATATCCGCCTTCCCGGCGATTCGTGGTAGGTGGTCAGCTTAAGTGCCGACGGGAGGAACCATGGCATTCAGATCCGATATTGAGATCGCACGCGATGCGAAGAAGAAGCCGATCCAGGAGATTGGCGCGAAGCTGGGGATCCCCACCGAACATCTGCTGCCCTATGGCCATGACAAGGCCAAAGTGGGTCAGGAGTTCATCCGCTCGCTCGAGGGCAAGGCCGATGGCAAGCTGATCCTCGTCACCGCGATCAACCCGACCCCGGCCGGCGAGGGCAAGACCACCACCACCGTGGGTCTGGGCGATGGTCTGAACCGCATCGGCAAAAAAGCGGTGATCTGCATCCGCGAAGCCTCGCTCGGGCCGAATTTCGGCATGAAGGGTGGCGCAGCGGGCGGCGGCATGGCCCAGGTGGTGCCGATGGAGGAGATGAACCTTCATTTCACCGGCGATTTCCACGCCATCACCGCCGCGCATAACCTGCTGTCGGCGATGATCGATAACCATATCTACTGGGGCAATGAGCTCGAGATCGACCAGCGTCGTATCGCCTGGCGCCGGGTCATGGATATGAATGACCGCGCGCTGCGCGATGCGGTGGTCTCGCTCGGCGGCGTGTCGAACGGCTTCCCGCGCCAGACCGGCTTTGACATCACCGTCGCCTCGGAAGTCATGGCAATTCTCTGCCTTTCCAGAGACCTGGAAGATCTGCAAAAGCGCCTTGGCGATATTATCGTCGCCTATACCCGCGAGAAAAAGCCGGTCTATTGCCGCGATATCAAGGCCGATGGCGCGATGACCGTGCTGCTGAAAGACGCGATGCAGCCCAATCTCGTGCAGACGCTCGAGAACAATCCGGCCTTCGTCCATGGCGGCCCCTTCGCCAATATCGCGCATGGCTGCAACTCGGTGATCGCCACCCGCACCGCGCTGAAGCTCGGCGAATATGTGGTGACCGAAGCCGGTTTCGGCGCCGATCTCGGCGCGGAAAAGTTCTTTGATATCAAATGCCGTAAGGCAGGCCTCAAGCCTTCGGCCGCGGTGATCGTGGCCACGGTGCGGGCGATGAAGATGAATGGCGGCGTGGCCAAGGCCGATCTTGGCGCCGAGAATGTCGCCGCGGTGCAGAAGGGCTGTCCGAACCTTGGCCGCCATATCGCCAATGTGAAGGGCTTTGGCGTGCCGGTGGTGGTGGCGATTAACCACTTCTACTCGGATACCGATGCCGAGGTGGAGGCGGTCAAAGCCTATGTCGCCGAACAGGGCGCCGAGGCCATCCTGTGCAAACACTGGGCCAAAGGCTCGGAAGGCATTGAGGATCTGGCGAAAAAGGTCGTCGAACTGGCCGAGGGCGGCAAATCGAACTTTGCCCCGCTCTATCCTGATGAGATGGGCCTCTTTGCCAAGATCGAGACCATTGCCAGGCGGATTTACCATGCGGGCGATGTGATTGCCGATAAATCGGTGCGCGATCAGCTCAAGGCTTGGGAAGCTGCCGGCTACGGTAACCTGCCGGTCTGTATGGCAAAAACCCAGTACAGCTTCTCGACCGATCCGAACCTGCGCGGCGCGCCCGAAGGCCATACCATCCCGGTGCGCGAAGTGCGTCTCTCGGCCGGGGCCGGTTTCGTCGTCGCGATCTGCGGCGAGATCATGACCATGCCGGGCCTGCCCCGCGTGCCCGCCGCCGAGACCATCCGCCTCAATGAGGCAGGTCAGGTCGAAGGCCTGTTCTGAGCCTGTAAAAAAGGGCCCGGGGGGAGAGCCTCCCCCCGGATCCGGGCCGGCCTGAAGGCTGCAAGCTTGAGGGAAAGACGTGAAGAAAGGGTTTTCGCCGCCGCGCCCATGTCCTAGAGGAAGGGCAGCAGAAGCCGGAGGCAGAAAAATGCGCAGAGCCGAAGATTGTCGGACGATGGCTGAACTCAGAACAGAGATTGACCGGCTCGATGCAGAGCTGGTGGCGCTGTTTGCTGAACGCGCGGGCTATATTGACCGCGCCGCTGCGATCAAAGCCGGCGTCGATCTTCCGGCGCGCATCGAGACCCGGGTTGAGGAAGTTGTCGCGAATGTGCGCCAGCATGCCGCCAGCCATGGGTTGCCTCCTGATCTTATTGAGAAATTCTGGCGGCGTCTGATCGACTGGTCGATCGCACGCGAAGAAACCATCCTTGGCCCGGACAGTCTCCGGCAGCCCGGGGAGCCTAAATAGCAGCGCAAGCGCCGCACTGTTCTGCGGCATATCCAAAGCACAGAGGGTTACAGATGGCGGCTGAGACAAAAGCGAAAGTAATCGACGGCAAGGCCTTTGCTGAAAAAGTACGCGAGCAGGTCGCCGCCCATGTGGCGCGGCTTCAGGCCGAAAACGGCCTGACCCCCGGCCTCGCCGTGGTGCTGGTCGGCGAGGATCCGGCCTCGGCGGTCTATGTGAAGAACAAAGGCATTCAGACCAAAGCCTCGGGGATGAATTCCTATGAGCATAAGCTCGCCGCCGATACCTCTGAGGCGGATCTGCTGGCGCTGATCGACCGGCTGAATGCCGATCCTTCGGTACATGGCATCCTGGTTCAGCTGCCCCTGCCCGACCATCTGAATTCCGAGCTGGTGATCAACCGCATTGATCCGGCCAAAGATGTCGATGGGTTCCATATCTCGAACGTCGGCCTGCTCGGCACCGGGCAGAAATCGATGGTGCCCTGCACGCCGCTCGGCTGTCTGATGATGCTGCGCGATCACCATGGCAAGCTGGCCGGGCTGAATGCCGTGGTGGTGGGCCGCTCGAATATCGTCGGCAAGCCGATGGCCCAGTTGCTGCTGGGCGACAGCTGCACCGTGACCATCGCCCACAGCCGCACCAAAGACCTGGCCGAAGTCTGCCGCGGCGCCGATATCCTGGTCGCGGCTGTCGGCCGGCCTGAGATGATCACCGGCGATATGGTAAAGCCGGGTGCCACGGTGATTGATGTCGGCATCAACCGCATCGAGCGCGACGGCAAGGCAAAGCTGGTCGGCGATGTGCATTATGAGAGCGCCGCCGCCGTGGCCGGGGCCATCACCCCCGTGCCGGGCGGCGTCGGCCCGATGACCATCGCCTGCCTGCTGGCCAATACCCTGACCGCGGCCTGCCGCGCCAATGGCCTGGCTGAACCCGAAGGGCTGACGGCGTGAAAGATCATCGCCTGATCAATGGAAAGGAGGTGCAGCAGCGCCTCCTGACCGGGCTGCGCGCTGAGGTTGATGCCCTGGCTGCAACCTGCCCGGTGGGCAGGCTGGTCTCGATCTCGATCGGCCCCTCGCCGGAAGTGGCGGTCTATGTCCGCGGCCAGGCGCGCGGCGCTGTTGCCGCCGGCATCCCCTTTGACGAGCAGGTCTGGCCCGCCGATATCAGCCAGGAAGAGGCCAAGCGCCGGATCGTGGCGCTGAACGACAGCCGCGATGTGGCCGGCATCATCCTGCAGCGCCCGGTCCCCGCCCATATCCATGTGCGTTCGCTGCAATCGGCCATCCATCCGCTGAAAGACGTCGAAGGGATGAACCCGGCCTCGATCGGTAACATCGTCTATAATGACGTGGCACTCGCGCCCTGTACGGCGGCGGCGGCGGTTGAGCTGCTGCGCTCGACCGGGCTGGAGCTGAAGGGGCTGGAAGTGGTGATGATCGGCCATTCCGAGATTGTCGGAAAGCCCGTCGCCTTCCTGCTGATGGCCGAGGGCGCGACCGTGACCGTCTGTCACCATATGACCCGCAACCTCGCCATGCATTCGCGCCGGGCCGATGCGGTGGTGGTCGCGGTGGGCAAAGCCCATCTGATCGGCGCCGATATGATCAAGCCCGGCGCGGCGGTGATTGATATCGGCATCAACCAGGTCACTGATGCGGATGGAAAAACCCGCATCACCGGTGATGTCGATACCGAGGCGGTCAAAGAGGTCGCGGGCTGGATCACCCCGGTGCCAGGCGGTGTCGGCCCGGTGACCGTGGCGATCCTGATGCGAAATGCCCTCGCCGCGCACCGGCGGCAGATGGCTGCCGGCTGGCTGGATCACTGAGCAAAAACGGGCCCCGGGGTGAAATTCCCGGGCCCGCTGCTTTCTGATGATTGACTTGCGGATAAGCCTGATCAAGTATTCCCATCAGGAAATATAATTTCAGCTGACGCAAGAATGCGACGGGAGGCAGCTATGCTTGACCATGCTTATCCGACGGTCATCCCCGGACCGCCCCGGCCTGCCCGGACCATCCTGCCCCAGGGCCTGACTTTGCCGCGCGGCACCGAGCGCTACAGCATTGCCGGCACCGGAGCGCTGGTGGTGGCGGTCCGCAGCGGCGACCGGCTGCGTCTGGTCAATGATGAGGGCGGCCAGCCCGCGGAGGTCCTGGCGATCGGCAGCGACAGGCTGAGTGACCCTGCCCTGCTCGGGCTGAGTGCAGACAGCGATGGCGCGGGCCTGAAAGCCCTGCTGGCCAGCGGCAAGCCCAGCATGGCGCGGATCCGCAAAGCGCTGGAGGCCAGCGGCCTTGATCTCTCCGGGCTGCGCGCCAGCCGGTTTTTCGCCAGCGATAGCCCGGCGAAAACCACCGTCGAATTCACCGCCAGCCGTGATGGCCAGCTGGTCATTGCCGCGCCTGGCGGCGATATGGCCCCCGATGGTCAGGACACCGCCACGCCGCTGACGCTCTGGATCACCCGCGCTGATCCGATGGTGAAGCTGCGCTCGGAACTGCCCGACCCGCTGGCCGATCCTTTGCAGGATATCCGCATCCATTCCGCCACCGCCCAGGCCTATCTGGTCAAAGCCGGCGAATATCTGCAGATCCTCGATGTGGACGGCCGGCAATGCACCGATTTTCAGTGCTTCTCGGCGCGCAAACTCGACAAGGGGATCCAGAATCCACTGGATGTGACCGCCACCCGCTCGTTCATGGGCCATGCCTATCCGATGCCGGGGCTGCATGCCAAATATTATGACCAGGATTTCACCCCGCTGGTCGAGGTGATCCAGGATACCTGCGGCCGCCATGATGCCTTTGCCGCCGCCTGCTATGCCAAATATTACGACGATATCGGCTATCCGGGCCATGTGAACTGCACCGAGAATTTCAACGCAGCCCTTGCCGATCATGGCGTGGACCCGCGCGGCGCATGGATGGCGGCGAATTTCTTCTTCAACACCGGGGTCGATGATCACGGCGTGATGTTCGCCGATGAACCCTGGTCGCGGCCCGGTGATTATGTGCTGCTGCGCGCGATGACCGATATTGTCTGCGTCAGCTCGGCCTGCCCCGATGACACTTCGGCCGCCAATGGCTGGAACCCTACCGATATTCACATCCGCACCTATGCGGCCGATCAGAAATTCTCGCGCGCGGTGGCGATCCGTGCCACGCCAGATTCGGAGCCGAAGATGACCAAAGAGACCGGGTTCCATGACCGCATCTCGAACCTGACCCGTAACCTGGTGGAATATAAGGGCTACTGGCTGGCCAATAGCTTCTCGCAGGCCGGTGAAATTGAGGAATACCACGCCGCGCGGACCAAATCGGTGGTGATGGACCTCTCGGCTCTGCGCAAGTTTGAGATCACCGGCCCCGATGCCGAAGCGCTGATGCAATATACGCTGACCCGCGATGTGAAGAAACTGACCCCGGGCCAGATTGTCTATTCGGCCATGTGCTATCCGCATGGTGGCATGGTTGATGACGGCACGATCTTCCGCATGGGGCGCGATAATTTCCGCTGGGTCTGCGGTGATGATTATTGTGGCCCCTGGCTGCGCGAACAGGCCGAAAAAGCCGGGCTGAATGTGCTGATCCGCGATTCCACCGATCAGCTGCACAACCTTGCGGTTCAGGGTCCGGAAAGCCGTGAGCTGCTGAAAAAAGTCATCTGGACCCCGCCGCATCAGCCGACCATGGCCGAGCTGGGCTGGTTCCGTTTTACCGTCGGTCGCATCGGCCATGAACATGGCGTGCCGGTCGTGGTGTCGCGCACCGGCTATACCGGTGAGCTGGGCTATGAGGTCTGGTGCCATCCGAAACATGCGGGCGAGGTGTTTGACGCGATCTGGGAACAGGGCCCCGAACACGGGCTGAAACCCATGGGGCTGCTGGCTTTGGATATGCTGCGCATCGAGGCCGGGCTGATCTTTGCCGGCTATGATTTCTCGGATCAGACCGATCCGTTTGAGGCCGGGATCGGATTCACCGTGCCCTTGAAGGGCAAGACCGATGATTTCATCGGCCGCGATGCGCTGATCCGGCGCAAAGACCATCCGATGCATAAATTCGTCGGCCTCGATATCGACAGCTCGATCCCGGTGGGCCATGGCGATTGCATCCATATCGGCCGGGCGCAGATCGGTGTGGTCACCTCGGCCACCCGCTCGCCGATCCTGGGCAAAACCATCGCCCTCGCCCGCGTCGATGTCGCCCATGCCGAGCCCGGCACTGCGGTCGAGGTCGGCAAGCTCGACGGGCATCAGAAGCGCCTGCCCGCCACCATCGTGACGCTGTCGCATTATGATCCGAAAAAGACCCGGCCGCAGTCATGATGCTCAGCAGCTTTGAGCAGATTGGCGGCGAGGATATGCTGCGCCGCCTCGTGGACCGGTTCTATGATCTGATCGAGACCGATCCGCGCGGCAGACATCTGCTGCTGCTGCACCATCGCGGGCATGGCCTGGCCCATGCCCGTGAAGAACAGTTCAACTTTCTGGCCGGCTTCCTCGGCGGGCCGCGCTATTATGCTGAAAAATATGGGCATATGGATGTGAAACAGATCCATGCCCATGTGCCGATCCGCAGCGAGGATGCGGTGGACTGGCTGGCGCTGATGGATCAGGCTATCAGTGACTGCGCGATTTCAGATGAAAGCGCCGAAAGGATGCGCGCCGGGCTGCGCCGGGTGGCGATGATCCTGGTGAACACCACCGAACCCGGCTGAGCCGGAGCTCTGACACGCTTCCCCGGCCTGAGCCGGGGGCAAAGCTCAGCGCATTCACGCTCCCAGGATCAGGATCTGCACATCTGCAACATTGGTGCCGCTGGCGCCGGAGATCACCAGATCCCCCGAAGCCGCCAGCGCGGCGTAGCTGTCATTATTTGCCAGCAGCCGCTCCGGATCAGCCCCTGCCGCGCGCATCCGTGCCGCCGAGCCGCCATCGACCAGCCCGCCCGCCGCATCGGTCGGCCCGTCGCGGCCATCGGTGCCGCCCGAGAGAAACACCCAGTTCCGCCCGGCGAGCGCCTGCTCGCCCGCAAGCGCGACACGCAAAGCCAGTTCCTGATTGCGCCCGCCGCGGCCGTTGCCGCGCAGGGTGACGGTGGTCTCGCCGCCCCAGATCAGACAGCTGCCGGGGGCCGCGCTGTGCGCCGCGCGCAGGATCAGCTCTGCCGCATCCGCGACATCCCCGACCAGAGGATCTTCAGCAATTTCAGCAGGATAATCGCTGCCCGAGGCAATCGCCCCAAGGCTCTGCCGGTTCGATCCGATCAGCAGATTCTGCGTTTGGGGCAGGTTTTCCGCCTGGTCCTCCGGCGCGCAAAGATGTGCCCGGACCGAAGCGGGCAGCTCTGGCCAGATCCCCGCCTCTTCCAGCAGGCGCCGCGCCTCGGCACGATTGCCAAGCGGGGCGACGGTCGGGCCACTGGCGATGGTGCGCAGATCATCGCCGATCACATCCGACAGAATATAGCCGGTCAACGCGGAGGGAGCGGCCAGCCGCGCCATGCCACCGCCCTTAAGCTGCGACAGGCTCTGCCGGATCAGGTTCATCTTCGTGATCTCCAGCCCCCCTGCCAGCAACAGCTGATTGACCCGGGCTTTATCTTCCAGGCTCAGCCCTGCAGCCGGAGCAGGCAGCAAGGCAGAGCCCCCACCCGAAATCAGCGCGATCACCCGGTCAGCCGCCCCGGCGCCGCGCAAAGCCGCGCTCACCGCCTGGCCGGCCCGCAGACCATTGGCATCGGGCACCGGATGGCCCGAGGCAAACACTTCGGCCCCCGCTAAATCAGCAGCATTTTCATAATTGGTTACCACAATCACCCCGGCCCCGGGGCCGAGGTGTTTCAGGGCCTCGCCCGCCATTGCCATCGCCGCTTTGCCTAAAGCGATGACAATCTGGCGCCCGCCGGGATCGGCGGCGGGAAAAGGGCTGTGCTGCAAAGCGCGTGCCAGCGCCCGGGCCGGATCTGCGGCCTGAACCGCGCGTTCAAACCCTGCCAAAGCCTGCGCCCGCAGCGTCATTCCCTTTTCCCGCACCTTGCTTACCCCGCGATTTGTTTGGCTTTTTGCACCAGAACTTCGGCCTGACGGATTGAGGCATAGTCAATCAGCCGCCCGTCAAGCGAAACCGCGCCTTTGCCCGCCGCAGCCGCCTCGGCCATGGCTTCGAGGATACGGTTGGCGCGTTTCACTTCGGCCTCGGAGGGCGACATCACCTCATTTGCCAGACCAACCTGGCTGGGATGGATCGCCCATTTGCCTTCGCAGCCCAGCACTGCCGCACGCTTTGCCGCGGCGCGGTAGCCATCGGGATCCGAGAAATCACCAAAGGGCCCATCGACCGGACGCAGGCCATTGGCCCGCGCCGCGACCACCATACGCGCCAGCGCATAATGCCACATATCGCCCCAGTGCACGGCGCGGCTGCCATCTTCCAGCGGGTCAGTCAGCACCGAATAATCGGGGTTAACGCCGCCGATATTCGTGGTGCGCGCCCGGGTCGAGGCGGCGTAATCGGCCACCCCGAAATGCAGGCTCTCATTGCGCTTCGAGGCCCCGGCAATCTCGGTCACATTCTGCATCCCGAGCGCGGTCTCGATGATATGCTCAAAGCCGATGCGCTTTTTATAGCCCATCGCATCCTCGATCTGGGTAACCAGCATATCGATGGCATAGACATCTGCGGCGGTGCCAACTTTGGGGATCATGATCAGATCAAGACGGCCGCCGGACTGCTCGACCACGTCGACAACATCGCGATACATGTAATGGGTATCGAGCCCGTTGATTCGCACGGACATGGTTTTTTTGCCCCAGTCCATCTCATTCAGGGCCTTGATAATGTTCTTACGGGCCTGGGCTTTATCATCCGGAGCCACCGCATCTTCGAGGTCCAGGAAGACCACATCTGCATCAGATTGTGCAGCTTTTTCAAAAAGTTGCGGCTGACTGCCCGGAACCGCCAACTCGCTGCGGTTCAAGCGTGCCGGGGCCTGTTCGATCACATGAAAACTCATAACTTTCCTCCTCCTCAGGATTGTGCTGATCTGCCCCTATGCCGGAAATAAAATTACTTTACTGTCAAGAATTATTATTTCTGTGACGTAAAATTCAGCCCGCCTGCTCGCCGGGATCCCGCCCGATCCGGGCCGAATAAAAGAAGGCAATCGCCTGAGCCCGGCTCTGCACCCCCAGCTTTTCATAGAGATTCGACAGGTGGAATTTGACGGTATTGGCCGAGATGCCGAATTCGGCGGCTAGGTCATTATTGGTCATGCCTTTCGACAAAGCCTCGAGCAGAGCCCGCTCGCGCCGGGTCAGCTGCTGGATCGGATCGGCCTGCAGATCGCGCACGTCGAGGAAGGGGAAAACCATCTGGCCATTGGCCACGGCAAGGCAGGTATCGACCAGCTTATCGACCGAGGTTGAGCGCGCCACGAATCCCGCCGCCCCCGCCACCATCGCCTTGCGCGGCAACTCGCCGCGCTGGTCATCGCCATAGACGATCAGCCGGGGCGCAGCCGGCTGATCGCGCAGCACCTCGATCAGCTTCTGGCCGCCAAGCGCCGGAATGCGCCAGTCGATAATCCCCAGGCTGACCGGCACCCGCATCACCGCGCCGAGGAAGCCCTCGGCGGTGGCAGTGGTGGCCACCAGAGAGAATCGCGGATCACGGTCAAAGATCTCGGACATCGCGCCCAGCACCAGCGGATTGCTGTCCGCCAGCGCGAGTGAGATCTGTTTCGGCACCTGGCTAAGGCTTTGCATTTACTTTCCTTCCGCAACGATACCCACCCATTTGGGTAGGTGAATTCTCGGTATACAACCGCATATCAACCCAAGTTGGCAGGAAATTTCCTACCCAAAATTATACCCAAAAGCAGGAGTTAGTTCCGTTGTGGAACTTTCAGCTACTGTGTTTGCTGAGGTCAATGATTAATCTTGGCAGCCCGGAAATCAGGCCGCCCGACATCTGGGAGGAATGTCATGCAAGGAACCAGAGGCCTGTTTGTGCCCGGCCCGACCAATGTGCCCGAAGCGATTCGCAAAGCTTTGGACGTCCCGATGGAGGATCACCGCTCCCCCGATGTGCCCGGCCTCGTGCTGCCGCTGTTTCAGGATCTGAAGAAGGTTTTCCGCACCGAGACCGGCCAGGTCTTCCTGTTCCCCGCCACCGGCACCGGCGGCTGGGAAGCTTCGATCACCAATACGCTCTCGCCGGGCGATAAGGTTCTGGCACCGCGCTTTGGCCAGTTCAGCCTGCTCTGGGTCGATCTGTGCCAGCGCATGGGCCTCGATGTTGAGGTGCTCGAATGCGACTGGGGCACCGGCGTGCCGCTCGACGCTGTCGCCGCCCGGCTGGAGGCCGACAAAAAGCACGAGATCAAAGCCATCCTCGCCTGCCATAATGAAACCGCGACCGGCGTGACCAGCGATATCGGCGGGCTGCGCCGGGTGATGGATGCGGCCGACCATCCGGCCATGCTCTATGTCGATGGCATTTCCTCGATCGGTTCGCTGGAATTCCACATGGAGGACTGGGGCGTCGATCTGGCGGTCGCCGGTTCGCAAAAGGGCTTTATGATGCCGGCCGGCCTCGCGCTGATCGGGGTCAGTCAGAAGGCGCTCGAGGCCTCGAAAACTGCGGGCCTGCGCCGGTGCTACTTTGATTTCAAAGACATGATCGCCACCAATGCCACCGGCTATTTCCCCTATACCCCACCGATGCATATGCTGCACGGGCTGCGCGCCTCGCTGAACCGGATCGAGGCCGAGGGGCTGGAAAACATCTGGGCCCGCCACCGTTTCCTCGCCGAAGGCGTGCGCCGTGCGATTTCGGCCTGGAATATGACGCTCTGTGCGCGGGAGCCGAAATGGTATTCCGACACTGTCAGCGCCATCGTCGTGCCGGAAGGCCATGATGCGCGCAAAGTCATCGCCCGCGCCTATGAGCGCTATGGCCTGTCGCTCGGCGCCGGTCTCTCGGTGGTGGCGGGCAAAGTCTTCCGCATCGGCCATCTGGGCGATCTGAATGAGCTGATGCTGATGAGCGCGCTTGGCATCACCGAAATGGCGATGCGCGACAGCGGTCTGCCGGTCGAGGCCGGTGCAGGTGTCGCAGCTGCCGGGGAATTCTGGCGCCAGAGCAACAGCCGCTCCATGGCCCTGGCCGCGGAATAAGCCTTCTGGCGTCCCGGCCCGGGGAGAGGGGCCGGGACGCGCCACAGAAACCAGAACCGGTCAGGGAGGGCCGCGCATGGACATTCATGAATATCAGGCAAAAGAGATTTTGCAGAAATTTGGCGTCGCCATCCCGGATGGCGCGCTGGCCTATAGCCCCGAACAGGCCGCCTATCGCGCCCGTGAAATGGGCGGATCACGCTGGATCGTCAAAGCCCAGGTCCATGCCGGTGGCCGCGGCAAGGCCGGTGGCGTTAAGGTCTGCAGCTCGGAACACGAAATCCAGGACGCGACCAATGCCTTGTTCGGCCGTCGCCTCGTCACCCATCAGACCGGCGCCGAAGGCAAAGGCATCTACCGCATCTATGTCGAGGCAGCGGTGCCGTTTGAGCGCGAAATTTACCTTGGTTTCGTGCTCGACCGTTCCTCGCAGCGGGTGATGATCGTCGCCTCTTCCGAGGGCGGCATGGAGATCGAGGAAATCTCGGCGCAGAAGCCGGAAAGCATCGTGCGCTCAACCGTTGAGCCGGCGGTGGGGCTGCAGGAATTCCAGGCCCGCGAGATCGCTTTCGCGCTGAACATCCCCAATGACATGATCCAGCAGATGGTGCGCACCCTGCTTGGCTGTTACCGCGCCTTTACCGAGCTTGATGCGACCATGGTCGAGATCAACCCGCTGGTGCTGACCACCGACCGCCGCATTCTGGCGCTCGACGCGAAAATGACCTTTGACAGCAATGCTTTATTCCGCCACCCCCATGTGGCCGAGCTGCGCGACAAGAGCCAGGAAGACCCGCGCGAAAGCCGCGCCGCCGACCGTGGCCTGTCCTATATCGGGCTGAACGGCAATATCGGCTGTATCGTCAACGGCGCCGGTCTGGCCATGGCCACTATGGATACGATCAAACTGGCCGGGGGAGAGCCTGCGAACTTCCTCGATATCGGTGGCGGGGCGACGCCTGAGCGCGTGGCCAAGGCCTTCCGCCTCGTCAATTCGGATGAGAATGTGCAGGCGATCCTTGTGAATATTTTCGCTGGCATTAACCGTTGTGACTGGGTGGCCGAGGGCGTGGTGCAGGCGCTGCAGGCCAATCCGGTGGACGTGCCGGTCGTGGTGCGCCTGGCCGGAACCAATGTCGATGAGGGGCTGAAAATTCTTGCAAAAAGCGGGCTTCCGATCATCCGCGCCACCTCTCTGATGGAGGCGGCCGAGCGCGCGGTCTCGGCCTGGAGCCATGACAAGACCCAGAACACCCGGATGAGGATCGTGAAATGAGCATTTTTCTGGATCGCAATACCCCCGTCATCATCCAGGGCATCACCGGCCGGATGGCGCAGTTTCACGCCAAGGAAATGCTCGATTATGGCACCCGTCTGGTCGGCGGTGTCGTGCCGGGCAAAAAGGGCGAGAGCGTCCATGGCGTGCCGGTTTTTGACACGGTAAAACAAGCGGTTGAAGCCACCGGCGCCGAGGCCAGCCTCGTTTTTGTTCCGCCGCCCTTCGCCGCTGACAGCATTATGGAGGCCGCCGATGGCGGGATCCGCTACTGCGTCTGCATCACCGACGGCATTCCGGCCCAGGATATGATCCGCGTCAAACGCTATATGATGCGTTATCCGAAAGAGCGCCGCATGGTGCTGACCGGCCCGAACTGCGCCGGCACGATCTCGCCCGGCAAATCGCTGGTCGGCATTATGCCCGGCCATATTTACCTGCCCGGCCCGGTCGGCATCGTCGGGCGCTCGGGGACGCTGGGCTATGAGGCGGCGCAGCAGCTGAAAGATCGCGGCATCGGCATCTCGACCTCGGTCGGCATCGGCGGTGACCCGATCAACGGCTCTAGCTTCCGCGATATTCTCGAGCAGTTCGAGAATGACCCCGAGACCGAAATCGTCTGCCTGATCGGTGAAATCGGCGGGCCGCAGGAAGCGGAAGCGGCTGATTACATTCAAAATCACATGACGAAGCCAGTCGTTGCCTATATCGCCGGTCTGACCGCCCCGAAAGGCCGCACCATGGGCCATGCCGGGGCGATCATCTCGGCCTTTGGCGAAAGCGCCAGCGAGAAGGTCGAGATCCTGTCTGCGGCGGGCGTCACCGTCGCCGAAAATCCTTCGGTCATTGGCGAGACCATCGCCCGTGTCCTGAAAGCTGCCTGATCAGAGGGAGGCCGGAATGGCTGCGAAACCCAGAGTTCTTGTCACCCGTCGCTGGCCCGAAGCGGTCGAGACGAAGATGTCCGAGGTCTTTGATCTCCAGCTCAATCAGGCCGATAAACCCCTCGGCATCGCGGAATTCCGCGATGCCTTTCAGGGCTTTGATGCGGTCCTGCCGACAGTGACCGACAAGCTGCCCGCCGAGGCCTTTGGCGATGGCCGCGCGCGGGTGAAAATCCTTGCCAATTATGGCGTTGGCTTTTCCCATATCGATACCAGCGCCGCCAAAGAACGCGGCATTCTGGTGACCAATACGCCGGATGTTCTGTCCGAATGCACCGCCGATATCGCCATGACGCTGATGCTGATGGCGGCGCGCCGCGCGGGAGAAGGTGAGCGTGAGCTGCGCGCAGGCCGCTGGACCGGCTGGCGCCCCACCCATCTGATCGGCACCAAAGTTTCGGGCGCGAGCCTCGGCATCATCGGTTTTGGCCGGATCGGTCAGGCCATGGCACAGCGGGCGCATCATGGATTTGGCATGAAAATCCTGGTGCAGAACCGCTCTGCCATCGCGCCGGAAGTGCTGGCGCGCTATAATGCCACCCAGGTCGGCAGCATCGAAGAACTGCTGCCGCAATGCGATTTCGTCTCGCTGCACTGCCCCGGCGGCGCGGCAAACCGCCATCTGATCAATGCGCAGCGCCTCGATCTGATGCGGCCGGGCGCCTATCTGATCAATACCGCCCGTGGTGAGGTGGTAGATGAACAGGCCCTCGCCCGGGCTTTGTGGTATGGCACGATCGGCGGCGCCGGGCTCGATGTCTTTGAGCGCGAGCCGCAGATCCCGACCGAGCTGATGAATGCCGACAATCTGGTAATGCTGCCGCATCTGGGCAGTGCGACCCGCGAAACCCGCGAGGCTATGGGATTCAGGGTGTTTGAAAACCTCCGTGATTATTTTGAGGGCCGCGCTCCGCGCGACAGGGTCGCATGATGCAACAGCTGCTGGCCGAAAGATTTGTGGAGGCCGAGCCCCTTTCGGGGCGCGGCGGCGATGAGAGCGATGCGGCGCGCCTGCGCGCCTTGCTGTTTGATCTGCTGCGCGACGTGGTCAGCCGCCGCGCCGCGAAAGTCGCCGAATGGCTGACAACCGAAGCTGCCGGTCCAATTCCCGAAGGGCCCGAAGCCACACCCTATCTGCAGGCTCTTAACATATGGTTTCAGCTGCAGCGCATTGCCGAAGAAAATGCGGCAATGCGTCAGCGGCGCCGGGTTGAGGCCGAAGACGGGCCGGAACAGGTGCAGGGCTCGCTCGCCTGCGCCTTTGCCGATCTGCGCGATCACGGCCTCTCGCCTGCCGAGATCGATGATGCAGTGTCGCGGCTGAACCTTGTGCCGACGATGACCGCCCATCCGACCGAGGCCAAACGCGTCACGATTCTCGAGATTCACCGCCGCATCTATCGCCGCCTCGTCGAGCTGGAAACCGAGCGCTGGACCCCGCGCGAACGAAACCGCCTGCATGAGGCATTGCGCGGCGAAATCGATCTGCTCTGGCTGACCGGCGAATTGCGGCTCGAACGCCCCAGCCTCGCCGATGAAATCGCCTGGGGGCTGCAGTTCTTCCGCAACAGCCTGTTCGACGCCGTGCCACAATTATTCGAGCGCTTCAGCGAGGCCCGCGGCCCCGCCCTGCCCGAACTGGCGCGCCCCTGCCTGCGCTTTCACTCCTGGATCGGCGGTGACCGCGACGGAAATCCGAATGTCACGGCAGAAATCACGGAATTTGCAGTAAAATCGGGCCAGGACGCGGCCCTCGCCTGCCATATTGATGGCTTGCAGACCGCGGTTCAGCGGCTGAGCATCTCCTGCCGGATCGCCAGCCTGCCGGAAGAGGCACGGGTGGCGCTGAACCAGGTGGTTGCAGGCTCTGGCGCCGCCGCGGCACTTCAGTCGCGTAATCCCAATGAAGTGTTTCGCCAGGCGCTGTCGGCGGTACTGTTGCGGCTGCAGGCCAGCCGCGAAGCCGGTGCCGCGGCCTATGCTGGCCCGCGCGAATTTGTCATCGATCTCGCGCGGATCGAAACCGCTTTGCTGGCGATCGGGGCCGAGGATCTGGCACGGCAATATCTGCGCCCGCTGCGCTGGCGCGCCGAGGTCTTCGGCTTCCGCACTGCGGCGCTCGACATCCGGCAAAACTCGACGGTGCTGAATGCGGTGCTTGAGGAAATCTGGCATTTCCAGGGGCTTAGCATCGCAACCGGCACAGCGGCGGCGGCAAAACTGATCCGCGATGCCCTGGCCGATCCCGCGACCACCAGCATTGAGGCGCAGAGCCTTTCGCCCCAGGCCCAGGATCTGCTCGCCTTGCTGCGGCTGATCCGCAGCCGTGGTGCCGATCCCGAAGCTTTTGGCCCCTTCATCGTCTCGATGACGCGCTCGGCCGAGGATATTCTCGCGGTCTATCTTCTGGCGATCTATGCCGCCGGGCGCTGCGAAAGCCTGCCCTCGCTGTCAGTCGTACCGCTGTTTGAAACCATCGAGGATCTGCGCGCCGGGCCGGATATCATTGCTAACCTACTGGAAAACAGCAGTTATCTGGCGGCAGTTCGCGAAAAGCGCGGCTCGGTTGAGGTGATGCTCGGCTATTCCGATTCGGGCAAGGATGGCGGTTTCTTCTGCTCGACATGGGAGCTGCACCGGGCGCAGCGCCGCCTGAGTGCAACGCTTGCCGCGCGTGGCCTGCGCCCGGCCTTCTTCCACGGCCGCGGCGGTTCCGCCAGCCGGGGCGGCGCACCAACCGGGCGCGCCATTGCCGCCCAGCCCGAGGGCACGGTGGATGGCCAGCTGAAACTGACCGAACAGGGCGAAGTGGTTTCGGCTAAATATGCCAATCGCGGCACCGCCCTCCACAATATGGAGCTGCTCGCGGCGGCAGTTCTGGAACATACCGCGCTTTCGACCCGGCTCAGCCGCAACCGCTCGCCCGAAGATGACGAGGCGATGGAAGCGCTGTCAGGCATGTCACAGGCGGCCTGGTCCGGGCTGGTGAACAGCCCCGGCTTCGTGCGTTATTTCCAGCAGGCCAGCCCGGTGGATGAGCTATCGGCGCTGAAACTGGGCTCGCGCCCGGCACGGCGGCATGGCGCCCAAAGCCTGGCCGATCTGCGCGCCATCCCTTGGGTTTTTGCCTGGTCGCAGAACCGGCATATGCTGACCGGCTGGTATGGGGTTGGTACGGCGATTGCCGATTTTCTGAAGGTGCGCGGCGCGGCGGGTGAACAGCGGCTGCGCACGATGTTCGGCAGCTCGGCGGTGTTTCGCATGCTGATCGATGAGGTGGAAAAGTCGCTTTATCAGGCAGATATGCCGATTGCGGCGGGATATGCGGCGCTGGTGGCGGATCGCGAGGCCGGCGAGCGGATCTATGCAAAAATCCGCGATGAATATGAACAAAGCCGCAAAGCCGTGCTGCTGATCACCGGTCAGACCAGCCTCGCCAGCCGCTTCCCGCAGTTCCAGCGCCGGTTTGAACGGCTGCGTCCGCATCTGGCGCGCAGCAATGCACTGCAGATCGCCCTGCTGCGTCAGGCCCGCAATGAGACGAAACCCGGGGTCAGCCATGTGCCGCTGCTGCAGTCCATGAACTGCATCGCCGCCGGTCTTGGCTGGACGGGCTGAGCCCGCGAATGGCCGGACACCCTATCTGATATCGAAGAATAGCATCGGGTTACCCGGCCAGGCTGCTGGCCGCGCTATGCCCCCAGGATCCATGAAGGAGCAGATGATGAACACCCGTCCCGAGACCTCAGGTTTCACGACCGCCGGATTTTTCACCGAAAGCCTTTCCTCGCGTGACCCCGAGCTTTTCGGCGCGGTGCGCGCGGAACTTGGCCGTCAGCGTGAAGAGATTGAGCTGATCGCTTCGGAAAACATCGTCTCGCTGGCGGTGCTGGAGGCCCAGGGCTCGGTTCTGACCAATAAATATGCCGAAGGCTATCCGGGCAAACGCTATTACGGCGGCTGCCAGTATGTTGATATTGCCGAGACCCTGGCGATTGAGCGCGCCAAAGAGCTGTTTGGCTGCAAATTCGCCAATGTGCAGCCCAATTCCGGCAGCCAGATGAACCAGGCGGTGTTCCTCGCCCTGCTGCAGCCGGGCGATACTTTCATGGGGCTCGATCTGAATTCGGGCGGCCATCTGACCCATGGCTCGCCGGTGAATATGTCGGGCAAATGGTTCAACGTCATTTCCTATGGCGTGCGCCAGCAGGATCAGATGCTTGATATGGACGAGGTCCGCGCCAAAGCGCTGGAGCATCGCCCGAAGCTGATCCTCGCAGGCGGCACGGCCTATAGCCGTGAATGGGACTGGGCTGCCTTCCGGGCGATTGCTGATGAAATCGGGGCCTATCTCCATGTTGATATGGCGCATATCGCCGGTCTGGTCGCAGGTGGCGTGCATGCCTCGCCGCTGCCGCATGCCCATGTGGTGACCACCACCACCCATAAGAGCCTGCGTGGCCCGCGTGGGGGGATGATCCTCACCAATGATGAAGATATCGCTAAGAAAATGAATTCGGCGGTCTTCCCCGGCCTGCAGGGCGGTCCGCTGATGCATGTGATCGCCGCCAAGGCGGTGGCTTTCGGCGAGGCTCTGCGCCCCGAATTCAAAGCCTATGCGGATCAGGTGAAGAAAAACGCCGCCGCCATGGCGGATGAGCTGATGAAGGGCGGCATCGATATCGTTTCGGGCGGCACGGATAACCATCTCTGCCTCGCCGATCTGCGCCCGAAAAAGGTGACCGGCAAGGCGGCCGAGGCCGCGCTTGGCCGCGCCCATATCACCTGCAATAAAAACGGCGTGCCGTTTGACCCGGAAAAGCCGTTTGTCACCTCGGGCATCCGCCTCGGCGCCCCGGCCGGCACCACCCGCGGCTTTGGCGAGGAGGAATTCCGCCAGATCGCGCGCTGGATTGTTGAGGTGGTCGATGGCCTTGCCGCCAGTGGCGATGCGGGCAATGCCGCGGTTGAGGCGAAAGTGAAGGCCGAAGTCGAAGCGCTCTGCGCCCGCTTCCCGATGTATCCGACCCTCTGAGACCTTTCAGGATCGAACATCCAGACACCAAAAGCGCCGGGCACTGCCCCGGCGCTTTTCATTTACAGGGTAATGCCTTTCGGGCTCAGAGCCTGCCGCGCCAGTAGAGGAAGGCCAGAAAGCCGCCCCCGGTGACCAGAAGCGCGAAAGCGATCGAGGCCAGACGCGGGAAAGCATCCCTGCCCGCGCCGGCCCGGGGGCCAAGATAGCGCAGGCAGATATCGTAATCGCGGGCAATCGCGCCTTCATCGAGGCGCGCATGCAGCTTCGGGTTCTGCGTCATCTCGGCCGCCTGCCCCAGCGCCCGCGCCGCCCGGCGCACCCGGCGTGGCAGACGCCGCCCACAGGAGCGCAGCCTGGCCTCGAAGCTGCTTCCCCGCGCGCCCAGCCGCTCGGTCATAAGCCCCTCAACCCGTTCTGCCATCTGGCGGATTGTGACTGCGCTCATCGCTGTGACCCGATCATAAAATTCGTCATAATCAGGTAAAATATATCGGCAAACTCTCAGCAGCCGACAACCACTCTGGCCGGGTACAATCGGTTTCGCTATGGAAACACGCATGCTTGCAACACTTCGCCACCCCGCCACCACCCCTGTCTCGCCCGCGCTGCCGCCGCTGGTGATTGCGCATGGCCTTTACGGCTCGGCGCGCAACTGGAATGTGATCGCACGCCGCCTCGCCGATCAGCGCGATGTGGTGGCGGTTGATATGCGCAATCACGGCGAAAGTCCGCGCGCCGACAGCCAGAGCTATGCCGATATGGCGGCGGATCTGGCCGAAGTCATCCAGCGGCTCGGGCAGCCGGTCGATCTGCTCGGCCATTCGATGGGCGGCAAGGCGGCAATGCAGCTGGCGCTGACCCAGGGGGATCTGCTGCGCCGTCTGGTGGTCGCCGATATCGCCCCGGTCGCCTATTCGCATGATCAGAGCCATTATGCCAAGGCGATGCAGGCGCTGGATCTGCATGACCTCGGCTCACGTGGCGAGGCCGACCGGCGCCTCACCGCGCTGATCGATGATCCGGCCCTGCGCGCTTTTTTCCTGCAAAGCCTTGATCTGAAAGCCGAATCTGGGCCGCGCTGGCGGCTGAACCTGCCGGTTCTGGAGGCAGAAATGGCAAAAATCGTCGGCTGGCCCGGGACCCGGGGCCATTTCAGCGGCCCGGCTTTGTTCCTGACCGGCGCGCTGAGCCCATATGTGCGCCCCGAGCACCGCGACGAGATCCAGGCCCGCTTCCCGGCGGCACGATTTGCCAGGCTCGCCGGTGCCGGGCACTGGCTGCATGCCGATAAGCCACGCGAATTCGAAGAAACCATCCGGGTGTTCCTGAACAGCTGAGCGCGGCGAGGCCGGGCTCTGTCCCTGCCCCCGCCGTCCGGGCGAGAGCTTTGCTGCGCTGTATCTTTGGCCAGATAGCTTCACAAAGTCTGAACATCGCGCTTTCAGCCGCAGATTCCCCCCGCCCACCGCATCGGGACCGGGCCTGGGATAGATCCGCCCCGCTTCCTCCGGGCCAGCCGCCACAGCAACAGCCCTGCCTCAACAAAGTTGACAGGGCACATTGGAACGTTCCATGATCTATTGGAACGGTCCAGGGATTTGCCCCCGGACCTGCCGCTGCAGGGGAGAGACAGAACATGCGTTGGATCCTGATGGGGGCCAGCACCATTGCCGCCGAACATATGATCGGCGCGATCCGCTCTCAGCCCGGGGCCAGTGTGCACCGCATTCTCAGCAGCTCGCCCGGCCGCGCGGCAGAATTTGCCGCAACCCATGGCATCCCCCATCATGGCAGTGATCTGGCAGCGGCTCTGGCCGATCCCGAGGCCGGGGCGGTCTATATCTCAACCACCAATGAGCAGCACCGCGCCCAGGCCCTGGCCGCGATTGCCGCCGGCAAACATGTGCTTTGCGAAAAGCCGCTGGCGATGACGGCCGGGGAAGCGGCGGAAATGGTACTTGCCGCCCGGGCACGCGGCGTGACTTTCGCCACCAATCATCATCTGCGCTGCGCCGGCAGCCACCGCGCCATCCGCGCCCTGATCGCCGGGGGCCGCATTGGTAAGGTATTGTCCTTGCGTATCTTTCATGCCGTGCAGCTGCCGGCGCATCTCCAGGGCTGGCGTATTAACGATGCGGCGGCGGGTGGCGGTGTGATCGCTGATATCACCGTGCATAATGCCGATACCGCCCGCTTTCTGCTCCAGGATGAGCCGGTCTCGGTGGTGGCGAAAATGACCGCCTCCGGCCTTGGCGAGGGGGTTGAGGACAGCGCGATGTCGATCTGGACCATGAGCTCGGGCGCCATGGTGTTCAGCCATGAAAGCTTTACCCATCCCTTCGCCGGCTCCGGACTGGAGCTGCATGGCACCGCAGGCTCGGTCTTCGCCCGGGGCGTGATGAGCCAAAGTCCGCTCGGCGAGATTGAGCTTGTGACCGCCGCCGGGCGCGAAGCCATCCCCTTCACCCGCGATGATCTCTATGCCACCGGCCTTGCCGCCTTCCTCGCCGCCACCCGGGGCGAAGGCGCCCCCGCCGCCAGTGGCGAGGATGGGGTCAGATCGCTCAGCATTGCCCTGGCCGTGCGCAAGGCGGCCCGATCAGGCACCTGCTGCCCTGTGACTTTTCCGGAGCTCTAATCATGACAAAGCTCGTCTCCGCCGCTGAGGCCGTCGCCCGCATCCGCGATCAGGCCGTGATCACGGTCTCCTCCTCCTCGGCGCTTGGCTGCCCCGATCTGGTGCTGCGCGCATTGGGCGAGCGGTTTGTCAGCGAGGGCCACCCGCGGGCGCTGACCATGCTGCACCCGATTGCTGCCGGGGATATGTATGGCGTCAAAGGCATTGATCATATTGCGAAAGACGGGCTGATCGCCCGGGTTCTGGCAGGATCTTACCCCTCTGGCCCCTCCAGCCTGGCAATGCCCGCGATCTGGCAGATGATCACCCAAGAGCGGGTGGCGGCCTGGAATGTGCCCTCGGGCATTCTGTTCGATATGCACCGTGAGGCGGCAGCGCGCCGCCCCGGAGTGCTGACCAAAGTCGGGCTGCAGACCTTTGTCGACCCGCAGCTTCAGGGCTGCGCGATGAATGAAACCGCCGCCCGCAGCCCGATTGTCCGCCGCGCGGAATTCGGCGGCGAGACCTGGCTGCATTTCCCCAATATTTACCCCGATGTCTGCATCCTGCGCGCCACCACCGCCGATGAGCGCGGCAATCTGACCTATGAGCATGAGGGGGCCTATCTGGGCGGGCTGGAACAGGCGATTGCCACCCGCAATAATGGCGGTCTGGTGATCGCTCAGGTCTCGCGCATGACCACCGCCGGCAGTCTGCGCCCGCATGATGTGCGCCTGCCCGGCCATCTGGTCGATCTGCTGGTGCTGGACCCGGCGCAGCTCCAGACCACGGAAACCCTGTATGATCCGGCGATCTCGGGGCAGATCCTGCGGCCCTGGGACAGTTTCACCCTGGCTGAACATGGGATCGAGAAGGTGATCGCCCGGCGCGCCGCAATGGAGCTGAAGCGCGGCCAGACCGCTAATCTGGGCTTTGGCATCTCGGCCATGGTGCCGCGCATCCTGCTCGAAGAGGGCCATGCCGAGGCCGTCACCTGGGCGATTGAGCAGGGTGCGGTCGGCGGTATGCCCCTGACCGGCTTTGCTTTCGGCTGCGCCTCGAATGCCTTTGGCTATGTCCCCTCGCCGCAGCAGTTCATCTATTTCCAGGGCGGCGGCTTCGACCTCTCCTTCCTGTCCTTCATGGAGGTTGACCGTCGGGGCAATGTGAACGTCTCAAAACTGGGCAAAAAGCCCTATCTCACCGCAGGCTGCGGCGGCTTTGTCGATATCACCGCCCATGCGCGCAAACTGGTCTTTTCAGGCTGGTTTGAGGCCGGGGCCGAGGTCAGCCTGTCAGAGAGCGGCATTACCATCACAAAGCCCGGGAAATTCACCAAAATGGTGGAGCAGGTCGAGCATGTCACCTTCTCCGGTACCCGCGCCCGCGACCAGGGCCAGGAGCTGCTCTATATCACCGAACGCTGCGTGATGCGGCTGGAGGCGGATGGGCTTTGCGCCACCGAGATCATGCCCGGTATTGATCCGGCCCGCGATATCCTCGCCGCCAGTGCCGGGCGGGTGCGGATCGCAGAAAATGCGGTGCAGATGCCGCGCTCGCTGCTGTCCGCCGGGCCGATGGGGCTGCAGCTGTGAGCGGCCGGGTCGAGCTGCGCTTTGACGGGGATCTGGCGGAAATCCGGCTGAATAATCCCGAAAAGATGAATGCTTTCAGCGCGCCGATGCTGGATGAGCTGGCCGCGCATCTCGAAAAGATCGAGCGCAGCCCGGCGCGTCTGGTGCTGCTGAGCGCGGCGCCGGCGAAATGCTTTTGCTCGGGCGCCGATATCAGCGGCTGGGGCGGCCTCAGCCCGGCGGAATTTGCCCGGCACTGGGTGCGCGGCGGCCACCGCATTTTCGACCGCCTCGCCCGGCTGTCGCGTCCGACCCTGGCCCTGCTTGAGGGCCATGCCTTTGGCGGCGGGCTGGAGCTGGCGGCGGCCTGCGACATCCGCATCATGACGCCGCGCGCCAGCATCGCCTTGCCCGAAAGCGGCATCGGCATCGTGCCTGGCTGGTCGGGCAGCCAGCGCCTCATCCGGCTTTTGCCTGAGCCGGTGGTCAAGGAAATGGCGCTGTTTGGCCGCCGGATCAGCGCCGCGCGGGCGCTGGAGCTGGGCTTTGCCGCCGCTGTCTGCGAAGCCGCCCGCACCGAAGCGCTGGCGGTTCTGGAACGGGCGCGCGGCCTCTCGCCCCGCGCCACCGAGATTGCCAAAAACATGATCCATGCCGGGCGCGGCGAGGATCGCGCCGCGCTGATCGAGGCTTTGGGCTCGGCCGCCATTGCCGCCGCAGCCGATCGCAGCGAGGGCGTCGCGGCTTTTCAGGGCAAACGCCCGGCTGAATTTACGGGAAATTAACATGACCGCATATACTCTGATTCCCGCCACCAATGCTGATCTCTCAGCCCTGCCCTTCCATGGCCGCCATCTGATCAATGGCAGCTGGTGCGACAGTGCTGAAAGCTTTGAGCGCCGTTCGCCCGCCCATGGCTGCCTGGTCAGCCGCCATGCAAAAGCGGGTGCGGCAGAAACCACGGCTGCGATTGAAGCGGCGCGCCTCTCGTTTGACGCCGGTGACTGGTCACGCGCCAGCGGTAAGGAACGCGCGACGCTGCTGCTGAAAGTGGCGGATCTGATCGCGGAACGCAGCGCGGAAATGGCGCTCCTGGAAGCGTTGGAAACCGGCAAGCCGATCACCCAGGCCCGGGGAGAGGTCAGTGGCGCCGCTGATCTCTGGCGCTATGCCGCCGCCCTGGCCAGGGCTTTGCATGGCGACAGCCATGACAGCCTTGGCCCCGATCTGCTGGCCATGGTGCTGCAACAGCCGGTCGGGGTGGTCTCGATCATCACGCCGTGGAATTTCCCGTTCTGGATCCTGAGCCAGAAACTGCCCTTCGCCCTTGCGGCGGGCTGCTCCTGTATCGTCAAACCCTCTGAGATCACCCCCTCGACCACGGTGATCCTCGGCGAATTGCTGACCGAGGCCGGATTGCCGCCCGGCGTGGTGAATATTGTGCTGGGTTATGGGGATCCGGTGGGCGCGCTGATGGCCGCGCATCCTATGGTCGATATGGTCAGTTTCACCGGCTCGACCACGGTCGGGCGCTCGATCCAGGCGGCGGCCTCGGCCACGCTGAAAAAGCTCGCACTGGAGCTTGGCGGCAAGAACCCCCAGGTGGTGCTGCCCGATGCCGATCTCGATGCGGCGGCGGATGCGGTGGTGTTTGGCAGCCTGTTCAACGCCGGAGAATGCTGCAATGCTGGCTCACGTCTGATCCTGCATCGAGATATTGCCGCCGATTTCACCGCCAGGCTGGCTGAACTCTCGGCCAGGGTGGCCTTCGGCGATCCGCTTGATCCGCAGACCCAGGTCGGGGCGATCATCTCGCCCGCGCATCTGCAGCGCATTGACCGCTCGGTAAAAGATGGCCTTGCCGCCGGGGCCGGGCTGGCCCTCGGCGGCGAGACGCTGCAGATCCCGGGGCTGAGCGGCACATTCTACGCCCCCACCCTGCTGACCGGCATCCGCCCCGATATGGCCATCGCCCGGGAAGAGGTCTTCGGCCCGGTGCTGGCGATCCAGAGCTGCAGCAGCCTCGATGAGGCGATCAGCCTCGCCAATGATACCAGCTATGGCCTCTCGGCCGGGATCTGGAGCAAGGATATCCATGCCTGCCTGCGCTTTGCCCGCAGCGTCGAAGCCGGCACGATCTGGACCAACAGCTGGATGGATGGCTTCCCCGAAGTGCCCTTCGGCGGGATGAAACAATCCGGTCTTGGCCGGGAAAATGGCCACTACGGGCTGGAGGAATATCTCGAACCCAAATCCGTCGTCATGCGCATCGGTGCCAGCACCCGCGCGCCCTGGGTCAGGCGATGAGCCCGCCCGGATCAGCGAAACTCAGTTTCGGGCTGATGCAGGATCTGCAGCCCGCCGGTCGGCTCGCCGGCAAAAGCGCGCAGCAGCACCTCGCCCATCGAGCGCCCGGCGAGACGCAGATCCTCAAGCATGGTATCGACCCGCGGCCGGAACAGATCAAACAGATCCGAAGCGCGCTTGGCCACCACATCAATCTCGTGCCCGACACTCAGACCGGCATCGCTGATCGCGCCCAGCGCCGCCAGCGCCTGCACCTCGCCGACGCAGATAATGCCATCCGGCCGGTCGGGCTGCATCAGCCGCTGGCGCAGCCAGGCCAGGGTCTCGACATCCGAGGTATCGAGGCTGATCTGATCCGGGATCTCGCAGCTGATGCCATGCGCCTTCGCCGCCGAAACCGCGCCCCAGCGCAGATGCTGGGCAAAAGAATAACGCGCCGGCGGCAGGATGATCAGCAGCCGCGTCCGGCCTTTGGAAATCAGCCGCTCGGCCGCGATCCGGGCAAAGGCCTCATTGTCGAAATCGACCCAGGGATGCGGCACGGTAAATTCGGTACGGCCATGACAGACAAAGGGAAAACCCTGCTCGGTCAGATAGCGCACGCGCGGATCGAAGGGCTCGGTGCGGTTAAAAATAATGCCATCGCCCAGCCGGCTTTCCACAATCTGGCGCACCGCCGAGAGGCGGTCGCTGCCAAGGATGTCGGGAAACAAAGTCACCGAATAGCCGGTGCCCGCCAAAGCTTCGGACAGGCCCGAGATCAGCTCGTGGGTAAAGCCGAGAAACTCATGATCGAGATTGAGCAGCAGCTGGATCACCTTGGTCCGCCCGGTGCGCAGACGCTGCGCGGCACGGTCGGGCACATAGCCCAGTCTGCGGGCCGCTTCCTGCACCAGCGCCCGGGTCGTGGCCGCGATTCGTACATCATTGGCCAGCGCCCGCGACACCGTCGTAACCGCAAGTCCGGTCTCTGCCGCGATGGTGCGCAGCGTCGGCCTTACACGCTGAGATTGTACCACCAGGCGCGAAGCCGCATTTCCGACAGGGCTGGACAGGGCAGGTCTCCTTTTGAATGCTGCCCAACCTATGACAGGAAAATATATCGTTACAACAATGAATTTATGCCGCAACTGCGCGGCTTTTGCTGCATTGCAGCCAGTAAAATTGACTTACCAGCGAGGGAAGTCTCAAAAATTATATTGACTGGAATGCTATTTGTAACGTTTCACTAAGCTTGTTCCCGATCGGGACGTTCATCTGGGAGGATGACATGAGGAAGATGACCAAGGGAGTAACCTCGGCTCTGGCGCTGACGATTGGCCTCGCTGCCGCCGCCAGAGCGGAAGATGTGGAAGTGCTGCACTGGTGGACGGCCGGGGGTGAAGCGGCGGCGCTCAATGTGCTGAAAGAAGACCTCGCAAAACAGGGCATCGGCTGGGTGGATATGCCGGTCGCCGGTGGCGGTGGTGAGGCGGCGATGACCGCGCTCTCGGCCCGCGTCACCGCAGGCGATCCGCCGACCGCAGTGCAGATGCTTGGCTTTGATATCACCGACTGGGCGGCCCAGGGCGCGCTTGGCAATCTTGACGAAGTGGCCGCGGCTGAGGGCTGGGATAAGGTGATCCCGGCAGCCCTGCAGGCCTTCTCGAAATATGACGGCCACTGGATCGCCGCGCCGGTCAATGTGCATTCGACCAACTGGCTCTGGATCTCGAAAGCCGCGCTCGACAAGACCGGCCTCGCCGAGCCGACCAGCTGGGATGAGCTGATCGCCGTGCTCGATAAGATGAAAGAGAACGGCATCACGCCGCTCGCCCATGGCGGTCAGCCCTGGCAGGATGCGACGGTGTTTGACAGCCTGGTGCTGGCCCAGGGTACCGATTTCTACAAAGCCGCTTTCATCGACCTCGACCCGGCGGCGCTGGGGGGCGAGAAAATGGCCGCCGCTTTTGACCAGCTGTTGAAACTGCGCAGCTATGTCGATGACAATTTCTCGGGCCGCGACTGGAACCTGGCCTCGGCCATGGTGATCAATGGCGAGGCCGGGATGCAGGCCATGGGCGACTGGGCCAAGGGGGAGTTCCTCGGCGCAGGTCAGAAGCCGGGCGTTGACTTCGTCTGCATCCGCTTCCCCGGCACCCAGGGCGCGATCACCTTCAACGCCGACCAGTTCGCCATGTTCAACGTCAAGGGCGAAGAGGCGGTGAAAGCGCAGCATGCCATGGCCTCGGCGATTGAGAGCCCCGCCTTCCAGTCGGCCTTCAATACCGTCAAAGGCTCGGTCCCGGCCCGGACCGATGTGCCCGATACTGCTTTCGATGATTGCGGCAAAAAGGGCATCAAGGATCTGGCCGAAGCCAGCGCCGGCAATACCCTCTTCGGCTCGATGGCACATGGCTATGGCGCCCCGGCCTCGGTGAAAAATGCCACCTATGACGTGATCACCGCCGCCTTCAACGGCGAATATGCGGATGGCGCGAGCGCGGCGACCGCCCTGGCCGAAGCTGTGGCTGCAGCCCAGTAAGCCTGCGTCCCATAGTCAGCGGGAAGGCAGCCCGGCTGCCCTCCCGCCTCTTCCGGCAGTTTTACGCGCCGGAACCGGGATTTTACCAGTAAATTCGCGTGCTTTGCGCGCAAGCTTCGCAGGAGGGGGGACAGAATGGCTGCGCCCGCAGAAGTCGATTTCCGAACCAGATTACAGGACTGGCTGCCAAGACTGGTGCTCGCACCCTCGCTGGCGGTGACAGTGTTCTTTGTCTATGGCTTTATCCTGTTTACCATTCTGCTCTCCTTCACCGGCTCGAAGATGCTGCCGAGCTGGAATTTCATCGGCTTTGACAATTACATCCGGCTGTTCTCGCTGCCCGCCTGGCATACTGCGCTGAAAAACATCGCGATCTTTGCCACGCTTTACATCGTGATCTGCACCGTGATCGGTCTCGCCCTGGCGATCTTTCTCGATCAGAAAATCCGCGGCGAGGGCATGCTGCGCCCGATCTATCTCTATCCGATGGCTTTGTCCTTCATCGTTACCGGCACGGCGTGGAAATGGTTTCTCGATCCCGGCATCGGTCTGCAGAATGTGATGCATCAATGGGGCTGGGAGAGCTTTTCCTTCACCTGGATCAAATCAAACACCATGGCGATCTATACGATTGTGATCGCCGCCGTCTGGCAAAGCTCGGGCTTTGTCATGGCGATGTTCCTGGCCGGCCTGCGCGGCATTGATAATGAGATCCTGAAAGCGGCGCAGATCGACGGCGCCTCAAACTGGCAGCTCTACCGCCGCATCGTCATTCCGCTGCTGCGCCCGGCCTTTCTCTCGGCCTTTGTCATTCTCGCCCATCTGGCGATCAAGAGCTATGACCTCGTCATCGCGCTGACCGGCGGCGGCCCCGGCCGCGCCACGGAAATGCCCGCAACCTTCATGTATTCCTATACTTTCACCCGCAAGGAAATGGGCGTCGGCGCCTCTTCCGCCGTGATCATGCTGATCACCATCGCCGCGATCATGGTGCCCTATCTCTATTCCGAGCTGAAGGAGAAGAAATCATGAGCGCGGTCACCCAGGACACGGCCGTCTCGACCGGCCGCATCACCCGGACTTTCATCTATCTGCTGCTGATCCTGTTCGCCCTTTTCTACCTGCTGCCGCTTTACGTCATGGGCGTGAATTCGGTGAAACCGCTGAGCGAGATCACCGGCGGCAATATGATGGCTTTGCCCGGCGAATGGACGCTCGACCCCTGGCGCGCGGCCTGGTCCTCGGCGCAGATCGGCGTCCAGGCCACGGGGCTGAAACCCTATTTCCTGAACTCGATCCTGATGGTCGTGCCGGCCGTGATGATCTCGACCATGATCGGCGCGCTGAATGGCTATATCCTGACCAAATGGGAATTTCCCGGCCATAAGATCATCTTCGGGCTGATGCTGTTTTCCTGCTTCATCCCCTTCCAGATCGTGCTGATCCCGATGGCGCGGGTGCTGGGCATGCTGGGCCTCGCCGGTTCAGTGCCGGGCCTCGTGCTGGTGCATGTGGTTTACGGACTTGGCTTCTCGACGCTTTACTTCCGCAACTATTATGCCGCCTTCCCCACCGAGCTGGTGCGGGCCGCGCAGATGGATGGCGCGGGCTTCTTTCGCATCTTCTGGCGCATTCTGCTGCCGGTCTCGGGCCCGATCGCCGTGGTCTGTGTGATCTGGCAGTTCACCAATATCTGGAATGACTTCCTGTTCGGCGCCAGTTTCGGCGGCACCACCCAGCCGATGACGGTGGCGCTGAACAACCTCGTGCAAAGCTCGACCGGCGTTAAGGAATATAACGTGCATTTCGCCGGGGCGATCCTCGCCGCCATTCCCACCCTGATCGTTTACATCGTCGCAGGCCGCTATTTCGTGCGGGGCCTGATGGCGGGCTCAGTCAAAGGTTGATGCCATGGGCTTTCTCGACATTCGCAATGTGACCAAATCCTACGGCGCCGTTCAGGTTCTGCACCAGGTTGATATCGCCGTGGAGGAGGGCGAGTTCCTTGTCCTCGTCGGCCCCTCGGGCTGCGGGAAATCGACGCTGCTGAATATGATCGCCGGGCTGGAGGGGATCTCGGGCGGTGAGATCGCGATCAAAGACCGGGTGGTGAACGGCGTTCACCCCTCAAAGCGCAATATCGCCATGGTGTTCCAGAGCTATGCGCTCTACCCCAATATGACCGTCGGGCAGAATATGACCTTCGGGCTGGAGATGCATGGCGTGCCAAAGCCCGAGCGCGACAAGGCGCTGGCCGATGTCTCGAAACTGCTGCAGATCGACCATCTGCTGGACCGCAAGCCAGGCCAGCTCTCGGGCGGCCAGCGCCAGCGCGTCGCTATGGGCCGCGCCCTGGTGCGCGATCCCGATGTCTTCCTGTTTGATGAGCCGCTCTCGAACCTTGATGCGAAACTGCGCGTCGATATGCGCACCGAGATCAAAAAGCTGCATCAGCGGCTGAAGCGCACCATCGTCTATGTGACCCATGACCAGATCGAGGCGATGACGCTCTCGACCCGGATCGCGGTGATGAACAAGGGCCTGGTGCAGCAGCTCGGCACGCCGAAAGAGATCTACGACACACCGGCCAATATCTTCGTTGCCACTTTCATGGGCTCGCCGGCGATGAATATCATCCCCGCCACGCTGCGCCGCGAGGGCGAGAGCGTCTTTGCCGAAATCCAGGATCACGCCGGTCAGAACCTGCGCCTCGCTCTGCCGCCCGGCAATTTCCAGGCCCATATCGGGCGCGAGCTGCTGCTTGGCATCCGCCCCGAGGCAATCACTGATCCCGAAGGCGCCGACCGCAATTCGGCCCATATCGTGCCCTTGCCGAATTTCGTCACCGTGACCGAACCCGCAGGCGCCGATACCTTTGTCACCATGACGCTGGGCGGCAAGGATGTGATCGCAAGGATGCGGGCGGATGCCAGTGTCCATCCGCAACAGAGCTTTGATTTCGTGGTGAATATGGAGAAAGCGGTGCTGTTTGATCCGAAAACCGAAGAACGGATCCTGACGTGAGCCAGCCAGAGGTCATCATCATCGGCGCCGGGATCGGCGGGGCGACGCTGGCCGCCGCCCTCGCCCCTTCGGGGCGGCAGATCCTGATCCTGGAGCGCGGCGAGACATTACGCGACAGCCCCGAGGCACGCGATCCCGAGGCAATCTTCCGGCGCGGTTTCTACCGCCCCGATGAGCTCTGGCTCGATGCTGCGGGCGGCAGCTTTAACCCCGGTAATTACTATCAGCCCGGCGGCAATTCAAAATTCTACGGCGCGGTGCTGATGCGCTATCGCGCCGGGGATTTCGCGCCACTGCGCCATATCGGCGGAACCACCCCGGGCTGGCCCTTTGCCTATGAGGAATTGGAACGTTACTATTCTGCAGCCGAGGCGCTTTATCAGGTGCGCGGCGCGGTGGATCAGGATCCGAGCGAGCCGCCGCGCTCGGCCGCCCTGCCCTTTCCGCCTTTGCCCGATGAGCCGGTGATTGCCGATCTGCGCGCCCGGCTCCAGGCCCAGGGGCTGCATCCCTGCGCTTTGCCGCTCGGCGTTGATCTCGACGCCTGGCTGCAGGGCGGCGCCACCACCTGGGACGCTTTCCCCAATACCCGCGGCGGCAAGATGGATGCCGAGAGCTGCGCCCTGGCCGCGGCTTTGCGCCATCCGAATGTCACCATGCTGACCGGGGCCAGGGTGACCCGGCTCTGCGCCGGGGGGCGGCAGATCACCTCGGTCGAGCTGAACCATCGGGGACAGCTCCGGCGGCTCAGCGCGCCGCTGATCTGCCTTGCTGCCGGGGCGGTAAACTCGGCAGCGCTGCTGCTCGCCTCGGCCCATGATGGCGCACCTTCGGGCCTGGCGAATGGCTCGGATCAGGTCGGGCGCAATTTCATGAACCATAATCTCTCGGCGGTGCTGGGCATTAACCCTTTGCGCCGTAATGACAGCCTCTATCAGAAGACCATCCAGCTCAATGACTGGTATCTGAGCGGCGGCCCCTCGGGCGAGCCTCTGGGCAATGTGCAGATGCTGGGCAGGGTCACCGGCCCCATTCTCGCCGCCGAAAGCGGTCTGCCGCGCCGCCTCGCGCGCTATATCGCCGATCATTCGGTGCAGCTGCTGACCATGTCCGAAGACCTGCCGAGGCCCGAGTCGCGTATCACTTTGCGCGACGGTCAGATTACCCTGAAATGGGAACGATCCAACCTCGAGGCCCATGCGCTGCTGAACCAGAAGCTCGCCCGGGCGCTGCGCCGGGCGGGCTGGCCGCTGACCCTCAGCCGCGCCTTCCCCAAACGCAGCCCCAGCCATCAGTGCGGCACCTGTAAAATGGGCGATGATCCGGCGGCAAGCGTCGTCGATGCCGGGTTGAAAGCGCATGATCTCGACAATCTCTGGATCTGTGACGCCTCGGTCCTGCCCACATCGGCGGCGGTGAACCCCGCCCTCACCATTGCCGCCCTGGCTTTGCGCTGTGGCGATATGATCCGCGAGAGGCATCTGACATGAAACCCCATGCGCTGATCACCGGCGGCCAGCAGGGTATCGGCTTTGGCATTGCCCAAAGCCTCGCCGCAGCGGGCTGGCAGATCACCCTCGCCGCCGAACAGCCGCAGGACTGCGCCCGGGTGCGCGCGGCGCTGGCGCAGCTGCCGGCTGGCAGCCGCTATTTTGCCCATGATCTGCGCCAGATCAGCGCTGTGCCCGCGCTGCTGGCCCGGATTGAGGCCGATCTGCCGCTGACCAGCCTGATTGCCAATGCAGGCGTTCCGGCGCTGCAGCGCGGCGATCTGCTGGAGCTGCGCCCCGAAAGCTTTGACCGCTGCCATGAGGTCAATCTGCGCGGCACTTTCTTTCTGGCCCAGGCGGTGGCCCGGACCATGCTGCGCCACCCCGGTCCCGGCTATCGCAGCCTGATCTTCATCACCTCGGTCTCGGCTGAGATGGCCAGCCCCGAGCGTGCCGAATATTGCATCTCGAAAGCCGGGGCCTCGATGATGGCAAAGAACTTCGCGCTGCGCCTCGCAGCCGAGGGGATCGGCGTGTTTGAGCTGCGCCCCGGCATCATCGCCACGCCGATGACCGAGGGGGTGCACCAGCGCTACGAGGCGCGGATCCGCGAGGGGCTCGTGCCTGCCGGTCGCTGGGGCCAGCCTGCCGATATTGGCAAAACCGTGCTGCCGCTGGTCGAAGGGCGCATGGGTTTTGCCACCGGATCCAGCTTTGCCGTCGATGGCGGCCTCTCCATCCCCCGGCTTTAGAGGGTGTTATGAAAGAAGACTTTGATTTCATCATTATCGGTGGCGGCTCGGCAGGCGCGGTTCTGGCGGCGCGGCTCTCTGAAGACCCGGCAGCGAAGGTGCTGCTGCTTGAAGCGGGCGGCAGCGACCGCCATCCCTATTACCACCTGCCCGCCGGTTTCGCCAAAATGACCAAAGGCATCGGCTCCTGGGGCTGGCAGACCGTGCCGCAGCGCCACATGAATAATCTGCAGCTCCGCTTTACCCAGGCCAGGGTGATCGGCGGCGGCTCCTCGATCAATGCGCAGATCTACACCCGCGGCAATGCGCTCGATTACGACGAATGGGCGCAGCTCGGCTGCAAAGGCTGGAGCTATGACGAGGTTCTGCCCTGGTTCCGCCGCGCCGAGGATAATGACACATTCGAGGATCACTGGCATGGCAAGGGCGGCCCGCTCGGCGTGTCGCGCCCCCGCGCGCCCCTGCCGGTCTGCAAGGCCTGGTTTGCCGCCTGCGCCGGGCTTGGCATCCCCTTCAACCCCGATATGACCGGGGCAGAACAGGCCGGAGTGGGCTATTACCAGCTGACCCAGCGCCATATGCGCCGCTCTTCGACCGCCACCGCCTATCTGCGCCCCGCCCGGCACCGCCCGAACCTGACGATCTGCACCGGGGCCGAGGTTTTGCGCATCCTGACCGAAGGCCAGCGCGCCATCGGGGTCGAAACCGCCACCGGCCCGGTTTATGCCCGCGCCGAGGTGCTGCTCTCGGCCGGAGCCATCGGCTCGCCGCGCCTGTTGCAGCTTTCGGGCATCGGCCCGGGCGCGGATCTGCGCGCCCTTGGTATTGCGGTCGTGCTCGATCAGCCCGGGGTCGGTGCCAATCTGCAGGATCATCTCGACCTTTTTGTCATTGCCGAATGCAGCGGCCCGCACAGCTATGACCGTTATGCCAGACCGTTCTGGTCGATGCTGGCCGGGCTGCAATATCTGACGACCAGGCGCGGCCCGGTCGCCTCCTCTTTGTTTGAGACCGGCGGCTTCTGGTATGCCGATACCACTGCCCGCTCGCCCGATCTGCAGTTCCATCTCGGCCTGGGCTCGGGCATCGAGGCCGGGGTGGCCGCCATGCCCCAGGGTGGCCTCACGCTGAATTCAGCCCATCTGCGACCGCGCTCGCGCGGCACGGTGCGGCTGGCCTCGGCCGATCCCTGCGCCGCGCCGCTGATCGACCCGAATTACTGGGAGGATCCCTATGACCGCGAAATGTCGATCCGCGGGCTGAAACTGGCGCGCGAGATGATGGCGGGCGATGCGCTGAAACCCTATCTCCTGGCCGAACGCCTGCCCGGGCCAGAGGTGCGCAGCGATCAGGATTATTTCGACTATGCCTGCCGCCATGCCAAGACTGACCATCACCCGGCCGGCACCTGCCGCATGGGATCAGACGTCGAAGCCGTGGTCGATCCCCTGCTGCGCTTCAACGGAATTGAGGGGCTCAGGGTGATCGACGCCTCGGTCATGCCGCGCGTGGTCTCCTCAAACACCAATGCCGCCACCATCATGATCGCCGAAAAGGCAAGCGATATCATCGCCCGCGCCCATGGCCTCAGCCGCAAGGAAAACAGCGCCGCATGATCCGCCATATCGTCCTGATCCGCTTTCGCCCCGGCACCACCGAAGCCCGGATTGCTGCTTTATTTGACGGGCTGAAACAGATCCGCGCCCTGCTGCCCGGTGTGCTGGCGGTCCATGCCGGGCGCTCGCAAAGCCCCGAACAGATCGAGCGCGGCTATCTGCATGGCTTCACCGTGGATTTCACCGACTGGGCGGCTCTGGCCGCCTATCAGGACCACCCCGACCACCGCCGCATCGGCGCGGGCCTTGTCGCCGCGGCCGAAGGCGGGCTGGACGGCATCCTTGTTTTCGACCTTGATTGCGGAGCCTGAAATGATCCTTCTGCCCCGGAACCATGCCCTGCAGCCCTATCGCCTGCAGGGCATAGCCCTGCCGCCCCGCGCGCCTGAGGGGCCGCTGGCCCGAACGGCCTTTGCCGCTGCCCATGTCATCCCCGATCCCCTGCGCCCGCACAGCCCCTGGGACAGCCGCCCGCAGCTCGACTGGGAGGCGACTTTGCGCTTTCGCATCGGGCTCTGGGATCAGGGGCTGCATCTGGCCGAGGCGATGGATACGGCGCAGCGTGGCATGGGCACCGACTGGGCCACGGCGAAAGAGCTGGTTGAGCGCAGCATGCGCGAGGCCCGCGCCCATCCGCTCTGCCCCCGGGTTGCCGCAGGTGTCGGCACCGATCAGGCCGCACCTGAGACGCTGAGCAGCCTTGACGCGATCATCGCCGCCTATGAAGAGCAGCTCGAGGCGATTGAGGCCAGCGGCGCCCAGGCGATCGTGATGGCCAGCCGGGCGCTGCCCGCGATCCGCGCCCGGCCCGAGGATTACCACCGCCTCTACCGCCGCCTGATCGATGGCGCGGCGCAGCCGGTGATCCTGCACTGGCTCGGCGCGATGTTTGATCCCGGCCTGGAGGGCTACTGGGGCTGCGCCTCAGTTGAGGCGGCTTCAGATTTTGTGCTGCAGCTGATTGCCGAAAACCCCGGAAAAGTCGACGGGATCAAAATCTCGCTGCTGGATCAGGCGCATGAAGAGGCCTTCCGCGCCCGCCTGCCCGGGGGGGTGCGGCTCTATACCGGCGATGATTTCAACTATGCGCCGCTGATTGCCGGCGATGGAGAGCATCACTCGCATGCGCTCCTCGGCATCTTCGCCGCCATTGCCCCCGCCGCCACCCGCGCGCTCGAGGCGCTGGGGCGCGGCGATCATGCGCTTTATCACCAGCTCCTTGCCCCCACCGTGCCGCTCTCGCGTGAGATTTTCCGCGCCCCCACCCGGTTTTATAAGGCAGGCATCGCCTTTCTCGCCTGGCTGAACGGCTGGCAGAGCCATTTCACCATGCCCGCAGGAATGCAGTCGGCCCGCGACATCAGCCATTACGCCGAGGTGTTCCGTCTTGCAGACCAGGCCGGACTTCTGGCAGATCCGGACCTGGCCCTGGCCCGGATGCGCCTGCTGACCGGCCTTTACGGAATTGAGCAAAGCTGAGAGCGATGGACAAACGCCCGACGATCATTGACGTGGCCCGCGAGGCCGGAGTGTCGAAATCGACGGTCAGCCTGGTGCTGCAGAACAGCCCGCTGGTGCGCGATCAGACCCGCGAAGAGGTGCGCCGCGCCATGGCAGAGCTGGGCTATGTCTATAACCGCTCGGCTGCCAACCTTCGCCAGTCCAATGCCGGTCTGGTCGGCCTTGTCATCAATGATCTGCGCAACCCCTTCTTCACCGAATTCGCCACATCCGCGCAGATGGCGCTTTCGGCGCGCGGCTATGCCACGGTGCTGGCCAATACTGATGAAGATCCCGCGCTGCAGACCCAGGTGATGGCGGCAATGCTGGAACATGGCGTCTCGGCGCTGATCGTCTCGCCTGCCTATGGCAATGAGGATGAGACCTTCGGCGCAATTGCCCGGGCCGGGATCCCGACGCTGCAGGTTTTGCGCAAGGCCTCACCCGATACGGAAACCTTCCCCTTCGCCGCCCCCGATTACGCGCTTGGCAGCCGTCTCGCCACCGAACAGCTGGTGCAGGCGGGCGCGCGCCATATCGCCTTTCTCGGCGGGCTGGAGGGGCGCGGCGTGACCGATCTGCGCATGGCCGGCTACCGCGAGGTGCTCGCGCAGGCAGGGCTGAAGCCGTTGATCCTGCCCGGTCGCCCGACGCGCAGCTGGGGGCGCGAGGCGATGATCCGGCTTGCAGAACAGCATCCCGAAACCGATGCGGCATTGTGCTTTAACGATCTGGTTGCGCTTGGCGTCAGCAGCGGCATGGCCCGGCTGGGCCGCGCGCCCGGCCCGGATTTCCGCCTGACCGGATTTGACGATATTGAGGAAAGCGCCGAGGCCTGGCCCGCCCTGTCTTCGGTGCGCTGCGATATTGCCGGTTTTGGCCGCCGCATGGCGGGCACTTTGCTGCGCTGGCTGGAAGAGGGCATCCGCCCTGCCCCGGAAACCCTGACCCCGGTTGAGCTGATAGTGCGGGCCTCCTCGCGCTGACCTCTGCCCGCCTCCCCTCCTGACCCGCCGCCTGCGGGGCTTTCGGCTTGCGCCCGGAGCCGGCCCTGCGCGAGACTGGCCGCGCCGATCTGTTGCAGAAAGCCCTCCATGCCTGACCATCCGCCGCCTGACCATCCGCCAACTGGCCACCCGCCGCCAGAGCCTGACCTGACCGGGGATGCCCGCGAGCTGCCGCCCTTTGCCGGACAGCTGCGCCCGGAGAATATCGTGATCCGCAAAGACCGGGTTGAGGCGATGCTGCTGGTGCGGCCCGAACTGCTGAACCGCAATGGCGTCCTGCATGGCGGCGCGATCATGGCTCTGGCTGATATTCTCGGCGGATCAGCGGCTTATGCCAATGTCGCTGCCGGAGAAACCACGACCACCGTCGAGAGCAAAACCAGTTTCTTCCGCCCCGTCCCGGCCGGATCCCGGCTGAAAGCGGTGACGCTGCCGCTGCATATCGGCCGGCGCACCTCGGTCTGGCAGACCTCGCTCTATCTTGAAAATGGCAAGCTGGCGGCGCTGGTCCAGCAGACCCAGATGACCATCGCCCCGATCGGAGAGTAAAGGCGGCGCAGCCCGCAGGCCGCGCCGCCCCTGTCGTTTCAGCCGCGGCTATTTCGCCACGAAATTGAAACTATAGCTCGGGTTAACCCCGGCCGGCGGCGCCGGGAAAGGCGCGGCGCGTCGGATATGGTCCAGCGCGACCTCATCCACCCGGGCCGAGCCCGAGCTGCGAGAAATCGACACCGCCGCCAGCCCGCCACCCGCACTGATGGTAAAGCTGACCGTGGCGGTCCCCTTCTCGCCCGCATTTTTCTTGCGCGTGCGGTTGACCTTTTTCATCACCGAAGCCGCATAGGATTTAGCCGAGGCCTGGCCCGAACCGGCCGAGGCCTGAGCCGGGGCCGGCTGGCTCGAAGCCTTTGCCTCAGCCCGGTTTTCCGAGGCCTTGCGCTTTGGCTTATCTCTGGTTTTCTCGCGCGGCTTTTCCGCCTTTTTGACCGGTTTTTCCTCGGCGCGCTCGGGGCGTGGCTTCGGCTTTGGCAGCTCGACAACCGGCTTTGGCGGCGGTTCCTGGTCAATCTCGGGCGCGAGATCCTCGACGATCTCCTCAATCGCGGGCAGATCTTCCGGCAGATCCGGCGCTTCGGTCAGCTCCGGGGTCTCGGGCAGATCCTCGGCATCGGGCGCATCCACCTGTTCGGAAGGCGCCTGATCCACCGCATCCGGCGAGGGCTCGCGCATCGCCTCAACCGCCGGGACCGGGGCCAGCATGATCAGCACCGCCTCCTCGGCATCGCCGATGGCATTGCCCGCCGACTGGTTCGACAAAGCCCAGGCGCCAATCGCCGAGACCAGCAGTGCCGCAACCGAGGTCGAGGCCAGCCAGCCAATGGTCGAACCGCGACCCGCGCTGCGATGTGAGGGCAGGATAGGGCAGCTCATGGCGCAGCTCCCGGATCTGCCGCCGCCGCCGCGCCTTCGAGCCCGACCAGCGCGACTTTAAGATAACCGGCGACGCGCAGCTCATCCAGGATGACCATCAGCTCGCCATAAGGGATCTCTTTATCGGCGCGGAAGAACACCGCCTGCTCGCGGTCACCGCCGGTTTTCGCATCCAGCGCCGCCTGCAGCCCGCCCTCTGACACCGGCTCATTGCCGAGCGACAGCACCCGGTCGAGACCCAGCGAAAGCCAGAGCGGCTCATCGGGACGCTGCTGGGGCTGCGCCGCCGAGGCGGGCAGGTTCACCGGCACATCCACGGTCGACAGCGGCGCCGCAACCATGAACACGATCAGCAGAACCAGCATCACATCGATGAAGGGCGTGACGTTGATCTCCGAGACTTCGGCATCCTCATCCTGATTGCCACCCATTGAGGCCCCCATCGCTCAGGCCCTCGCTGCGGCAGCGGCCAGCCGGTCAAGCGCATGGCTCTGCAACCGGGCGGCGGCAGCGGCAATGTCATTGAGCTGATGGCGATAGGTCGCGAGGCGACGGGTACAGATATTATAAATCGCCACCGCCGGAATAGCGGCGGCCAGACCAATTGCGGTGGCCAGCAGCGCCTCGGCAATCCCCGGTGCCACGACGGCGAGATTGGTTGTTTTGGTTTCGGCAATCGCGATGAAGCTGTTCATAATGCCAAAGACCGTGCCAAACAGGCCAACAAAGGGCGCAAGCGAGCCGATCGAGGCCAGAATGCCGGTGCCGGCGCGCAGCTTTTGCGCTGCGCCCGCCTCAATCCGGCCTGCGGCGGCATCGGTGCGCTCACGGGTGCCGGGGATCAGATCCGGCTCGGCCTCGGCCAGGCGCAGCTCTTCATCCGCGGCGCGGATGATCTCAGCGGCCGGCCCCTTACGGCCCTGCAGCGCCGCAGTGGCGATATGCAGATCGCTCGCGCTGGTCAGCACCTTTGCCGCGCGGCGCAGGCCTGCAAAGGCAAAGCTGAATTCGACCATTTTATGGATCAGGATCACAAGGGCTGCGAAAGCCGCAACCGCAAGCCCGACCATCACCGCCTGGACAATCCAGTGCGCATCCCAGAACAAAGCATCCAGTTTCACCGAATGCGCGGCAAGCGGGGCCGGTGCTGCGGCTGAGGCATCGCCCGGAGCGGCCCCCTGCTGTCCGCCGCCGCGACGACCGTGACCCGGGCCGCGCTCATGCTCCCCGCGGTGATCGGGGCGAGCGGCTTCCCCGGTTTCGGCGGCGCTCACGGGGGCAGTCGTTGCTTCGGCGGGCGCGGCGGTTTCCGGCGCGGCCCCGGCGGGGGCAGAAGCGGAAGGGTCCTGGCCGGTCGCATCCGGCGCAGGAACCGCAGGCGGCGCATCCGTGATCACGACCGGAGCCGCAGCCCCGCTATCCGCAGCCGGAAGCGCGGAAGGCTCGGGGGCCTCAGTCGAGACCACCGGCGGCGCCGTATCGGGATTATCCTGGGCCAGGGTCGCACCGCCTGCAAGAAGGCCAGTCAGAAGGAAGGGATAGATCAGTGCCGCACGCATGTTCTTAACCAGTTCATTTGCTTCATTCCGCCCCTCCGGCAGGAGAGAGCAGCGACCGGGTTTCCCCCAAGGCGGCCTGACCGGAGCAAAGCACGAGCCTGAGCAGGCTTGCCGGTTATTCGCGACCCCTGCAGAACATTCTGCGATAGATGTTCCGGGGCTGCAGCAGATACCAACCTCTTCTGTCAGAAATCGGTCTAAGAATACCAGGTATATTTGTCAAGTATAAGCGCCCCCCGCTCCGGACCCCTCATTTCATCCCGGTTCCGCCCCTGCCCCGTCCTGCCGGAACGGGAAAAGGCCCCTCGCGACGGAAGGGCCTTTATAGGCTCGGTCTGCCCCTGCCAGCCTGGGGCGCGCAGAGACACCCGAAGCGCCGTCAGCCCTGAGGCTTAGCCAGCCTCATTGGCCGGGGAGGCGTTGAGCAGACCGTAATTCTGCGCCCCGAGCTGCTCATAGAGGTCGATCTGGGTTTCGAGGAAGTCGATATGCCCCTCTTCATCGGCGATCAGCTCGTCGAACAAAGCCCGGCTGACGAAATCGCCGACCTCGTCACAATAGCGGCGCGCCTCGATATAAAGGTCACGGGCGCCATGTTCGGCCGCCAGATCGGCATCGAGCACCTCACGGACATTCTGGCCGATGCGCAGACTGTCGAGCTTTTGCAGATTCGGATGGCCCTCAAGGAAGATGATCCGCGTGATAAACTTATCCGCGTGATGCATTTCCTCGATCGATTCCTCGCGGGCTTTGGCGGCCAGCTTGCCATAGCCCCAGTCATCCAGCAGGCGGTAATGCAACCAGTACTGGCTGACCGCGGTCAGTTCTGAGCGCAGACCGGCGTTGAGATACTCGATAACCTTTGCGTCGCCCTTCATGGCAATCCCCGTTTCGTTGCGCAGGGTAAAACCCCTGCCGGCTTCGGATAGAGAGAGCCTAGGACGACAGATCGCGGCTGTAAACCAGGCGCGGAGATTATTTTAGAATCTTTCTAAAACTGACGAAAACGCTCTTATTTAAAGCGTCTGGCGCGCATCTGTTTCAGCATCGGCACTGCAGGCCGGGCCGGCTCGCCCGCCACGCCAAAGCTGGCACAGCTGCGCATGGTGTCGAGAAACAGCGGCATGCAGCCGCCGCAATCTGCCTTCTTGCCCAGAGCATGATAAATCTTGCCCGGGGTGATGATGGTCGAAGGGTCAGAGGCGCGCATCCAGTCCACCGCCGCGCGGATATCCTGATCGGCAATATTCATACAGGAGCAGACGATCATTGCCCGAGCCCCCCGCGCGAAGCAGACAGGATCAGGGGCGAAACAGCAAAACAGAGAAAGCGCGTTCCGGTCATTCTCGGCACTCACAGGGGGGGAGACACAGCTCTTGCGGACCGCCCATGGATGACAAGTTTAGTCAGGAAAGTAAAGTTGATAAATTCACTTCGGCATCGCTGAGCTGATCAAAATCCCTTAAAACAAAGGGCGCCCCGCGATGGGACGCCCTGAAAGTCTGGTCTGAGGCAGGGGATGGCAGATCAGCCGCTGAACAGGAAATGCAGCACGTCGCCGTCTTTGACTTCGTAAGTCTTTCCTTCGACACGGAATTTCCCGGCCTCTTTCGCGCCCGCCTCGCCGTTGCCGGCGATGTAATCGGCAAAGGCCACGGTTTCGGCGCGGATGAAGCCTTTCTCAAAATCACCATGGATCACCCCGGCGGCCTGCGGCGCCAGCATGCCTGCGGTGATCGTCCAGGCGCGGGCCTCTTTCGGACCGACGGTGAAATAGGTGCGCAGACCCAGCAGCTGATAGCCCGCACGGATCAGGCGATTCAGCCCGGCCTCACTCAGCCCCATCTCCTCAAGGAAGATCGCGGCATCCTCATCGGGCAGCTGCGCCAGCTCTTCCTCGATCCGCGCCGAGATCACCACCGAAGCCGCGCCCTGACGCGCAGCCATTTCGGCGACGCGCGCGGACTGACTGTTGCCCTCGCCGGCTTTTGCCTCTTCGACATTGCAGACATAGAGCACCGGCTTGGCGGTCAGGAGCTGCAGCAGATCCCAGGCGCGACGGTCATCGGCTGCCACCTGAACGGTGCGGGCCGGCTGACCGGCCTCGAGCGCGGCCTGGGCCTGGGCCAGCAGGCGATCCTGGTCCGCCGCTTCCTTATCGCCCGATTTCATCTTGCGTGCGAGGTTGGCACGGCGGCGCTCAAGGCTTTCGAGATCGGCAAGCATCAGCTCGGTCTCGATGGTCTCGGCATCGGCGACCGGGTCAATCCGGCCCTCGACATGGGTGATATCGCCATCCTCAAAGCAGCGCAGCACATGGGCAATCGCATCGCATTCGCGGATATTGGCGAGGAACTGGTTACCAAGACCCTCGCCTTTCGAGGCGCCGCGCACCAGGCCCGCGATATCGACAAAGGTCATCCGCGTCGGGATGATCTGTTTCGAGCCGGCAATGGCTGCCAGCTGGTCCAGACGAGGATCCGGCACCGAGACCTCGCCGACATTCGGCTCGATCGTGCAGAACGGGAAATTCGCCGCCTGCGCTGCAGCGGTTTTCGTCAGCGCGTTGAAAAGGGTCGATTTGCCGACATTCGGCAGGCCGACGATACCCATCTTAAAGCCCATCACCGGCCCTCCTGGATTGCGAAGGCCCTCTTAGGCGCTGGCCGGGGCCGGATCAAGGAACAAGCTGGCCCCAAACCGGCTTCAATCCCCAGCGCCGCGCGAAAATCACATCTTTTCTCAGCCCGGCTGCCGCTTTGCCGATCCCGGCCCCGGGCGTGAGCCACCCAGCCCCCTCTCTTCCGCCCGATTATAGCAGCAACAGGTAAATTTTTCCTTTGCGGCGGCCTGCCCGCCGCGCCGCCATTGCTTTTCCCGGCGCGCTTGTGCAAACCGCTTGAGAAACAGAAACGGGGGCCTTTCATGACCAGGATCGATGACACTTTCGCCCGGCTGCGCGCTGAGGGCAAAAAGGCCTTCGTCGCCTATATCATGGCCGGGGATCCTGATATGGCGGGCTCGCTGGAGCTGATGAAAGGCCTGCCGGGCGCGGGCGTCGATATCATCGAGCTGGGCATTCCCTTCACCGATCCGATGGCCGATGGCCCGACCATCCAGGCCGCGGGCCAGCGCGCGCTGGAAGCTGGCATGACGCTGAGCAAAGTGCTGCAGATGGTGCAGGAGTTCCGCTCGGGCGACGCCACCACCCCGGTGGTGCTGATGGGCTATTACAACCCGATCTATTCGCATGGCGTTGAGCGTTTCATCCGCGAGGCAAAAGCTGCCGGGGTCGACGGGATGATCGTGGTCGATCTGCCGCCGGAAGAAGATGAAGAGCTTTGCCTGCCCGCCCAGGCCGCCGGGCTGAACTTCATCCGCCTTGCCACCCCCACCACCGATGCAAAGCGCCTGCCCAAGGTGCTGCAGAACACTTCGGGCTTTGTCTATTATGTCTCGATCACCGGCATCACCGGCTCGGCCACGCCCCAGGCGGGCGATCTGGCCCCGGCGGTGGCGGCGATCAAGGCCGGAACCGATCTGCCGGTGGTGATCGGCTTTGGCATCAATACGCCTGAAACCGCAAAGCTGATGGCGGGCGTGGCCGATGGCTGCGTGGTCGGCTCGAGCATCGTCAAAAGCGTCGGCGAGAAAAAGCCGCTCGGCGAAATCCTCGCCCAGGTGGCAGCCCTTTCGGGCGGCGCCCATTCGGCCTGAGGCCTTAGCCGGCGGTAAAAACCGCCGGAATCAGCCCGCGCAGGGCATTGCCCACCCAAAGGCGCCGCAGCAGCGGCAGATCTTCAGCCCGGAGGACCTCCTCCGGGCAGTTTAATTCTGCGCGCAGCACGCCCGGCAAGGCCCCTGAACTGAGCGGCGGCGTGCGCATCCCCGCGCCGCGGTCAAAGAACAGGCTGGTGATCGTGCCCTCGGCCAGCTCACCACGTTCATTGAGAAAGATCAGCTCATCGAGATCCGGCGGCAGAGCAGCCCGGGCCTGGTCATGGAGCCTGCGGTTGCTGGATTTGACAGAAAGCCAGGGATCAGCAGAGGAAAGCCGCTCAGCGGCGAGGCCGATCCGCCATTCAGTCTTGCCCGGCGGCAGGGGATGCAGCTCAAGGCGCAGCTCGCCCGCCCGGTTCAGCGTCAGCCGCAGCCGCGCCGGATGATCCGGCCCCTGCGGCGCATCCGGACGCGGTTCGGCCCAGCCCAGCGAAAGCGCACTGCGGCGCAGCCTTGCCGCATGCAGCGGCCAGCGCGGCGCGGCGCGGCCGTCCCAGTATATCGTCTCGATCAGGATCAGGCCTGGCCGAGCGCCGCCCTGACGAAGCGTGCTTTCCACAAAGCCTCCTCCCATTCCCCATGGGCGGTTGAGCCATGCACCACACCACCGCCGACATTCATCACGATCTGTTCGCCCGCAAGCGACAGGGTGCGGATCGCCACCGAGAAATCGGCGCGGCCATCCGGGGCCATCCAGCCGATCGCGCCGCAATAGACGCCGCGCGGATGCGGCTCGAGCTCGCGGATGATCTGCATGGCGCGGATCTTCGGCGCGCCGGTGACCGAGCCACAGGGGAACAGCGCGGCAATCAGATCGGGCAGGCTGGCGGGCGCGCTGAGCTGGCCTTCGACCTGCGAGACCATCTGATGCACCGTCGCATAATGCTCAATCGCGTAAAGCGCCGGGGTCTTCACGCTGCCCACCTCTGAGAGGCGGCTGATATCATTGCGCAAAAGATCAACGATCATCAGATTTTCGGCCCGGTCCTTGGGGCTGGCCTGCAGATCCGCCGCCAGGGCAGCATCGCGCGCCGGATCAGCATCGCGCGGACGAGTGCCCTTCATCGGCCTGGTGGTGATTTTGCCAGCGGCGTCGAGGCGGAAAAACAGCTCGGGGCTGCGCGAGACCACCACCGGCCCCCGCCCCAGATCGACAAAGGCCCCATGCCCGACCGGACCTGAACGGCGCAGCCTGCCATAAAGCCCGGCCGCCGTACCCGAAAGCAGGCGCGCCTGCAGCGGGAAGGTCAGATTGACCTGATAGCAATCCCCGGCGGCGATATAGGCCAGCACCTGGGCCATTGCCGCGTCATATCCGCTCTGCGCCACCAGCGGCACCGGCTCGCTGATCCTGGTCGCGGCAGCCGCTTCTGCCATCTGCGCCAGCAGGGGCGCCGCGTCACGCGGGCCGTCAAACACGCCCATCTGCAGCAGCGGGCCATGACCGGCGGGCAAAAGCGGCAAGAGCCGCTCTTCGCTCAGATAGCCCGCCTCATAGGCAATATAGCCCGCCAGCCAGAGGCCCTGACCGCGCAGGGCCTCAGCCCGCTCCAGCGCCGGGGCCAGATCTTCGGCGCGGCGCACGAGAATAACCTCCCGTGCGCCTTTGAATAAAACCGGCGCGCTTTCGGTGCTGCCACCGTCCGGCCCGTGCTCGACAAGGATCTGTGCATCTGAAATCATATTCCCAGCAGGAATAGACCCTGGTCTCGCCTCGCGCCAGCCTGTCGGAGCGCTGCCTGTAAATTTTCCCGAAAGCCCCCGGGCTGAAACCCTGCCCGGAGTACAGGCCGAAGCACGGGCCGGGGCGCAGATCGGGACGCAAAAATCCGCCACGCCCGGGCCGCAAGCCCCCCTTGCGACGAGATGAGGCGGCGCGGCCGGGTTTTTGCCTCTTGCGCCCCCGAGCCTCTGGCCTATAACCCGCGACGATTTACGCACAGCCAGGGGTCACCGACATGCCGAAGCGGACAGATATCCACTCGATCATGATTATCGGTGCAGGGCCAATTGTTATCGGTCAGGCCTGTGAATTTGACTATTCCGGCGCCCAGGCCTGCAAGGCCCTGCGCGAAGAAGGATACCGGGTTATCCTTGTTAACTCGAACCCGGCAACGATCATGACCGATCCCGGTCTGGCCGATGCCACTTATATCGAGCCGATCACCCCGGAAGTCGTTGCCAAGATCATCGAGAAAGAACGTCCCGATGCGATCCTGCCGACCATGGGCGGCCAGACCGGTCTGAACACCGCGCTGGCACTTGCCGATATGGGCGTCCTTGATAAGTTCAATGTCGAACTGATCGGCGCCAGGCGCGAAGCCATTGAAATGGCTGAAGACCGCAAATTGTTCCGCGAGGCGATGGATCGTCTCGGCCTGGAAAACCCGAAAGCCACCATCGTTGCCGCGCCGAAACTGCCGAATGGCAAATTCGACATCGCCGCGGGCATCACCCAGGCTTTGCAGGATCTCGAGCATATCGGCCTGCCCGCGATCATCCGTCCCGCCTTCACGCTTGGCGGCACCGGCGGGGGCGTTGCCTATAACCGCGAGGATTACGAGGGCTTCATCCGTTCGGGCCTTGAGGCCTCGCCGGTGGCCCAGGTTCTGGTCGATGAATCGCTTCTGGGCTGGAAAGAATATGAGATGGAAGTGGTCCGCGACAAAGCGGATAACGCCATCATCGTCTGCTCGATTGAGAACGTCGATCCGATGGGCGTGCATACCGGCGATTCGATCACCGTTGCCCCTGCCCTGACGCTGACCGACAAAGAATATCAGATCATGCGCACCGCCTCGATTGCGGTGCTGCGCGAAATCGGCGTCGAAACCGGCGGCTCGAACGTGCAATGGGCGGTCAACCCCGCCGATGGCCGTATGGTCGTGATCGAGATGAACCCGCGCGTATCGCGCTCTTCGGCTCTGGCCTCGAAAGCCACCGGCTTCCCGATTGCAAAAATCGCGGCCAAGCTGGCGGTGGGCTATACGCTCGACGAGCTGGACAATGACATCACCCGCGTGACCCCGGCTTCCTTCGAGCCGTCGATCGATTATGTCGTGACCAAGATCCCGCGTTTCGCTTTCGAGAAATTCCCTGGCTCGGAGCCGCTGCTGACCACCGCGATGAAATCGGTGGGCGAGGCTATGGCGATCGGCCGCACCATCCACGAATCGCTGCAAAAGGCGCTCGCCTCGCTGGAAACCGGCCTGACCGGCTTTGACGAGATCGAGATCCCCGGCGCGCCGGATAAAGCGGCGATCTCCAAAGCCCTGTCGCAGGCCACCCCGGACCGTCTGCGCGTGATCGCCCAGGCGATGCGCGAAGGCTTCAGCAATGATGAGATCCAGGCGATCACCTCCTTCGATCCCTGGTTCCTCGCCCGGATCCGCGAGATCATTGATACCGAGGCCGAAGTGCGTGCCAAAGGCCTGCCGCAGACCGCTGAAGGCCTGCGCCAGCTGAAAATCATGGGCTTCACCGATGCCCGTCTGGCAAAGCTGACCGGCCAGCCGGAAGCCGATGTGCGCCGCTCGCGTCGCAGCCTCGGCGTCACCGCGGTCTTCAAGCGCATCGACACCTGCGCCGCCGAATTTGAGGCGCAGACCCCCTATATGTATTCGACCTATGAAATGCCCGCGATGGGCGATGTCGAATGCGAATCGCGCCCCACCGATGCGAAGAAAGTCGTCATCCTTGGCGGCGGTCCGAACCGCATCGGCCAGGGGATCGAATTCGACTATTGCTGCTGCCATGCCTGCTATGCTCTGACCGAGCAAGGCTATGAAACCATCATGGTCAACTGCAACCCCGAGACCGTCTCGACCGATTATGACACTTCGGACCGTCTGTATTTCGAGCCGCTCACCCTTGAGCATGTGCTGGAAATCCTGCGTGTCGAGCAGGAAAACGGCACCCTGCACGGCGTGATCGTGCAGTTCGGTGGCCAGACGCCGCTGAAACTGGCCAATGCGCTGGAAGAGGAAGGCATCCCGATCCTCGGCACCACGCCGGATGCGATTGATCTGGCCGAAGACCGTGGTCGCTTCCAGCAGCTCCTGAACGATCTGGGCCTGAAACAGCCGGTCAATGGCATCGCCTCCTCGGGCGAGGAAGCTTTCGAGATTGCACAGCGCGTCGGCTATCCGCTGGTGATCCGCCCCTCCTTCGTTCTGGGCGGCCGCGCGATGGAAATCGTGCGCGATGATGCGCAGCTCAAGCGCTATATCACCACCGCAGTGCAGGTTTCGGGCGACAGCCCGGTGCTGCTCGACAGCTATCTGACCGGGGCGATCGAAGTTGACGTCGATGCTTTGTCGGATGGCGAGAATGTCCATGTTGCGGGCATTATGGAGCATATCGAGGAAGCCGGTGTGCATTCGGGCGACAGCGCCTGCTGCCTGCCGCCGCATTCGCTCTCGGCGGAAACCGTCGAAGAGCTGAAGCGTCAGACCGTGCAGATGGCGCGGGCGCTGAATGTCGTTGGCCTGATGAACGTGCAGTTCGCGATCAAGGACGGCGAGATCTATGTGCTCGAAGTCAACCCGCGCGCCTCGCGTACCGTGCCTTTCGTCGCCAAAGCCACCGATTCGGCGATTGCCTCGATTGCCGCGCGCCTGATGGCCGGTGAGAAGATGGAAGCCTTCCCGCTGCGCGCAGAATATGCCGCAGATACCGGGCCGGACAGCGATCTGCCGCTGGCCGATCCCAATACGCTCGCCAATCCGATCACCCCTTGGTATTCGGTCAAAGAGGCAGTGCTGCCCTTCGCCCGCTTCCCCGGTGTTGACCCGCTGCTCGGGCCGGAAATGCGCTCGACCGGCGAGGTTATGGGCTGGGACCGCAGCTTCGCCCTCGCCTTCCTCAAGGCGCAGATGGGTGCAGGTATGGTGCTGCCGGAAACCGGCAAAGTCTTCCTGTCGGTCAAAGATGCCGACAAGAGCGCCGCTCTGGCGGATGCTGCCCGCGATCTGATCGCTATGGGCTTCACCATTGTCGCCACCAAAGGCACGGCCGCCTGGTTGAAGGACAATGGTGTCGAGGCGACCGAGATCAACAAGGCCTATGAGCGTCGTCCGAATATCGTCGATGCCCTGAAAAACGGCGAGATTGTGCTGGTGATGAACACCACCGAAGGCACGCAGTCGATTCAGGACAGCCGCGATATCCGCCGCGTCGCACTGATGGATAAGATCCCCTATTACACCACCGCAGCGGCCTCGGTCGCGGCTGTGGCGGCGATGAAGGCCAAGAGCGAAGGCTATGGGGTGCGCACCCTGCAGGGCTGAGAGGCCCTGGCAATGAGATAAAGAAAAGGGGGGACCATCCGGTCCCCCCTTTTATATTGGCCGGTTTATCTGCCACCCGGCACTCATGCCTGAGTCTGATGCCGGGTCCTATCCCTCGCCTGCCCGGTGCCCGGCCACCCGGCCTGTGGAAGGGCGGTGTCAGGCCGCCTTTCAGCTGAAAAAGCGGATCCCCTCTTCGGTCACCATCAGATCGAGCCGCTGATCGGTTGGCTCAAGCGGCACCTCAGCCACTTCCTGGGCGGCAAAGGCAAAACCGACGGCGATGGTCGGACGCTTTGCCCGCAAAGCCTCCAGCGTGCGGTCATAGAAGCCACCGCCATAGCCCAGCCGGTAGCCGCGCGCATCAAAGGCCAGCATCGGCACGATCAGCACCTCTGGCTCAAGCATCGCGCCCTCAGCCGGGATCATCGCCTTAAAGGCGCCCTCAATCAGCGCCGCCCCGGGCTGCCACTGCCGAAACTGCAGCGGCTGATCGCGCCCCGGGATCACCGGCAGACAGACCGGCCCCTGATGCGCCGCCATGGCGGGCAAAGGGTCAATCTCGCTGCGAAACGGCATATAGCCCGAGAGCACCTTGCCGGCATGATCTGCCAGATAGCCCGCCAGATACTCCGCCGCCCGGCCCTGCCCCGCCGCAAAGGCCAGGGCACGTTTCTCAGCCGCCGCGGCGCGGGCCGCTTTTTTATCATCTGCCATCATATCAGGATCACCGTTGCCAGGCCGAGGAAGGCAAAAAAGCCCATCACATCGGTTAATGTGGTGACAAATGTCGCCGAAGCCAGCGCAGGATCAAGCCCAAAGCGGTTCAGGGTGAGCGGCACCAGCACGCCACCGAGCGCGGCAACCACCTGATTGACCAGCATGGCCGAGGCCAGCACCAGCCCCAGATGATAATCGCCGATGATAAAGGTTCCGGCGAGGAACAGAATGGCAGCCAGAACCACACCATTCACCATCCCGGCAAATAACTCGCGCCGCACCACCCGCCGCGCATTCGATGAGGTCAGATCCCGCGTCGCCAGACCCCGCACCGAGACCGCCAGCGACTGGGTGCCGGCAATGCCGCCGGTCGAGGCGACAATCGGCATCAACGCCGCCAGAATCACCACCTGGGCAATCGTGGCATCAAACTGGCTGATCACCATGGCCGAGAGCGAGGCGGTCACGAGGTTGATCGCCAGCCAGGGCAGGCGCTGGCGTGCGGTGGCGATCGGCCCGTCCTGGATCGAACTGTCATCGCCCACCCGCGCCAGACGCAGCATGTCTTCCTCATGCTCTTCATCGAGCACATTCATCGCATCATCAATGGTGATCACCCCCACCAGCCGGCCGTTCTCATCCACCACCGGGCAGGAGATCAGGTGATACTGGTTGAAATAATAGGCGACATCGGCCTCTTCATCGGTGGCTTTGACGGTGCGGAAACTGTCTTCGGTGATATCGCGCATCAGCACCTCGACCGGCGAGGAAAGCATCCGCCCCAGCGTGGTATAGCCAACCGGGCGCATCCGCGGATCAACGAGGATCACATGATAGAACTGATCGGGCAGCCAGTCGGCGCGGCGCAGATATTCCGAGGTTTCGCCCACGCTCCAGAATTCCGGCACCGTGACGGTTTCGCGCTGCATCAGGCGGCCGGCGGAATGTTCGGGGTAAGCCAGTGCCTGCTCAACCGCGACCCGGTCGGCATTCTCCAGCGCGCTGAGGATTTTTTCCTGACCTTCCTGGTCAAGATCCTCAAGGATATCCACGACGTCATCGGTATCGAGTTCGCGCACCGCCTCGGCCACGACATTATCGGGCAGCGCCTCGATCACCTCTTCGCGGATTGATTCGTCAATTTCCGACAGAACATCGCCATCAATCCCGCCATGCCAGAGCGCCAGCAATTCGCTGCGCTCAAGCGGTGAGATCTGTTCCAGAAGGTCGGCGATATCTGCCGGATGCAGCGTCCCGAGCAGCGCCTCGATCCGGGAGGCATCGCGGTTTTCTACCGCCTGCAGCACCGCGCTGAGGCGCTCGGCCTGGAGTTCTTTTTCATCCCGCTGCTCGCTCTGCTCACGCATACTGCCCCCGACACCGTCTATTTGCCTGACTTTACCGAAAGCGCTTCCGGCGAAACAGGGGGGCCGGGCGATTTCCCTTTTTCCCGCCGACGTTTATTCTGTGCAGGTCACAAGGAGTAATCATGATGGCCGATCTGTTGCTGGGGCAGCTTTTGTATTTCACCGCCGACCCGTTCCGGGAGGGCGTGTCTGCCGCGCAGCATATCAGCGAGGGGGCGCTGCTGATCGAGGGCGGTAAGATCATCGCGCTTGGCGAGGCGGCTGCGCTGCGCCCGGCCCATCCCGGGGCGAAACTTCATGATTACGGCCGCGATCTGATCTCGGCGGGCTTTATCGACGCCCATGTGCATTACCCGCAGACCGCGATCATCGCCTCCTGGGGCAAAAGGCTGATCGACTGGCTGAACGACTATACCTTCCCCGAGGAAATGCGCTTTGCCGATCCCGCCTATGCGGCCGGGATCTCATCGCGCTATCTCGATCTGGCGCTGGCGCATGGCACCACCTCGCTCTGCTCTTACGCGACCATCCATCCGGGATCGGTCGATGCTTTGTTCACTGAGGCACAAAAGCGCAATATGCGGGTCTGGACCGGCAAGACCTGTATGGACCGCAATGCCCCCGAAGGGCTGCGTGACACGGCGCAATCGGCCTATGACGACAGTAAGGCGCTGCTGGAAAAGTGGCATGGAACCGACCGGCTCTCCTATGTGATCACGCCGCGCTTCTCGCCCACTTCAACGCCTGAGCAGCTGGCGGCGCTCGGCCAGCTGTGGAAAGAGCATCCCGATTGCCTGATGCAGACCCATCTGTCGGAACAGACCGATGAAATCGCCTGGGTGAAAGAGCTGTTCCCACAATCGCGTGATTATCTCGACACCTATGAGGCCCAGGGCCTGCTGCGCGAGGGCGCGGTCTATGGCCATGCGATCTGGCTGACCGAGCGCGAGAAAGACCGGCTGCGCGAGGCGGGGGCCAGCCTCGTGCATTGCCCGACCTCAAACACTTTCATCGGCTCGGGCCTGTTCGATATGGGCCTGGCGCGCAGCCTGCGGGTCGGTCTGGCCACCGATACCGGCGGTGGCTCGTCTTTCTCGATGCTGCATACCATGGCGGCAGCCTATGAGATCGGCCAGCTGCGCGGTGAGGCTTTGCATCCGGCGCAGCTCTGGTGGCTGGCCACCCAGGGCTCGGCCCGGGCGCTGCATGCAGAGGATAAGATCGGCAATCTCGCCCCGGGGATGGAGGCCGATCTGGTGGTGGTCGACCTCGCCTCGACCCCCGCGATTGCCCAGGCCAGCGCCAGGGCCGAAACCATCTGGCAGGCTTTGTTCCCGACCATCATGATGGGCGACGACCGCGCCATCCGCACCACCTGGATCGCCGGCAAGCCGAACCACGCCTGATCCGGAGGCGCTGCTGCTGCCAAAAAAAGGGAAAGCTTGCGCAAAGGCAAGGAATAGCATGCGCAAGCCCTGTCCGCGCGAAATCTGCGTGGATCCTGGATTCAGGGCAGCAGGTGGCTGATTTCAGCGCGGGACTAAATCCTCGCACTGCCGCCCACAGGCCCGATGCCACCCGCATCAGGCCGGGCCTGAAGCACGTGCCACCGGCCCGGCCAGGGCCTGGTCTTGCAGGCCTGGTGCCGGACTGTTCAAACCTTCCAGCGCCCATGCGGAAGTCTCAGAATGAATCCAGCACCGGATTGATGCAGCAGAGCCCCCTTTGCACCGAAAGGCTTTCTCATTCCGCGCGCTGGCGGGGTGGCATGCCCTGCGCAGGTTTACGCTGCCGTAACGTATATGAACCTATGGTTATATTAATACCTGTAATACATAATCCTAAAATTATATCCATTGACCTTCCCAGCACTTACCCCCTAGCACGAGGGAAGGTTGCCCGGCTCAGGGGAACAGCAGCGTAAGGAAGACAGCCCGTGAAAGAGCTTGAAGAGGGTCAGGAAATGACCCTTCGCACCGTCGCCATGCCGGCAGATACCAACCCGGCCGGTGATATTTTCGGCGGCTGGCTGATGTCACAGATGGATATTGCCGCCTTTGTGCGCTCGTCGGAACTTGCCGGAGGCCGCACCGTCACCGCCGCGGTGAAAGAAATGACTTTCGTCAAACCGGTCAAGGTCGGTGATACGGTCTGCCTCTATACAAAGCCGCTGCGCATCGGCCGCAGCTCAATCACCATGGAGGTCCAGGCCTGGCGCCGCCGGGGTCCGGATCCGCGCGAGAAGGTGACTCAGGGCATTTTCATCATGGTCGCGGTCGATGAGAACGGCCAGAAGCGTGAGCTGGCGCTGCCACCCCTGCCCGGTCAGGACTGAACCCGCTCCCTGTTCAGACCGCGCCGCCCTTTGCCCTTGCGGCGCGGTCCCATTCGACGATCTTCGCCCGCTCTTGCGCCTCCATAAAGCTCAGATTGCCGGGCGGCATGGCATGGCTCAGCCCGGATTGCAGCACGATGCGCCGCGCCGCCGCTGCGATCTGATCCGGCGCTTCCAGCACCACGCCTTTGGGGGGCCAGGCCAGGCCCTCCCAGGAGGGCTCGGCGGCGTGGCACATCGAACAGCGCCCCTGCACAATGCCCACCACCTCGTCAAAACCCGGCGCCGCCGCATAGAGCAAAGCCTGGCCCTTCAGCCCGGACAGATCCTCCGGCGCGCTTTCCCCGGCCTTGCGCATCGGCGCGGTGGAAAGCCAGGCCACCAGCAGGAACAGCAATCCGGTCACCGCCCAGGTCCAGTGCGGATTGCCCCTGCCGGCATGGCGGCTGTTGAACCAGTGCCGGATTGTCACCCCCATCAGAAAGATCAGGCTGGCGATGATCCAGTTGTATTCGGTGGCAAAGACCAGCGGATAATGGTTCGACAGCATCAGAAACAGCACCGGCAGCGTCAGGTAATTGTTATGGGTCGAGCGCTGCTTGGCGATCCTGCCATATTGCGGATCGGGCGTTTTGCCGGATTTCAGATCCGCCACCACAATTTTCTGATTGGGGATGATGATCATGAAGACATTGGCCGACATGATCGTGGCGGTAAAAGCCCCCAGATGCAGCAGCGCCGCCCGGCCCGAAAAGACCGAGGTGTAAAAATAGGCCATGCCCACCAGCACCAGAAACAATGCCAGCATGACAAGGCTCTGATCGGCATTGACGAAGGTTTTGCAGATCCGGTCATAGGCCAGCCAGCCAAAACCCAGCGAGGCCAGTGACAAAGCCACCGCCTGCAATGTGCTCAGCTCCATCACTCCGGGATCAATCAGATAGAGATCCGCGCCGAGGTAATAGACCAGCACCAGCATGGTGAAACCCGAAAGCCAGGTGGCATAGCTCTCCCATTTGAACCAGATCAGATGTTCAGGCAGACGCTCGGGGGCGACCAGATATTTCTGGATGTGATAGAAGCCACCGCCATGTACCTGCCATTCCTCGCCCCAGGCGCCGGGCGGCAGATCGGGGGATCTGCGCAGCCCGAGATCAAGCGCCACAAAGTAAAAGCTCGAGCCGATCCAGGCGATGGCGGTGATCACATGCAGCCAGCGCGCCGCAATTTCCAGCCATTCGAGCAAAACCAGCCAGTCGTACATGCGCAATTTCCTGTCTGAGAGCCGTCCGCCCCTGCGAGAGGCTTGACGCGGCCCAGCCTAACCGCCTCGTATGACCGCTGTTAATCCTGATAATACCCAGGGCAGTTTCAGGATTGCCCGAAGAATAGCAGCCAGCCCGAAGCGGAGCGCCAGAGATGAGCTATGTGAATAACCTGCGGATGTTCGTGCGGGTCTGCGATCTGGGCAGCATGTCGGCGGCGGCGCGGGATCAGCGCACCTCGCCCGCCGTGGCTTCGGCGCGGATTTCCGATCTGGAGAAACATCTCGGCGTCAGGCTGTTCAACCGCACCACCCGCTCGCTGCAGACCACCGAACAGGGGCGGCTGTTCTATGACGGGGCCTGCAAAGTGCTCGAAGCGATCACCGAGGCCGAGGCCGGGATCAGCGGCGGCGCGCGCAATCCGCGCGGCACGATCTCGCTTTCTGCCCCGCTGGGCATTGGCCGCAGGCTGATTGCCCCGGAAGTGCCGGGATTTCATGATCTTTATCCGCAGGTTGATCTGCGGATGCGCCTTTCAGACCGGCCGGTGGATCTGGTGACCGAGGGGATTGATATTGCCTTTCATCTGGGGCGGCTGGAGGATTCGACCCTGAAAATGCGCCAGATCGCCGAATGCCCGCGCCTGCTCTGCGCCGCGCCCGCCTATATCGCCCGGCGCGGCATGCCCGAAGATGGCGAGGCACTGCTGCGCGATCAGCATGACTGTCTGATCCTGCGCTATCCCGGCGCGCGCGAATTTCGCTGGACGCTGCAAAGCCCGGAAGGGCCAAGGCAATATGCGGTCAGCGGGCCTTTCGACAGCGATGACGGCGATGTGCTGACGCAATGGGCGCTCGACGGGCGCGGCATTGTCCTCAAGCCGCTGTTCGACATTGCTGCGGATCTGCGTGCCGGACGGCTGGTGCCGGTGGCAAAAGCCAGCCCGCCGCAGCCGGTGCAGCTGTCAGCCCTGTCACAGCATCGCAGGCTGAAAGATCCGAAGCTGAGCCTGTTCTCCGATTTCATCACCGCCCGGATCCGCGAGACCATCCGGCGCGAAAGCGAGGATCTGCCGCTCTGAGCCGCTTTTCTCCCGGCTGAAATGCAGAACGGCCCCCGAAGGGGCCGTTCCATTTCACAAGATCCGGGGTCAGATCACTGGATCTGCTGGCCATTGGCGAAGATCTGGAAGCCCTCTTTGAACTCGAGCTTCGAGACGAGGCTGTCCTCTGCACTGCCCGGGACCATGATGGCGCCCATCATCATCCGTGCCATCATCGCATCTTCCTCGGTGATCGCGCCGACGGCGATCAGGCCCGAGATCAGCTTTTCGGCGCCGGTCAGGCTGATATTCGCCTCACCCAGCGGGGCCGGAATGCCCATGGAATTGTCGAAGGTCAGCGCGCCGGTTGCATCCAGCTCGGCGCCTGCGGCTTTGACATTGGCGCGGTTGATATCGAGGCTCTCCGGCTCGGGCATCACTTCCGGCTGACCCGCATCCGAGGCAGCGATCATCGCCGGCCAGTCAACTCTCGCTTTGCCCGAGAAATCGAAATCAAAGTCGAAAGGCGCCCGTTCCAGCGCGGCGCCCGGATCGAACATCGCCCAGACCGCCTCATCAATGGTCAGCTGGCCCAGCTTCAGCGCGAATTTGTAATCACCGGCCTCTTCGGCCGCAATCACCGGCGAGGTCATCTCAATGCCCATATCGGCAATGCTCAGCGTCACCGATTCTTCGGTCATCGGGGTGGTGAGGGTAATTTTGGTCCCCTCATCCGAGGCCGATGCGAGGTGAAGCTTGTCCTGGTCGAGGCTGAAGGCAAAAGTGCCCGGGCCGGCTTCCATGCTCATCTCATAGGGGAAGAACATATCGCTGGCCGAGCCGGTGCCTTTCGACACGCCCTGGGTGCCCTCAAGGCTGATGGCAAAGCCCTGACGCAGCGCGGTGGCAAAATCCTCTGCCCCCTTCACATCCGCCAGAAGCAGCTCCGAGGGCATGGTCAGCGAACCGGCGACCTCGATATCCTCCACCGTGGTCGACTGGCTCGACTTCATCTCCAGGCTCGGATGATCCGAATTCACCTCATAAACCACCTGGGCCGCGGTCATCGCCAAGGCGAAGATGCGGTTTTCACCGGGGGTGTCGATATAGCTGCCCTCAAGATCGGCAAAGCTGAAACGGCCATCATCCTTGCCCGGGGCCGGGGTCTCAGAGGCTTCTTCCTCAAACGAGAAGCCTTCAGAGGTCATCTGATAGGACAGGTCCAGCTTACCGGCGCTGTAATCATAAACGATCGCGCCATCGTCGCCTTCGCTGGCCTGGATCACCAGTGCCTCATGGGTCATTTTGACCGAACCACCATTGCTGGCATCCCCATGGCTGGCACCAATATCCGCGCCCGGGGTGATGGTGACCGAACCATCGCTGTTCTCGGTCAGGGTCATATCCGAGATCGTAACCAGCGCCGGCTCGCCCGCCGGAGCGAAGCTGACGCCGTTCAGATTGAGCGTGCTGCCCGATTTGGCCTCGGTCGCAGCGCTGATGGTGAGGCCGATCTGCGCCGCACCATCCTGCCACGATTTCCAGATCTGGTCAGCCGTCAGCGCCGCATGGGCGCTGCCGCCCATAAGGGTGGCAAAAGCAGAAGCGATAACAAAATGCCTGGGACCGAACATGGGTCTTACTCTCCCGGAAGATACAATTCGCGGGGAGACGATCACGTTTATATCCGCTGCGCAAGTCGCGGATTCCCGACCAGCGGTTCAGCACCTAAAGAGAATTCCGCAAAACAAAGCAACGGAATCAAGCGTCTCAGCTACCCCGATAGGTAGAATAGGCAAAAGGAGAGAGCAGCAAAGGCACATGCAGATGCTGGCCCGGGGCGCTGATGCCAAAGCGGATCGGGATCTGGTCGAGGAAGAGATGATCGCCACCCGCCAGCTGATTTTCGCGCAGCCAGTCTCCGGCCAGAAACAGGATCTCATATTGACCAGGGATCAGCTCTGCCCCGCTCAGCAGCGGTGCATCGGTGCGGCCATCGGCATTGGTCACATAGTCCCCCAGCCGGTCGCGCGCCCCGCCTCCCGCCAGCCGGTACAGGCTCAGCCGCAACCCCGCCGCAGGCAGGCCGCGCGCCGCATCCAGCACATGGGTCGAAAGCCGCCCCCGGCTCACATCATCCTGCATCACCCGCTCCGCTGCTGCTCCTAAGGCCGCAGCAAAGCATGAAAGCCCGCAGCGCGCCAGGCCCTGCCGCGCCCTTGCCAGCCCCCGCCCCGCAACAGGTCTTTCAGCCATTCTTTGAAAGCGGTGCCACGCTTACCCCTGTTCGCAGCCCCGCCCCCATGTCTATCCTGCCATTCAGCCCAGGGGCCGCGACCCCCGGGCGGATGCCCCGATCTGAGGAGAGTGATCTGCGATGAACCGCTATCCCCGCGACTTTCGCGGCTATGGGGCCGAGCCCCCCGATGCGCGCTGGCCCGGTGGGGCAAAGATCGCCATTTCGCTGGTGCTGAATTACGAGGAAGGCGGCGAAAACAACATCCTGCATGGCGATGGCCAGTCCGAGGCCTTTCTCTCTGATATTGCCGGGGCGCAGCCCTGGCCGGGGCAGCGCCACTGGAATATGGAATCGATCTATGACTACGGCGCGCGGGCCGGGTTCTGGCGGCTGCACCGGCTTTTCACCTCACGCGGGGTTCCGGTCACCATCTATGGCGTGGCCAGCGCTCTGGCGCGCAATCCCGAACAGCTGGCGGCGATGCAGCAGGCAGGCTGGGAGATTGCCAGCCACGGGCTGAAATGGGTCGAGCACCGCGATATGGACGCGGCAGAAGAGGCCCGCCAGATCACAGAGGCCTTCCGGCTGCATGAAGAGGTGACCGGCCAGCCGCCCTCGGGCTGGTATACCGGGCGCTGCAGCATCAACACCGTACGCCTGACCGCCGAGACGCGAAAGCTTGAATGGATTTCAGACACTTACGATGACGACCTGCCCTATTGGGCCGAATTTGGCGATCACGATCAGCTGGTGATCCCCTATACGCTTGAAGCCAATGACATGCGCTTTGCCACCGCGCCCGGCTATATCACCGGCGAGCAGTTCTTCACCTATCTGAAGGACACATTCGATGTGCTCTATGCCGAAGGCGCGGCTGGCCGGGCGAAGATGTTCTCGATCGGCCTGCACAATCGGCTGATCGGGCGGCCGGGCAAATTCGCCGGGCTGCAGAAATTCATCGATTATGTGCAAGGCCATGCCGGGGTCTGGTTCCCGCGCCGGAGCGATATTGCGCAGCACTGGCGCGCAACCCATCCGCCGAAACGCTCTGAACGGCCCTCGCAGATGTCAGAGGCGCGTTTCCTGCAGCGCTTCGGCGGCATTTACGAACATTCCCCCTGGGTGGCCCAGCGCGCCTTTGGCCTTGAGCTTGGCCCGGCGCATGACAGTGCCGCCGGGCTGGCCAATGCCATGGCCCGCGCCTTCCGCTCGGCCAGTGCAGAGGAACGGCTCGCGGTGCTGCGCGCCCATCCCGATCTCGCCGGAAAGCTGGCGGCGGCAAAGCGGCTGACCGCGGAAAGCACCTCGGAACAGGCCTCGGCGGCGCTGGATGCGCTGAGCGATGACGAGCGCGCCACTTTCACCCGGCTGAATGAGGCCTATACCTCGCGCCATGGTTTCCCCTTTATCATCGCGGTGCGCGATCACGATAAGGCCTCGGTTCTCGCGGCTTTTGAGCAGCGGATTGCTCAGGACAGCGCCCTGGAATTTGCCACTGCCTGCGCCCAGGTCGAGAGGATCGCCGGGCTTCGTCTGAAGGATATTCTGCCATGACTGCTTCTCAGCTTCCCCCATCCGCCCCGCGCGCCGATCATCCGGGCGAGGCCAAAGCCGGGCCGCATCGCTATCACGTGCCCGAGGGCGGCCTGCCGCCGCAAAGCCGGGTCATGACCGGGCGGGCGGTGTTTACCGAGGCCTATGCGGTGATCCCCAAAGGCTGTTTCTCGGATATTCTCGTCTCTTATCTGCCGGGATGGGAACAGACCAAACTCTGGCTGATCGCGCGGCCGATGACGGGCTTTTCCGAAACCTTCAGCCAGTATGTGATGCAGGTCGAGCCCGGCGGCGGCTCGGAAACCCCCGAGCCCGAGGCGGGGGCCCAGGGCTGGCTGTTCTTCACCGAGGGCGAGGCCCGGCTGACGATTGACGGTGTCGTCTATCAGACCAGCAGCGGCACCATGGCCTATCTGCCGCCTGGCGCGCGCTGGAGCCTCTGGGCCGCGGGCCAGGCACCCTGCCGTTTCCACTGGATCCGCAAGCTCTATGAGGCGGCCCCCGGCATCGCTGTGCCCGAGGCTTTCGTGCAGAACGAAAACGATATTGCCCCGGTCGGCATGGCCGGTACCAACGGTGTCTGGGCCACCACCCGCTTTGTCGATCCCGCAGATCTGCGCCATGATGGCCATGTGAATATCGTCACCTTCCAGCCCGGCGGCGTGATCCCCTTTGAGGAAACCCATGTCATGGAGCACGGGCTCTATGTGCTCGAGGGCAAGGCGGTCTATAAACTCAACCGCGACTGGGTTGAGGTTGAGGCCGGTGATTTCATGTGGCTGCGCGCCTATTGCCCCCAGGCCTGCTATGCGGGCGGCCCGGGCCCGTTCCGCTATCTGCTCTATAAGGATGTGAACCGCCACCCGCGCCTGCGCGGAGCCGGCGCTTTCGGGCGCTGAGCCGCGCAGGCGACCGGCGCGGCCAGGGGGCCAGGGGAGGGCACAGCCCCCTCCGGCCGTTAGTCCGGCGCGGCGGCGCAGACATCAGGCGGCGCAGCCCCGGATCGGCTGCGCTCCGCCCCCTCTGATCCAGAATACCCTCCCCGGCCCGCTGCGGCCGGGATTTTCGTCTGTGCGGGCCGCCGCGCCCCGGGCAGGCCCTGCCCCATGCCCCGGGCAGCCTGTCCCGGACGGCCCTGCCCGCGCCGGAACCCCCCGCAACAGGCGTGACCATCCGGGGCTTTCTCCGCCCCGCTTTCAGCCAGGCTTTTTCACCTCTGTCAGGCCCTTTGTCATACCGCCGAAGCGCGATTCCGGCGGCCTTGCTGTTAAAATGAACCAAAAGCCGCTAAGTTTGTTGGTAAGTGAAACAATAAAGGAATGAACATTGTCCGCAGACAGCAGAATGCCGCCCGAGACCCCGACCGAGGATGCCGTCCCCGCCCCCGAAGGCCCGACCGAAGTTATCGATACACCCTATGAGATCGGCCAGGACAATTTCAGCTATCGACGACGCTTCGTTCTGGAAATTGATATTCACAATGTGGTCTTCAGCGTCTCGGCGCTGGCAATCATCGCCTTCACCCTGCTGACACTGATGTTTCAGACCACGCTCGGGCCGTTTTTCGCCGCATTGCGCGACCAGCTCACCTCTGGCCTCGACTGGTTCTTCCTCAGCGCCGGCAATATTTTTGTCCTGCTCTGCATCGCGCTGATCGTGCTTCCCTGGGGTAAAATCCGCCTCGGCGGGCCAGAGGCCAGCCCGGATTATAACTACCTCTCCTGGTTCTCGATGCTGTTTGCTGCCGGGATGGGCATCGGGCTGATGTTCTATGGCGTGGCCGAGCCTCTGGGCAATTACACCGCCGCTTTCACCGGGCCGGTCTACGGCGAGGACGGGGCGCGGACCGACTGGGCACCGCTGAACGGCATGGCCGGCGACAGCGAGGGCGCGCGCCGCCTCGCCATGGCGGCCACCATCTTCCACTGGGCCCTGCACCCCTGGGCGATCTATGCCGTGGTCGCCCTGTCGCTGGCGCTTTTCGCCTATAATAAGGGCCTGCCGATGACGCTGCGCTCGGTCTTCTACCCGATTTTTGGCGAGAAAGTCTGGGGCTGGCCTGGCCATATCATTGATATCCTTGCCATCCTTGCCACCCTCTTCGGCCTTGCCACCTCGCTGGGGATCGGCGCGCAACAGGCCAGTGCCGGGCTGAGCTTCCTGTTTGGCCTGCCGGGCACGACCGGATCGATGATCTTCCTGATCATCATCATCACCGCAATTGCCGCCGCTTCGGTGATGGCGGGGATGGATAATGGCGTGAAGCGGCTGTCCGAGATCAATATGGGGCTGGCACTGCTGCTGCTGGTTTTCGTGCTGCTGGTTGGCCCGACGCAGCAGATCCTCAGCGGATTTTTCAAAAACCTGCTGGCCTATGGCCAGTATCTGCCGGCTTTGTCCAATCCCTTCGGCCGCGATGACGATAATTTCCGTCAGGGCTGGACCGCCTTCTACTGGGCCTGGTGGATCAGCTGGTCACCCTTCGTTGGCATGTTCATCGCCCGGGTCAGCCGGGGGCGCAGCGTGCGCGAATTCGTCATTGCGGTGCTGCTGATTCCCTCGCTGGTCTCGACGCTGTGGATGACGGCGCTTGGCGGCACGGCAATCAGCCAGGTGGTCAGCCAGGGCCTGACCTCGGTCCAGAATGCCGCGCTGGAACTGCAGCTCTTTGAGATGCTGGCGCATCTGCCGCTGCCCCAGATCACTTCGCTGATCGGCATCATTCTGGTGATCGTGTTCTTCGTCACCTCCTCGGATTCCGGCTCGCTGGTGATCGACACGATCAGCGCCGGTGGCAAGGTGAATGCCCCCACACCGCAAAGGGTGTTCTGGGCCACGTTCGAGGGCCTGGTGGCGATTGCGCTGCTGCTGGGCGGCGGGCTTGCGGCCCTGCAGGCCATGGCGGTCTCGACCGGCTTTCCCTTCGCCATCGTGCTGCTCGTCGCCTGTGTCTCGCTGATCATCGGCCTGCGCGGCGAGCCGAAATGAAACCGGCTGGCGCCTATCCCCGCGCGCGCGGGGACAGGCGCCAGCCCCCGTCTCACCCGGGAACAGCTGGCATGGCTAGGCCGGAGTGGGGTCTCGCAGGGCGGAAGTCTGATCACAGCGCTTCCTCCTGCGGATCGGACAGCAGGCCGGTCTCTGCCCCCTGCCGGCTCAGGGAAAAACCTTCGCTTTACCCCTGAATCCTCGGCAGCCGGCGCGAGGAGCCATGCGCCCTTTTCGCTTTGTCTGACCCCGAAAAAGCCCATAATGCGGCGAGATGCGCATTTCCGGCTGCTTTGCAGATGGACCATCAAGCTTCTGTGAGGCTAAAATGACCGGATGTCCGCCTTGGCGGGTAAATCAGATCAAGAAACTTGCTGGGAGGAACCAGATGACAGTCTTTTCGCTCAAGGCCATGGCGGGCGCAGTGCTTGCGGTTGGCATGATGGTCCAGGGCGCCGCTGCGCAGGACATGCAGTTCTTCCGCATCGGCACCGGCGGCACCGCCGGCACCTATTACCCGATCGGCGGTCTGATCGCGAATTCGATCTCGAACCCGCCCGGCTCGCGCGCCTGTGACGAAGGCGGCTCCTGCGGTGTGCCGGGGCTGATCGCCACCGCCGTCGCCTCGAACGGCTCGGTCGGCAATGTGAACTCGATCAATGGCGGTACGCTCGAAGCCGGTTTCTCGCAATCGGATGTGGCCTATTGGGCGCAGACCGGCACCGGCCTGTGGGAGGGCCAGCCTGCCGTCGAAAAACTGCGGCTGATCGCGACGCTTTATCCGGAATCGATCCATCTGGTGGCGCGCAAGGACGCGGGCATCGCCAGTGTGGCCGATCTGAAAGGCAAGAAAGTCTCGCTTGATGAGCCGGGTTCGGGCACACTCGTCGATGCCAAGATCATTCTTGAGGCCTTTGGCCTGACTGAGGCCGATATCACCCCCGAATATCTGAAGCCCGATCAGGCTGCAGACCGGATGCGTGATGGCGCAATGGATGCCTTCTTCTTCGTCGGCGGCTACCCGGCCGGTGCAATTGCCGAACTGGCCTCGCAGCATGAGGTGGTGATGGTGCCGATTGCCGGTCCTGAAGCCGATAAGCTGCGCGAAACCTCGACCTTCTTCGCCGCGGACATGATCCCGGCCGGCACCTATGACGGTCAGGAAGCCGATGTCAGCACGATCTCGGTCGGTGCACAGCTGGTGACCTCGGCTGATGTCTCCGACGAACTGATCTATGGCATCACCCAGGCGCTGTTCAACGAGACCACCCAGAAACTCTTTGCCAGCGGCCATGCCAAAGGCAAGTTCATCAATCTCGACAATGCCACTCAGGGCGCGGGCATTCCGTTCCATGCGGGGGCCGAGAAATTCTACAAAGAAGCGGGCAAGCTGCAGTAATACTGCCTGTCTGATGAGAGAGGGGGCGCGGCCGGTTCCGGTTCGCGTCCTTTTTCACCTGCAGCCTGCCATTCAGGGGATAATTCATGAGTGACGAAACCCGCCATTTCTCCGAGGCCGAGCTTCGCCGGATCGAAGAGGATTACGATCCCGAAGCCCGCTTTCGCACGGTCCTAAAGCCGGTCGCACTGCTGGCAGGAGCAATCATGTTCCTGCTCTCCGCCTATCATTTCTACACGGCCGGCTTCGGGATCCCGCGCAAAACAGTCCATAACGGCCTGCATATGGGCGTGTCGCTCTTCCTGATTTTCCTCAGCTTTTCTTTCCTGTCAAAGAATCGCGAAAAGACCACGGGCTTTGTCATCCTCGGCCTGCCGGTGGCGGACTGGGTGCTGGCTTTTGCCGGAGCCATCAGCGCGCTCTATGTGCCATGGATCTATGACCAGCTGCAGTTCCGCATCGGCAATCCCAATCAGCTTGATCTGATCATGGGCACGACCCTGCTGGTGGTGCTGCTCGAGGCGGTGCGCCGCTCGATGGGCTGGCCGCTGCCGGTGATCGCGAGCTGTTTCATTGCCTATGCCTATTTCGGCCGTTCGATGCCGGGCATGTTCGTCCATCCGGGCGCGGACTGGTCGGGCATTATCAATCATCTCTATCTGTCGTCGCAGGGCATTTATGGCACCGCGCTCGGGGTGATCGCCACCTATGTGTTCCACTTCGTCCTGTTCGGCGTCATGGCGCAGAAAATCGGCCTCGGGCAGCTGTTCATCGACCTTGCAACCGCCGTCACCGGCCGCTTTTCCGGCGGCCCGGCCAAGGTCTCAGTGATCTCTTCGGCCTTGCTCGGCACCATCTCGGGCTCCTCCATCGCCAATACCGTCACCACCGGCGCGCTGACCATTCCGGCGATGATCAAAATCGGCTTCAAACGCCATTTCGCCGCCGCGGTTGAGGCTGCCTCCTCGACCGGCGGCCAGATCACCCCGCCGGTCATGGGGGCGGTCGCTTTCCTGATGGTGGAATATCTGGGCATTCCACTGCGCACGATCCTGATCGCGGCCATCGTGCCCGCCTTCATGCATTTCTTCGGCGTGCTGGTGCAGGTCCATCTCGAGGCAAAGCGCCTTGGCATCCGTGGCCTGCGCCAGGAAGAGCTGCCGAAAGTGGCGAAAGTGCTGCGCGAGAACTGGATGGCCAGCCTGCCGCTGATCCTGCTGGTCTGGATGCTGATGTCGGGGCGCACGCCCTTCCTCTCGGCCTTCTGGGCCATCACCGCCTGTATGGTCGTCTATGCGATCCAGAGGGTCCTGGCCGCAGGCCTCATCGCCGGTGTGAAAGAATGGGCTGCGGGCGTCTATGACGGCTTTGTCTCGGGCGCGAAAAGCTCGCTTTCGGTCACCGCAGCCGCGGCGCTTGTCGGGGTGGTGATCGGCATCGTGACCCTGACCGGCATCGGCTTCAAAATCGCCTTCATGGTGACCAGTGTCGCCCAGGGCTGGGCGGAATCGGTGCATGGCTTCCTGTCCTTCCTGCCGTTTGAGCTGTTCAGCCTGCAGACCCTGGCGCTGCTCTTCACCCTGCTGATGACCGCGGTGGTCTGCATCCTGATGGGCTGCGGCATTCCGACCACGGCGAATTACATCATCATGGTCGCGGTTGCGGCGCCGGTGCTGGGGATGATGGGGGTTGAGCCGCTGGTGGCGCATTTCTTCGTCTTCTACTACGGCGTTCTGGCCGATGTGACACCGCCGGTGGCGCTGGCCGCCTATGCGGCCTCGGGCATCGCCGGGGCGAATGCCTTCCATGCCGGCAATACCGCCTTCCGCCTGTCAATGGGCAAGGCGCTGGTGCCCTTCATGTTCGTCTTCTCGCCCTCGCTTTTGCTGGTGACCGCCGATTTCACCCTGCCCGATTTCCTGCTCGCCTTCAGCGGCGCAGTGCTCGGCATCGTGGCGCTCTCGGCGGCGATCACCAACTGGCTGATCGGACCCTTGCTGAGGGCCGAGCGCATCCTGCTGCCTTTGGCCGCCTTGCTGATGATTGCCCCCGAGCTGATCTCGACCGTGATCGGTGCGGCGATCCTCGGCGCGGTGGCGCTGCGCCAGATCCTGGCCGGGCGCGCTGCTGCCCCGGCCTGACAGGGCAGGTCTGACAGGGCAGGCCTGCCGCGAGGCGCTCGCGCTGAAACGAGACGGGGGGCGTGAACACTCACGCCCCCCTTTTTACGGGCCCGGCCCGACATCCGCGCAGATCGCCCGGCCTGGCCCGCGCGCGGATAGACTTCGCCCCGCCACTATGGCTATCGGGGGGAATGAAGCAGACACCCGACGCCCCGCTCGCGATCCGCATCGCCAGAAGCCTTGCCGAGCGCATCATCGACGGCACGATCAAGCCCGGCACGCCGCTGCGTCAGGACCATGTCGCGGCAGAATTCGGCGCCAGCCATGTGCCGGTGCGCGAGGCCTTTCTTCAGCTTGAGGCCCGGGGCCTCGCGGTGAGCGAGCCCCGCCGCGGCGTCAGGGTCACCAGTTTCGATGCCGAGGATCTGCATGAGGTCGCGGCCATGCGCGCCGCACTTGAGGTTCTGGCCCTGCGCCACGCCGCCCCGAATATGACGCCGGCGACCCTCGCCGCCGCCGAAGCCGCCAACAGCGCCGGCGAGGCCGCGCGCGACGTGCGCGAATGGGAGCAGGCGAACCGCCGCTTTCACCGCCTGATCCTGACGCCCTGCGCCATGCCGCGCCTGCTGGAAAGCATCGACGGGCTGCATCTGATCAGCGCCCGTTTTCTTTTTGCCGCCTGGCGCACCAGCTGGGAGCGGCCGAGTGATCAGGATCACCGCGCCATTCTGGCCGCGCTGCGGCGCGGTCAGACCGAGATCGCCTGCGGTGTGCTGTCGCGCCATGTCGGGCGGATCGGGCGCTCGCCGGTCAGAAAATCTGCGGTTTTCGGCACCGGCTGAAAGATATGCGGAAATTATCTATAATCTGAATTGCCCCCGGCCGCCCGCTGCAACTAGTCATCACAGCTGTTGAAAATGAAAGTTCCGGCCCCTGGGCCTGAAGGAGATACAGCATGAACAGAGCAGATTCCGGCACGATCACCCTGGCAGACCGTCCGGCCATATGGCAGCTGGTGGCCGTGGTCTTTGGCTCGGCCCTTCTGACCCTATCCTCTTGGATCACCGTGCCGATGGTGCCGGTGCCGATCACCATGCAGACCTTTGCCGTGACGTTGATCGGGGCAGTATATGGCTGGCGGTTGGGCGCGGTGACGGTCGTGGTCTGGCTGACCCAGGCTGCGGCCGGGATGCCGGTTCTGGCGGGCGGCAGCGCCGGGATCGCGTCTTTCGTCGGCCCGACCGCCGGATATCTGTTTGCCTTCCCGATTGTCGCCGCCACCACCGGCTGGCTGGCCGAACGCGGATGGTCGGGCCACCGCCCCTGGCTGGCCTTTGCCTCAATGCTGATTGGCAATGCGCTCTGCCTGGTGATCGGCGGCGCCTGGCTGGCGGTGATGATCGGCGCGGAAAAAGGCCTGATGCTGGGTGTTATCCCCTTCCTCCTCGGCGGGGTGCTGAAATCCGCCCTAGGGGCGCTGACCCTGCGGGCCATCATCCGGCGCTGATCCCGGGCAGGTCATGACCATCCGCCTGCGCGCGCATCACCTCCTTTGCCTGCTGAGCTATGCGGGCAAAGGCTATTCACCGGCCTTCGTAGCAAATTTTGATGCCATCGCGGCGAGGCTGGACGCGGGCGAGGATATCCTGCTGACCGAAGGGCCGGATGACATCTGCGCCCCGCTGCTGCGCGATCCCTCCCCGCATTGCACCCGCGCCAGCGTCCACACGCGCGACCAGCGCGCCGCGCATGATATCGGCCTGTTTCTGGGCCAGCCCGTGACAGCGGGCAGCAGGATCATCCCCACCGCAGCCCTGCTGCGCCGGATGCGCAGTGGCTTCGCCGGCGGCCAGACCCGCGCCGCCTGCCGCGGCTGTGAATGGTCGGATCTGTGCACCAGCCTGGCCGATGACGGTTTTTCTCTGGCCCGTATCAGCGGGGCTGAGCGTTAAATCCGCTGCTGCGCGACAGGCCTCCCCTGTCGCGCAGTGCTGCCCGGACAACCGCAGGCTCAGCGCAAAGAGACGGCAGATGCAGCGAAATCCCGGGGCAGACACATCCTCAGCGCCAATCCGAAGTGCTCAGCAGATATGCGACCCTGTCGGCCGGACTATCAGATGGGATCGCGCAGAAGCCACAGGCCGGCCGGAAGGCATTGTATGCGGTTTTGCAAGATGAGCTGCAAACGACATACCGGAATTCTGCTGAAGAATGGTCGGGGCGGAGGGATTCGAACTCTCGACCTACGGTACCCAAAACCGTCCAACTCCTATGAAAACATGAACTTAAAGTGCAAAACGGAACACTTTGGGGCATAATACCTTCAATAGGTTACGAGGCGTCTGCAAAATGAAAACGCAGCGAATCTCGCTCCCTGAAACGGAAAAAGCTACCATCAGCCGATGCCATGGGGAGGCAAGATTAGCCTTTACATCTCTCGAGCGGAAATGGTGTTATCTGGTATCCAGCAATGATAGAGAGCCCTGAAGGTTTCACGCTCAGGAACCCTGCGAAAAATCAATGGGCCGCCGTTCTTCGACACACTTGTGAAAATCAATGGCATAAGAGAGCAGCCACTGGCACGGCTATCGCTGTAAGTGATGTGAAGATATACGCTTATTTCTGACGGGCAATCCGCGGGAAGCAGAAGAGAAAAGGCAGAATCTAATTTCTCCCCCGGACACAGGGCCGCGTCGCTCTTATTCGAATATGCAATGAGGTTGTTTTCTCTTGCATCTCGAACGATCAGCGCCATGTCCATGCTCACAGCAGTCTCAACTGATTCATTGCTAAGCTCGAAGGTGAGACTGATGTTCGACGGCATCCCATCACGCCCGGCATCAGTCAGCTTAACTTTGTCAATATTCAAGGTTACCTTGTATTCCGGTAAGGTATCGGCATCCCCCGCCGAGTTCTTTTGACGGACCAAATTCAGAAACCTTCCGACCAGAAATACCGATAATCCGCAGAACGCAGCAGAAAGGGCAGCCACGCCGATGGCCCTCCCAATATGAGCTTCCTCGAGATTGATCCCAGGCAGGGCACCTAAAGCCAATGCTGCATAGATTAACGTACCAATGCTAATGAAAAATATGACGAAAGGGAGGGTTCGCCGTTGCTGCGAAATAAGTGACAAGATGGGTAATCCGCTGCGTGCTGAAAATTGAGATTTGTCTATGGGGCCAAGCTATATGCAACGATTGGCTCGCTCAAGGCCATCCCACGATGTCCGTTGTGGCCTGCAGTGGGCCCTCAGTTTCAATCCTGGCTCATCCGCAAGGGTCTTAGCTCTCCACCCAAAACTAGGGGTTTTTGCTGGGCTTGGACCCTACCCCACAGAACAGCTGCAGTTCGGCGTCAGCTGCGCGCGACACGCCAGACCGCCCGTCGCCATACTTTCGCCGCAATACAATCTGAGGCTGATCATGCTCGCATGAAATGCCCGCGGGGGATACCACATCCCCTACTCCCTGTTCCCCGCGAGGTCCTCACACCGGCACCATCCACCCGAACCCTGGGCAGGCCAGATCAAACGCCGCATAACCGCGCTGGATCTCGGCCTGCGTCTGTCCGGTATCAGCCCGCGACCGGGTTGGCAGCGACTTGCCCCAGATCTCGCAGCGGGCAGCCTCAGTCGCGGAACCCGGCGTCATCGAACTTGCGCACCCGGTCAGCCAGGCCGCGATCAACAATGCGGCGCAGATCGGCAGCTGCTTCATGGTCATCCTCCAGTGATTTGAGACGTGCCCGAGCCGAGGCATCCGCCCTGCCCTTTGCATAGAGGCCAAACGCCGCCAGCAGCGCGGCACCGGCGGCGGCGAGATAGGGCCATGCCCATGCGATGAGGGCGATCATTTCCGGCCCCAGCCCCGGATCAGCGCCAGCGATGCGAGGCCCGAGGAAATCACCCCGGCCAGCGCGGCAGCAGCACCATAGGCGTTAAAGGGATGGATGTTCAGCATGCCGGTCGACGGATCAAATTCCGCAAGGCCGAGGAAAGCCAGCGCCGAGGCGATCAGCATGGAAAGATAGGTCAGGCCCCGGATTAGGTTCCAGTTCATGGGTCATGCTCCTTTGATCAGGTTGAGGAATGCGGTGATGAGGCGGGCCAGAAGCCCCGGCGTGCGGGGCGCGGTGGCTACTGGCGTGAGAAACAGCGCCCGCTCAGCAGCACGCCGACGCACGAGACCGGGCAGCACCTTTCCGCCCGCTTTGTTCCATGCCGCGAACTGGTCAGCAGCACCGGGCACATCGCCGGCATTCAGCTTGCGCAGCAGCGTTGAGCCGAGGAACGCGGTCGGCCCGATGTTATAGGCCAGCGAGACCATGGCCCCGAACTGGTTCTCATTCACCGGCACCGTGATGCCTGCCGAGATCCGGGCTGCGAATTTCTCGACCGCTTTGATCAGATAGGTCGAGGCCTGAGCTTCGGTGATCTTCATACCGGCCTTGGGGATGATGCCGACGTTGGCCGCTGCCGTGGTGCCGTAACCGATGGTCCAGACGCCGACTGCGTCCTGATAGGCGCTCAAGCGCAGCCCCTCATATTCCTTGATCAGATCGAGGGCCGCCTGATTGATCTGCATGGGGTTCTCCAAATGAAAAAGGCCCGCCGAATTGGCGAGCCGTTGGGGCGAATCGAAAAACGTGGTATTCTGAGGATGTCGTCAGCCCTCGCTTGATTACCTCGACATCCCTAATGGTCCCGAACTTGCGCAGCGCGTGATGACGGTGGTTCCAGGCGGGCGCAACGATCCGGTTGCGTCCGCGGATGTCAGGAGCAGCGCCCAACCCAGCCGTATTGGATCAGGTCGATCAACCCATCAGGCGTGCCCCGCATGCGCCTCCGGCAGATAAAATGCTACGCTCGATGGCGGACACGGTCTTCATTGCCTAATGGATTTCGGGGAATTGATTAGAGGTCAGGCTGCCCTCAGGCTGAATGGACGGTAGTGAGATACAACTGACGGGGCATTTAAGCCTCGGCCGCCGAGACAATGCCTCCGAGGCATGGCACCCATCGCAACTGCAACTGGCCAAAATCAGCGCACGTCGCGAGTGATTACTGGCCAGTTTTAGCTGAGATGGCGCAGAGAAAAATTTAGGGCCTGATAAACATTTTCAGAGGTGCTATTCTTATCGGATCAGCTGGCTCCACGCATCGCGTGTCGGACACGGTCCCATCACAACATGCAGCTCAGTCAGGGTGATGGGACAAGGCGCCTCAGGGCGTCTTGTTTCGTTTTATGGGATCGAGGAGCGGAACCCTCCAAGCATCAAACCTGAACGAGATACAGCATGCTCTCCATACCACAACCTAAAGTTACATCCAGAATGACACAAAATAGCCACAAACAGCCACCCTCATCGCTTGTGAGCAAATCCAGTATCTGAAAAACATGTTAGCTGCGAACCTATTCTGCACCGTTTTCATCGCAATAGCTTGCGCTTTAACGGCATACGCCATGGGCGCTGGCTGGGCCCTGATTATTGCCTCTTACACATGCTCTGGCACGGTCAGTTTCGTGGCCATGGCGCTGATTAAGACCATATGGAGCCGCCAATCCATGGATGAGCTCTCCATTCAGAAAGAGGTCGAATTTGCTTCCAGATACGTGAAGCACAATGCCGCCGGCAACCACAGCGCGCAAACTCACTCTACTAACGCTTGAGATCCACTGCGACGTGGGCACGATTGCCTACCAGGTTTCAGGGAATTGGCCGGTATCAACCTGCAGGGTAGCGTTCAAGCAGCGGAGGAGGAATCCCACGCTGGTTTCAGTCAGAAATTTTTAGTGAGTGCGCCCCGGGCCAGATGCGGTCCGGGGCGTTTTTTTCGATTATCGCGCCTCTCGCTCTACGTCTGGCCGAACGTCAGTGGCAGCGCCAATATCATCACCTCGACACCGGCAAGCGGGACGGTTTGCGACTCCTGCCCCTGACAGGCCGCTCAATGGCATGACCCGGGGTGGATTGATTAGCAGAAGGCTGGTAGCCCTCCCCCGAAAAATCGTTGAAGGGATCTGCTCGTGAACAACATCTGTGGCCACTGCGGAACCGAAGTCGCGAAACGCTTCTCAGTTTGCAAAGGTTGCGGGGCTCACCTCCGCAGGAGCTGGATGAAGACGGGGATTGGGATCTTCGCGACTCTGGTCTCTGTTCAGATGCTCCTCAGCACCATCAAGGCGTTTAGCGCCAGCATGCTGTTGGCAGGGCTGATTGGTATCGGGATTGGCGCCTTGATCACAAAATCCGGCTTTACCCGGAAGTGGTACCGCCACAACTCATAATCATCACTCGCCCGGGCAGTAGCTCGTGACCTGGTCCAGGGCATGGGCAGTATTGCCTAACCGGTATGGGGGAATTGGCCGGGATCCATTGCCGGGCTAGTGGTCAACCAGCGGAGGAGGAATTCCACGCTGGTTTCAATGAGAAATTTCAGAGATTGCGCCCTAGGCCCGAAGTGGCCCGGGGCGTTTTACTTTTCCTCCACCATCCTCCCGGCCCCTCAGTGGGGCCGAGATGGATCATAAATCGGACGCCTATCACCCGCGTTCACCGCTGCCTTGAACATCCTGCCCTCTCGACCTGCAGTGACCAGGCGGAGCGATGCGACCCAATTGGCAAAGAACGCTTCAACCCGCTGCTGATCCGTAGCCAAATCGCGCAGATCGTGCCTGGTCCGGATCACCGCGCGCACGCACAAGGCGGACATCGCCCCTGCTGTGAGGACAGAACCCGCACGAGGCGCGCCAGTGGTATCTGTGCTATATTACACAAGTGACAATGGATAATTTGCAATGTGTGCCATTTTAGAGTACTGGACAGCGGGGCACAATGGTCCCCGGCAGCTAAGGAAAATCGGTGCCCAAGGCATTTGACGGAAGTAAAGCATCCCCCGACGAACTGGAAACCATGGGTCGAACTGAGATGGGCGCAGCCGTGCTATTCGGCCTCCTATCTTTAAGCGCCCTGTCTATGGCTGCTTCCTCAGGAACAGCTTCTCCATTGGTGATTGGCCTAGCATTCCTTTGCGCAAGCAGCACCCTTCTGGCAACCGGCCTGAAGCGATACAGATCAGGCCGAAGCCTCCGTCAGATCGATCATCCGGCTTTGCCCCCTCGGCTCGCCACTTCTCGTCCATAGAATTTGGCTCGCGCTGGTTGCTATCAACACAGCACCATCAGCCCCGCCACGATCAGCGCGAACACCACCCGCACGATCAGCGCCCGAATGGGGCAGAGGACAACTGGGCGCAGATCATGAATTGTCACGAGGCAACCTCCCTGCACGGATACGCTGGATGATGACCTCAAGAATGGCCGCGCCAAGAGAGCCTGTCAGATAGGCAACCGAGCCTGTGGCCGCGCCATCACCTGGCGAAAGCATTCCTGTCGGCATGCCGAGCCAGTGCCCGAGGAGTGGCGCGCCCAGGCCGCCCAGCCCTGCAGCAACCAGCGCACCCAGGAGGATGTGGCGCAGCGCCTCCCATGCTGTGACGCGGATCACAAGGGCATTCGTCGCGCCACCGAGCGCGCCCCATATCGCCAGCCCGACTACTGGCAGGGCCAGCAAGGCAGCTTTGATCTCGGACCAGAGGTTAGTGTCAGGCATGGCGCCTCCTGCGCATGAATAAACCCGGCGCGATGGCCGGGCGTCGTCAGATTGAATTTCGTCGGATCAGCCCCATATGCAGGGCATGTACGCGATCCCGATCTATAAGCGCCTGAGAGACATGCGAGACCGGGCGATCCGTACCCCGAGCTATAGGGTTGTCTATGCGCATGCGCTGACTGTTGCGCATATGGCAGGCCATTTAATCCCGGATGATCACCCCGGATGGACTAGAATAGAGGACGCATTGCAGGCTGCGCGCGCAGGTGATCTGTCCTCACTGGACACCATCGAGCGGGAGATTAGCCGAATGATGGGCGACGGCGTGAAGCCGCCCCGCATCAGCGATTAATCACGGCCCCGTCCGCAGTTACTCCAGCTGCGCCTCGATCCTGCTGACCCCGTTCTGACTGTCCATCAGCTCAATCTCACCGTCATGCATTCAGAATCCAGGCCCCAGCCAGGACGCTGACGGGATCGGTGCCATCATCCCTGCCCCTCAGATAAGGCAATCAGGGTCCGCTTCCTCGCTGGAAGGCACAGGCCTAAGCCAGCAAGGTAATTGCCAACGCCTTCTGCGGCGCCTCCAGCGCATTAGAAAGCCCCGCTGAAAAGCGGGGCTGAGGGCATTTGGGTGCATAGGGACGCCCTGGCGGGCGGCTCCCCTATCAGTCCTCGGTCGAGGCGATCTCAGGCGCGGGCGTCAGGGCATCCACGGCCTGCTGTAGGAGGCCAATCAGATCGGCCGCATGCTGCGCGGAGAGTGTATGGCGGATCAGACTCTGATCTCACCGGCCGCGCGGAAAAGGTCGTCAACCTGATCTGAGGAAAGACTAAACTCGACTGCCAGCCTGGCAATCGTCGGGCTGTCGCGTCGCCATTCCGTAGCCTCAGCCCATGCAAGTTGCAGCATGACGTCACCCGATGAAGAGATATGCGCTTCAACCTTCTGCAGAAGGCCTGCGCCAAGCAGAGCCATACGAGCCTGCAGGCGTGAGATTACCTCCGGAATTGGCGTGGGCTCTTGCTCAACGTCAGGTGACAGGAAGCCATCAGCATCAGACCAGAGCCACCCCGGCCCGGCCTCTTCCGTCTCGATCCATTCTGACATGAAATCGGGGATAGCATCCGGATCGACCTCTGCCACATTGGACACGACGCCATCGACAATCTGTGCAAGCCTCATCTTGACCTCCTTATCCGTAAATCCTGATGCGCACTTGACCGCGAGCGCCCGCGCCGGATGAAGGGCCTGTGCGAGCACCTCCGCCCCCTCCCCCAGGGGCCAAGCCAGCAGCCCCCGATCCGCTCGGCGCAGCCCCAGCACCTCCGCTCCCTCCGTACAGGCTCGTTCCGGGAGCCCCGACTCCCGAAGAGGTGTTTCCCGCCCCTCCTCCACCTCCCCCGTAGGCGGCGCACCCTGCGATTTGAGCGGTGACAGTGGCGGTATTCCCCCCTCCCCCACCCCAAATAGTGGATGCGTTTTGCCCGGAATTTCCTCCGCCCAGAATCCCCCCTACACCGGCGTCCCCAGAGGCCAACTCACCCCCGCCGCCCCCACCTACAGCACCGGTGTGCCGCCCTCCGGCCCCGCCGTATGCCGTCAGAAGTGACCCCACAGTGGTATTGCCACCCTGCCCACCGGGGACCTGTCCAGTTACAGCCGCCCCACCCGCGCCGATAATGACGGGCAGGCTGGAGGGGAGGTCAATGTAGCTAATCGTGAGCAGCATATAGCCCCCACCTCCCCCACCCCCCCCGGTGGCCCCGGTAACGTTGCCAGAGCGACCGCCGCCGCCTCCGCCGCCCCAGGCCTCGATCTCGACCATCGCGTCATCAGCATGTCCTGCTGGTTTTGCCCATGTAGTCGAGGCGGTGATTTCCCTATAATACGGATCAGCCTGGCCGCCCCCAGCCCCGCCGCCGATAACCCGGAAACTGCCGCTGATATACTCCAGCATCGCGCGCGCGCCGAGCTTTGCGGAACCGGCAACCATGGCTGAGCCCTCAGCCTCCAGAATGCTGATCGCAGCGCCGCCATTCAGAGCCAGTGTCATTGGCCCGGTATTGTTGGCCGCCCATGTGATGGTGAATTTCATGCCATCGACAAAGCCGCCGCCGTCCAAAACGGGATCCAGCGTTGCCGTCACATTATTTGCAGTCCCGGCAACAGCCCTGAGCGCGAAGGATGCCGCGTCATAGAGCGTCTTGAAATGCCGGGCCTGATTGTCTCCGAACCCCTCAGGCATTCCGACATTGGACCACGGGACATTGGCTGATCCGCCGTTAAATGTGTTTCTGTTTGCCATTTACTGCCAGAGCTCCGGTGCTTCATCTACTGCGGTGATCGTCGCCTCAAAATTCGGGCGAGGGGTTACGCCAAAGACCATCAGGCGCAGGGTTTCTTTTCCAATTGCTCCGACTGCGACGAGATCGCCTATCCCGATATCATCCGGATCGATTGGAGGGGAAAACTCGACAGAGGATCCGCTGCCGCCACTGGCTGGATGAACGGCCACGGATCCCCCATGCCGAATGGCGACTCCGCTGCGCCGGCCGAGCAGCGCAAGATTCGGCTCTTCCGCCAGATTTGGCACCTGATCAAGGAATGGGTATTCGGCAACTTCAACGGGCGTATCGAGCTGGATTTCAACAATATCTCCAGCTGAATTTGTGATGATCGCGACAATTCGACCAGCGCCTGACCATTCGGTCAGCATGTCATGCTGAACCGCGATCAGGTCTCCCCGGCGGCACAGGATGGACTCCGCCGCGGCTTCCCAGCTGTAGAATGTGCTGCGGAGCTGTGCCTGATTTTGATCGTATTCAGCGCGCTTGATCGCATCCGCCTCATGCACGATTCCCTCCAGCGTGATCTGCTCCATGCGACCGCTATCGTCAGATGACCCTGGCCGAAAAACGCTGATCTGGTGTGCGTCATAATCTCGGCTTGCATCCCGGAAATTGACCCTGAACCCCTCCGGCACCCGAGCGAAAGCTTTGGTGTATTGGAAGTTTCTCATATTCCGCGGGGTAAACAGCTGTACTGGCGCCTCAGATGATCTGTCCCGGTCCACAGATACGGACCAGATATCGCTCATGATCGGCTTTGCGTAACCGCAAGAGGCAACAATCCTCGCTGCATCATCTATGCTTTGGTCCTCGATCAGGGCATTGCAGGTATATCCTTTGGAGATGCAATGCAGGCGCCATTGAGCCAAAGCCTGATCGTCAATAAGGTCTTGCGGAACAGCGTCGAGGTTTTCCGATCCTGCCCAGATATCGCGCAAGTGCGGAGCCGGATTATCTGTAACCTTCCAGTCATTCCAGCCAGTCCCGTCCCAGTCTCTGACCCACCCCCCCGCGACGCAGGAAGCACGGTCAACAGCCCGGTTGCGAGCCCTTACGGCGATCACTGCCAAATCACGAGAGGGCAGCGGCGGCTCATTCCAGATGGAAACCGACCGAAGAATATAGAGGGTATCGAGAACCTGATCCCGGCTCATCACGATAATGCCTGGCGTGCCTTGCCAACCCCAGAAATTCCAGACGGTGCCGGAACAGGTATATGCTGCGGGAGAGTAATTCGCAGCGAGGAATGACGCGCCGCGCTGAGCCTCGATCTCATACCGGCCACGCGGGAAAACTGCCTCATCCAGCAGGATTGTTGCCGTATATCGGTCAAGCTCGACATGCTGAACGCCAGTGGCCTCCAGATTTGCCGCGTCCATATAATCTGGCCCAGATGTTCCGAAATATGGATCAGCTGCGAAGGCCTGAGAAGCCGGCGCAACGGCCTGCCCTGGCGCGGCCTTTCTGGCCTCAACCCAGCCCTCGCTTCCGGATGCGCTCGGCGTTGCCGCGGCGTCTTTGGTCCAGACAAGCCTGATCGTGGCCCGCAGTTGGCGCAGCGTTGCGCCTTGGAAATGAAGCTCTGGCAGGCTCACCCATGAGCCGCCAATGGCGCGCAGCCGCAGGCGCAGGGGCACCCGCAGCAGCGCAGTCTCGCTGCCGTTCCGGTGAAGGCCCTGCGAGAATATCACCTGCAGCTGATGCTCATCCGGCGCATCTCGCGTGGCCACAATCTGCACCTGAGGGGCCGCGGTCGCCGTGTCTCCGGTCACGGTGGAAATGGTCCTGCCATCCTCATCGCTCACAATGTGGCCTCTCAGCTCGGCCTGCAGGGGTTCCGTCCTCGACTGCCTGCGAATGAGACCAATCGGTATCTCTCCGGGCCAGCCCTCGCGCACCTCAAAGTCAATATCGGGGACCCCGGAAACCGAGGCCGCGCCGAGCCGGATATCCCGGATCCTATGGGGACCAGCCAGGATGTAGGCTGCCTCCACAACCTCGTCAGGTCCGCTGAAATATGTGAAGGGTTCGGCGGCAAGCGGAGGATAAACCTTGCGCTCACCGACGACGCGCGGGATCGGGCCGTTTGGTTCCAGAAGGTTCCCATCTGCAGATGCGGCCCCAGGATTTTGAACTGCCCTCCCCTTCGCTGTTTCAATGCTTGGCGGAGGCACCAGTGCAGAGATCAACAGCGATCCGGCCAGAGAGACGCCGGCGGCGAGAGCCAGAGATGCGACGGTCGCGCCGCCGGCCACAGAGGCGCCAGTAAGGCCGCCCAAAAGCGTGCCCCCCGCGATCCCGCCAGAAACGACAGTCAGCGCAATTGAGGCGATAGTGGCAAAAATATTCTTTCCGTCTCCTCCGCCGCCCTGAGCCGGGAGATGAAAAGTTATCTCAGTCACTGCCTGCGGCTTAGGCCGGAGCATCCCCCAGAGGTCACGCGGCACGGGGTGGCCGTTAATGCAGATCACGCCATATTCGTCAAACTCGTCCGGCAACGAGGGCATGCGCGACCGCATGACTTGCAGCGTCTCGCCCTCAGGAAGCCGCACCACTTGCGGCGAGAAGCTGAAGGTGTCCCGATATACCGCAAGGATCATTGTGCAAGTCTCCTAAAACCGCAGATCCGTCCTGCAACACTGAAATGATTGATCGGTACAATCGCGGTTGCCGCGGCATCCTCGACGTGTATCATTTTGAAAGGGTCAACCATGGCGCCGACATGGACAACGCGCCGGCCGCCACGCCCAGACCGCATCAGGACAACCGCCAGAGGCTCCGGGCCGCATTCCTGCCAGCCGTCACGATCCTTCCCGGCCTCCATCTCTCTAGCGATGCGCGCCAGATCCTTTGCGCTGATCTCGCCATAGCAGGGCAGATCGACCCCAAGCTGATCAGCATAGATCCTACGCAAAAGCCCCCAGCAGTCATACGCATCCGGTCCGCGCCCGCCGTCTCTGAAAGGGATGCCGATATATTGCGCCCACCACATCACCGGAAGAGCCCCGGGGTTCTGCTTTGAGTGGCCCTCTTCCCCGGCCATGGCTCTTGCGTGAAATCTCTCAGCATGAGCGTGCCGGTGACCTCGATTGGCGTAACCGTCACATCGACCAAATCGAAGTGACGGAACCCATAGAGCACAGCCGACCCGCCGGGCTTTTCTTCGCGCGGCGTCATGTAGAGATCGAAGTCGGCTGAAGATCTCGCCTCCAGCTGAACCGTTGCCCGATCTGTGATCGTGCGCAGTGTTTCGCCTATCCGGCGATCCACATTCTGAAGCCGGATCTGCGTTTGCGGTGCCCGGTCCTCATCCGTGAGAAGCTGAAAGTCGAAGGGGCAACCGATGAAGTGATTGCCGCCAACGATATAGTCTATCGGATCGCTCACCACCCGGATCGGCTCGATCAGGTTCCGGTGGCGGATGGTGAGGAAACCCAGCAGCGCATTGGGGCTGCTCTCGGCCAGAAGATCCTCGCGGGCCGCTGGCGTGATATTGCGGGTCATGGCAGACCTCCGCCCCAAGCCTGCCTGATCCGGGCCTCTTCGACCGGAGTGAAGGCACCCTGTCGAAGCAGCGCCCGGGAAAGACGGGCGGTCAGCAAAGCGTCTGACGGATTGGTGACGCTATCGACGGTCAGCGCCCCGAGGTAATTGACGAAAGCCCGGCCATACTCGCCCAGGGGCAGCATCACGGGCAGCGCTCCGCTGGCAAGATGCCAAACGTCCGGAACGCCGGGTTCGGTTATTTCATTTGCGGAAGTAACCAGCTGTGCGGGGGAGACTTCTGATGAGAATTCAAATTGAGGTAGGGCCAGTCGAACAACCGCGTCGACTGGCGTGCCAACTGCGGTTCCGAAAAACCTCCACACCATGCTGAAAGAATCCGCGCCGCCGCCCAACTCCGATCTGCAAACGTATCGTTCGGCTTCGGGCGTGCCCAAAACGACCTCTGTGTCTACATACCGGACAAACGCCGCCCCCAAATGTTGCCCGGTTGAGACTGTGGCCCTGGCGATTCCAGCCCCAGTAGGCACTTTGATGTACCCTGATGAAACAGAGGGCCTTCCTAGCGTTGCAGAAAACCTTTGGACTGTGGACACCGTACAGAAAGAAGTTGTTACGGGATCCCCGGAGATCCGGAAGTCAATGTAGGGGAGGCCATTTTGTTCACCCCTCCCGACAAAAGTCAGTACTGTTCCGCCCGCCCGGCTGAAATTGAAGCCCCCGAACTGTGGGGGCATATTTTCCCCGGGGGAGATAGCAGCCGAAAAAGTGTTCAGGTTGAGCAAGTTGCGTCGCCCGCCCTTCGGCCACTTGATCAGGATCGGGCGGCTGGCCGTGACAGTCTGGATAGCGTCGACAGTGCCGGTCCTGCGCCGCACTCGGCCCACTCCGCCGCCGGGCAGAAGCGCGGGAACAAGCCCTGCCGCATCGGCGAACAGGCGGCGATTTGCCGGATTGAAATCCTCGATCAGGATGCCAGCGCGACCACCAGAGAAAAGGCTGGTCATGAGGTCATGAGGCTGCGACATGATCGAGAAAGACAGGTTGACCCGGCGGCGATCTGATCCAGCCGCTATCATTCCAGATTTCGTCACCCGGTATGGCGGATCAGCCTTGACGATCTTCCACGCGCCAGGCTGCCGCGTAATCGGATGAGGGAAAACGAAAGGCCTGGTCCCGAATGCCAGATCTTTGACATACCAGTCCTGGAAGGCAGAGAACTGGTCAAGACTCAACGGCGCGAGATCCACCGAATACACCTCCGGTGCCCATGTCGATGTCGGGCGCTCGATAGGGTTCAGCCTGCTGTCAGTCTCAAAGCTCAGCCGGTTATCACGCAGCCCGCCTTGCGGGGACATGGGCATGATGCAGGACGGAACGCCCGCGGGCCATTCGATAGGGTTTGCCACTATCTCACCACCTTTTGCGACGGGACGCCGTACCTTGCCCTCATGGGGGCATTAAAGGCGCCGCGCGCCATTTCATCCTTGACGATCATTGTCACCACCTCGCGCCCATTCGGGCCGCTCTCAGTCGTGGTTTCGATGGGCGGAGACCCGGCGCTGCGCTGGTCGATAACATTGATCGATGTGCTTGCCCCTGCCCGGCCAGCGCGTGCCACAGAGGGGATTGACGGGGTGCCCACATAGCCGCCCCCCGCATACCCCTTGATACCGCGCCGGAGGGCGTCAAACGCGGCCGGGCCGCCACCCTTGCGCACCGTATCGGCATCCATGACATACTCGCCCTTATGCACCACGCCTGCGGGCTGGTACTTGCCGCCAGGGCCAGTATAGCCGCCAGATGCATAGCCGAGGGGCACAATGCCATTGGCCCCAAAGACATTTGGGAGAAGCCGGGAAAGCTGCATCTTCAGCGCCAGCATGCCCAGCTCTTTAGCCAGATCCTTCAGCGCCCCCTGCGGATCGGTAAAGGCCCTCTCAAAGGCCGCGCTCAGGCTGTCAGCGACAGACTGCCCGATAGCCTCCAGGCGCTCCAGCTTGGCATTTGCCTCTTCATTGGCCCGGGCAGATTTTTCCCACTCCCCGGCCAGCTCAGCAACCTTAGCGGCCAGCTCCGGCGTTACCTTCACCCCCTTGTTCTGCAGCTCCTGCAGAAGCTCCGCCTCTTTTCTGGCCTTCTCAACCGAGAAGCCATATCCGCGGGCCGCCCCGGTCAGCTTTTCAAGCGCTTCCGTCTCTGCGTTCATCGCAGCGATCTCTTTCAAAACCCTGTCGTCAAAACGTTCGACAGGGCCTCCGCCGCCCTTGCTTCCGCTCTTTTTACCGCTGTCCCGTGCGGCGATATTCTCGCGCGCCAGAGCCTCGGCCTGCGCCTTAATCAGCTGCGGCCGCTCTTTCAGGATGCGATTGGTTTCATCCTCGATATCGCGAGCATCCTTGGAAAGCGCGTTCCTGCGGCGAGCCTCTGCAAGGTATGCTTCATTCTCTCTGGCCAAAGCCCTTTCCGGAGCGTCCTCTGCATGACGCCGGGAACTGGGGTCATCTATTTCCGCATCAGACAGGCTCAGGAGAATGGTGCCAAGGTTCTGCGCCTGGCCGATTAGGCTGGAAAGCTCTGCCGAAAGAGGCGTGAGGGCATTCACCAAGCCAGAGAAGTTAGGATTGAGGGTGGCAAGCTTTGCAATTTCCTGCCGAAGATCCTCCGAGTTTGCCTTCCCCTCTTGGAATTCTTCCCGCGCCTTAATCAGCTTTTCGATCAGCTCATCACTGATCCCGTTCACCATATAAAGAGACTCAAATCGAGAAATAACCGCCAAAATTTCAGCATCTAGCTCCCTAATGCGCTTTTCTGCTGCCGAAAGACCTTCGGTTGCGGCAAGTTCATCTGTCGCAAGCATCTTCTTTCTGGCGTTCTTGATCCTGCCTGCAGAGGCCTCGACCTTGCCGGCAGCCTCTTCAGCTGACAGGCCCAGATCCTCTAAAAACTTGGCCAGCCCCTCGCTGGACTGGCCCGCTTCTTTGGTGGCAGATGAATAAAGCATCATCGCGGTTACTGCGGCACCACCCAAAAGAAGCCCGATAGGCCCTGCCGCCGCGGCCAAGCCACCAAAGGCCGCTGTCAGGCCTGAAATAGACGTTGCGGCCCGCGCTGCGGCGATAAAGACCCAGATCGCCTTGGATGCGATCCCGAGGCTCGCCACCATGCCGAGGATAGACCTTCCGACCAGAGCACCAGCGATGATCGCAGCGACCTTGACCGTCACATCAGCGATATTCTCGAAATTGTCCGCCAAAGCAGTCATGCCAGCGACAAGCCTTTGCGTAGCTGAAAGGCTGCTGTCAGTTTGACCAATGTATTGCGTGAATGCGTTGCTGACCCGGGTCAGGCCGTCCTGAATCGTGGCGTTTGTGGTCGAGTATGCAGCCTCGATCTTTGGTCCGGCCGCAAGGATCGCCTTGAATACCCCCTCCGAGGTGATCTGCCCTTCCTCTCCAAGCTTCTTCAGACCAGCGATGCTGACCTTGTAATAGTCGGCTATCGCCTGAGCGAGGATCGGGGCATTCTCTCGCACAGAGCGGAGTTCGTCACCCTGAAGTACGCCGGAACCCAGACCCTGCGAGAGCTGGAGAATACCTGCCGCCTGCTCCGAAGCTGCAGCCCCCCCGGCTTTGAAGGCCTTATTCACAATCTCAGTCGCCTTCGCGACTTCCATCTCAGATTGCGCCACCCCAGCGGTTGACCGCATAAGTTTGGCATAAAGGTCAACAGTTTCACTGATGCCGCTCCGGGTATCATCCGAGATCTTATTCAGATCCTCGAGGCTGCGGGCCTGCATCCCCGAGATCTTCGAGGCGGCATTCAGTTTGTTTTGAGCGACAGTCCAGGCGTCTGCATAGCGCGCAACTTCGCGGACTGAGAGCGCAGCACCGACAGCGGTAAGCGGAGCGATGAAAGAATTCGCAGCGCGCTGGCCGATCTGATCGAGGCTCTTATTCATTCGCCGCGCACGATTTTCGATCTCACGCGCCTGCTTATTCATAATCCCAGCAGCGCGCGTCATCGCGCGCTCGTAACCCTTGATATCAGCTGAAAACTGGACGACCAATTTCTCAAGATCAGTTGCCATGGAGAATTCCCTTGAAAAATCGCGCCCTGCTTCTCAGCGCTATTTTGCCGCTTAGCGCCTGCTATATGACCGCCCCAATTGGGTCTGACGTACATGGCAGTGTGATGATGGGAGGGGACCGGATCCTATATGGCACCCACCAAGGAGGCTGGTTTGCGAACATATCGGGGAAACCACCATATCCCCCAGAAACCAGGCTCACCCTGATCAAGGTCATTGAGGAAAAGTCCGGATGCTCGGTGATCCGGGAAACCCTAACCGGTGCGAACTATGCGGTTTTCGCAGCGGTTGATTGCTGACCCTTCAAATCGGTATCAATTCATCCGATCCATGACGCCCTGCCAGAGATCATCCCCATCCTGCTGCGTCAGTCCCGCCTGATCTCCGCTGCCATGCGTGGCATTCCAGCCTGACACGGCAGCGCCGAACTGCCAGAAGGAACAGGTCCCGACTTCCTCAGGGCTCAAGCCGATGGCAGCTCCGACCCCATAGATTTGCGCGAACCGGATTCTTCCTCGGGGGAGCGGTTCGCGCTGGTCTCGCTTTCCCCCTCCGGCTTTTCCGGCTCATCCTCCGGCACCCCCTGCAGCGCCGTTGCAATGATGGCAAAGGCAACAGGGATATTTTCGGTCAGCTGGCCATCACCGCAGTAGGCGCGCACCTTTTTCAAAGCCTGTACGGCATCCATGCCGCCGCCGATCAGACCCAGCCGGATCGTGTCGATGACGTAGGCTGGGGAGGCATCTTTAGGCGGCGTGATACCAGCCTGCCCTGACATCAGCGCCATCTGCAGTGCCCATTGGATATACCACGGCCCCGCATCGGTCTTTTCCTGCAGCTCAGCGAGCTGCGCGATCCCCAGGCGGAAGGAATAAGTCCCATCCGCCCAGTCCAGATCCAGTTTTGCGCTGCGACCCATCAGGCGCTCCGGGTGTGGGTGATTACACCATCCGATTGCATCGAAACCGACACGTTCACCCGCTCGCCGAGGGCGCCGGTAATCTCGAAGCTCTCGAGATGGAAAAAGCCCGTGTAAATGTCAGTTGCTCCATCGGGATATTCCAGCTCGACCTCGCATTCGATACTGTCGGACCCTGCGAGAGCGGCTTCCCAGACCGGCACGGCGGCCTTCGCAAGTACGCCATCACCACCGATCGAGGCCGTCATGCTCTGCACGTCCCGCTCAACCCAGGCGGCGGCGTCAGGGTCATCACAATCCGGCACGTTGACTTCGCCCAGCGTTTTGCTGCGGGTGAAGGATTTGGAAGTGAAGCCGCAGGGTGCGGCAAAGACCGGCGGCGTTGCCCCGTCAGACAAGCGAACGAAGAACTTACCGAACCGGACGGTTACGGGCTTAGCCATGCTCTGGCTCCATATTTTGAAAGCCTTGCCCAAGGGCGATCCGGGCGCCTGCAGTGCAGGATCTGCTCAGCCGCCAGCGGCGACGGTTTTGGCCGCTCTGTTCACAGCGGCGCTTATCTTCCGGCGAACGCTTTTTCGGTTCGCGCGCCAGGAGACGTAGAAGTATGGCTGGGCCTTCATTTTGGTGGTGCCGAACTCAACCCACCGGGCATAGAAGGCGTCAGCTGATCCCTGTGATTTATCGCGAGATCCGGCATAGATCGTAATGGTCAGGTCGCCCCCGACGCCCGCGCCACGCAGTGTGGCAATCACCATTGATCCGCGAGGTGGCTGGCCCCATGTCCAGCCGATGCTATCCCGCAGCGCCCCGGCCTGCCGCCTGCGGTCGGGCTGCTGCAATACCGGGACGCGGCTCTTCATCATCGCCACGACCTGATCTGCGGCTTCGGCCATCTTCTGGCGGATCAGCTCTTTCGCCACTTTCGGCAGGCGCTTCAGCTTCTGCTCCAACTTCGCCAGCCCGATGATTGTCGTCCCGCGCGCCATCAGTCGCCTCCGGTTTGGTGGACTTCCGCGCGGCCCCCTTCTTGATGGCCGCAGACCCGCAACGCCGCGTGACCAGCAGGCGCATCCCGGGTGAGTAGCGGATCGACACACCCGGGCCCGGCCGCCAGCGGAAGGTTTGAATGAACTCGACCCACATCAGCCTTCCTCCTCGATCGAGGCCCGGACACTGACGATGCCATGAGAAATTTTCTCGTCCGGATCCCCAACAACCCGCTGGCTCTCAACCACGATGGCTGACAGCGCATAGGGGGCATTCAGTTCAAGATCAGCGCCATGCAGCGCTTTTTTCACCGCGCCGCAGATCATCTTGGCGGTGAGCTGAGAGCCGTCTTCTTTCGTCCAGATATCGAGCTGCTGCAGGCACTCGACGCCATCGATGCACTCGGCGCTGTCATCGAGCTCCTGCGCTGGCCCAAGGGTCAGATATGGATAGGTCGCCTCATCTGGCGCGTTATCCCAGATCCGCTGGCCGAGACTGGCCGTGACGCCAGCGCTGGCGCGAAGAGCGTCAATCAGCGCGATCTGAAGGGCGGCGGAAGCACTCATGCTGTTCTCGCATGTTCTGGATGAACGCACTTATTGGCCTCTGATCGAACCGAGCGCCCGGAAAGACTCAAGACCTTGAGGCAAAGGACAACAGATACTGTTTCCCCATCGGCAAGAACGTAACCGAGATATTTTCCTTGGCACCAGGCCGAGATATGTCCGCTGAAATGGGGCCGAAATTCAACTTCCGCGAATTCTACCTTGCTCATGCCGCCTTCCCTCCCTCGATCACAATGAAGATCCATTGCCGATCCGAGATCGCATCCACCTCGGTGATGTTGTAGCGGGTGCCCGGCAACGGATCCCCGGTTTCGCCAGCGGGCAAGCCACGACGCAAATCCCGCGCCCGATATGCCGGCGTGATCGAGCGGGCGGCGGAGCATTGCCGGATGCGCAGCTTGAACACGGCCCGGCCCTCGCCGCGCGAAGCTTCGACAACCTCAGTGCCGCGGCGATAGATGGTCTGAGCTCTGCACTGATGTGCCTGAACCCATCCTGGCTTCGTTACGCCGCCCGGCAGTTCGGCTGTGTCGGGGCGGTCAAAGGAAAACCGCTCATGAAGATCACCAGCGGTAGCCATCAGAACGCAAAGCTCCGATGCAGGGCCACCATGTCGCGAACGCCCAGCGGCACCGGGGCCAAGCCTTCACCTGAGGCCTCACGATTTGCATACCAATGCGCGACCATCATCCGCGCGGCCTGAACGAGCTTGGCCGGGACATTTCCAGCCCCGATCCCCGCAGTAAACTCCACTGTCGCCGAGGTGATAGATGTCACACCGTGAACGACCAGGCGCCCCTTGCAAATCTCATATTGCGAAGGATCGACGGTGATCGTCGCGCCAAGATCATCGACATAAGAAACACTTGAAAGTTCCGGGCGGGGGAAGCCGGTGAAACCTAGATTGAAGCGCGGGCCGGTCGCCTTGAACGGCGTGCGCAGAAGGATGGTCTGACAGACATCCTGCACATATTCGGCGGCCGCCAGAATATAGCCCTCGATCAAGGTATCATCATCATCGAAATCCGAAGCGCGACAATGAGCCTTGGCGTCATTCCGGCTCAGCACTTCGCCGACTGGTTCGCCCGCTTGTTCAATCAGCATCATGTAACCTCCGGATGGAGAAAGGGGCCACAACGGCCCCTCCCCAAAATGCGCAATCAGGGCGTCGGTTCGGTCAGATCGCCGTAAACGATACCCTCGGGGCGAAGGGTCTCCAGCTGGAGCCGCTCTTCCAGAAGGATCGTCACAAGGTTCTTGACGAAGTTGTCGCGATCCTCGGTCGACCGGCGCACCTCGATGCCTTTGCGCTGCCAGATCAACGTATTGCCGACGAAACCGCCCACGATAAACTTGCCCTGCGGCAAGCCTTTGGTGCGAACGACCGGCAAGCCCCATGCGGTGTTTCCCATAAAGGCGGGGTGCAGATAGCGGCCATCCTCATCCTTGGCCAGATCCAAAGCGGCGGCATCGAGGTGATTCATGATCACTGCCGAAGCCATCAGATCCGCGTCGGCAACCTGAGCGATGGCCACGCGAATGTCATCCATCGCGTTGACCGGGGTAACCCCCGGGACCAGCGTATTGTCATAGGCGGTGGAGTTTGCCAGAAGGCCGTCAATCCGGCCAGTTGTGCCAGGGCCGTTCAGCAGCTCGCCTTCCTCTTTCAGCTGGAGGCCATAGAGGCCGCGCTGATTGATATAAGCTTCCATGCCATCGACATCATCCAGCGTCTCTTCGGTCACCCGGAAGAAGTGCGCCATCTTCACCATGGGGGCGGCCTTCGGCTCAAACGTGAGTTCCGATTGCGGCTTTTGCGCACCCTCAGCCACCACGGCAGCGTTGTTGGTGAAGCCGGTTTCCTGAAGGTATTCGATCACGGCCGCCGAGGTCGCGGCGGTCGGGATGATGTCGCGCAGGAACAGCGCCTGCGTGACCGGCTGGATCAGGCCACGCGAGCCGCGACGCACACCACCGGGAAGCGTGATGGTGCCAAAGCTGCCGGTGGTGACATCCTTGACCTCAAAGCGCGCCTTGCGGTCATCCTTCAGGGTCTTGAATTCGTCGTGCTCGGCGATGATCCGACCCAGAGACTTGCCTTCCAGATCTGCGCCCTGATGTGAGAGCTTCAGGGTCAGATCGGCAACCTTGTCGCCCAGCGCGGCGAGATCCTTGCGGCTGTCTTCGATGCGGCCCTTGATGTCGGTCACATCCTCGCCGGAAGCCTTCTTCTCATCGAGAACGCGAAGCTGATCCGAGAGTGCAGTCTGGGCAGCCTTAACCTCGGTGAGAGTGCCGGTTGCGGCCTCAAGGGCCTGCTTAATTTCGAGGTCCATACTTATCTCCTGTGATGGACGGTCAGATTTTGAAGGCGTCTCTGATCGCCTTCGCGGTCTCCGAAGCGGACGCGTCACGCGGTCCATCGCCCAGAGCATCAGGCGCGCGGGAGGCAATTGCCTTGCGCAACCAGACCGGGAAGCCCGCGTCACGCAGGGCTTCTTCCACGGATTTTTTGAGGGGTGCGAAATCGCCAGATTTCGTCGCCAGGATGCTGGCGTCGACGCCCTTCACTGCTTCGACGCCAGCATTTGCCTGCATTGGGAAGGTCACGAGCGAGATTTCCCAAAGATCGACTTCTTTCAGGTGGCGCTCATTCCCGATCTGCTCAGCCTCGATAGTTCGGTAGCCGATCGATAGCCCTTTGATCGCACCCAGCTTAAGCAGCGAATGCGCCTCGCGCCCTTTGATCGTATTGAGGTCGAGCTTGCCCTCGACCCGCAGGCCTGTGGCGTCCTCTTTGGCGGAAACCCAGATCCCAATCGGACTGTCTGAACGGTGCTGCCATAGCATCGCAGGTGTGCGGCCGGAGGCCAGAGATTTGGCATAGGCCCCCGGGAGAACCACGTCACCGCCCTGGTCCACCGAGCCGAACCGCGAGGCGTAGCCGCTGAACGTGCCTTCTTCTGTGACGGTAGACTCATCGAGCCCCGCCAGCTTGAATTCCAGATCCATCGCTTTTGCCTCTACTTTGTCGACAGGGCGGTTTGCTTCGCCACTGGCAGCACATCGCCGCCCTCGATGGGGTTCTTGCCCATCCATTCAAGAATGCCGTTCGGGGTTTCCCAGGCCGCATTGTTGCCGAGGGCTTTGGCCGCGTAATCGGCGCGAGTGGCCAGATCCATGCGGTAGTATTGGGTTTCGTCGAAATCGACATACTGGCTCGGCTCAAGCAAAGAGAACCGGATCGCCTGCTCCCATCGCTTGACCCAAGGGCCAAGCGTGACCGTGACGTGATAGTCCATCGCATCCGAGATCCGGGTCAGAGACTGACCGGCGGCGTCGTGAGCCAGAAAGATCGGGTGGATGCCATAGGCGCGGGCAACCTCCTCGATCAGGAAGCGCCGGGTCTCCATAAGCTGCATCTCAGCCTGAGTGGCGATGATGCTGCGATACTGCGTGCCGCTGTCAAAGATCGGGGTGCCGGGCAGCTTGTCAATCAGAGCGTCTTTGGAGAGTGTCCTGTCTTTTGTGTATGAGTGATCCGGTCCATGCTTCATCGAAAGGAAGCATGCATGACGATCTCCAAGGAACTACTGGATGAGCTGCTGAAGGGCGTTGAGCGCCCCGAGGATTTTTT
>NZ_JACDXX010000014.1 GCF_020539525.1 Pseudogemmobacter faecipullorum | reverse complement strand
TCGACAGGATCGTCGAACGCTTTGACCAACTCGCGAAGAAATGGTCCCCGCGGCTCGGCAAGCCCAAAGCACCCAAGCCCACTCCCTGAGCACGGACACCCGTCCGCGGCCTACGCCGGATGGTTACTGTTCATCACTGCCAGTGGCCGCTGGGATTACTATTACGTGCTGACCTCGGTGGCCTTGCTGTCGATTGCGGCGGCCGGGGTCTGGCTGACCTTCTATATTGGCCGGATCAATATCGGTCAGGGGGCCTATGCGCTGACGGGGGGCTATGTCTCGGCAGTGCTGATCACCCAGACCGGTGTCAGCTTCTGGCTGAGCCTGCCGCTGGCGGGTCTGTTCTGCGCGGTGGTTGCGGTGCTGATCGGCCTGCCGATCCTGCGGCTGCGTGGCGTTTACTTCGCCATGGTGACCCTGGTTCTGACCGAAGTCGCACGGCTGACGGCGCTTGCTTTGCCGGTCACCAACGGGGCGAAAGGCATCACCTCAATTCCGATGCCCGGAGAGGTTTCGCTGTTTGGCCTGACGGTTATTCCCGATTTTGCCACGCTGCAGAATCCAAAGCTGGCCTTTTATCTGCTGGCGGCAGGGCTGATGGTGCTGACCTATCTGGTGCTCTGGCGGATCGTAAACTCCCGTCTTGGTCATCTGTGCCGCAGCCTGCAGCAGAATGAGGAGCTCTCGGCCTCTATCGGCGTGAATACGGCGATGCTGCGGGTGATGGCCTATGCGATTTCCTCGTTCTTCGGCGGCATTTCGGGCGCGGTGTTTGTCGCGATCTCGCAGTCTATCTACCCCTCCTCCTTTGTGGTCCAGGACAGCGTGAACTTCATGCTTTACTGCTTCCTCGGCGGGCTGGGCTATGTCTTTGGCCCGATGCTGGGCACGCTGCTGCTCTATTTCGGCTGGGATCTGCTCTCAGCGGCGGGGCAATATCAGCTGCTGATCTATTCGGGCAGCATGATTGCGCTGATGCTCTGGCTGCCGAACGGTCTCTTGTCTTTGCTGGATCGTCGGGAGGGCCGCAAATGACCCCGGTACTTGAAGTCAGAGAGGTTACCAAAAGATATGGCGGGCTGGTGGCCAATAATGCCGTCAGTTTCAGCGTGGCCGAGCGTGAGATCCTTTCGGTTATCGGACCAAACGGCGCCGGAAAATCAACGCTGTTCAAGCAGATTGCCGGTTTTGTTGCCCCAAGCAGCGGCGAGGTTTTGTTCCGCGGGCAGCTGATATCGGGCATGAGCCCGCATAAAGTGGCCCGGCTGGGCGTGGTGCGGACCTTCCAGGAAACCACCATCTTCCGCTCGATGACGGTGCGGGAGAATGTCATCGTCTCGCATCACCTGCGGTCGCGCGCCAGTCTGCTGGGCTATTTCTTCGGCTCGCGCCTTGCCCGCTCCGATGAAGAGGAATTTGCGCGTTCGGCCGATGAGATTATTGATTTTCTTGGGTTGCAGGCGATCCGCAATGAACTGGCCTCTAATCTGCCGCAGGGCCATCTGCGCGCGCTTGGAATGGCGATCGGCCTGGCAACCAGCCCGGCGGTGATCCTGCTGGACGAGCCTTTCGCCGGGATGAACCATGAGGAAACCATGCGGATGGTGGCGCTGGTGCGCCGGCTGCGCGATGAGCGTGGCATGACCGTACTGCTGGTTGAACATGACATTCCGGCGGTGATGAAAATTTCAGACCGCATCGTCTGTATCAATTTCGGCGAGAAGATCGCCGAAGGTACGCCTGCCGAAATTCAGGCCGATCCGCATGTGATCGAGGCCTATCTCGGCTCTGAAGATGCAGCGATCGGGATGTGATGCCATGAGTAAAATGCTGAGCTTCGACAATGTCGAACTGTATTACGACCATGTCTACGCCCTTAAAGGCGTATCTGTGGAGCTGCATGAGGGCGAGATTGTCGCGCTGATCGGGGCCAACGGGGCAGGGAAATCCTCAATCCTGCGCGCCATAACCGGTTTGCAGAAAATCCGCTCGGGTTCGATCACCTATCTGGGCGAGCGGCTGGACGTCAGCCCGGCGGCGGCAATTGTGCGCCGTGGCATTGCCATGGTGCCCGAGGGGCGCCGGGTCTTTCCGCTGATGTCGGTGCGTGACAATCTGATGATGGGGGCCTTTACCCGCAGCGATAAAGCCGGAATTGCGCGTAGTCTGGAAAGCATCCTGACCCGTTTTCCGCGTCTGCGCGAAAGATACAGCCAGCAGGCCAGCACCCTTTCGGGGGTGAACAGCAGATGATGGTGATCGGTCGCGCGCTGATGGCACAGCCGAAACTGCTGCTGCTGGATGAGCCTTCGCTGGGGATCGCGCCCAAACTGGTACAGGATATTGCCCGCGCTATCGTCGCCATCAGCCGCGATGAGGGGGTCTCAGTGCTGCTGGTCGAGCAGAACAGCCGGATGGCGATGTCGATCTCAAACCGCACCTACGCATTGTCGACCGGGCAGATCGTCCTGTCAGGCCTGTCGCGTGATCTGCTCAATGATGAACGTGTCAAAGCGGCCTATCTCGGAGGGGAAGTCTGATCACTATGCGTATCCTTGTGCTGAACCCCAATACCACCGCGTCCATGACGGAAAAAATTGCCGCCGCCGCGCGTGAGGCTGCCGGGCCCGATACCGAAATCATCGCCCGCAATCCCCGCAATGGCCCGGCCTCAATTGAGGGCTATTATGACGAGGCGATGAGCCTTGCCGGATTGCTGGAGGTGATCCGGGCCACGCCCGAGGCGGATGCTGTTGTGCTTGCCTGTTTTGACGATACCGGGCTGGATGCGGCCCGCTGTCTGACGGATCGCCCGGTGATCGGCATTGGCGAGGCGGGGTTTCATATGGCCTCAATGCTGTCGAATAAATTCTCGGTGGTGACAACGCTGGCGCGTTCGGTTCCGGCGCTTGAGCATAATCTGCATCGGTATGGATTATGGTCGCGCTGTGCGCGGATCCGCTCTTCCGGAGTGGCAGTGCTGGAACTGGAAGATCCTGCATCTGATGCCAGTGCCCGTATCAATGAACAGATCCGGCTTGCAATCCTGGAGGACCGGGCCGAAGCTATTGTGCTCGGCTGTGCCGGCATGACGGATCTGGCGGCACGGCTGACGCGCGAGCATGGACTTCCGGTACTGGACGGGGTGGCCTGTGCTGTCACACTTGCGCAATCAATGCACCGGCTGCAGCTGCGGACCTCTCGTCTGGGTGGCTATGCCCCCGTGCCTGAACATAAGCGCGTATTTCCACTTTAATGCGGCGATTATGGCCTGACGATATCAGGCCCTGCGGTGGATCGGGGCAGATTTTTGATCTGTCCTGATCCATCGAAAGAGGGGTGGGGAAGACTGAAAATTCTGCCTGTGCCCCCCCCTGTTTTGCAGAGATTTTCGCAGGTCCTGAAACCAGGCGAACTCTGCCGTGCCTATCCGGATTTGTAAATTTACCTGAAGCAGGTGATGAAATTTCCCTAGCGTAAGCCGGATTCTGCGTGGAATTTTTTGACGGCTTTTTGGTGATTCTTTGATGGTTACGGGAAGAATATATAGTGATTCTTTCATCGTGAATTATCCCGGATTTGTCGATTCGAATGACCGGTTTTGCTATGTATGGGGCAAAGAGGCCTTTCGTGTGTCAACCATGAGTTGATATAAAATTGTAATATATGAATGCTCAATGATAAAAACTGGTCAGCATGGATCATTAGGGGATCCTGTCTGGCTATGACTTATTCATCTGAATCTTAACTGTTTTATCTGGTTTACTGTTACGACAGTATCTTTGGTGAACCCTGGGTCAATTCATTATTGGTTCCATAATATATTTACGGGATGTTTGTTTTGTGATAGCTTTAAAAATATCAATAAAATCAACGGCTTGATAATGTATTTTCCAGGGAGTCAAATGATTCCCGGGGTTTGATTTTCTTTTTTAACTGACGGCAGATCTGAATCCTGTGCCTCTGGCACCGGGATGTCCTGATATTGTCCTTTGTTCTGAGTTGCGAGTGAATGTAGTAGAAGGTGGTGGAATGTCTGGTAAAAAGTGGCGCAGGTTTAACGGGGCATGTCTGGTTTTTACCGGTTTCCTGCTTGCCTCAGCATTTCCCTCCTCTGCGCAGGTACAGCGCAGAATTGTTAACAGCAGTTTTGAGCAACCTCAGCTGAGATCACCGGGTACGCCTGAAGAGGGTTGCACAAGTTTTGCCGGTTCATCCGCCTTCCCTGGCTGGGAGACCACGCATCCCACGGGCAATCCCGACGGCTCCTGTGCAAGCAGACCGGGTGTCGGAGGGCCACTGCTTGAAGTATGGCGGACAGTGGCACCTGGTTTCACCGGTACACGATATCCCCCGTCCAATCTAAATCAGGCTGCAGATGGGCGTCAGTTCAGTGAGCTGAATGCCCATTCTCCCTCCCGGCTTTATCAGAATGTCTGTCTTCTGAGGGGCGAGACATTCACCTGGCGCTTCAGTCACCATTCGCGCACTGACGGACCCACGATCCAGCAGGCGAATTTTGAAATTGCGCCGAGGCCAGGTGGTCCATTCACGCTTCTGGGAAGCTCGAGGCGCGCCAACACCAATCAGAGCTGGAATAACGTTACCGGCAGATATACCCATAATGGGGCATCCGCTGTCTGGACGATCGGCTTCCGGGCTGTAAATGAAGGGGGTGCTGGTAATTTCCTTGATGCGATCCAGATCAATCTTCTGCCTCTGGTTGAATTTACGATTCCGGCAACATCTTCTCTGGAAAGAAACGGCAACGCCTCTCTGGCTAGGCTGAATCTGGTTGGTGATCTCGCCAGCCCGATGCCCGTTACGCTCAGGGTGGTCGGTGGGACTGCAACGCTTGGCGTGGATTATACAACACCAAGCGGTACCAATCAGTTCACGGTCAATATTCCGGCAGGAAGATATAGTGGAACCGGTAATATCGCGACCGGAATTAACATCATCAATGAAGCCCTGCTGGAAACAGGCGAAACCATCATTCTTGAGATTGTTCCTAATACCGGGCGCTACAATATTGCCAATACCAGGACCTGTGGGGCAAATCCGACCTCGCGCACGACTCATACAATTGTGGATGATGAAGCCGAAATCTTCATTTTAAAGGCTCTGCCCAATGGCCGTATGGCACCGCGTGACCAGTTTACGCTGAGCATCATCAATGCCAATGGGGGTGTGTTATCGCGTGTCAACACCACCGGTGCCAATAACCAGGTAGCGGGTCAGGCCCGCACGGTGCTGGGAAACCTTCCGGTTGACGGCACGGGCCGCCGTTATCAGATCTCTGAGGTGATGGCACCTGGCAGTACCAGCCCGCTTGCAGCCTATGGCTCGCAGCTCAGCTGCACGAACAGTAAGAATGGCTCTGCCACGCCAATGCCGTCAGGCCGGATGACGGCCGCCGGGCTGGTGCCGCGGGCAGGCGATCGGATCCGCTGCACATTCACCAACAGCTTCACAGCTGTCACTATCGTTCAGGCGCTGAAAACCGGCAGGTTTAACGACCGCAATGGCAATGGTCTGAGCGACCCCGGTGAGACCATCACCTATGTCTACCGGGTGCTGAATGCCGGCAATGTGACGCTGAATCAGGTCAGTGTTGCGGAATCCCGTGCCGTCTTTACCGGTTCCGGTGTACTGCCCGTTCCGGTCTGGGCGTCGAGCACGCGCGGCTCGGCTGCAGGATCCCTGCTGCCCGGCGAAGAGGCAACCTATACCGCGACTTATCAGCTGACCCAGCAGGATATTGACGCTGGTTCGGTCCACAATCAGATCCTGGCCCGGGGCGTAAGCTTCAACAGGCCAGCGGTCACCGATCTGTCTCACCCCACAAATCGCATCGCTGATGCCCCGACCGTGGTGCGATTGGCGGTTGCACGGCGCCTCGCGGTGGATAAACGTGCCAATGTCACCAAAATGAGTGCCCCTGGCCGGATCAGTTACCGCATCGATGTCACGAACACCGGCAATGTCGGTTTCCCTCAGGCGGGTGTTGTGGTCGGCGATACGGTGAGCACTCCGACCGGCCAGGTCGAGCTGCGCCCGGTGCTGCAAAACCCGAATACCGGCGATGTGAATCGCAATGGCCGTCTCGATCCCAGGGAGAGCTGGATCTACACCGCCTTTTATGATGTCACCCAGGCGGATTTCGATGCCGGGGATGAGGTTATCAATACCGCCCGTGCCGGAGTACCGAATGGCCCCAATCAGGTGCCGCCGGTCGTAAGCCGCGAAGTGCCGGTCGCCCTGGTGACGGAACCGGGTCTGGCGGTGGAGAAACGTGCCGATGTCACCGAAATGCGTGCCCCTGGCCGGATCAGCTATCAGATCGATGTCACGAACACCGGCAATGACAGTTTCCCTCAGGCGGGTGTTGTGGTCGGCGATACGGTGAGCACTCCGACCGGCCAGGTCGAGCTGACCCCGGAACTGGAGAGCCCGAATACCGGCGATGTGAATGGCGATGGCCGCCTCGATCCCGGGGAGACCTGGATCTACACCACCTTCTATGATGTCACTCAGGCGGATATCGATGCCGGGGATGAGGTTATCAATATCGCCCGTGCCGGAGTGCCCGAGGGTCCGAAGCCGGTGCCGCCGGTCGAAAGCCCCGAAGTGCCGGTCGCGCTGGTGACGGAACCGGGTCTGGCGGTTGAGAAACGTGCCGATGTCACCGAAATGCGTGGCCCTGGCCGGATCAGCTATCAGATCGATGTCGCGAACACCGGCAATGTCAGCTTCCCTCAGGCGGGTGTTGTGGTCGGCGATACGGTGACCACTCCGACCGGTCCGGTCGAGCTGACCCCGGAACTGGAGAGCCCGAATACCGGCGATGTGAATGGCAATGGCCGCCTCGATCCGAGGGAGACCTGGATCTACACCGCCTTTTATGATGTCACCCAGGCGGATATCGATGCCGGGGATGAGGTGATCAATATCGCCCGTGCCGGAGTGCCGGAGGGTCCGAAGCCGGTGCCGCCGGTCGAAAGCCCCGAAGTGCCGGTCACGCTGGTGACGGAACCGGGTCTGGCGGTTGAGAAACGTGCCGATGTCACCGAAATGCGTGCCCCTGGCCGGATCAGCTATCAGATCGATGTCGCGAACACCGGCAATGTCAGCTTCCCTCAGGCGGGTGTTGTGGTCGGCGATACGGTGACCACTCCGACCGGTCCGGTCGAGCTGACCCCGGAACTGGAGAGCCCGAATACCGGCGATGTGAATGGCAATGGCCGTCTCGATCCCAGGGAGACCTGGATCTACACCACCTTCTATGATGTCACTCAGGCGGATATCGATGCCGGGGATGAGGTGATCAATATCGCCCGTGCCGGAGTGCCCGAGGGTCCGAAGCCGGTGCCGCCGGTCGAAAGCCCCGAAGTGCCGGTCACCCTGGTGCCGGAGCCGGGTCTGGCAGTGGATAAACGCGCCGATGTCACCGAAATCCGTGGCCCTGGCCGGATCAGCTATCAGATCGATGTCGGGAACACGGGCAATGTCAGCTTCGCGGGAGAAGAGGTCGTGGTCAGCGATACGCTGAGCACCCCGAATGGCCCGGTCGAGCTGACCCCGGAACTGGAGAGCCCGAATACCGGCGATGTGAATGGCAATGGCCGTCTCGATCCCAGGGAGACCTGGATCTACACCACCTTCTATGATGTCACCCAGGCGGATATTGATGCCGGGGGCGAGATCACCAATACCGCCCGTGCCGGAGTGCCGGATGGCACGAACCCGGTGCCGCCGGTCGTAAGCCCCGAAGTGCCGGTCACCCTGGTGCCGGAGCCGGGTCTGGCAGTGGATAAACGCGCCGATGTCACTGAAATCCGTGGCCCTGGCCGGATCAGCTACCAGATCGATGTCGAGAACACCGGCAATGTCAGCTTCGCGGGAGAAGAGGTCGTGGTCAGCGATACGCTGAGCACCCCGAATGGCCCGGTCGAGCTGACCCCGGAGCTGCAATCTCCCAACAGTGGCGATGTGAATGGCAACGGCCGCCTCGATCCGAGGGAGACCTGGATCTACACCGCCTTCTATGATGTCACCCAGGCGGATATTGATGCCGGGGGCGAGATCACCAATACCGCCCGTGCCGGAGTGCCGGATGGCACGAACCCGGTGCCGCCGGTCGTAAGCCCCGAAGTGCCGGTCACCCTGGTGCCGGAGCCGGGTGAGTTTGTCATCGAAAAATTCGCGGATGTTCAGACTGCACTGGTCGGAGATCTGATCCCGTACCGTATTGTGATCCGCAATCTGGGCGGACGCAGGGCGCAGGTGCGGGTCACCGACAGCCTGCCCGTGGGCTTTGTCTACCGCATCGGCACGGCGCGGCTGGACGGAGAGCCTGTATCGCCGGAGGTGACTGGCCGCAGTGTTGTCCTTGACGATGTCAGCATTGCGGGGGGGCAAAGCCGTGAACTGGTGCTGCAGGTTCTGGTCAGCTCTTCGGTGCGCCCGGGCAAGCATACCAACTGGGCGCGGCTGACGGATCCGCGGACCGGCGAGGAACTGGCACCCCCTGCTCCGGCAGTGGTGCGGGTGCTGGCCGATGCGGTGATGCAATGTTCGACCGTGCTGGGCCGGGTGTTTAACGATACCGATCAGAACGGCCATATGAGCCGCGCCGAAGAGGAACGTGGTCTGCCGAATGTACGGCTGATCGCCCCCAATGGCCTGAGCATCCTCACCGATGAATATGGCCGCTTTAATGTGCCCTGTGCGGCCATGCCGCAGGCGATCGGTTCGAACTTCATGCTCCGGCTGGATGAGCGGACCCTGCCTTCGGGCTATCGCCTGACCACGGAAAACCCCCGTGTGGTGCGACTGACCCAGGGCATGATCACCCGGATGGACTTCGGGGCCAATCTGGCACCGCTGGTGCGCATTGACCTCGCAGCCGGGGGCTTTGTGAGCGGGCCCGATGGCACCAGCCTCAAGCCCGAGCTGCAGGCGGGCCTGCAGAAACTGGTCGCGCAGATCCGCAAGCAGGTGGTGATGCTGCGTATCACCTATCAGCTGGCGGACGACGAGCCTGCACCTGTGGCCCGCCACAGGATCAGGCTGGTGGAGAAGGTCCTGCGACAGATGTGGCGCGCCACGGGCCATTCCAAGCTGAACATCGAGACACGGATTGAACGGACGGGAGTGCGGCAATGAGTTTTGTTCTTAGAGATCTGGTTTCGCTTGATCTTCTGCGCCGGACGCGTCGGTTTGTGCTGGCCGGAACGGTCACCTCATATGAGATTTTCCTGCCTTCTGCAGCGCTTGCAGAAGTCTGTCGGGCGGATGGTCTTAATTATGCGGGTGATTGTGTTCACTCTGATGCCGGGACGGTGGTCACGGGTCCGGTCGCGCCGAATGTCGATATCGGCCAGGCCCCCGATCTTGGCGAGACCGGCTTTTCGATTTCAATCGAAGGGATTGGGGGCAGCAGTGATGCGGCACCGACAACAATCGCAGGCGTCACTGCCGGACCGGACCGGCTGCGCCAGATGGACCGCCTGCTGGAGCTGGCCGGGGTTGATCTGACCTATGACGGGCTGGGCGGCAGGCCGCGCCTCGCGATTGCAACCCAGGATCTGCGCGAAGGCTTTGTTGCGGGCGAAACGGTGACTTTCCGCGCCTCCTCAAACTATCCGGGCTGGATTGCTGCGGCAGAGGTGGTGATCACCGATCTGCGCGGGCGCAGTATTGCCAGAGTGCCGATTGCGGCCAATGGCACCGGGATGTGGCAGATGCCTGCAGCCACCAATATGCCGGAAGATCACGGCGAGTATCTGTATTTCCTGCGCGTCTCTGATGCCGAGGGGCGCCGTGATGAGACAAAGAGCCTGGCCCTGAAACGCCTGGCCCGGGCGGAGGCGCCGGATCTCAGCGGGCCGGTCATCGCTGCGGGTGAGGGCAATGATATGACGGCGCAGCGCGGCATTCCGGTGCGGGGCGGTGCTATCACCGTTTCCGGACGATCGGGCAGCGGGCAGCCGGTCACCGTACTCGGCGAACGGGTTCCGGTGGATCGCAATGGTAGCTTTGTCATCCAGCGCATCCTGCCGCCGGGAACCCATGCCGTGGCGATTTCGATCGACGGGCGCCAGCTCAGCCGCTCGGTGACAGTCGAGCGATCGGAATGGTTCGGAACCGGGATCATCGATCTGACACTTGGCCGGCAGGAGGGCGAGACCTGGCGGCTTGGCCGGATCGCCGGATTTGCCCAGGGGATCCTGGCCGATGGCACCCGGATCACAGCTTCTGTTGATACACGCGAGGAAGAGCTGCGCGACCTCTTCCGCAATTTCGGCCGCAAACATCCCGATCAGGTGCTGCGCGAGATTCAGGCCGAGGATGTGTTTGCCACCTTTGGCGATGACAGTCAGATGACAGATCTGGCGCCCAGTTCGGGTAAGTTTTTCCTGCGCGCCGAAAGGGATAACAGCCATCTGCAATGGGGGGATTTCAAGCCGCGCGAAAGCACCGGCCTCAGCGTGCGCAGTGATCGCGCCCTTTATGGTCTTTCCGGTGAATACCGCTCGCCGGGGATCACCGGCGAGGGCGAGAGCCGGCTGCGCATCACCGGCTTTGCCGCCCAGGCCGACAGCCTGATGCAGCGCGATGTGATGCGCGCCACCGGCGGCAGCGCCTATTTCCTGTCACGCCAGGATCTGCTGGTCGACAGTGAAACCGTCTTTGTCCAGGTGGTGTCACGGACCACCGGGCTGGTGGTCGAGACCCGGGTCCTGACCGAAGGACGGGATTACCGCATCAACCCGGTACAGGGGGTGATCATTCTGAATGCGCCACTGTCTTCCGGCATGGCGGGCGACGGGCTGATCCGCGACAATCCGCTGGGCGATTATGATGTCAATCTGGTGGCGCAATATGAATATGTGCCGACAGTCGGCGATGTCGATGGATATACGGCGGGCGCGCGCAGCGAGGTCTGGGCGAATGATCAGCTGCGGTTCGGGGCTTCGGTGATCCGCGAAACCTCGGGTCTGGCCGATAATACCCTCGCCGGGGCCGATATTCTGTGGCGGCAGGGCGAAAACCGCGAGCTGCTGATCGAATATGCGGTCAGCGAGGGGCCGGGCTTTGGCTCAAGCTTCTCGCTGAATGGCGGGCTGGATCTCGAGCCCACCGATCCCAGCTATGGATTGCCGGGGCTACGGGCCGGGTCTTTGCGGGTTGCCGGCAGAACCGATCTTGGCTTTGCCGGGATGAAGGGGGAAATCGCCGGTTTCTATGACCGCAAGGAAAAGGGCTTTTCCTCGCCCGATCAGGACTTTGGCTATGATCAGCAGGCGATGGGGCTTTCGGGGCGGCTGGCCATCTCGGCCCGGACCGATCTGACCTTTGGCGGCGAGGCCCTGAAACGCGATGACGGTCTGCGTGAAGAGGTTGCGCGGATCGGGCTTGTACATCGCTATGATGCGGTCTGGTTGCTGGAGTGGGAGGTGGCGCATGACCGGCGTGTCGCCGGTACCGCGCAATATGACGATCAGGGGCGCCGGATTGATGCGGCGCTGCGCCTGACCTGGCGCCGCGATGAGGCACTTTCGGCCTGGGTCTTTGGTCAGGCCACAGTGGCGCGCGATGGCAGCCGCCAGCGCAATGACCGGCTTGGGGTTGGGGCGCAGCTGCAGCTCAGTGAAAAGCTTGATGTGCTTGGGGAGGTCTCGCATGGCAGCCTCGGCGGGGCGGGCAGACTGGAGCTGAACTACCGGCCCAATGCCGATACTTCCACCACAATCGGCTACCGGCTCGATCCGTTGCGCCGCTTTGACACCACCGATTTCAGTGGCCGCGACCGGGGCAGTCTGGTGTTTGGCACCACGTCAAAGATCAATAACAGCTGGAGTTATACTTCGGAAACCAATTACAGCGCTTTTGGCACCCGGCCTGCCCTGACCTCGGGCTATGGGGTGAGCTATACCCCCTCGGAGCGCTGGAATTATGATGCCATGTTCCAGTATGGCGGCAGCCGCGAAAGCGATGGCAGCCAGCTCGACCGGCGCGGTGTCTCGCTGGGTCTGGCCTATAAGGGCGGAGAAACGGTGGCGGCCCGGCTGCGCGGTGAATGGCGCCAGGAGGAGTCTGACCGGCCGGAGAATGAGCTGGACCGCGACACCTGGCTGCTGAGCGGTGCCTATGAATATGCGCTGTCGCCGGACTGGCGTTTCCTCAGCTCGGTGGATGCGGTGTTTTCTGAAAGCGACCAGTCCTCGTTCCGCGACGGGCGCTATGTCGAGGCCCGGCTGGGCTATGCCTGGCGGCCGGCAAACGACGACCGGGTGAATGCGCTGCTCAGCTACAGCTATCTCTATGACCTGCCCGGGGCCGATCAGGTGAATATTGACGGTGATATCAATGGGGCCCGGCAAAAGAGCCATATTCTGAATGCTGCGATCAACTGGCAGCTCAATCCGAGCTGGACCCTGGGCGCGAAATATGGCTACCGCCTGCGCGAAAGCGCAGAGCGCGGCAGCGATAATTTCGTCACCAGCGAGGCGCATCTGCTGGTGCTGCGGGCCGATTATCATATCGTGCACAACTGGGACGTTATGATGGAAGTCCGCAACTTTTATGCTCCGCGCTCAGATACCACAGAACAGGCAGCCCTTCTGGGAGTCTACCGGCTGTTCGGCGACAATCTGCGGGTTGGCGGCGGATATCTCTGGGGCGAGGTTGATGATGATCTGCGCAAAGTCGAGGCGCCTAATAAAGGCTTCTTCCTCAATATAACCACGCAGTTCTGAGCGGGGCAGCAAAGATGCAGGCGGCGGCTCGCCTGCATCTGGCGGATCGGGTGAAGGACAAAGCCACCGGGCCCGACAGGGTCGGTTCTTTTTCCCGCCCGCCTGACAGTGCCGGGGCGGGCGGAGCTGTCTCGCACTGGCGCAGGAGGAAATATCCGGCTGATTAACCCGGGCTGCGTTGCAGCCCGGGTTTCTCGCGTATTCTGTCAGCTTTCGCCGGGCTGGGCTGCAGCCGCCAGGGACCTGACTTCTGCAATCATGCTGATGAGGCTATGGGCACCAAAGCCGATGCAGAGCGCGCTCAGGCTGCAGGCAGAGCGGGAGCGGGCAGCCCGGCGAAGGGCTGCCCGTGACGATTTCTCAGACCGAGGGTGCCAGAGCGGGGCGGGTTTTCTGCCAGATCCAGTCGAGCAGGACCATCACCACAAGCGAGGCTCCGGTCAGCGGGAAGATCACGCCGCCAATGCCCAGAATGGCGAACAAGCCACAAAACACCTTGCGGTCTGATGGCAGGGGCGGCACCCCAAGACGGCCAGAGGGGCGGCGTTTCCACCACATCACCGCCGCCGAAACCGCAAGGAACACGATCCCAAGGCAGGCCAGCAACAGCAGGATCTGGTTCAGTAAACCGAATGACTGGCCCATATGGGTGTTGATGCCGAATTCCAGCCAGCGCCCCAGCGGGCCGTAATCGCCATAGCTCATATCGATCAGCGGCCGGCCCGAATACTGATCGAGATGGACCACCCTTTGCTGGCTCAGATCGTCAGGATAGACCGAGCCGGAATAGACCCCGGTTGCCGTTTGCGGCAGGGCGACCGAAAAGCCCCGGTGCAGTCCGAGCCTGGTAAAGCTGTCAACCGCCGCATCGAGGCCAATGGGCGTCATACCGGGCGCTGGCGCTGCGGTTTGTGGGATCCGGGCCTGTTCAAGCGACCAGGAAGTTTTGGCAATATGGTCGAGATGCTCGTCCGACATTGGCACTTCGGTCCGAAGACCTGCAGGATAGCCGAAATTGCTGCCATTCGCCCATTCATTGACCTTTGCTCCCCAGACCGATGACCATGGCATGCCCGTCACGGCCAGAAAGACGATGAAGCCAGCGGTGAAAATACCGGTCACGGCATGGCTGTCGCGCCAGAAAACCCGTCTTCTGACCGGGCCGCGCACGGAAAGAACGCCCTCTCTGCGCCCTCTGGGCCACCACAGCCAGATCCCGGTCAGGACCAGCAGGATCGACCAGCCGCCCACGATTTCGATCATCATACGCGGTGTTGCGCCAAAATATCTGAAGGAATGCAGATAGCGCAGGGTCCAGGAAAAAGTGCTGCGGTCCGGGCGGGCCTCCAGTACTGCTCCGGTATACTGATTGACATAGACGGCCATGCGCCCGCCGCTGTCGGGCTGCACGGTCACCTCGGTGGACAGGGTGTCATCCGCCGGATCAGTATATTTTATCGCTCGCCCGGGCTGAGCAGACAAAGCCGCCGCAATGATCTCAGAAGGTGCCAGCCGGTGGGTGGCAACGGGGTCAATCTGCATAAAACCGGCATGTACAAACCGGTCGACTTCATCTTTGAAAAGGTAGATCGCGCCGGTGACGGACAAAGTGATCATGAAGGGCAGGATCAGCAGGCCTGCGTAAAAATGCCAGCGCCAGACGGCACGATAGAGATCAGAGGCCTGCGCATGCCGGGCGACGGCCTTCGGGAGCGCTGCCCCGTTGGTTTCAGTGGACATTGGGATCTTTCGTTCTGATGTTTCAGGTTTTGAAAACGTCAGAACCAGTGCGGAGGCCCCGTCGCAGGGGGCAGGCCGGTCGCATCGGCCATGCGCAGAACCGTGTCGAAATGGTGCGGTGCAGTGACACTATAGCCCGTGATCCTGGCCGGAAGGGATGATGCGAGCGGCGCATCGGCCGCCGGATGCGATCCGGCCCAGACGCAATGCACCGGATCACTGTCTTTGGGCTGTCTGTCACCTGCATCTGGGACAGGTTCCATGGTGACCGGATCGAATGCGATTTCGGTCATGGTTCCGCCGGAGCAGATGACCAGCATGACAGCGCCATCTGCCGCAGCAACAGGCATCACGCCCTTTGCAATCAGCGATGTGCCCATGAAAGGAAGCAGCATCACCCACATAAGGATCAAACGCAGTTTTTGTCGGAAGCCCGGTCCCATGCTGTCCAGCTACAGTTTTGCTGCCTGCCCCACAACTGCGGCAAATCGTTCTGCCTGGCTGAGGAAGAAAGGGCGCTCATGGCCCCTCTCGCCCTGCGGCAGAGCGGGGCAGGGCGAGAGGGGCCTGCCGCTCTGCCGCAGGGCAGGTGCTTTTCGCCCTGTCCGGCTCTTGATCCACCCAGAATATTGCAGTCGGGCCGTGCGGGCTGGCCCCGGTTCTGATCGGCCTTCTGTGCGGCCGGTGCTGCGGGGAAGGTCCGGGTCGGGCGCGTCTTTTACGCTGCCCCCTCTGTGAGGCGGGGCTGATCCGCGGCTAAGGAGGGGGGACAGAGCTGGCAGATCGCCTCGTGATGGCTGAGGAAGACCTCGCCCGAGAGCTGATCGACAAAGGCGGTGCGCTTCAGTCTGTCCATCACCGGGCCCTTCACCTCGGAAAGATGAAAGCGGATACTGGCGGCCCGGAGACGGCGATTGATCTCTTCAAGGCTTGCCAGCGCGCTGCTGTCGATGCGGTTCACCGCGGGGCACATCAGCACGACATGGCGCAGCCCGGGGCGCCCGGCGGTCAGGGCGGCTACCCGGTCCTCGAGAAAGCGGGCATTGGCGAACCACAGACTTTCATCAACGCGCAGTGACAGGACGCCTGGGCAGGTGCTGACCTGGTGGCGCTCTATATTGCGATAATGTTCGGTGCCCGGCACCTGGCCGACCACCGCCGAATGCGGCCGTGTCGTCTGCCACAGATGCAGAAACAGCGAAAGCGCGACGCCGGTGGTAATGCCCGGCTCTACCCCATAGCCAAGGGTGACAAGGATCGTGGTCAGCATGGCTGCGAAATCGCCGCGCGAATAGCGCCAGACCCGCCTCAGCGCCGGGAGGTCCACCAGCGAGAGCACCGCGATAAGAATGGTCGCGGCGAGGGTGGCCCGGGGCAGATCCGCCAGCAGCGGGGTGAGGAAAAGCGTTGCCAGCGTCAGGCCGCAGGCGGCAAAGACCCCGGCGGCCTGGGTTCTGGCGCCTGCATCAGCATTGACAACCGAGCGTGCAAAGCCGCCGGTCACCGGAAATCCCGAGGTGAAAGCGGCAGCTATATTGGCGGCGCCAAGCCCCATAAGCTCCTGATCCGGTTCAATCCTTTGCTGGTGCTTTGCGGCCAGCGTGCTGGCGACCGAGACCGATTCCACAAAGCCCACCAGCGAGATCAGGCAGGCGGCCGGTGCGAGCGCGAGCACAAGGGCGGGGGCAAAGGGGGGCAGGCCGGGGACGGGCAGGCCCGGGGGGATGGCACCGGTCAGGGCAAGCCCCTGTGCTCCGGGGCCGAGCAGACGCGCGGCCAGAATGGTGCCAAGAATGGCTAAAACCGGCGCGGCCCGGGCACATGCCGCGGCCAGTGCGGGTGACAGGCCAGCGCAAAGCAGCCATGCGCGCAGCCGGCTGCGCGACAGCCAGAGGAAACCGAGCACGGCCAGGCTCATGACCAGGGTCAGGGCATGGATCTCGCTGGCCCGCGCACAAAGCGAGGCCAGGATTTCAGGCAAAGTGTCGCCACCGCCGCCGACCCCGAGCAGATGGCGCAGCTGCCCTGCCGCGATCAGCAGACCCGAGGCGGTGATAAAGCCCGAAATCACCGGACGGCTGAGGAAATTGGCCAGAAATCCCAGCCGCAACAGCCCCATGATGATCAGAGCTGCGCCCGAGAGCGCCGCAAGGGTCAGCGCTGCCGCAGGGGCATCAGCAAGCCCCGCCTCGACCACCGGCGCCACAGCCGAGGCCGTCATCAGCGAGACAATGGCAACCGGGCCGATAGCCAGAACTCTGGAGGATCCGAAACAGGCATAGGCCAGCAGCGGTACAATCGAGGCATAGAGCCCTGTTTCCGGCGGCAGCCCCGCCAGCATGGCATAGGCGAGGCTTTGCGGGATCAGCATGATCGTCACGATCACCGCCGCCAGCAGATCCGCGCTCAGATCCGCGCGGTTATAGCCCCGGATCCAGGCGAAGAGGGGCGGCAGCAGGGGCGCCCGTTGCCCCGGGCTCACCAGGGCGCTTTCAGCAGATCGAGCGGGATCTTCAGATAGCTTCTGCCATCGGCTTCCGGCTCGGGCAGGCGGCCCGCGCTGATATTCACCTGCAGCGCATGCAGGATCAGCTTGGGCATGGGCAATGTCGCATCGCGGGCCTCGCGGGCGGCGACATAGTCCGCTTCGGTCAGATATTTCGAAATATGGCTGTTGGTGCTGCGCTGCGCCGCCACGGTCGATTCCCAGGCGGGTGCCCTGCCGCCCTGGCAATAATCATGGCCGGTAAAGATCCGGGTCTCATCGGGCAAAGCGAGAATGGCCTGGATAGAGCTCCAGAGCGCTTTCGCCGAACCGCCGGGGAAATCTGCCCGCGCCGTGCCGCTGTCGGGCATGAATAAAGTGTCATGCACAAAGGCGGCATCGCCGATCAGATAGGTGACCGAGGCCAGGGTATGGCCCGGTGAAAACATCACCCGGGCCGGGATCGTGCCGAGCATGAACCTGTCGCCGTCGGCGTAGAGCCTGTCCCATTGCGAGCCATCCGCCGCAAAGCCGCTCAGGTTGTAAAACCCTTTCCACAGCCGCTGCACCCCGACCACCTCTGCCCCGATACCCGTCGGTACGCCGGTTTTGCGTTTCAGGTAATCGGCGGCAGAGAAATGGTCGGCATGGGGATGGGTGTCGAGGATCTGCGTCAGCCGGTAGCCTTCGGCGGCGATGAAAGCCAGAAGGCGGTCGGCTTCTGTGGTCGCGGTCGCGCCGGATTTCTCATCATAATCGAGTACCGGGTCGATGATGAGGCAGTCTTTCGTCACCGGATCGGCGACCACATATTGCACAGAGCCAGTGCGGCTTTCGTAGAAAGCGGTGACGGTCGGGATGCTCATCGGGCGGACTTTCGCGGGATCTTGTGCCGGGCTGCGGCAGGTAAATTCAGAGATGTAGCCTCACAGGCTGGCCTCGCGCGCCCCGGGGGCTGATGTCTCAGCGGGTCCGGGGCGCGCGGCTGGCTGGATCAGGCGAGCTGCTTTTTCTCGATCAGTTCGATGATCAGCCCCTCTTCCGGGGTGCGGAAATAGACGATCCGCGAGCCGGTATTCGGGCCCTGGTCGATGACGATGATCTCGCCGACCTGATCCATCGGCCAGGCCCGGACCTTGTTCAGCATGTCATCCATATCGCTGACATTCATCGCCATATGCAGCGAGCCGAGATCGACCGGGCGCATCCGGTAATCCTTGCGGTCATCCGGTTTTGAATAGCACAAAAGCTCGATACTGGTCGTGCCGTTGCGCATATAAACGATCTCGACCTCGGTGCCGGGCACACCGATCACGGCCGAGATGACGGCCGGATCGCGCGGCGCGCGCGAAAAGGTCTCAAAGCCGAACAGATCGCGGAACATTGCCTCGGCCCGGTCGAGGTCTTTAACGGTGATGCCGGTATGATTGACGGTAACGGTCATGGGGGGTCCTCTTCGGGAGTTCAGCGCCCGCCGCTGACAGCGACGGAGGTTCCGGTGACATAGCTTGCCGCATCCGACAGCAGCCAGGTGATGACCGAAGCGGTCTCTTCGGCCGAGCCGATCCGGCCCAGGGGCACGTTGGATTTCAGCCGTTCGGCCCGGCTGGCATCGCCGGCGCTTTCGTGGATTTCGGTGGCAATCAGCCCTGGCCGCACTGCATTGACGCGGATCTGATCGGGACCAAGTTCTTTTGACAGGCCAATGGTCAGCGTCTCGACCGCGCCTTTTGAGGCGCCGTAATCCAGAAATTCACCGGCTCCGCCAAGGGTCGCGGCCATGGACGAGACATTGACGATGGTGCCGCCTTTGCCGCCATGGCGCGGCGCCATCAGCCGCACCGCCTCACGGCAGCACAGGAATGCCCCGGTGGTATTGATCGCCAGGGTCTCCTGCCAGCGGGCCAGCGAAATGTCTTCGAACCGACCGATGCGGGGCAGGATACCGGCATTATTGACCAGCCCTTCCAGGCTGCCATGGCGCGCCCGGATGGCAGCAAAGATCGCCAGCACATCCTCTTCGCGCGAAATATCCCCGGCAACGGACCAGGCCTCGCCACCGGCCTCGCGGATCGCCTCGACCACTGTGTCTGCACCGGCTTTGGCAGAGCGGTAATTCACCACCACCTGCCAGCCATCGCGGGCGGCGGCCAGGGCCGTAGCGGCACCAATGCCGCGTGAGCCGCCGGTAATCAGGAGGGTTTTCACCATGGCTGGCTCCTCAGTGGCTGATGCGTTGTACGGACAATTCGCGCGACTCGGCGGCGAAGTCGAAGTCACAGCCCAGATCGGCCTGTTCGACATGGTCGCGGTAGAGGCGCTGATAGCCACTGTTCACCGGCGGCAGCACGGGGACAAAACCCTCGGCGCGGCGCGCCAGCTCCTCGTCAGACACCTCCAGATGCAGGCGGCGGGCCTCGATATCGACCTCGATCCAGTCACCCTCGCGGACAAAGGCCAGGGGGCCACCCGCCGCCGCTTCGGGCGCGACATGAAGGATGACCGTGCCATAGGCAGTGCCGGACATGCGCGCATCCGAAATGCGGATCATATCGCGGATGCCCTTATCCAGCACTTTCTTCGGCAGGCCCATATTACCGACCTCTGCCATGCCCGGATAGCCTTTGGGGCCGCAGTTCTGCAGCACCAGGATCGAATTTTCATCGACCTCAAGATCGGGGTCATTGATGCGTTTGTAGTAATTTTCGATCGAGGAGAAGACGACGGCGCGGCCGCGGTGGCGGAACAGCTCCGGCGAGGCGGCCGAGGGTTTAAGCACCGCGCCGCGCGGTGCGAGATTGCCGCGCAGCACGGCAATGCCGCCTTCTTTGCACAAGGGTTTATCCCAGTCGCGGATCACTTCGGTATTATGGATCTCGGCCTCGCGCACCTGCTCCCAGACCGGGATTCCGGCCACGGTCAGGGCTTCCTTATGCAAAAGATCATGTTCACCAAGCGCGCGCATCACCGCAGGCAGGCCACCGGCATAATAGAAATCCTCCATCAGGAAGCGGCCCGAGGGCATCAGATCGACGATGGTCGGCACGCCCCGGCCCAGCCGGTCCCAGTCATCAAGGCACAGATCGATGCCGACCCGCCGCGCAATCGCGATCAGATGCAGCACCGCATTGGTCGAGCCGCCGATGGCCGCATTGACGCGGATGGCATTTTCAAAAGCCTCGCGGGTCAGGATTTTCGAGATCGTGATGTCCTGTTTGACAAGATTGACGATCTGCCGCCCGGCCAGCTGCGACAGCACCCGGCGTCTGGAATCCACTGCCGGGATGGCGGCATTCTGGAACAGGCCAAGCCCAAGCGCCTCAACCATCGAGGCCATGGTCGAAGCCGTGCCCATGGTCATGCAGGAGCCTGCCGAGCGCGAATGCCCGGCCTCGGCGGCCAGAAAATCGGCCTCGGACATTTTGCCGGCCTTCAGCTCTTCTACCCAGCGGAACACGGCGGTGCCGGATCCGACACGCTCGCCTTTGACGACGCCGTTCAGCATTGGTCCGCCCGATACCACGACCGCAGGAATGTCGCAGCTTGCCGCCCCCATCACGAGGGAAGGCGTGGTCTTATCGCAGCCCGCCATCAGCACAACGCCGTCAACCGGATAGGCGCGGATACATTCCTCGACATCCATGGCCGCGAGATTGCGGTGCAGCATTGCGGTCGGGCGGGTCTGGCTTTCCGAGGCGGATAGCACGGGGAATTCAACCGGGAAGCCGCCGGCCTCATAGACGCCGAATTTCACTTTTTCGGCGAGATCGCGCAGATGGGCATTGCAGGGCGTCATCTCGGACCAGGTGTTGCAGATGCCGATCACCGGGCGGCCGTCGAAGGAATCTTCGGGCATGCCCTGGTTTTTCATCCACGAGCGGTGCATGAAGGCGCTTTTGGAATTGCCACCATACCACTGACGCGACCGCAGTTCTTTTTTATCGCTCATTTCCCGCGTCCTGCCATATCCAGTGCCACATCGACGATCATATCTTCCTGCCCGCCAACCATCTCGCGCCGGCCCAGCTCGACCAGCAGCGCCCTGGTATCGACGCCATATTGCGCGGCGGCGCGTTCGGCATGACGCAGGAAGCTGGAATAGACCCCGGAATAGCCGATCGAGAGCGTTTCACGATCGACCTGGACGGGGCGGTCCATCAGCGGCCGGACGAGATCATCGGCGGCATCCTGAATGCGGAACAGATCCGCTTTATGGCTGAAGCCCTCGCGTTTCAGCACGGCGACCAGCGGCTCCAGCGGGGTATTGCCCGCGCCCGCCCCCATACCGGCCAGCGAGGCATCGACCCGGGTCGCGCCTTCCTGGAGCGCAACAATGCTGTTGGCGACCGAGACCGAAAGGTTCTGATGCGCATGGATGCCGATCTCGGTTTCCGCAAGCAGTACGTCGCGATAGGCGCGGATGCGTTCACTCACCCCTGCCATGGTCAGCGCGCCCGCGGAATCAGTGACATAGACGCAATGGGCACCATAGCTTTCCATCAGCTTCGCCTGGCTGGCCAGCAGGGCTGCCGGCGCGCGATGCGCCATCATCAGAAAACCCGAGACATCCATGCCAAGCCCGCGCGCGGCCTCGATATGCTGGCGCGAGACATCGGCCTCGGTGCAATGTGTGGCCACCCGGACCGAGCGGACGCCAAGCGCATAGGCCTCGCGCAGGTGCTCGATGGTGCCGATACCTGGCAAGAGCAATGTGGTCAGCCGCGCCGATTTGCAGGCTTCAGCTGCCGCCGCGATCCAGTCATGATCCCTGTGCGATCCGAAGCCATAATTCAGCGAAGAGCCGGCAAGGCCGTCGCCATGCGCGACCTCGATGGCGTCGATGCCGGCGGCATCCAGCGCGGTCACAATCGCCGCCACCCGCTCAGGGGTAAGCTGATGGCGGACTGCATGCATCCCGTCACGCAGGGTGACATCCTGAAGGTATACCTTTTTCATGCCTTTTCCTCCGCAGCCAGAACAAGGCGTTCGGCGGTGCGCAGGGCGGCCGAAGTCATGATATCGAGATTGCCGGCATAGGACGGCAGGTAATGCGCTGCCCCCTCGACCTCGAGGAAGACGGTGACCTTCATGCCGGAAAAGCGGATATCGTGATCGGCAAGGATCAGCGGCTCATTGGCCGGGATTTTTTCGACCTGGACCTCATGTTTGAGCCGGTAGCCGGGCACGTAGCGGCGCACCTCCTCGACCATTTCGCGCACCGAGGCGCGGATGGCTTCGGGATCAGCATCACCACAAAGACACAGCACCGTATCGCGCATCGTCAGCGGCGGCTCTGCGGGGTTCAGGATGATGATCGCCTTGCCGTGTTTCGCGCCGCCGATCTGCTCAATCGCGCGCGAGGTGGTCTGGGTAAATTCATCAATATTGGCCCGGGTGCCCGGCCCCGCCGATTTTGAGGCGATTGCGGCCACAATCTCGGCATAGCTCACCGGGGCGACGCGGGAAATGGCTGCGACGACCGGAATGGTAGCCTGGCCGCCGCAGGTGACCATATTCACATTCGGAGCCGCGAGATTGGCCTCAAGATTGACCACAGGCACCACGAAGGGGCCGATGGCGGCGGGGGTCAGATCGACCATGCGGATGCCGCGCGCCGCCAGCATTTCGGCATGTCTGGCATGGGCACCGGCGCTGGTCGCATCAAAGGCGATGACAATCTCATCCGCCTCGGGCATGGCAAGGAAGCCCTCCACCCCGGTGGCGCTTACCGGCACGCCAAGGCGTTTTGCCCGCGCCAGCCCGTCGGATTCGGGGTCAATGCCGATCATTGCGCCCATTTCCAGTACTTTGGAAAGGCGCATCACCTTGATCATCAGATCGGTGCCGATATTACCGGATCCGATGATCGCAACCTTGCGGCGGGTCATTCTTCATTCCTTCGGAAGAGGCGCCCTGCCGGATCGTGGCAGAGCGGAAGTAATCACAGGGGAAGGGATTTTCTCGCCAGGCGGCGTTCGGAGGCCAGCTTGCGCTCCTGTCCGTCGCGGCCCTGGCTGGCAACCCGCACCGCCGAGCGCAGCTGGCGGGGTTCAAAGGCGGGATCGATCTGGGCGATGATCGTCAGCGCGATACGCGCATAGTGCTGGGCCAGCAGGGCCGCGACTTCCTCGCCGTCGCGGGCGGCACAGGCCACCATGATCGCGCGATGCTCGTCGCGCGATTGCTGGTACGAGCTGGGCTGCGTCATATAGAGGCGGCGGTAGCGCTCGGCATGTTCGTTCAGCTGGGTCGAGTAATCCGCATGGCGGGTCCCGGCGAGGCGGATCGGAATCATATGGAATTCACGATGCGCGGCGTCGAACTCGGCAAAAAGGCCAGGATCGCTGGCCTCATCCATGGTGGTAAGACAATCAGACATCGCGGCAATATCCGCATCGGTCAGTTCCGGCACAGTAGCCCGCACCGTCGTGGTATCAAGTTTGATCCGGAGCGCGTAGAGTTCATCCAGATCTGCCATGGATGTCTGCGAAATCACCACCTGATGACCGCGCTTTGAGGTGATCAGCCCCTCTTTTTCGATCAGCCGCAGCGCCTCGCGCACCGGGGTGCGGCTCAGGCCAAGCTGATCGGCAATTCTGACCTGGGAGAGGCGTCCGCCGGGCGGCAGCACGCCTTCGAGAATAGCCGAGCGGATGCGCTCATAGGCATCCGACATGCGGATGGCCGGTGCAGATTCTGGCTCTCCCGGGGTCTGGTCGCTGGAGAGAGAGGGCTGTTCCGGCATAGTATGGCCTTCCGTCGGTTGTGTCTCTGAAGTCTATCCCTCCGGAGCTGGTCCGTCAATAAACTGTATGCAGAATTTGAAATCATCTTTGGTGGTGAGGTTCAGGTTTCATGACGGCGTGCCAGGCGTTCATCTGAGGTATGTTTATAATTTACTGGTATTTATAATTAATTTTAGAATCTCTTGAGGTGTTGGTTTGCTTTCCGGCAAGGGCTTTCTCTCGCTTTGCTGGAAAACTGTATTACAGTATATTATCTGAAGCGCCTGAATGGCTCGCCGTTACTGCGGCTTTACCAGCTTTGGCGTATCGTCCTGCTGGCCCCATTCATGCCAGGAGCCATCATAGAGCCGCCATTGCGGATGGCCGATGGCCTCGAGCATGAAGCCGAGAATCGAGGCGGTGACACCCGAGCCACAGGTGGTGATCACCTCGCCGGAGAGATCGACACCTTTTTCGGCAAAAATCGCGGCGGCGCGTTCGGCGCTGACAAAGCGATGCGAGGGAGCAGGCTCGTAGAAAAGTGCCCAGGGGGTATTGATGGCCCCGGGCATATAGCCGGAGGCGACCCCGGGATAGCCTGACCCCTCATGTCCGTCGAAGCGCGCGGCGGTGCGGGCGTCGATGATCGAAGCCCCCTGGTCGACGAGCTGGCGCATCTCGGCCAGAGAGACGGCCTGGTTTGGCGCCAGCCGGGCAGGGAAGTCCTGCGCGGCGGGCGGGATGAAATCGCCGGTCGCGACAGGGCGCTGCTCGGCCAGCCAGCGCCGCCAGCCGCCGTTCAGGATCTTCACCCGGTCATGGCCAAAGCTGCGCAGCATCCACCAGAGCCGGGCCGAGACATAGCCGGCATCATAAAGAATTACCTCTGTTTCCGCGCCGATACCAAGGGCACCCATTTCGCGCGCGAAGACCGGGGCTTCGGGCAGCATATTCACATAGGGCGATTGCGGATCTGAAATTGCATTGAGATCCACGAAAAGCGCCCCGGGGATATGGCCGGCCCGGAAATCCTCATGCCCGTTACGGCCAGCATCCGGCACATACCAGGAGCAGTCGAGGACCACCCGGTCCGCATCCGGCCCGGCTGCCAGCAGGGCAGCGAGAGCCTCGGTTTCAATCAGCCATTTGCTCATAGCGCCCTCCTTCAGCGGGTGATGCCCGGGCGGCGCGGGGCCTCAACCCAGGAGGCGCCGGTCAGGACGCCGCCGTCGATGACTACATTCTGCCCGGTCACATAGCGGGTTGCCGGGGCCACCAGATAAAGCGCCGTGGTCACCAGGTCTTCCGGCACGGCAAGCCGGCCCTGAGGGATGAAATTGGCGAACCATTCCGCGCGGTAATCGTCATTCCAGAGCGGTTTGGTGAATTCGGTCTGCACAAAGCCGGGTTCGATGGCATTTACCTGAATATTGTCATCGGCCCATTCATGCGCCTGCGACCGCGTCAGGGAGGTCACCGCGGCTTTGGTTGCGGCATAGACCGAGATCGTGTCGAAGGAAATATTGGCGGAAAGCGAGCTGAAATGCAGGATTTTCCCGCCGCCCTGGGCCTTCATCACCGGATGCACGGCCTGCGACAGGAAGAAGACCGAGCGCAGATTGACCGTGGTGATCAGGTCGAAATCCTCCGGGGTGACCTCGGTGATCGGTTTGCGGCGATTTGCGCCCTGCAGGTTGATCAGGATATCGATGCGGCCCGTGACGGCTTTCGCGCGGGCCACCAGATCAGCTGCGGCCTCGGCGCTGCTCAGATCGGCCTGAAGGCCGGTGAAGGTCAGACCCTTTGCGGCAAAGTCCTGCGAAAGCGTATCGAGCCGCTCCTGTGCGAGGTCATGTACGATGACGGTAGCGCCGGCGCGTGCCAGTCCCTCCGAGACGGCCGAGCCGATGGCTCCGGCGCCGCCGGCGACCAGGGCGGTCTTTCCCGAGAGCGAAAAGAGATCGGCAAGATAGCTGGTCATGTCACTTTTTCCTTATGGTCTGCCGGTCTGCGGCCCTGGTGCCGGTCCGGGTGGTATGGAGACACTTCTCAATTCCAGACTACAGTAAATGCAAATGTTTTTTACATGCTGCATCGCGGAAACTGAGGATTTTCTTGCTGCATAGCAGCGTAATTCTAAGATCTTCCCACAATTACGCATCTTATTAGGCTGAAATACAATATAAAATATTGTACTCTTGCAAGGTGCAAGCGCAGCAACGATTTTCCTTTGCAAAGCAAAAAGAAACCATATTGTACGCTTTACTAAAAAGCCCGCAGAGGCAAACTGAATACAGTTTAACCAACAGGAATCACCATCATGCTGAAACGCACGTTTCTTCTCGCGGCTTCGGGTCTGGCTTTGGCCGGTGCGCTCGGGCTGCCTGCAGCGGCTGAGCCTAAGGGTAAAGATGCCGAAGTGACCATTCTCGTCTCGCCGCTGACTTTCGCCTTTCCGCATTTCGTCTTCCTCACTGAAGAGCTGAAAGATGAGGCAGGTAAGCTGGGCGGGGTGACCGTGGTGGTCGCCGATGGTCAGCTTTCGGCGCCAAAGCAGATCGCCGATATTGAGGCCGCTATCGTCCAGGGAGTCGATGGGATCATCCTCGCACCCGTCGAGGCCGATGCGCTGGCCCCGGTGGTACAGCAGGCCATCGACGCGGGAATCGCCGTCGTTACCGTCGACCGTCCGGTCAATGGCGTGGCCGATGTGCTGGCCAATGTTGCGGCCGATAATTTCAAGGGTGCCGAAGCCCAGGGCGAAGCGGTCGTCAAAGCCTTTCCCGATGGCGCGACCATCGTAAACCTGCAGGGTATTCCGGGCGATAAGACCGCGAATGACCGCAATGGCGGCGCGCATAAGGTGCTCGACGCGGCGGGCGGGAAATATGTCTTCGTGGCCGAACAGGCGGGTAATTTCTCCCGCGATAAGGGTCTGGAAGTGACCGAGAATATCCTGACCGGCCTTGCAGAAGTGCCCCAGGTCATCATCGCGGCCAATGACGATATGGCTCTGGGAGCCGCCCAGGCCGTTGCGGCGCGCGGGCTGAAGGGCAAGGTCGCGATCTATGGCTATGACGGTTCGGAAGATGCGCTCAAGGCCGTAAAATCGGGCGATCTGGCCGCGACCGTTGATCAGTTCCCGGGGCTGCAGGGCCGCACCGCCGTCTCGACCCTTGTCGCCTTCATCCGCGAGGGAACCCGGCCCGGGAGCAATGACGTTCTGGTCGCCCCGGTCGCGATCACGGCCGATAACCTCGGCCAGGCCGAGCGCGTCGGGCAGATCGGCGAATGAGCCAGCCGTCCTCTCTTTGCGGGACGTATCAGCAGGACCCGGGGCGCGCCGCAGCAGGCGGCCCCGGCATCCGGCCTGTTGCGCCCGGTGCGGAAACCCCGCTGCTCGAGGCCCGGGGCCTTGTGAAGCGTTTCTTCGGGGTCACCGTTCTTGACGGTGTCTCCCTGAGCCTTGCTCGGGGCGAGGTGCGGGCGCTTCTGGGTGAGAATGGCGCGGGCAAGTCCACCATCATCAACCTGCTGTCGGGGGTGCACCAGCCCGACGGCGGGGCGCTTTTGCTTGACGGCGCGCCGGTGCGTTTCAGCCGCCCGCTCGAGGCCGGTCATGCCGGGATCAGTGTCATCCGTCAGGAACTGTCGCTTTTCCCCGAGCTTTCAGTGGCCGAGGCGATCTTTGCCGGCCATCTGCCGCGCAACCGGCTGGGGCTGGTCGACTGGCGGCAGATCCGTGAAGTGGCGCGTCAGGCTCTGGCCCGGCTCGGTCTTGCGGTCGATGTGGGCGCGCCGGTGGCGAGCCTTTCCATCGCCGAGCAGCAGATGGTCGAGATTGCCCGGGCGCTGACACGCAAGTCACGCGTGGTCATCATGGATGAGCCTACCGCCTCGCTCTCGCCCAATGAGGTGGCGCATCTGGGCACGATTATCGCGCAGCTTTCGGCCGAAGGGGTGGCGGTGCTTTATGTGAGCCACCGCCTCGACGAGATCCGCGCCTTCTGCCGGAGTTATACGGTTCTGCGGGACGGTAAGGCGGTTTCCGCCGGACTGGTCTGCGAAACGGATATCCCCTCGCTGATCCGCGATATGGCGGGCCGCGAGGTCGCAATCGGCGCCTCCGGCGCGCCCCGGCAGAAGGGTGCACCGGTGCTGGAGCTGCGCGGGCTTGCCTCGCTTCCGGCAAAACGGGGCGGGCAGAGGGTGCGTGCTGTCGATCTGGTGGTGCATGAGGGCGAGATTCTCGGCCTCGCTGGCATTGTTGGCGCAGGCCGCACCGAAACGGCGCGGATGATCTTTGGCCTTGATCCGATCGGCGCGGGCGAGATCGTGCTGAATGGTCAGCCTTTCCGGGCCGGTTCACCCTCGGCTGCGATGGCGGCGGGGATCGGCTATGTGCCCGAGGACCGTAAGGGGCTGTCGATCCTGCCGGAGCGTTCGGTCGCCGAGAATTTTGCGCTGACCGGCGCGGTGCCTGCCGGCCCCTTTGGCTGGAATGACCGGCCGGGCGAGGCAAAAGCCCTTGCTGGTTTTGTGAAAAAGCTTGGCATCCGCGCAGTCAGCCTGCGCGCGCCGATCACCACGCTTTCCGGCGGCAATCAGCAAAAGGTTATCCTGGCCCGCTGGATCGCGCTGAAACCAAAGCTGCTGATCATCGATGAGCCAACGCGCGGTATCGATGTCGGTGCCAAGGAAGATGTCCATGCGCTGATCCGCGAAATCGCCGCCGAAGGTGTGGCGGTGCTGCTGATTTCTTCCGATCTGCCGGAGGTGCTGACGCTGTCTGACCGCATCGTCACCCTGCGGGAGGGCGAGACCACCTCTGACCAGCCTGCCGCCCGGGCGAGTTCTGAAGGGCTGATGGCCCGGATGACCCGCCATGACTGACCTGCTGCCGTTCTGGCGCCGCAGTAGCGGCAGATGAACCCGACGCGCGACTGACTTCAAGGAATCCGACCATGACCAAAGCCCAGGCCGACGAGCTGTCCCGCGCCCGGATCTATGCCCTGCTTGGCAGGCTTGCCCCGCTGATCTTCCTGCTGGCCCTCGTGATCATCTTCGCGAGTCTGCAGCCCCGTTTTCTGATGCCGCTGAACCTGTTCAACATTCTGCGCCAGGTCTCGATTTACGGCATCATTGCCGTTGGGATGACTTTCGTCATCCTGATCCGTGGCATCGATCTTTCGGTGGGCGCGCTGATCGCAATGTCCGGCCTTTGTGCCGCGGTCGTGGCAAAAGGCGGCATCGAGGGGCGTTTCATGCTCTCGGCGGATGGCAGCGGCTTTCACTGGACCCTTGCGGCGCTGGCCGCGATCCTGGCCGGAACGGCGGCAGGGCTTTTGCAGGGGATGGCGGTGGCCTGGCTTTCGGTCCCGGCCTTTGTGGTGACCCTCGGCGGGATGACGGTTTTCCGTGGCATTGCACTCAGCATTGGCAATGGCGGGCCGGTCTCGGGTTTTGACGAGGGTTTTGGCTGGTGGGGCCGCGGGATGATCGGGCCGGTGCCCGTGCCGGTGCTGATCTTTGCCGCTGTGGCGCTGGTCGCCTGGGTGGTTCTGACCCAGACCCGTTTCGGACGTGCCGTCTATGCCGTGGGTTCAAACCCCGATGCGGCGCGGCTTTCGGGCATCAATGTCAGCGGCGTCACCCTCTCGGTCTATGCTCTGATCGGCTTTTGCTCGGGGCTGGGCGGCTTTGTGCTGGCCTCGCGCCTGAACTCGGCCGAAGCCGTTGCAGGGACCGGCTATGAGCTGACCGCCATCGCGGCGGTGGTGATCGGAGGCACCAGTCTTTATGGCGGCACCGGCGGAGTTGGTGGCACGGTCATCGGCGCGCTGCTGACCGGGGTACTGCTGAACGGTCTCGTGATTTTGAATGTCTCCCCCTACACGCAGCAGATTCTGGTCGGGCTGATCATTGTCGCCGCCGTAGCTTTCGATCATTTTATCAAGAGGCAGAGCAGATGAACCGCGCCGTCATTCTTACCGGAACCGCGCAGGCCGAGGGGCCGCTGCGGGTGTTGCGGGCAGGGCCGCTCGAGGCCACGCTCGATAATGGCGGCCTGCGCTGGATCCGCTGGAACGGGGTCGAGGTGCTGCGCGGCGTGATGTTTCTGGTGCGAACGCCGGGATGGGGCACCCCCGCTCCGGTGATCACGGCGCTGGATATCCTGGAAACCGCCGGGGGGTTCACGGTCAGCTATGAGGCGCATTATGGCACGCCTGGCAGCGGCGTTACCGTCGGCATCCGTTTGCGCGGCGAAGCGGTCGGGGAGCTGCGCGCCGAGGCGCTGATCCGGGCCGAAGCACCTTTTGAGACCAATCGCACCGGCTTTGTCATCCTGCATCCGCTGGATGGTTTCGCAGGCACCGCGGTGACGGTCGGCCATGCCTCGGCCCCGGCGCGCAACCTGGTGATCCCGGCGCAGATCTCGCCCGGCCAGCCGGTGATGGATATAGAGCGGATCACCCATAGCCCGGTGCCGGGCCTTAGGGTCGAGACCCGGTTCGAGGGCGATATTTTCGAGATGGAGGACCACCGCAACTGGTCGGATGCCTCGTTCAAGACCTATAGCCGCCCGATCGGCCTGCCCTATCCCTATCTGCTCGAACCGGCTGCGCCGGTGGCCCAGGCAGTGACAGTCAGCATGACCGATACCGGGGCCAGCGCCACCGTGGCTCCGGCTGTTGATCTGCCGCCGGCGGCGGGACAGAGGCTGCCGGATTACGCCCTTCCGCTTGATCATCCGGGCGAGGCTGCAGCCGCGCTTGCCTATGCCGGGGCGTTGCAGGCGCTGGCCCCGGCATGGCTTTTGCTGCGCCATAATGCGGCGGATTCCGCTCAGGATCTGGCTCCGCTTGCCGCCTTGCTGGAGCTGACCAGGGCAAAGCTGGAACTGCAGGTAATTCTGGAGGGCCCCAGCGCCGCCGAGGCTGATGCCGGACTGGCCACGCTGGCCGCAAGGCTTCGCGCTGCAGGTATCGTCACCCACCGGATCGGCGCGTTTGCAAAGATCGATGAGCAGAGTTTCCAGCCCGGTGAGGCCCGCCCGCCGCATCCTGCCGAGGCCGATATTGCCGCAGCGCTGGCGCAGCACTTCCCTGAGAGCGAGAAGATCGGCGGCTCACCGGCCTTCTTTACCGAGTTTAACCGCAAACGTCCCGACCCCGCGCTCTGGCAGGGGCTGAGCTTTGCCACCACGCCGGTGGTCCATGCCGCCGATGATGCGTCGGTGATGGAGACGCTGCAGGCGCTGCCGCATATTATGGCCTCGGCCCGGGCGCTTGCAGGCGGGCGGCCGCTGCTGATCGGGCCGACCGGAATTGGCGCCAGGATCAATCCCTATGGCCCGGGCCCTTCGGAGAATGCTGCCGAGGCACGCGAGGGCATGGCGGCGCGCGACCCGCGCCAGCGCGGGCTATATGCGGCGGCCTGGACGGTGGGCTATCTGGCGCAGATCGCGGCTTTCGCGCCGCAACGCTTTGCCTTTGGTGCGGCCACCGGGCCATTTGGCCTGATTTCGACCCGCCAGGATTATGCGCGCCCCTTCTGGGACGGCCAGCCCGAAGGCGCGCTCTATCCACTGTATCATGTCGCAAAATGGCTTGCGGCGGCGGCGGGCGGCCAGCTTATCTCGGCCCGGACCGAGGCAGGACTGGCATCGGTGATCTGGGAGAAAAATGGCCAGCGCAGCGCGCTGATTGCCAATCTGACACCCGCAGCCCTGACACTTTCAGCCCTGGCGCTGCCCGGCACCGGGCTGCGCGCGCCCCGGGCCGAGCTGCTCGACGCGTCCATGCCCACAGGCCCGGTGGCTGTCGGGTTGCCCGACCAGCTCGACGCCTATGCCGTGCTGCATTTGACACAACAGGAATGATTGCTGTGAGCCAGAACCTCAAAGGTCTTTTCATCGGAGCGGGCTTTTTCTCGCGCAACCATCTTCATGCCTGGGCTGAGGTCGAGGGCGCGGAAATTGCGGCAATCTGTGACCGCGATCCGCAGCGGGCTGAAGCGGCGGCGAAAGAATACGGTATTGCGGAATGGGGCACCGATGCCGCAATGCTGCAGTCGGGGCGCTTTGATTTCGTCGATATCTGCACCACAATGGAAACCCATGAAGCCCTGATTGCTCTGGCGGTTCAGGCCGGGGTGCCGGTCATTGTGCAAAAGCCCATGGCCCCCGATCTGGCAACCTGCCTGCGCATTGAGGCCCAGGCCCGCGCCGCGGGCGTGCCGGTCATGCTGCATGAAAACTTCCGGTTTCAGAAGATCTTCCGCCGCCTGCGGGAAATCCTGTCCTCGGGGGAAATCGGCGAGGTCACCTTTGGCCGCCTGAACTGGCGCAATGATATCGATGTCTATACCAATCAGCCCTATCTGATTGAAACAAAACGTTTCATGATTATGGATGTCGGCATCCATATGCTGGATCTGGCGCGCTATCTTCTGGGCGATGCCTCTGAGGTCAGCTGTTTCAATCAATCGGTGAAAGAAGGCATTGCCGGTGAGGATGCTGCCACCATGCTGTTGCGGCATGACAATAAAGCGGTCTCGGTGGTGGATGTGAGCTATGCCAGCCATAAAAGCCCGAACCTCTTCCCGCAGACCCTGGGCGAGATCGAGGGCCGCCTTGGCACGGTTGAGATCCTCGAGGGCCAGGTGCTGCGCATCCATACAGCCGCCGGACGGCGCGATGAGGTTCTGGCGGCAGATGGCCGGAGCTGGACCTCGGAACCCTGGACCCAGATCCAGGATTCCGTGCCCCGCACCCAGCAGCATTTTATCGACTGCCTGCGCAGCGGGCGGGACTTTGAGACCTCGGCCGGGGACAGCCTGAAGACCTATGCCCTGGCCGAAGCCGCCTATTGCTCGGCCGCAACCGGCCGGACTGTGGCCATCGCCGAACTGGTGAAGGAATTCTGATATGACCCCTGCAATGCGTCGTGAGGTCGGACGGACCGGCCTTGATATTCCGGTTCTCGGCCTCGGAACCTGCCCGCTGGGCGGTGTCTATGCAGCCATCGGTGAGGCCGGGGCCCGGGCGACCTATGAGGCGGCCTGGGCGGGCGGCATCAGATTTTATGATACGGCGCCCTGGTACGGGCTTGGCCAGGCCGAGCATCGCACCGGCCGCGCGCTTTATGAGCGGCCGCGTGGGGATTATGTCCTGACCACCAAGGTCGGCCGCGTCCTGCGCGCCCCGCGCGACCGGGCCGGTTTCACTCCGCCGGCCTGGCAGGCCCCGCTGGCATTCGAGCCGCACCACATCTTTACCTATGATGCGGTGATGCGCTCTTACGAGGACAGCCTGCAGCGCCTTGGCATCAACCAGGTTGATGCCCTTTATATTCATGATCTCGACGGTGGTTATTTCAGAACCCCCGAAGCGCTTGAGGCCAGGCTGCGCGAGCTGGATCAGGGCGGTGGCTATCGCGCGCTGGATGAGCTTAAACGCTCAGGCGAGATCCGCGCCATCGGTGCCGGTATTAATGAGCGCGGCATGATCCGGCGTTTCCTCGAAGCGACAGATCTGGATCTGTTCCTTGTGGCCTCGCGATATACTCTGCTGGAACATGACATTTATCAGGATGAAATCACCGCGGCCGGGCGTCGTGGTGCCTCCATCGTGGTTGGCGGGGCGTTCAGTTCCGGCATTCTGGCCACTGGCCTCGTTGAGGGGGCGAAGTATGAATATGGCGCAGTGCCGCCTGGTGTCGCCGATAAGGTCCGCCGCCTGAGCGCGATCGCCGCTGCGCATGGGATCTCGCTTGCAGCGGCAGCGCTGCAATTCCCACTGGCCGCGCCCGAGGTCTGCTCGGTGGTTTTCGGCGCGGTGACACCGGCGGAGGTCACGCAGAATATCGCGCATTTTGGCGCAGAGATCCCGCAGGGTTTCTGGTCAGATCTGCGCAGCGAGGGGCTTGTCGCGCCGGACGTGCCGTTACCCTGATGCAAAACCGACCTGCCCGGATCATTCCCGGTCAGGTCCTTATTCCATGCGGCGCTTTCTGCGAAGAGGGCGGGCCGCATCGCGCCTGCACCTGCGGTCTGCCGTCAGCAGCAGAGCGGGCAGATGGCAGGTCGCGCAATTCCCTTTAGCGCTCAGCTGAATGCTGAAGCGATGCACTCTGTGGCGGCTTTCTGCTTTGCTCAGCGCAGTATTGCACGCCCTGCGCTTTGTGGTGCTTGCCGCCTGGCTGGCATTCTGACCTGCACTCCTGCCAGCATCACCCGGTCTTTGACGGGGCGAAGCTGGCAGGATGCGCTGTCACAGGCCCATGACCTGCGGCAACCAGAGTACGGTTGCCGGAACGAAAGTCACCAGCATCAGGATGATCAGCATAATCCCCAGCAGCGGCAGGCCTTCTTTCAGGATCGCGCCCATAGGCTCTTTGGCGATGGATTGGGTGATCAGCAGGTTCAGCCCCATGGGCGGATGGATCAGCCCGATCATCAGATTAATCACCACCACAAGACCGAAATGCACCGGGTCGATCCCGAGCGCGATGGCTGAGGGCAGCACAATCGGCACGATGATGATGGTGGCGGGGGTGGAATCGAGGAAGGCTCCGGCGATCAGCAGGATCACGTTGATCAGCAACAGGAAGACCACCGGCGAGAGCTGCGCCTCCTGGATCCAGCGCGACAGATCCTTGGGCACGCCATGCACCACCATCAGATAGGCCACGAAGGAAGAGGTCGCGACCACCAGCATGATATTCGCTGTCTGCATCCCGGCTTCGGTGAGAATGCCGGGCAGCTTGCCCCAGCGAAATTCGCGGTGGATCACCCAGCCGACAAAGATCGCATAGACGACCAGAACCGCGCCGATCTCGGTGATGGTGAAATATCCGCCCCGCGCGCCGATGATCAGCAGGATCGGCATTGACATGGCCCAGATCGAGACCCGGAATTTCTTCCAGATCACCGCCCCGCCCTGGCGACCCCGGCGCGGCAGGTTGTGCTTTCTGGCGTGGTGATTGACCACGAATACCAGCGCCGCCACGATCATCAGCGCCGGGATATAGCCGCCGATGAAGAGCTTGACGATGGAAACCTCGGCAATCACCCCATAGATCACCAGCGGGATCGAGGGCGGCAGGATCGGCCCGAGCAGCGCCGCCGTTGCGGTCAGCGCGGCGGCAAAGGCCCCCGAATAGCCCTCTTTCTTCATTTCGGGGATCAGAAGCGCCCCCGTTGCCGAGGCATCCGCTACCGAGGAGCCGGAGATCCCGGCGAGAAACAGGTTCGTGCCGATATTCACCTGGCCCGAACTGCCGCGCAGCCGTCCCATGGCCGAGCCAAGCAGATCGACGATGCGGGTGGTGATGCCGCCCGCATTCATGATGGCCGCGGCAAGAATGAAGAAGGGTACGGCCAGCAGCGGAAAACTGTCGATGCCGTTGAGCATCTTTTGCGCCAGAACAAAGCCCGGCGTGCCCCAGAGCAGGACAATGACCAGCGAGGCGATGCCCAGCGAAATCGCAATCGGCACCGCAAGGAACATCAGCGCAAACAGAACCAGCGCAAGCGTCAGAAGCATCAGCATGGATCAGGCCCTTTTGTCACTGTTGTCGGGGAGCATCGCGAACAGCCGCGTCTTCACCGCGCGCTCGATGACGAAATAAATCCCCGAGAGGCAGAAGGCGGGCAGGGCCATATAGACCCAGCCATAGGGGATGCCGGTTGCCGGTGCGCGTTTGATCGCCACCACATCGAGCAGCTTTTGCGAATAGATCAGCAGGGCGGTCAGCAGCACAGCAATGCACAGATCGGTAAAGATCATCTGCAGCCGCTTGCCCTTCGGGCCCATCTGCACCGAGAAAAAGTCGATCGCGATCAGCTCGCCGCGTGAAATCAGCCAGGCCGATCCGGCAAAGACCAGCCAGATAAAGAAGAAGCGGGCGATTTCAGCCAGCTGAGGTGTGGCCGTCCCGGTGAAATAGCGGGTGATGACCTGATAGAAAACCAGCACCACGATCATCAGCAAGGCGATCGCGACAAGGGTGGCAAGAGCGGCGCGTAACAGATCGCCGATCCGGAAGAGGGTTCTGCTCATCGGGGGTCCGGGTATCAGGTGAGAAGGGGCGGCAGCAGGCTGCCGGGAAAAAACCGCCCTCCGGGATGCGGAGGGCGGCGAATGCACGGGGATTTACTCGACGGCGCGCACCTTTTCGATGATCGGCTGCAGCGAGGCATCATATTGTGCCGTGGCCGCGCGGGCGATGAAGGGCGCGATATCGGGGCGGGTCACAACCGCACCTTCGGCTTCCAGCTCGGCCAGCAGGGCTGACTGGGATTGCTCGGTATAGCTGCGATACCAGTCAGCGCTGTCGACGGCCGAGGCCTCAATGGCGGTGCGGGTGGCCTCATCAAGACCGGCGTACCAGTCGCTGTTGCACATGAAGCCCATGGTCTCGGCCATGTGATTGGTCAGCGCGAGGTTTTTTACCACCTCATGGAAGCGCTTGTCACTGATCGCGGTCAGCGGCTGTTCGACCCCGTCCACCACATGGCTCTGCAGGGCGGCATAGACTTCCTCGAAGGCGACCGTGGCCGGGTTTGCCCCCATGGCGCGGATCGATTCAATATAGGCCGGAATGCCCGGTGCGCGGATTTTCAGCCCGTCCAGATCTTCGGCCTTTTCGACCGGCACATTGGTCAGGATCTGACGGAAGCCATGGAAGGCCGGGCCAACGACACGGAAGCCCGCCTCATCCGAGATCGACTGCAGGATCTCCTGGCCAACCGGGCCGCGCCAGATGCGGAAGAAGTGATCCACATCGTGATAGACATAGGCCACGCCCTCGATATTGGCGGCCGGATGGAATGAGCCCAGCACGCCCACGCTTTCATACATGCATTCCAGCACGCCGCCCTTTACCTGCTCAACCATTTCATCAACGGTGCCCAGATGCGAATTCGGGAAAAGCTCAACCGCGACGGCCTCGCCCAGCCGCTCGTTCAGCTTTTCAGCAAAAACCTCCATTGCTTTGGTGTCGGGGCTGGAATCAGAGCCCGCGCCGCCAATGCGCAGCGTCACTTCGGCCTGAGCCGCGGTCCCGGCCAGCAGGGCAAAAAGCGAGAGGGAGATCAGAGTCTTCATAGCAGTCTTCCTGTCAGATGTTGTTTATATTGTTGTCGTCTTACTGTGCAGCCGGCCCGCGCAGCTCCTGCGACAGGCTGGTCAGAACCTCGTCGAGCGTATCGATCAGCCTGTCGATTTCCCCCTCACTGATGGTGAAAGGCGGGCTGATCTGGATGTGATCGCCACCCTTGCCGAAATTCGCCCCCGGAACGCCCCCGCCGACAATCACGCCGCGCTCCCGCATCATTGCGACCAGGCGCGCGGTGAAATTAGCGCTTTCAGGGAAGGGGTCGCGGCTGGCGCGATCTGCCACAAATTCGAGCCCGGCGTAAAGCCCGCGCCCGCGCAGATCCCCGATCACCTCATGGCGCTGCTGCAGCACGCCAAGGCGCTGATGCATATAGGCCCCGGTCACAGCCGGGCGGCTGAACAGATCTTCACGCTGCATGATCTCGAACACTTTCTGGCCAACAAAACAGGACATTGCATGGCCGGAATAGGTGAAGCCGTGGACAAACCTGCGTTTGCCCTCGCGGAAGAAGCCGGTGATTTTTTCCGAGACGATGACCGCACCAAGCGGCGCATAGCCCGAGCCGATCGCCTTACCGCAGGTGATCATATCGGGCAGAATTCCCCAGTCCTGAATGGCAAAGGCGCGCCCGGTGCGGCCATATCCCATCAGCACTTCATCGCAGATGAACAGAATGCCGTAGCGGTCACAGATCTCGCGGACCCGGCGATAATAATCCGGGCCGGGTGTCACGCCCGAGGCGGTGGTGCCGATGATGGTTTCGGCAAAGAAGCAGGAGATCGTCTCCGGCCCTTCCATAAGGATGGTGCGCTCGAGCTCCTCGATGCAGTGATCGGTGCAGTCTCCGCCCTCGCCACAGATATTGCAGCGGTAATTATAGGGTGGGCTGATATGCACGACCGGCAACATATAGGGGTCATAGGGTGCACGCCAGGAAGTGCGGCCTGACAGCGATAATGTGGCGATGGTCACGCCGTGATAGCTTTGCCAGCGGGCGAGCATTTTATGGCGGCCGGTTTCGCCCCGCGCCACATGATACTGGCGGGCCAGTTTCAGCGCGGTCTCATTCGCCTCAGAGCCGCCCGAAACGAAATAGACCCCGGACATGCCTTCGGGCGCGACCGAGAGGACCGAGGCCGAGAGCTGCTCCTGCCAGGGATGGGTGAAAGAGGCGGTATAGACATAACTGACCTTCGATCCCTCGGCGGCAAGCGCCTGATAGATCTCGCTGCGGCCATGGCCGATGCCGATCACACCTGCACTGCCCATAGCATCAAGGTAGCGCCGGCCATCCGCACCGTGAATCCAGACACCCTCTGCACGCTCGACCAGCGGCGTGGAAACCGCAAAATCTCGGGAAAACACGCCGCTCATCAGTCACTCCTCGTCGGGGATTCACGCTGCGCGATTGATTAATGATTATCAATAATAATGGCAACGGGTCGCAAAAATTTCAGGGGCAGGGCAAAAAATGCCCAAAAATTACGCAGAGCAGATCCTATCCAGAGGGTGACACCAGGCGTGAAGCTGGCTATCGAGGGAGCGAGTTGATTGCGAAGGACAGACCCGTGCGGCATTCCCAGGACGCAGCCCATGTCCGCCCCAGCCTCGAAACCGAGATTGCAACGGCAATCCAGGAGGGCATCCTTGACGGGGAATGGAAGCCTGGCGACCGGCTGGTCGAGATGGAGCTTGCACAGAAATTCGGCGTCAGCCAGGGCACGATCCGCGGCGCGCTGAAATATCTTCAGGCGGATGGCCTGATCGAGCACCGCCCGCGGCGCGGCAATTTTGTCATTACCGTCTCCGAAGAGGATATCCGCGATATATCTCTGATGCGCGACATTCTTGAATCGGCTGCGGCGCAGCTTGCTTCCGACCGGATCACCGATGTCGGCCGCGCCCGGCTGATGGCGGTTGTCGAAGACATGCGTCTGGCATCAGACAACCGCCAGCGCCGCAAACTGCTGGAACTGGATCTGCGCTTTCACCGCACCGTGGTGGAGATTGCCGGAAGCCGGATGCTGCTGGATATTTACAAGCGGCTTGAGGGCCCCGCCTTGCTGTTTTTGCTGCTGGCAGATGAATTTTACGAAGAATCACAAGTGATTGTCGATCTGCACGAGCCGCTGCTGGCGGCGATCTGTTCAGGCGACAGCGCGCGCGCCCATGACCTCGCAAGGCGTCATACCGATCAGGATGCGATCCGGCTGACGGGCCCGCTTTCGGGCGGGCAGGCCGGCTGACACTCACAGACCCTGGGGCGGCTCGCCCGCTCGCGAACAGAGTGTCTGCGGCTTTCAACCGCCGCCCACGCCTGGAGAGAGGCGGCGCGGGGCGTGATACCAGGCAGGGCGATGGCGGTGCTTTGATGATTGCAGACCAGAACCAGCAGCCGGTAGCAGTCTTCTCTGCCTCTTCTCTGGCCTCAACATCTGGCCCGGTCACGGCGCAAAGGGACGATCGGGGCCGCTGCGCAGCGGCCAGGGATGGGCGCGGGTCAGTGCCATGCCCGCCCCGGTCCAGTCATCGCTGCCGCCCGGGAACCAGCAGACCTTTTTCAGCCCCATGCCGGCGATCCGTCTTGCCGCGTTCCAGCTCAGCCAGCAATCGGTTTTGCAAAAAACCACGACAGGGCGTGCCGGGTCCTCTGCGGTCAGATCGGCGAGGCTCTGGCGCAGGTAATCCTCCTGCCAGGGCTCGAGCGCACCCCAGCCGACCACCGGCAGCCAGATCGCGCCGGGGATGGTCAGATGCCCGCCGCCGGGCCCTGGAGGGGTGATCCATCTGCCCGCCGCGTCGATGTGGAATCGCTGCGCCCCCATCACATCGATGAGCACCGCGCCGGCGGCCTGCAGCGCCTGGACCTCGGCAAGAGTAACGGTCTGCGCCCCGGGGGCAATGGCCGGAACCGGAGCACGGTAGTCTTTCAGACGGTAACCCGCAGCATCAAAAAGCCCATCCGCCCCGGGGGCAGAAGGAATTGATTTTTCGATAATTTCTGTCTCAGATGGCCCTGCAGGAATTTCATCGGCCCTGGCCTGCAGAGCCAGACCGGCCAGCCCCAGCGCCACGATTGCGCCACCCCGCCACAGCCTACGACCTTTGGACAATTTAACCCTCTCCCGGTTTCAGCGAAGTCTGAACTCTGTCCACGCATGCCCGCCATGCCACTCCTCGGGAAGAGACCAGCATGAACCGCAAGATCATTCCTATAGCACTTTCGGCAGCCCTGACGCTGGCTCTGCCCGTACCGATGCTGCTCGCGCATGGTGATGCGGTACCGCAGGCGGTCGATACCACCGGACTGCCCGACCTGCCGGAAGAAATGGCGAAAGAGAACCCATGGCGCGCGGCGAGTGGTGATCTTTTGTTCCGCGCGGTCGAGGTTGGTGCCAAGGGGTTCAACTCGAATTGCGCGCGCTGCCATGGGCTTGAGGCGATCTCGGGCGGCCTGGCCCCGGATCTGCGTTTCCTTGAGGCCAATGATTTCGGCGATGAATGGTATCTCGACCGGGTTCTGCATGGCTATGAGCAAAACGGCGCCGTCAAAATGCCGCCCTTCGCCGATATCTTCAGCCAGCAGGCGGTCTGGGCGATCCGCACCTATATCGAGACCCGGCCCGATGCGGATGAAATGGCCGCGAAAACCGACGAGATCCATTCGTTGCTCGATAAGGTGAAAGCGCTCGAAAGCGGCGCGGATGTCACCACGGCCGGCGCGGTCGCGGATGAGCTGGATGCGGTAAATGATCAGTTCGAGGCGCTTTCGGGCGCGCCGCGCGCCGTCACCGTGCTGGCTCAGGCAGCGCATATTCTGCGTGCAGATCCGGCCCGGGCCGCAGTGGCGGCCGAGCTGATCGCTGGCTCGCTCAGGGACTGAGCGCAATGGAAACGCTCCTCACCCGGCTTCTGCCCGGCGGCGACAGGCCCCTGATCCTGCCCGTCACCGGCGCGGCTGCGGTGGGGGGCGATGCTTTCGACAGCGGCATGTGGCCACTGCATCGTGAGACCTGGCTGGGCGGGAATGCCCTCTGGTCCAACGATCCGGCGGTGGCGGTTCTGGCGCCGAAAGCGGCCGAGGATTCGGCCCATGTCCCGTTTCTGATCGACGCGACCGCGCTGCAGGGCCGGGTGGAAGAGATCGTCGTGACCATCGATTACAGCCCCTTTGCCCATGGCCTGACCTTTCGTCCTGGCCGCGCCCGGCCCTTGCTGGGTTTTGGGGTGAAATATGAGAGTGCCGGTGCGCTCCGGGCCTCGGCCCGGCTCGGGGATGGCTGGCATGTCGGCGCGGCCTGGGTCTCGGCGCTTGGCGGCGGCTGCTCGGCGCCTTCGGTTGCCCATGCCCGTCCCGACTGGCAGCAGGGCTTTGGCGAGATGCGGGCGCGGATCTGGCCGGAAACCGGGCGGCTGCGGCTGAAAATCCGCCATCCCCAGGAGACCGGTCTCGCCGATGGTATCCCGGCGCATTTCCTGACCGGGCTGCAGCTGAGCGACGGGGATGGCGTCGAGATCGCCGCGCTGGATCTGTTCGAGCCGCTCGAGGAAAACCCCTCGCTGACCTTTCTGCTGCCGCCTGATCTGGCCGCAGGCGAGGTGAGGATCAGCGCCCGGGATAATCTGGGGAACAGGTTCAGTGGCCGTGTCGGGGGGCAGACATGACCCTTCCCTCGCTGACACGCCGCAAAGCCCTGACGGGTATCGCCTCAGCAACGCTGAGCCCAACACTGCTGGCGTCAGTTCCGGCCCGGGCAGAGGCCCGCCGTTATCACCTCGCGCCGCAGGAAGTGGCCGATGGGGTCTGGATGATCGAGGGGCTGCGCGAGGTATTTGCTGCCTCAAACGGCGGCAATATCGTCAATATTGCGCTGGTGCAGACCAGCCAGGGCGCGGTGGTGATCGATACCGGCTCGACCCTCTCGATGGGGGCGGAAATTCGCGCCTTTGCCGATCAGCGCATGGGCGGGGTCGCAATGGTGGTCAATAGCCATCACCATCCGGACCACTGGTTTGGCAATGCTGCCTTTGCCGATCGTCAGATCGTGGCACTGCCACAAACCAGCGCGGCCTGCGCGCAATATGGCCAGGATTTCGCGGAATCGCTTTATGCGATCCTTGGCTCCTGGATGTCGGGCACGACGCCGCTGCCCGCCACCGGCCAGACCGGGGCCGGAGAGGCGCGGATCGGCGGCAGGTCTTTGAAATTCATGGCGCTTTCCGGCCATACCGCCGGTGATCTGGTGATGATGGATGAACAGACCGGCACGCTGATCGCCGGGGATCTGCTGTTTCTTGAGCGCGCGCCCAGCCTGCCGGATGCGGATTACGGGGCCTGGCTTGCTGCGCTCGACACTCTGGCCGGGCTGCAGGCCTCGGGCACCATTCCTGGCCATGGCGCCTTTCACCGCTCCAGCGCGGCTCTCGCCCAGACCCGGGCCTATCTGACGGCAACCCGCGCCCGGCTGGACGAGGCGGCGCGGCTGGGCCTCAGCCCGGTTGAGGCGATGGCGGCGGGGCCGGTTCCGGAATTTGCCGCGCTTGGCGCCAATCCCGAGGAATATCTGCGCTCGGTTGTCCGGAGATGGGCAGATCACGAGACAGAAGCGCTCCCGCTGGTGGGGCGGTCGTAAAGTGCAATGCCGGTTCATGGATGGAGGAGACGACATGACCAAGCTTAAGAAACTGACCACCGCCAGTGCGATTGCGCTGATCGGCATGGCAGGGATGGCGCTTGCCGAGGGGCGCGTCACCAAGGATGTCACCTGGGAGGATATTCAGGCCGACAGCGAGACCACCCAGGATGTGCTGATGTATGGCATGGGCAATAAGGCTCAGCGCTATTCGACGCTGGATCAGGTGAATTCGGATACGGTCAAGCATCTGCGCCCGGCCTGGGCCTTCTCCTTCGGCGATGAGAAACAGCGCGGCCAGGAGACCCAGGCCATTGTCCATGACGGGGTGATTTATATCACCGGCTCCTATTCGCGGATGTGGGCGCTTGACGCCAAAACCGGCGAGCGGCTGTGGAAATTCGAGGCCCGTCTGCCCGAGGATATCCGGCCCTGCTGTGACGTGGTGAACCGTGGCGCTGCGATCTATGGCGACAAGGTCTTCTTCGGCGGGCTGGATGCCTCAATCTATGCTCTGGACAAGAATACCGGCAAAGTGGTCTGGCGTGAGAAGTTCGAGGATCACAAGATCGGCTATACGATGACCGGCGCGCCGACCATCGTGAAAGATAAGGTGACCGGCAAGGTCATGCTGATCCACGGCTCTTCGGGCGATGAATTCGGTGTGGTCGGCAAGCTTTACGCCCGCGATCCCGATACCGGTGAAGAAATCTGGATGCGCCCCTTTGTTGAGGGTCACAAGGGCGCGCTGGCAGGCGCCGAAGGCACGATCACCGGCGATCCCGCCGCTCCGAGCTGGCCCAATAATGCCGATGGCTCCAAGGTCGAGGCCTGGAACCATGGCGGCGGTGCCCCCTGGCAATCGGCGGTCTATGACGAAGAGACCAATACGATCATCGTTGGCGCCGGTAACCCCGCGCCCTGGAACACCTGGGCCCGCACCCCGGGCGACAGCCTCTATACTTCGGGCCAGGCCTATGTCGATCCGTCGAATGGCGAGCTGGTCGGCTTCTACCAGCATACCCCGAATGATGCCTGGGACTTCTCGGGCAATAATGAGATCGTCCTGTTCGACTATACCGATAAAGAGGGCAAGAAGCATCGCGCCGGTGGCCATGCCGACCGCAACGGCTTCTTCTATGTCACGGATATTGATGCGCTTTCCAAGCGTGGTGGCGATATCAACCGCCCGACCGCTCTGCTGAATGCCTTCCCGTTTGTTGATAATATCACCTGGGCCAAAGGCATCGATCTTGAGACCGGTCGCCCGATTGAAAACGAAGGCCAGCGTCCGCCGCTGCCGAAAGAGGGCGAAGACAAAGGCGCCACGATCGAAGTCTCGCCGCCGTTCCTCGGCGGTAAGAACTGGAACCCGATGGCCTATTCGCAGAAATCCGGCCTGTTCTACATTCCGGCCAATAACTGGAAAGAAGACTACTGGACCGAGAATGTCACCTATCAGGCCGGGGCCGCCTATCTGGGCCAGGGCTTCCGGATCAAGCGTATGTATGACGACCATATCGGCACTTTGCGCGCCTATGACCCGGCCACCGGCGAGAAGAAATGGGAGCATAAAGAGAAGTTCCCGCTCTGGGCCGGCACCCTCGCAACCGCAGGCGATCTCGTATTCACCGGCACTTCGGATGGCTATGTGAAGGCCTTCCATTCCGAGACCGGCGAACAGCTCTGGTCCTTCAACACCGGTTCGGGCGTCATCTCGCAGCCGGTGACCTGGGAGCTGGACGGCAAGCAATATCTCGGTATCGCGTCGGGCTATGGCGGAGCGGTGCCGCTCTGGGGTGGCGATATGGCGACGCTGACCACCCAGGTCAGCCAGGGTGGCTCGTTCTGGGTCTTTGAGATCCCTGATGAGCTGCTGGCCTCGGCCAACTGAGCCCTGAACTCCCGGGCGGGCAGGTCTGACCTGCCCGCCTGTTCCGCTGCAGAGGATCTGACCGATGAAACCCTGTCTTCTGGCCGCTCTGGCCCTTTTTTGCACATCTTTCATCGCGGCAGCGGATGTGCTGAGCGGCAATAGTGATGCGCTTGGCTTTCCGGTGATCGTCGATACCGATGAGCCGCAGCAAGGCCCGCTGGTGATCGGCGGCTGCGAGCTGAAGCCGGGCGCCTCCTGCCAGGGTGCCGATCTGCGTCATGCCGATCTGCGCGGCCAGAAGTTGAACGGTATCGACCTTTCCGGCGCGAAACTGACACGCGTCAATTTTTTCGGAGCCGAACTGAAAGGTGCCAATCTCTCGGGGGCGGATCTGACCGGGGCCAGTCTGGAAATGGCCCAGGCCCAGGGGATCGACCTGCAGCGTGCCACACTGGTCGGGGCAAACCTCACCTCTTCGCGCCTTGCCGGAGCCGATTTTTCGCAAAGCAATCTGACCGGCGCCAGTCTTGAGGCGGCCACAGTCCATAAAGGCAAATTTGTCGGCGCCACCATCATCGGTGCCAATCTGATGGAAACCAAATTCTACAATGCTGATTTCGCCGATGCGGTGCTTGAGGGCAATTTCGCGCCCTATGCCATCTGGGAGGGCGTCCATATGGAGAATTGCACCGGATGCCCGTTCAACTGGTAAAGCGGCGCAATATCGCGCTGGCGCTGCTGCTGGTGCAGGCAGCACCGGCCGGAGCGCAGGATCTGACGGCGGGCCTCATGGCCTGCCGCAGTCATTCCGGCGCTGCGGCGCGGCTGGCCTGTTATGATGCGCTGCCGCTCCAGGCGGCGATCCGCAGGTTTCAGGGCGCTGGCAGCCAGGTTACCCCTTCCTTTGACATCACCGCCCCGACGCTGCTGCAGTTTGAAAGCATGGATGCGATCATGGTGATCTATCTGCTCGATGCCAGCGGCGAGGTGGTACAGAATCTGCACCAGGCCGGGGCGGGCACCGGCTCTTTCCTGATGGCCCAGCCCGGTCGCTACCGCCTGCAGATCAATGCCTCGGGCGGCTGGCGGATCAGCCTTGAGGCCCCCTGAACCCTGTTTTCCTGCCGCGACTGCTACGACTATGGTCGAATACTTTTTCTGCCCGGCGCATCGGATGTTTGCTCTGTGCGACTGTTCTCTTTGCGCGGGGGGGCGGGGTCGCGCTAGACTCCAGATTTGAGCGGCTCAGCCGGGGAAGATGACCCGGCATCCGCAGCCCCGGGGAGGGAAGGCATGGCGCAGGCATTCGGTATTTCGGACGCGGATTACCCGCTGCGCTCGGCGCTGATCGTCGATGATCATCCATTGTTCTGCGACGCATTATCGATGACGCTGACCGGACAGGTCGGGATCGACCAGGTGGATGCGGTGGGCAGCCTCGGCGCGGCGCTGGACCGGCTGGCAGGCGGAGACATGCCCGATGTTATCGTGCTGGATCTGAACCTGCCGGATGTGAACGGGCTGGACGGTGTGGTCAGGATGCGCCAGGCGGCGCCTGCGACACCGATCATCGTGGTCTCCTCGATGGATGAACTGCGGGTGGTGCGCTCGGCGCTGCGCGCAGGGGTCAGCGCTTTTGTCCCCAAACATGCCGAACGCGGCGCTTTTCGCGAGGCTTTTGACACGATTGCCCGGGGCGAGGTGCATTCCAGCCGCCGCATTCTGGAACAGACCGCTGCCACTCCGGCCGAAGAGGCGGTGGCGCGGCTGGCGCTTCTGACCCGCCAGCAGGGCAAGATCCTGCAGCTGGTCAGCGCCGGGCTGATGAATAAGCAGATCGCCCATGAGCTTTCCATCGCCGAGACCACGGTAAAGGCCCATATCACCGCGATCATGCGCAAGCTTGGCGTGCAGACCCGCACCCAGGCGGTTCTCTTTGCCCAGGAACTGAGCTTCACCCTGACACCCCCGCCGGGATGACGGGGGCTGGATTTTCGCGCCCGCCCGGGGTTCCATGGCGGGCAGGGAGACAGCAAGGGGGAAGAGGTGCAGCTGACAGGCGATCAGATCGTGGCGCGGGCCAGCGTCTCAGTCCGCGAGGCGGATGTGGCGGGCCAGCTGACCCGGGCGCTTGGCCCCGGACCCTTCGCGCTGGTTCTGCTGCTGCTGTCGCCCGAGGCCGATCTGACCGGGATCGCGGGCGCGGCCAGATCGGCCTGGCCGATGGCCCGGGTGGTGGGCTGCACCACAGCAGGGGAAATCACCGGCGCGGGCTATGAAGAGGAAACCATCGTTGCAATTGGCTTTTCCAGCCGCCATTTCCTGGCTGAAACCCTGTTGATCCCCGATCTCGACCGCCTGTCCCGTAACGATATTGCCGCCGATCTGTTGCAGATCCGCCAGCGCCTGTCTTCCGGCCAGGCAGCTCTGCCCTATGAATGCGGGCTTTTGCTGGTCGACGGGCTGTCGGTGCGCGAGGATGAGCTGGCCGCCGCCCTCGCAGGGGGGGCGGGAAATATGCCCCTGGTTGGCGGTTCGGCCGGAGATGGCACCCGCTTTGAGCGCACCTTTATCCTCCATGATGGCATAGCGATGCGTCATGCGGCGGTGCTTTGTGTGCTGCGCAGCGATTGTCCGGTCCGGGCGCTGAATATGGACCACCTGCATCCTACCGGGGTGCGGATGGTGGTCACCGATGCCGATCCCTCGGCCCGGATCGTGCGGCAGATCAATGGCGAGCCGGCGGCGCAGGAATATGCGCGCCTGCTGGGCCGGGATCTGGCGATGCTCGACAGTTTCACCTTTGCCGCCTATCCGCTGGCTTTGCGCATCGGCGCGCGCCACCATGTCCGCGCTATTCAGCGCATGTTGCCATCGGGCGAGCTGCTGTTTTTTTCGGCCATTGCCTCTGGGGTGGTGCTGTCTCTGACCGAAGCGCATGATCTGGTCGGCCATCTCTCTGCCGGGCTGGAACGGCTGCGGGCCCCGGCCGAGCCGGTTGCCGTGCTGGCCTTTGACTGCATCCTGCGCCGGATCGAGGGGCGCGAGAAACAGCTGACCGATAAGGTCTCGGATGTGCTGCGCCGTCACCGGGTCTGGGGGTTTTCCACCTATGGCGAGCAGATCGGCCCGATGCATGTCAACCACACGCTGACCGGCTGCGTCTTTTATCCGCCCGGCACCCGGCTGGAGGAAGAGGCATGAACCCGCAACCGCCGATCACCGCAGGGCTGCTTGATCCGAAAGACAGCCCCGCCCGCCAGATCGAAAAACTCCTGACCATTGCCGCTGCGCTGATGAGCCATGCCGAGCAGGGCCAGGGCGACCGGGATGCCGCATTTGAGGAGTTCCGCCGCGCCGCCGTGCTGGAAGAACATGTCCGCCAGCGCACCCGTGAGCTGGAAGCCGCGCTGCGCCTGCTGCATGAGGCCAACAGCACCGCCGAAAGCTCGCGCCGCCAGCTGAGCCAGGCCGTCGAGGCCATCGAGGAGGGCTTTGCCCTGTTCGACCCCGAGCAGCGCCTCGTGCTGCACAACAGCCGGTTCTGCGGCGATCTGCCCGATGCCCGCGCCCGGCTGCATCCGGGGATCAGCTTTCCCGATTATATCCGCGCGGTCAGCCATTCAGAAAATCTGCGCCTGCCCCCGGACGAAGGCCCGGAAGCCTGGGTGGAAAAGCGGATGGCGCTGCACCGCTCGGACCGGATCTTTTACGTCGATCTGACCGGCGACCGCTGGCTGCAGATCAGCGAGCAGCATATGGAGGATGGCAGCACGGTCGTTTTGCAGACCAATGTGACCGAGATCATCCGCGCCGAACGTTCGGAGCGCGGCAAGCTGCTTGATGACCAGGCCCGGATCATCCGCGCGACCCTGGACCATATCAACCAGGGGGTGGCAATTTTTGATGCCGAGCGGCGGCTGGCGGGCTGGAACTGGCGGCTGGCGCAGCTGCTCGATATCCGCGCGCCGCTGTTGCGCCGGGGCGTGGATTACGATGCGCTGATCGCGCCCGCATTGTCTCACACCGCTTTTTCCGATGGTTTCAGCCCCGAGCGGCTCAGGGCCTGGATCTGGCAGTCCGGCCCCTGTCCGCCTCTGTCCTTTGAGATCGAGCAGCCCACCGGCATGGTTCTGGCCGTCTATGGCCAGGAAATGCCCGGGCGCGGCTTTGTGCTCTCTTTCACCGATGTCAGCCGCGAGCGCCTCGCCATCCATTCGATGCTGCGCGCCAATGCCACGCTCGAAGCGCGCGTCGCCACCCGCACCGAGCAGCTGGCCGCTGCCCTCGCCAGCGCCGAGCGTGCCAATGCCACCCGCTCGCGCTTTGTCGCGGCGGCAAGCCATGATCTGCTGCAGCCGCTTTCGGCCGCCAAACTTTTCGTGGCCGCCGCCCGGGATGAGGCTGGGCCGGGCCAGTCCACCACCCTGGAAAAAGCCTATAATGCGCTGATCAGCGTCGAGGGAATTCTGGGAGCGCTGCTGGATATCTCGCGGCTTGAGGCGGGCTCGGGGTCAATCGACGTGACCCCGCTGCCGCTGTCTTTGCTGCTGGCGCAGCTGACCGATGAATTCGTGCCTTTCGCGGCAGAAAAGGGGCTGCGGCTGACCATCCTGCCCTGCGCCCTGGCGGTGGAAAGCGATCCGGCCTATCTGCGCCGGATCCTGCAAAATCTGATCGGCAATGCGCTGCGCTACACCAGCCAGGGCCGGGTTCTGGTCGGGGTGCGTCGCCTGAAGGGCGCGGTGCGGGTCGAGGTGCATGACACCGGCCCCGGCATCGCCCCCGAGGATCAGCAGGCGGTGTTTCGCGAATTTCACCGCATCGGTGGCTCGGCCTCCGCCGCTGCCGGAATGGGGCTCGGCCTTGCGATTGTGGAACGCGCCTGTGCCCTGCTGCGCCATCCGCTGACCCTGCGCTCGCGCCCCGGCCTCGGCACCTGTTTTGCGGTGGAGCTGCCGGTCGCGCCGGATCTGCCGCCAGCGGGCCTGGCACCGGCGCCGCTGCAGATGGAGGATGCGCCCTGCGGCCGGATCGCGCTTCTGGTCGAGAATGATGAGGGGCTGCGCCGCGCCATCGCCCTGTTGCTTGAGCGGCGCGGCATTGATGTGCTGGAGGCAGCAAGCGGCCCCGAAGCCATCGGGCTGCTCGAGGAGATCGGCATCGTCCCCGATCTCTATCTGATCGATCAGCAGCTTGGCGCGGGGCCGACCGGGGTCGAGACCGCCAGGATCCTGCACCGGACATTTGGCCAGCGCCCGACCCGGATCATCACCGCCGACCGCACCGCCGCCACCCGTACCGCCGCGGGGGCGGCCGGGCTTGAGATCATGTTTAAACCGATCGACCCCGACGCGCTCGGTGCTTTTGTGCTGCAATCGGACTGAAACGCGCCAGAGCCGCCCGGCTTACTCCGGGAGCGCTCACAGACCGCCTTCTGGTCCGGGTGCCAGAGGCTGCCCCTTTCGCAGCAATGCCAGCTAAGCTGACACCACCGGGCCAGGCTCTGCCATCCAGCCTGGCCTCTCCGGTCGTCTGTCACGGCCCGGGGGGCTGCCCCCGCTCTCCGTATCGGCGCATAGCCCGGCTTCAGCTGGTCTTTTCTGCAGGCTTTTCGCAAGCAGATCTGCCCGGCGGCCGCAGATTGGCCAGCCAGAGGCCCTCATTTTCGTTGCAGTTTTCAGACCCTCCAGCCCATGCGTGATCAGCGTTTCCATTGCGGAAATGGCAGCCTCGTCACTGAAGCGCGCTTCGGGTTTCGAGGTCACCTCTTTCACCCGGTTGACCATATCGTTCTTTTTATTGGCCGGGATCAGGTCTTCGTTCGGGCGGGCGAGCTATAGCCGCGCCCCCCAGTTCAGCGCCCGAGCTGCCAATGATGACCATAAGCGTGCAGACCGGTCCGGTGAAACGCAGCCGGTCTGCACTGAGGTCAGTGAGCTTTGGCTCAGCCGGGGTCGGCGGTAAAGCCTGCCTGTTCAATGGCGAACACCGCGCAGGCCTCGTCATTGTCCGAGGTGTCGCCGGTGATCCCCACCGCACCAATGATCTTTCCCGCTTGGCGGATCAGCACGCCCCCGGGCACCGGGACCAGGGATCCGCCGGCCAGCGCATTCATCGACTGGATGAAATAGGGCTGTTCCTGTGCCCGGTTGTAGAGGGCACGCGAGCCGAGGCCCATGCCGACCGCCCCTTTGGCTTTGCCCTGGGCGATTGCCGGGCGCAGCAGGCTGGTGCCGTCCTGGCGCAGCAGCACCACCAGCTCGGCCGAGGCATCAACGACGGCGATGGTCAGCGGCTTCAGCCCCATTTCGGCGGCGCGGGTAATACAGGCGCGGGCGATGCTGTCTGCGGTTGCAAGGGTCAGGTCCATATTAACTCATCCAGTAAAGATCAGGGAAATCCGGCCGGTTCAGAGGCCGAAAGCGGTGCAGGTCAGCAACTGACCAGGGTCGGCCGGAGCAGTGACGGGGCATGGAGCGGGCAGAGATTTCACAGTTAACCCATCGCCCGTCAACTGGCGGCAGAATTCCTGTTTATCAACTCCTTAGGCTTTGACCAGTGCGAAGGCAGGGGCCGGTGCGCAGCGGGCAGAGAGGGCCTGGCTCCGGCCAGGCCCCTGACCGGAATAACAGCCTGTCCCAGCCAGGCCGGGCGCGACAGTGCCGCCGCTCTCCTTTGCCGCCTGCTCCTCTTGCCCCCGCCTCACGCGCTCCCGCTGTGCCTGGCTTCGGGCCGCAGGGCATGATCGAGAACCCGCGCCACATGCTGCGCATCGCGGGCCGCCCCGTCATGGATCTGGTGGCGACAGCTGGTGCCATCGGCAATAATCAGATCCTCTGCCCCGGCTCTGCGCACGGCGGGCAGCAGCGACAGCTCGGCCATTTTCATCGATACTTCAAGATTTTCTGCGGCATAGCCAAAGGCACCCGACATGCCACAGCAGGCGCTTTCGATCATCTTCACCTCAAGCCCGGGCACGGCGCGCAGCACGGTTTCGACCGCTCCCATCGCGTCAAAGGCCTTCTGATGGCAATGACCATGCACATGCGCCACCTGGCCCTGCTGGTCTGCGAGCGGCAGGGTGATCCGGCCTGAGCGCAGATCCCCGGCCAGCAGCTCCTCAAACAGCAGCGCCTTGCCAGAGATGAAGCCGGTTTCCTCTTTTGGCAACAAAGCCGTCATCTCATCGCGGAAGCTGAAAATGCATGAGGGTTCCAGCCCCACCACCCTTGCGCCGCGCTCGACAAAGGGGCGCAAAGCCGCAAGTGAGCGCCGGGCCTCATCACGCGCGGCATCGGTCTGGCCAGAGGAGAGATAGGTTCTGCCACAGCAAAGCGGCCGGGCGCTGCCCGCAGCTTTAACACGGTGCAGCCGGTAGCCTGCGGCGCGCAGAACCCGCTCGGCAGCCTCAAGGTTTTCGCGCTCAAAATAGCGGTTGAACGTGTCGCCAAACAATACAAGGTCAAGCCCGTCGCCCAGAACATCCCCGGGCCGGGCCGGGCTCGCGTTCTCGCGCCAGGGTTTGCGCCATTGCGGCAGACTGCGCTTTGCCGAAAAACCGAGCAGCTTTTCTGACAACCGCGCCAGCAGCGGGATCCGGTCGCGCAGGTTCAGCAGCGGGGCCAGCCTTGCCGCATAGGGGGCATAGCGCGGCAGATGGGCGATCAGCCGCTCGCGCAGCGGCAGGCCATGCCGGTTATGGTAATGATGCAGAAATTCGATCTTCATCCGCGCCATATCCACCCCGGTCGGGCAGTCACGCTTGCAGCCCTTGCAGGATACGCAAAGATCCATCGCCTCTTTCATTCCGGGCGAGGTGAAGGCCCCGGGCCCGAGCTGGCCCGAAATGGCCTGGCGCAGGCTATTGGCCCGGCCCCGGGTCAGATGGGTCTCATCCAGGGTGGCACGGTAGGAGGGGCACATGGTACCCCCCGCCAGTTTGCGGCAGGTGCCATTGTTGTTGCACATTTCAACCGCGCCGCCGAAATCGCCCCATTCCGACCAGTCGAGCGCCGGGGCGCCGGGCAGGCTGGTGCGATAGTCAGGCTTAAACCGCATCAGGCTACGGTCATCCATGCGCAGCGGGCGCACGATCTTGCCCGGGTTCAGCCGGTTCTGCGGATCGAAAGCATCCTTTACCTGCTCAAACGCCCGGGTCAGCTTTGATCCGAACATCGGCTCGACAAATTCCGAGCGCGAGATGCCATCCCCATGCTCGCCCGAATAAGAGCCTTTGAACCGCTTTACCAGATCGGCGGTTTCCTCGGCTATCGCGCGCATATGCTGCACGCCTTCGGCGGTCTTCATATTCAGAATGGGCCGCACATGCAGGCAGCCGACAGAGGCATGGGCATACCAGGTGCCAAGGGTGCCATATTTCGCAAAGACGCCGCTCACCGCATCGGTGTAATCGGCCAGATGTTCGAGCGGTACGGCGCAGTCTTCGATAAAGGAGATTGGCTTGCCGTCGCCCTTCATCGACATCATGATATTGAGGCAGGCCTCGCGCACCTCCCAGACCGGCTTTTGTCGTGCGGGCTCAACCACTTCGACCACGGCATCGGCAAAGCCATAATCGGCCATGCACTGATCGAGCCGTTTCAGATCCTGCTTCAGCGCCGCCAGATCATCCCCGGCGAATTCGACCAGCAGCAGGCAATTGGGGGTGCCCCGGGTGATATCGCCCAGGGTTTTCACAAAGATCGGAATATCCGCGCCCAGCACCAGCACATTATTATCGACCAGCTCAACCGCCACCGGGCCGAGGGCGACAATATGCTGCGTCGTTTGCATCGCACTGCGGAAATCGGGGAAATGGCAGACCCCCATGACGCGATGCTTCGGCAGCGGCGACAGCTGCAGGGTAAGGCCGGTTGAGAGCGCGAGCGTGCCCTCGGATCCCACCAGCAGCCGGGCTGCATTGGGTTGCGCCGGCAGCAGCTCATCCAGGTTATAGCCGCCGACACGGCGCTGCACTTTCGGGAAAATGCTCTCGATATCCGTGCGATGCTCGCGGGCGAGGGCGGTCAGGCGCCCGATCACCTGTTGCGCCCGATGCGATCCGGCGGCGGTGCTGTCGGAAAGCGAGAAACTCTCGCCGTCATGGAACATGGCATCAATCGCCAGCACGTTATCGGCCATTTTTCCAAAGCGCAGCGAGCGCGCGCCAGAAGAATTATTGCCCGCCATGCCGCCCAGCGTGCAGCGTGTCGCGGTTGAGGGCTCAACCGGGAAAAACAGCCCGTCTTTTGCCAGCTGGCCGTTCAGCGTGCTCAGCACCGTTCCGGGCCGCACCCGCACCCGGCGCGCCGCCGGATCATAATCGGTCACCCCGCCGAAATGGCGTGACATATCAAGGACCAGCCCGGTGCCGATCGGCTGACCATTCTGCGAGGTGCCGCCTCCGCGCGCGATGACCGGCACATCATGCGCGGCCGCGACCTGCAGCGCGGCGGCGATGTCTGCCTCATGTTTCGGGAAGGCGACAGCGCGGGGCGTGATCTGATAGATCGAGGCATCGGTGGCATAGCGCGCCCGGCTGAAACTGTCGAACCGGCTTTCCCCCTCCATCGCCTTTTGCAGGGCGGCCTCAAAAGACCGGCGCTGCGCTTCGGCCCTGGCGGCCGGAGGATGGAGCGGTTTATGCGGTGCGTTCATCGGATCGCCTTGCTTGTCTCGGGCGGGCTGGCCTGGCTTATGGGTGGTCGGGCTGGACAGAGCCGACCGGCGTGCTGAGGAGGCCCGCTGGCGCGGACAATCAGCCGCCCGCAGCTGCGGACGTCCTTTCTCCTCCCTTTTCAGGCGTGGCGATCTGTCTGGACCCGACACGCAGCCTGGGGCTCCCCTCCCGGCCCTTCAGAGCTTTTCACAGCTTAATAATGAATTCAATATTCAACGGCTGAAAAGCTCTGAACTGACAAAAGCGGCCTGGTAATATGCCCCGGTCCTGGCCGGTCCGGGGCATCTGTCTCAGGCGGCGGCGGTCTGTCCGAACTGGGTGTTTTCCAGCATGGCAAGCGCAGCCTCGACACCGCCGGGCTGATGCGGGACCTTTGCTTTGCGCAAAGCCAGCTCAACCCCGGACAGGGTGGCGGCCAGCGCCAGATCGTTGAAATCGCCAAGATGGCCGATGCGGAACACCTTATCCGCCACTTTCGACAGGCCGCTGCCGAGCGAAATATCGTAATGCTGCAGCGCGACAGCACGGAAAGCATCAGCGCTGTGCCCTTCGGGCATCAGCACGGCCGTCAGCACGCCGCTTTCCTGACCCTGCCTGGTGCAAAGGTTTTCCAGCCCCCATTGCTGCACGGCGGCGCGGGTCGCGGCGGCATGGCGCTGATGGCGGGCAAAGACATTGTCGAGCCCCTCAGCATGCAGAAGGCCAATCGCTTCATTCAGGCCAAACAGCAGGTTAGTCGCCGGAGTATAGGGGAAATAGCCACCACGGTTGATCTCAACCATCTCCTGCCAGTCCCAGTAAGAACGGCGCGATCCTGCGGTTTTCGAATAGTCATAAGCCCGCTCGCTGACGGCGTTGAATGACAGGCCTGGCGGCAGCATCAGCCCCTTTTGCGAGCCGGAAACGCAGACATCGACCCCCCATTCGTCAAAGCGGAAATCAATCGAGCCGAGGCCCGAGATGGAATCGACCATCAGCAGGGCCGGATGACCTGCGGCGTCAAGGGCGCGGCGCATCTCGGCGATGGGCGAGACTGAACCGGTCGAGGTTTCATTGTGAACCACGCAGACCGCTTTGATCTCATGGGCTTTATCGGCGCGCAGGCGGGTCTCGATCGCATCCGGATCGGCACCGCCGCGCCAGTCGCCCTCGATAAACTCGGCCTTCAGCCCCAGTTTTGCCGCCATTTTCTTCCACAGCGTGGCGAAATGGCCGGTTTCATACATCAGCACATGATCGCCTTCGCTCAGCACATTGACGAGGGCTGCCTCCCAGGCGCCGGTGCCGGAGGCGGGATAGATCACCACATTCTGGCTGGTTTTGAAGATCGACTTCATCCCCTGCAGCGCCTTCTTGCCGACTTCAGCGAAATCGGGGCCGCGATGATCGATGGTCTGGGCGGAAATGGCGCGCAACACGCGGTCCGGCACCGGGCTGGGGCCGGGGATCTGCAGGAAATGACGGCCTGAGCGATGTGACATGACGAATTCCTCCAGATCAAATTTCACTCAATAATGAATTCAAAATATCCGAGACCCTGTCAATAGTGACGATTAAGTGAATTCATTAACCTGCAACAAAAGCGCATGCCGATGCATGACGGCGCCGGAGAGGCGGGCTTTGTTCACCGGCGAGGGGCCGGTCCGGTGGCGCAGGCTGCATGAAGAACAGGCGCATATGCTGTGCCAAATGATCCAGGACACCGGGTTCTCGCCGGAGAAGATCCCGGAAGCAGAGCTTTGCGCAAGTATGGCGCCTCACATACTCTGCCGCGCGCAGCGCTGAAAGGGCTGGCAGCCGACACCCTTGTGATACTCAGGGCCAGGCGCGCTTCCCGGGTGGCCGGATTGCACAGGCGGGGCAGGAGGTGTGGCTCCCGCTGATGGCGGCACTTGCATGGCCTTGCCGGAGAGCTATTTGCCACAACATCGGCGAGACGAAAATTGCTGTTATGTGGCAGCTGCCTGAAGCGATGGCCGGTCATCTCCACAACAATTGGCCTGCCGGATAGTTCGCGGTGAATGCGCAGATCCATGAGGCAATCCTGGCGGGGGTGCAGTGCCAGACGCTCCCGGCGCAATTTGGCGCAGTATCACGCGTTTGCGGCTCGGGTTCGGCGGGTGCGCAATTGCGACTATGGCCGCCGCAGGCTGGCAGCAGGCGATGATCGGGTATGAAAACATCATCCGCCTGCCGGTGAACCACGACCCTGCCGGACCTGCTGCGCTGTTAAAGCAGTATCTGGCCGGAAAAGTGGCGAGGTTTTGCGTCTCGCAGGTCACCCTCGCCCCGGCGGACGTTCCCCCCGCACATCCGGTGGTGCGGGGGGAGGCCTTGCCCGGGATCAGCCGGCTTTAACGCGGCGGCGCCAGGCGTGCAGCAGCGGCTCGGTATAGCCCGAGGGCTGAGCTGCCCCTTCCAGGATCAGCGCGCGCGCGGCCTGGAAAGCAGCGCCGTCAAAGCCCGGTGCCATGGCCCGATAGGCCGGATCACCGCTGTTTTGCTGATCGACCGCCACCGCCATACGCCGCAGACTTTCCTCAATCTGCGCCTCAGTGATCAGCCCATGCAGCAGCCAGTTGGCCAGAAACTGCGCCGAGATCCGCAAAGTGGCGCGGTCTTCCATCAGCGCGACATCGTCGATATCGGGCACTTTCGAGCAGCCGATGCCCTGATCGACCCAGCGCACCACATAGCCGAGGATCGACTGGCAGTTCAGGTCAACCTCGCGCTGGATCGCTGCGGCAGAAAGCTTGCGATCCAGCAGCAGTGGCGGTGTCATCAGCGCATCAAGACTGGCCCTTTCACGGCTGGCGAGGCTGTCCTGCACCGCCGCCACATTGACCAGATGGTAATGCGTGGCATGCAAAGTTGCTGCCGTGGGCGAGGGCACCCAGGCCGTGCTGGCCCCGGATTTGGGATGACCGGTTTTGGTCGCCAGCATTTCGGCCATCGCATCGGGTTTGGCCCACATGCCCTTGCCGATCTGGGCGCGGCCCTTCATCCCGCTGGCAAGGCCCGCATCGACATTGCCATCTTCATAGGCGGGCAGCCAGACCGCCGTGCGGATCTCGTCTTTCGGCAGCACCGGCCCGGCCTGCATCACGGTGTGTATTTCATCGCCGGTCCGGTCAAGGAAGCCGGTGTTGATAAAGACGATGCGGTCTTTCAGGGCGCGGATGCAGTCGCGCAGATTGGCCGAGGTGCGACGCTCTTCATCCATCAGCCCAAGCTTCACCGTGCCATAGGCCAGGCCCAGCAGGCGCTCGACCATGGCATAGGTCCGGTCGGCGAAGGCAGCCTCTTCGGGGCCATGCATCTTGGGCTTGACCACATAGACCGAGCCGCTGCGCGAATTGCGCGGGCCTTCGGTCTTTTGCAGATCGTGCATAGCGGCGGTGACCGTGATCATCGCATCGAGCAGCCCTTCCGGGACCTCACGCCCCTGCAGCAGCACGGCGTCGGTGGTCATCAGATGACCCACATTGCGCACCAGCAGCACCGCCCGACCGGGCAGGGTCAGCGGGCTGCCATCGGCAGCGGTAAAGCTGCGGTCAGGGTTAAGGCGCCGGGTCAGAACCTTTCCACCTTTTGGAAAAGCTTCGGTCAGATCGCCCTTCATCAGCCCCAGCCAGTTCGAATAGGCGAGGACTTTATCCTCAGCATCCACGGCAGCGACCGAATCCTCGCAGTCCTGGATCGCCGTCAGTGCCGATTCCAGCATGATATCGCGCAGGCCCGAGGGGCTGGTCGCACCGACCGGATGGCCAGGGTCAAAGACCAGCTCAAGATGCAGCCCGTTATGGCGCAGCAGCACCGAGCGTTTTGCGCCGGAACCGGAATGGCCGACAAAAGCCGTGGGTTCTGCAAGGCCCGTCGTTTTGCCATCGACGACGGCCAGGAGACTGGCCCCTTCAATGCGGTAATCTGTGACCGAAGCATGCGAACCCGAAGCCAGTGGCACGGCCTGGTCAAGGAAACGGGCGGCCCAGGCCACTGCCTCAGCTCCGCGCTGCGGGTCAAATCCCGGGCCAGCCGCGGCGCCAGGCAGCGCATCCGTGCCGTAAAGCGCGTCATAAAGGCTGCCCCAGCGGGCATTTGCCGCGTTCAGGGCAAAACGGGCATTCATCACCGGCACGACGAGCTGCGGCCCGGCGAGGCTGGACATTTCGGGATCCGAAGGCGTGGTGGCAATGGTAAAAGCCGGACCTTCGGGCTGCAGATAGCCTATCTCGCGCAGGAAATCCTGCCAGGCGATATTGTCCCATGGCAACGCCCGCCGCGCCTTCAGCCAGTCGTCGATCTGCGACTGCATTTGCTGGCGGATCGCGAGCAGGCGCTGGTTTTCCGGCATCAGCCCGGTCAGCAGCTCAGACAATCCGGCCCAGAAGGTGCCAGGGCTGATCGGCAGGCCTGGCAACAGCCGGGTTTCGACGAAATCGGCGAGAAGAGGGGCAACCTGCAGGCCGGCCCGGGAGGTGTGAGCGGTCATGGCAATCTCCTTTGTGTGCTATCGTATACCTCCGCATGCGGGGCCTCCAGTTTTGCTTGAAAGTTTTCCACGATGTGGAATAATCTTGGATCTATGGAAAAGAGCGGAACCGTTCAGTCCGTCGATCGGGCCCTGATGCTTCTGGAGGCCCTGGCCACCAAACCCGGCGGCACGCGCCTGTCCGATCTGGCGCGTGAGGCAGGCCTGGCGATCTCGACCACGCACCGGCTGCTGGTGACGCTGGAGCGCAACGGCTTTGCGCAGTTTGATCCGGTGCGGACCCGCTGGTATGTCGGGCGCAAGGCCTTTGCTGTGGGGGTGGCATTCGCCAACTGGCAGAGCTTTATCGCCGCGGCGATGCCCTTCATGCGTCAGCTGCGCGATGCCACGCGGGAAACCACCAATCTGGGTATTCTGGAGGATGGCGAGGTGGTGACGGTTGCCCAGGTGGAAAGCCGCGAGATTATCCGCGCGATTGCCTCACCGGGGGGGCGGGCGCCGGTGATGAATTCGGGCATGGGCAAGGCGATCGTCGCCACCTGGCCCGATGCAGCGATCGAGGCGCTGGTGGCGCGCCACGGGCTGCGGCCGCTGACCCGTAAAAGCCTGCGCAATATGGAAGAGGTGCGGGCCGAGATCATGGCCATCCGGGCGCGCGGTTTCGCCTATGATGATGAGGAATTTACCGCCGGGATGCGCTGTGTTGCCGCCGTGGTCTGGTCGCCTGCCGGCGAGCCGCTGGGCGGGCTTTCGGTCTCGGCCCTGACCGTGCGCCTCGCCGCCGGGGATATGGCGGCGCTTGGGGCGCGGGTGCGCGATCAGGCGCTTGAGCTGACCCGGGTGATGGGCGGGTGGGCGCCGGACTGAGCCTCAGCCCTGGCCCGCACCAAGCTGCTTGCCGATCCGGCCAGCCGCCGCGCTGACCATGTGGCCGATCCCGGCGATGCGGTCATCGCTCAGCCGCTGGCTCGGCCCCGAGACCGAAATCCCGGCAATCGCCTCGCCATGGACATTGAGGATCGCGGCTGCGACACAGCGCATGCCAGGGGTTCGTTCCTCATCATCAACTGCATAACCTGCCGCCCGCGCTTTCGCGAGATCCGCGGCGAGTTCGCTGGCGCTGGTCAGGCTGCGGGCGGTGAAACGCTCAAACGGGGCGCTGGCCAGATAGGTCGCCAGCCGCAGGGGGGGATACTGGCTGAGCAAAGCCTTGCCGATGCCGGAGGCATGTTTCGAGGCGACCGTGCCGGGCGGGAAGAAGGCCCGGATGATCTCATGGCATTCGACCTGGCTCAGGAACAGCACCTGGCCTTTCCAGTCGACGCCGAGATTGGAGGTCTCGCCGCATTCCGTCATCAGCGCCCGCATTTCCGGCCGGGCCCGTTCGGCCACATTGGTGCGGCGCAGAAAGGCCGAACCCGCGCGAAACGCCCCGGGGCCGATATGCCAGTCCTGGCGCTCGGGGGCGAGTTCGACAAATTCCCGCGCCTCGAGGGTTGCCAGAACCCGGTGCATTGTCGCGACCGACTGGTCAAGCGCCACCGCAATCTCGGTCAGGGTCATACCCTCGCGCTGCGAGAGCAGATCGATCACCTCAAGCGCACGGTCGAGAGCCTGAATCGTGCCTGGCGCTTCGGCCGGAAACATCGCTTTGGGGCGTCCACGCCGGGCCGGAGGCTGTGACATTGGTCGGGCTTTCCTGAAAGACTGCAGAATAAAATTAAATTACGAAAAACTATTTTGTACAATGAAAAAAACAACTGTCTGATATAAATGTAGTTTTTTGCATTTATCATCTGGCGAAACTATTTTTCAAAAATATATCCGCAGGCTGTCAGCCCTGCTAGCCTCGGTTCATGGCTGATCGAGGAGGAGCAACCATGCAAAACCCCGTGTTCATTCCCGGCCCGACCAATTTGCCGGAATTCCTGCGCAAGGCGGTGGATATGCCCACCCTGGATCACCGCTCCAGTGCTTTTGCCGATCTGCTGCACCCGGCGATTGCCGGGGTTCGCCAGGTGATAAAAACCCGGGAGGCCGAGGTGTTTCTCTTTCCCTCAACCGGCACCGGCGGCTGGGAGACGGCGATCAGCAATGTGCTCTCTGCCGGTGATGCAGTTCTTGCGGCACGGCATGGCATGTTCAGCCAGCGCTGGATTGATATGTGCCAGCGCCATGGCCTGGCGGTCGAGGTGGTTGAGGCGGCCTGGGGGGCAGGCCTGCCCGCAGATCGCTATGAAGAGATCCTGACCGCCGATAAAGAGCACCGGATCAAAGCCGTGCTCGCCACCCATAATGAGACCGCCACCGGGGTGGTATCGGATATTGCTGCGGTGCGCCGCGCGCTGGATGCGGCGGGCCATCCGGCACTGCTGCTGGTCGATGGGGTCAGCTCGGTTGGCTCGATGGATTTTTGTTTTGATGACTGGGGCGTCGATATCGCGGTGACCGGCTCGCAGAAGGGCTTCATGCTGCCCCCCGGTCTGGCGATTGTGGTGTTTTCAGCCCGGGCCATGCAGGCCTGTGCGACGGCCAAACTCGCCCGCTGCTTTTTTGATATCCGGGACATGGGGCGCAGCAATGCGGCTGGCCTTTACCCCTATACGCCGCCTGTGGGGCTGATCGCGGGTCTGCGTCTCGCGGCCGATAGCCTGCTGGCCGAGGGGCTGGACGTGGTTTTCGCCCGCCACAAGCGCATCGCTGACGGGGTGCGGGCGGCGGCCGGGGCCTGGGGCATGCCGCTCTGCGCCCGGTCACCCGATCTTTATTCGCAGACCGTAACCACGATCTGCACCCCCCCTGGCTTTAATGCCACCGGCATCGTCACCCGGGCCGCGGATGTATACCAGACCGCTTTCGGGACCGGGCTGGGCGAGCTGGCGGGTAAGGTGTTCCGCTTTGGCCATCTGGGTCAGCTGAGTGATATGGCGGCGCTTTCGGGGCTGGCCGTGCTCGAGATGTGCATGGCTGATCTTGGACTGCCGGTCCGGCTCGGCAGCGGCGTCGCGGCGGCCCAGGAGGTTTACCGCACCACGGCGGTGCAGCCGATGAAACAGGCGGCCTGAGCCATGGCAGCGGGTCAGATTAACGAGGTCGCGCTGCAGATCCCGCAGTTCCAGGACGTGCTGGCGGCGCGGGACCGTACCGCCGGACATATTCACCGCACGCCGGTTCTGACGTCGCGGATGCTGGATGAGCTGTCCGGGGCAGAGCTGTTTTTTAAATGTGAGAACCTGCAGAAAGCCGGGGCGTTCAAGGCCCGGGGCGCGGCTAATGCCGTCTTCGGCCTGAGCGATGCGGCGGCGGCGCGCGGGGTGGCGACCCATTCCAGCGGCAATCACGGCAGTTGTCTGGCCTGGGCGGCTGGCCGGCGCGGCATTCCCTGCACGGTTGTCATGCCGCATAGCGCGCCCCAGGCAAAGAAAGATGCGGTGCTGGGCTATGGGGCCCGGCTGGTGGAATGTGAACCCTCAACCTCATCGCGCGAGGCGGTCTTTGCCGGGGTTCTGGCCGGGACCGGTGCGGACTTTATCCATCCCTATAATGACCCCCGGGTGATCGCGGGCCAGGGGACCTGCGCGCTGGAACTGGCAGATCAGGTGTCTGGTCTCGATGCGGTGATCGCGCCGATCGGCGGAGGTGGGATGATTTCGGGCACATGCCTTACTTTATCGCAGATCGCTCCGGCGGTCCGCATCTATGCCGCCGAGCCCGAACAGGCCGATGATGCCTGTCGCAGCCTGAAAGCGGGCAGGATTATCGCCGATGATGCGCCGCAAACCATTGCTGACGGGCTGAAAGTGCCGCTGAAAGAGCTGACCTGGCATTTTGTGCAGCGCCATGTGACCGATATCCTGACCGTCTCTGAAGAAGAGATCGTCGCGGCGATGCTGCTGATCTGGAAGCGCCTGAAAATCGTGATGGAACCCTCCAGCGCGGTGCCTCTCGCGGCGGTGCTGAAGCATAAGAATCTTTTTGCCGGGCAAAGGCTCGGCATTATCATCACCGGCGGAAACGTCGATCTGACAAGACTTCCCTGGATGCAGAAGGGCCTGCCATGACTATCGAAGCAACACTGACCGGTCCTGAGGTGGGCTATGACGTCCCGGCGCTGCCGGGGATGGATGAGAAAGATATTCAGACCCCCTGTCTGATCCTCGACCTGGATGCGCTGGAAGCCAATATCCGCAAGATGGGCGCATATGCGCGCGATCACGGCATGCGGCTGCGGGTGCATGGCAAGATGCATAAATCGGTGGATGTCGCGAAACTGCAGATGCGCATCGGTAATGCCATCGGGGTCTGCTGTCAGAAAGTATCAGAGGCCGAGGTTTTCGTGCGGGGCGGGATCAGAGATATTCTGCTGACAAACGAAGTGCGCGACCCGGCCAAGATCGACCGGCTGGCCCGGCTGCCAAAGCTGGGGGCAGAGATCATCACCTGCATCGATGATATCGATAATGTGGCCGAGCTGTCTGAGGCAGCGATGCGCCATGGCACCACGCTGGGCTGTTTTGTCGAGATCGATTGTGGCGCCGGGCGCTGCGGCGTCACCGCGCCGGAGGTGGTGGTGAAAATCGCCGAGGCCATTGCCGCGGCGCCAGGGCTGCGTTTCCGCGGGCTGCAGGCCTATCAGGGCGCGATGCAGCATATCGAGGATTTTGCCGAGCGTGAGACCAGGCTTGATGCCGCGATTGCGCTGGTGAAGGAAACCTCAGAGCAGCTGGAGGCGGTCGGGCTGAAGCCCGAACTGGTCTCGGGCGGCGGTACAGGCTCCTATTATTTCGAAAGCAATTCAGGCATCTATAACGAGCTGCAATGTGGCTCTTATGCGTTCATGGATGCCGATTATGGCCGGATCCGCGACCGGCAGGGCAATCGCATCGACCGGGGTGAATGGCAGAATGCTCTGTTCATTCTGACCAGTGTGATGAGCCATGCCAAACCCTTCCAGGCGGTCTGTGATGCCGGGTTGAAGGCGCAGTCGGTAGACAGCGGTCTGCCGGTGATCTTTGGCCGTGAGGATGTGAAATACATCAAATGTTCGGATGAGCATGGGGTGATTGACGATCCCAAAGCCGTGCTGAAGATCAATGAGAAGCTGCGCCTGGTTCCCGGGCATTGTGATCCGACCTGTAATGTTCACGACTGGTATGTGGGCGTGCGTGGCGGAAAAGTTGAGGTGCTCTGGCCGGTCTCGGCCCGTGGTCGTTCCTGGTAATCCGGCGCAGAAAGGCTGCAGATGTATATTGTTCCCGAGGCCGTGATTGCGGGTCTGCTCAGCCGCGATGAGTGTTTCCGGGCTGTCGAGGCGGTTTTTGCCTCTATGGCGCGGGGGGCTGCGCGCAATTTTCCGGTGATCCGCGAAGCACTTGGCTATGCGGATGCGCTTTACGGCTTTAAATCCGGCTTTGATCGTGAGGGCCTGGCGCTGGGGCTGAAATCAGGAGGGTTCTGGCCGGGCAATGCCGCGAAGGGGCTGACCAATCATCAGTCCACGATCTTCCTGTTCGATGCAGAGAGCGGGCAGATCAGGGCGGTGATCGGCGGCAATCGGATCACGGCATTGCGCACGGCTGCGGCCTCGGCGGTTTCGATCCGCCATCTGGCCCGGCCCGATGCCGAGGTGATGGCGGTGGTCGGGGCGGGACATCAGTCCGCCTTCCAGCTGCGCGCGGCGCTCGAGCAGCGCCGTTTTCGCCGCGTCGTGGCCTGGAACCGCGATCCCTCCAGGCTGGCTGGCCTGGCGGCTGTTGCGGATGAGTTTGGCCTGCCCTTTGCTGCGGTGGATCTGGATCAGCTCGGGGCTGAAGCCGATGTGATCATCACCATTCTGTCGTCTTTCGCGCCGGTTCTCCGGGTGGCGCAGGTGCGGCCGGGCACGCATATTGCCTGTATGGGCACCGATACCCGGGGCAAACAGGAGGTGGAAACCGCGCTGCCGGGCCGGGCCAGCCTGTTCACCGATGAGGTACTTCAGGCGATCACAATCGGGGAGTTCCAGCATGCGATCGCGGCCGGGCTGGTCACGGCGGAAGCTGTCACCCCGCTTGGCGCTGTGATCATCGGTGAGCATCCCGGGCGGGTTTCGGAGGAGGAGATCACCCTTTTTGACGGAACCGGAGTGGCTTTGCAGGATCTGGCGGTGGGTGCTGCGGTGTTGGAGGCTGCGATTGCGAAGGGTCTTGCACTGACGGTATGACCTGTGATGCCCGCGCAATATAATGAGGTCGTTTGCAGGTTCTCTGGCTTTAATCTGCAAATAGTGAATTCATTATTCGGCGGTTCGTATCGAGAGGTATGCGATTGAATACATATGATCCTCTCGGCTCTTCTGTTCGGAAAGAATTCAGAGTAGGCTGCGACGGTGTTTTCAGCTTTGGTATGATATGGATTCCGCAACCCCCGACACGGCGCAACAGCCCATTGGCACCACTTTGCATGGTGAGATCCTGTCGCGCCTGCGCGACTATGTGGTCGAGGGGAATATTGCCGAAGGGGCCCGGGTCCCCGAAAAACTGCTTTGCGAGATGCTGGGGATCTCGCGCACGCCGCTGCGTGAGGCGCTGAAGGTGCTTGCCGCCGAGGGTCTGATCGAGCTTTTGCCAAACCGCGGGGCACGGGTGAAAGCGCTGACCACCGAAGAGGTGGGCGAGCTTTTTGATCTGATGGGCGGGCTTGAGGCCCTTGCCGGGCGCCTCGCCTGTGAGCGGATCACCGCAGCCGAGCTGGATGAAATCGAGCATTTACACCGGGAAATGTATGCTTTTTACCTGAGGGGGGATCGTCACGGCTATTTCCGATTCAATCAGATGATTCACGACCGGATCCTTCAGGCGGCGGGCAATCAGGCGCTGACGCTCAGTGCGCGCAGTGTTCAGGGCCGGATCCGGCGGGTGCGCTATGCTGCAAATCTTGACGATCAGGGCGCGCGCTGGAGTGAGGCGGTGCGCGAGCATGAGCTGATCCTCGAGGGGTTGCGGCGACGTGCGGCGGATGATCTGGCCTCAGTCTTGTTTAACCATTTGCGCAATAAGAAAATTGCAGTGCTGCGCCATCTGGCTGAAGGGCGCGGCGTTGAAAATAAGTGAATTATGCATTCGCCATTCTTATTGATATATTGAATTCAAAATCAGGTCGACTAGACTTCTTCCTGCGAGGCGCTGCAACGCCAGCCTCTCGTGCCTCAGGGAGGAGGAAAAATGAAAACTTATATGACGGCGGCCACCGCTGCGCTGGTTCTTTCGGTCACTGCGGCTCAGGCCTGGGAGCCGACCCGGCCCATTGAAATCGTTGTACCTTTCAGCCCGGGGGGCGCGTCCGATCAGATGGCGCGGACGATCCAGGGCATTATCCAGAAAAACAATCTCATTGCCGTGCCGGTGGTGGTGGTGAACAAACCGGCGGCAGCCGGGGCAGAGGCCATGCTCGATATCAAGGCAGCGGCAGGTGATCCGCAAAAGCTGCTGACCACATCGACCGGGGTGTTCCTGACGCCGATGACCACCAAGCTTGACCTCAGCTGGAAGGATTACACCCCGGTTGCCATGCTGGCCGAAGATGCCTTCGGGCTCTGGGTCAATGCCGCGGCCCCCTGGCAGAGCGCCGGTGAATTTGCCGAAGCGGCAAAAGCCAGCGCGGTGCCGCTGAAAGTGGGCGGCACCGGCTCAAAACGCGAGGATCAGCTGATCGCGCTGGGGGTCAATAAAGTCGCCGGTGTGAATACGGTCTATATCCCGCATACCGGCGGCGGTCAGGCTTCGACCCAGCTGGCGGGCGGCCATATCGACGCGACCACCAATAACCCGGCCGAGGAAGTGGCGAACTGGCGCGGCGGCGCGACCCGTCCGCTCTGCGTCTTCTCGGCAGAGCCGATCCCCTATACCGAAAAAGTCACCGAAACCCAGTCCTGGAATGATGTGCCGACCTGCGCCTCGCAGGGGCTGGATGTGCAGTATCAGATGCTGCGCGGCATTTTCATGCCCGGTGGTGTCACCGAAGAGCAGCAGGCCTTCTATGTTGATCTTTTCACCAAAGTCGCCGCGACCGAGGAATGGGTCGAATATATGGAGCGCAGCGCTCTGCTGCCTGCCTTCAGAAGCGGTGATGACTTCGTCAGCTATCTGAGCGCCGAAGAAGAAAAGCATCGCGCGATGCTGGATGCGGCCGGATTCCTGGTTCAGTAACCCCGGCTTTCTGCGGGTCGCGGGGGGGATCCTCTCCGCGACCTGGCCTGCACCCGGTCGTTTCTGCCCGCCCTGTCCGCAACGGATGGCGGGCGCCGCCGGGCTATCCTGATATCGCGAGGAGAAGATGACAGCATTTGAAACCAGGGATGACGAAATCGACGCTGCGGTCAGCCGGCCGCCCGAGCTGGACCCAGAGGCAAAACAGCCGGGTGTTTCGGCGCGAACGGCAGAAATTATCACCGCCGGGCTGCTGGTTGTACTGGGCGCCGTCGTGCTTTGGGACAGCTATGGCATTGGCGCCGGCTGGACCGAAGGACTGGGCCCGGAATCAGGATATTTCCCTGCAAGGGTTGGCTGGATCTTTTTCGCCCTCTCGGTGTTTTTGCTGCTTCAGGCCTTTCGCCGCCCGGCCGATGAGATCTTCGTCACCGTGCCGCAGCTCAAACAGGTCGCCCGCATTCTTCTGCCGCTGATCCTCTATATTGCCCTGATCCGGCCGCTTGGCATCTATGTCGCCTCGGCGCTGTTTATTGCCACATTGATGCTGATCGTCGGGGGCTCGCGCTGGTTCATGCTGGTGCTGATCCCGATCGCACTGCCGCTGCTGGCCTTCTGGGTCTTTGAGCTGCAGTTCCAGGTGCCGCTGCCCAAAGGGCCGCTTGAAATCACCCTCGGCTATTAAGGAAACCCCGGAATGGAAAATTTCTATTCGCTGATGCAGGGGTTCGAGCTGGCCCTGTCGCTGCATAATATCTTCTACATGATCCTTGGGGTGCTGCTCGGGATCGTGGTAGGGGTGCTGCCCGGTCTGGGCGGTCCGAATGGGGTTGCGATCCTTTTGCCCCTGACCTTTGGCATGGATCCGACTTCGGCGATTATCCTTTTATCCTCAATCTACTGGGGGGCACTGTTTGGCGGGGCGATCACCTCGATCCTGTTCAATATCCCCGGCGAGGCCTGGTCGGTGGCCACCACTTTCGACGGCTATCCGATGGCGCAGCAGGGCCGGGCGGGCGAGGCGCTGACCGCGGCCTTCACCTCTTCCTTCATCGGCGCAATCTGCGGTGTGCTGCTGATCACCCTGGTGGCCCCCCTGGTGGCGAAATTCGCTTTGCGTTTCGGGCCGGCCGAATTCTTTGCAGTCTATCTGCTGACCTTCTGCTCTTTCATCGGCATGGGGCGCGAGAACCGCGCCAAGATCGGCGTCGCGCTCTGCATTGGCTTTTTGCTGGCGGCGGTCGGGATGGATACGATCTCGGGCGATATGCGCATGACCTTCGGCAGCTCCGAGCTGATGCGTGGCTTTGACTTCCTCGTGGTGGTGATCGGTCTGTTCGGCGTTTCGGAAATCCTGCTGACGGTCGAGGAGGGGCTGGAGTTCAAAGGCAAAAAAGCCGGGATCCAGCTTTCGGTGGTACTGAAGACCTGGATGGAAATGCCAAAGCATTTCGCCACGCTGATCCGGTCCTGCGTCGTCGGCATGTGGATGGGGGTGACGCCGGGCGGGGCCATTGCCGCTTCCTTCATGGGCTATGGTCTGGCCCGGCGGTTCTCGCGCCGGGGCAAAAACTTTGGCAAAGGCGAGATCGAGGGCGTGCTGGCGCCTGAGACCGCAGCCCATGCTGCCGGAACCTCGGCCCTGCTGCCGATGCTGGCGCTTGGCATCCCGGGTTCGGCCACGGCGGCGGTGCTGCTCGGCGGGCTGATGATCTGGGGGCTGCAGCCCGGACCGCTGCTGTTTGTCGAGCAGAAAGAGTTCGTCTGGGGGCTGATTGCCTCGATGTATCTGGGCAATTTCGCCGGTCTGGTCATCGTGCTGCTGACGGTGCCTTTATTTGCGGCGGTGATGCGCATCCCCTTTGGCATGGTCGCGCCGCTGATCCTGATGGTCTGCGCCATTGGCGCCTATACGATCTCAAACTCGATCTTCGATATCTGGCTGATGCTGGTGTTCGGCGTGATCGGCTATGTGATGAAAAAACTAAACTATCCGCTGGCGCCGCTGGTGCTGGCGCTGGTGCTTGGCGACCGGGCGGAAGAGGCCTTCCGCATGGCGATGCTGGGCTCGGGCGGCAATATTTCGGTCTTTGTCAGCAACGGGCTGGTCGGGACACTGATTGTGCTGGCATTCGTGCTGCTGTTCTGGGGCCCGGTCTCGGATCTGCTGGCCCGGCTGCGCGGCCGCACGGTTCCGGCCGAGTAAGGCACTTCGCCGATAAAAAGGCCGGGCAGGAAATCCTGCCCGGCCTTTCGCATTGCTGCAGGCTCTGCTCAGCAGCTCGGGATCAGGGCTGCGCCTCGCCAAATTCCTGGCCAAAGATCTCGCGTTTGACCCGGTCGCGCCCCTCGGCCTTGGCAAGGCTGAGCTGGGCATCAGCAAAACGCACCCAGTCTGACGGGGTCATGCCAGCCCGCACCCGTGCCGAGGCCACCCCGATGCTGATGGTGACATAGGGGCTGACATCGGAGCGCTCATGCGGAATGCGCATCTGTTGCAGCTGATAGCGGATCTCAACCGCGACCGCCCCGGCCTGGCCTGGCGGACAATTGGGCAGGATGCAGCAGAATTCCTCTCCGCCATAGCGCGCCGAATGACCTGCCACCCGCACCACGGCGCGGTTCAGGGCCGCGCCGACCATTTTCAGGCAGTTATCGCCGCTCATATGGCCATAGGCATCATTATATTGCTTGAAGAAATCCAGATCGAGCATGATCAGCGACAGCCAGCCCTCATCCGGCAGCAGGTCCTGGACGTTCTTTTTCAGCAGGGAATCGAGCTTGCGGCGGTTGTGCAGCCCGGTCAGCGCATCGGTCACCGCCATTTCGGTCAGATGATCGCGCAGCTGTTTCAGCTCGATATGATTGCGCACCCGGTTGCGCAGGATCAGCGGATGGATCGGCTTGGTGACATAATCGATGGCACCGATCGACAGGCCGCGCACCTCATCATCGGTATCATTCAGCCCGGTGATGAAAATCACTGGCACATCGGCCAGCAGCGGATCCTGCTTGAGCTTTTCGCAGACCTCAAAGCCCTGCATGCCCTGCATCACCACATCGAGCAGCACCAGATCGGGCATGGTCACATGCATCTGCTCAAGCGCCTGCTCACCCGAAGTGGCAAAGCAGATCTCATACTCATCCCCGAGGGCTTCGTTCATAATCTCGATATTCGAGATTTCATCATCAACAATCAGGATCGTCGCCTTTGGCCTGGTGTCAGGCAGGTCAGAGGATTGTATCACGTGTCAGATCTCCGATGCCAGGGAAGAGGCGCTCCGCAGCGTTTCAAGCTCGTCCAGCGCGCTGGCGTAATCCAGACGCTCAAGCGCCTTGTAAAGCGGATGCGCGCTCGCCGCCACAGCATCCATGCCAAGGGCGGCTGCCAGTTCCAGATAGCTGCTCCGGGCACCGAGATTGCGTTTCACCAGCTGGCTGTGCAGCCGGTCGGACAATGCGCGGGTATCGCTGCTGCTGGACTGGGGCAGGACCGGGCCGGGCAGGACCAGCGCCGCACCAGCGCTCAGACTGCGGCCCGCCTCAACCGCAGGGGCAAGGGCGCTTTGCAGCTGATCAAGCAGCGGGTCGAGCCCCCGGGTCTCGCCAAGCCTGAGGCGCTGCTCCAGCTCAGCCGCGAGGGCCTGCAGATCCGGCAGTTCCAGCGAACCGGCCAGGCCTTTCAGCGTATGCGCGGCCCGCCGAGCCTCATCCAGCGAACCGCGTTCCAGCATCATATGGATCTCGGATGAGATATCGGCCTGGGTCTCGGCAAAGCTGATGATCAGCCGCCGCAGCAGCGCGCGATTGCCATTGACCCGCTGTAAAGCCTCAGCAATTCCGAATGGAGGCAGCTGATCGGGCAGGACGGCAGCGGGGGCTGCCGCCGCGGCGGCGATGGGCGGCACTGCCGTGATCGTGTTTACCGGGCGCAGCCAGCGGTCGAGGGTTGCGACCAGAACCTCAGGCTTCACCGGTTTGGCGATATGGTCATTCATACCGATATCGAGGCAGCGCTGCCGTTCATCGGCATAGGCATGGGCCGTCATGGCGAGGATCGGCAGCCGCTTTGCATCATAGGTCTCGCGGATGATCTGGGTCGCCTCAAGCCCGTCCATCACCGGCATCTGCAGATCCATCAGCACCAGCTGAAAATCACTGCCGCGGGCCTTGACCTCATTGACCGCTTCCAGCCCGTTTTCGGCCATATCGACCTGCAGCCCGGCATCCTCCAGCAATTGCCCGGCGATTTCGCGGTTAATCTCAATATCCTCGACCAGCAGCACCCTGGCGCCACGGAAGGCCGGGGCCACCATCGGGATCGACAGGCTGCCTTCGGCAGAAGGGTTCTCGCCGGGGGCAGGGGGGGGGGCTTCGCTCTCAGGGGCGAAAAGCTCATCCAGGGTGGCGATCAGCGCCTGGGGTTCCAGGGGCTTGGGCAGATAGCCGCAGACCCCGGCCGCCTCGATCTCGCCGGTCAGCACCTCTGAACCATAGGCAGTGACCAGCACCATGCGCGGCAGTTTCGACAGATATTTACTGGCGCTGATCGCCCTGACGGTTTCCAGCCCGTCCATATCCGGCATTTTCCAGTCGATCAGCACACAATCATAGGGCCGGCCCTCAGAGCTTGCAGCCTCAAGCAGGGTCAGGGCCTCGGCGCCGGAGGCGGTGGTATCGGCCTGCATCGACCATTGCGCGAAAATATCCTGGACCAGCTGGCGCGAGGCCGGATTGTCATCGACCGAAAGGAAGCGCAGCGGGCGCAGCGCCGGATGCGGCGCGGTTTTCAGCTGCGGCCCGGCCGAGGTCAGGCCAAGCTTGACGGTAAAGCTGAAAATCGTGCCCTGCCAGGGTTGGCTGCGCACCGAAATTTCGCCGCCCATCAGCCCGACGATCTGCTGGCTGATGGCGAGGCCCAGCCCGGTGCCGCCGTAGCGGCGCGTCATCGAACTGTCGGCCTGGGTAAAGGCGGTGAACAGCCGGTCGACCTGCTCTTCGGTCATGCCGATCCCGGTATCGATCACCTCAACCGCCAGCACAACCGAAGTCTCGTCGCGCGACTGCATCCGGGTGCGCACCGTTACCGAGCCATGTTCGGTGAATTTCACCGCATTATTAACGAGGTTCAGGATCACCTGGCCAAAGCGCAGCTCGTCCCCGACGATGCGCGAGGGCAGGGTGGGGTCTTTCTGCACATCGAGTTTCAGCCCCTTTTCGCGGGCCTGTTCCAGCACCATCTGCAGCTGATGCTCGATCACCGCATGCGGGTTGAAGGGGGTGGTTTCGAGGGTCAGCTTGCCGGCATCATGTTTCGACAGATCAAGGATATCATTGATCAGCCGCAGCAGCGCGCTGCCCGAACTGCTGATCTTGGTGATGTAATCGACCTGACGCGGCGTCATCTGGGTGCGCTGCAACAGGTGGCAAAAACCCAGCACCGCATTGAGGGGGGTGCGGATTTCATGGCTCATATTGGCGAGGAACATCGATTTGGCGCTATTGGCCTTTTCGGCCTCCTCGCTGCGTTGGGCCAGGCTGGCATTGCTTTCAACCAGCGCCTTGTTCATCTCGCGGATCCGGCGGAAGGCGTTGCTCAGCATATCGGCCAGCCAGACCAGAACCGCAGTCTGGAAGGCAACAATCGCGGCATGGAGCAGCACCCGCGACAGGGTGCCCTCGCTGGGGAATACGGCAAAGGGGATCAGGTAGAGCAGGATCAGATGGTGCAGTGCCACAGCCACTGCCGCCAGTAAAATGGGGCGGCGGTCGAACCAGGCAATCATCAGCGCCAGCATGGCAAAGAAGTACATATGCATGTCCATCTGCCAGGGATGGCCCCGCATGACAAAGACCAGCAGCGCCGGCTCGCCCATCAGCGCGATCGCCGAAATATAGCGCGTCACCGGCGCGATGCCGCGCAGCTGATAGCTGGCATGATAGCAGGCCGCGAGGGCGGCTGGCGCGAGGCCGGCCAGCAGCGGTGACTGGCCGTTCAGCCAGGCCACACCGGCGATCAGCGGCACATGCGCCCAGAGCAGCAGCACCAGCAAACGGCCAAAGCGGCTGCGCATCGAATCCAGTTCAGGTGTCATCTCAGGCTCCTGCCTCAGGGGGGGGGCTGCAGCCCAGGAATGCAGGTGCAGGAAAGACGATCAGCGCGCCGGCGCGGCGCAGCTCATCGGCGAAATCCGGCCGCTCTGAGGCGGCGATCAGCACATTGTCAAAACCGCCCGCCGCCACAATCGCACCCTCGGCCTGGCTGATAATCTCAAGCGCCGGGGGGCCAAAGGGCGGGGCGATGACAACATACTGGCCGGGTACACCGTCACTGAAGATTGTGGCCAGAGCCAGCCCGGCGAGCCCGGCGCAGAGCATCAGCCCTGCAGGCCAGAGCGCGGCCAGGCCTTGGCCTTCCTGGTCTTGCTGTCCGATCTCAGATGACACCACTGATGTTTCCTGCGTGAGCTGCAGCCGGTCCGATACGCCGCGATCAAAATGATACACGCGCATGAATGACGATTGAATATCAAATACAGCTTAAAGATGTTTTAGCAACCGTTGGCTTTTACATGATTTTCCGCAATCACGGCTGCTGCCCGGGCGCTTTAGCCGGGGGCTGCAGCCGGTCAGATGCCTGTAGCTGGCAGATCGGGTCAGACTGTTTTCATCCGGCGCGGCGGGCATTCGCGGCGGGCAGGCCACGCATCTGGCGCAGGGTTTCGATAAGGCGCATCGGATCGACCGGCTTGGTCAGCAGCGGCACATCCTGGAAATTGCGGGGCAGGTGCTCGCGGTTATAGCCGCTGACAAAGCAGAAGGGGATCGAGCGCAGTCGGAGTGTCTGAGCCACCACATCCACCGGCGCGCCGCGCAGATTGCCGTCAAGCAGGGCCAGATCAAAATCAAGGGTGCGGGCCGCCAGCAGCGCCTCTTCGAGGCTGGTGGCCAGCCTGACCACCTGCGCGCCATGATCCTCGAGCACATCGGTAATATCCATGGCGATCAGCGGCTCATCCTCGACGAGCAGCACCCGGCAGGCGCCGAAACCCTCGGCATGGCAGGCGGTCGCGGGGTCAGGATCGCTCTGCTGGCTCAGCTGCGACATATCGACGGTAAAGCCCGAATGAATGCCAATGGTCCAGAGCACGCCTTCAGGCTGCCAGCTGACCGCCACCTCGCCATCGCCGACGCCACTCTCGATCAGGGTTGAGCCAAAGCCGAGCTGCACCGGCGCGATAACCGGAGGGCCGCCGGTCTCGCGCCAGCTCAGCTGCAGCGCCGATTGCCGGACTGTCCAGGACAGATGCACCCGGCCGGAACTGCGCGAGAGCGCGCCATATTTGGCGGCATTGGTCGCCAGCTCATGCAGGATCAGCGCAAGGCGCAGCGTCACTTCGGGCGAAAGCGCAATCTCGGGCCCGCTCAGCTCCAGCCGGTCACGGTCGAGAGTGCCGGCGGCACACTGATCCTCGATCAGCTGCCCCAGCGAGGCGCGCGACCAGGTGACATCAGACAGGATCGAATGGGCCCGGGCCAGCGACTGCAGCCGGCCGCTGAAACGTTCGTTAAACCCGGCCAGGGTGGAGGAGGTGCGCAGCGTCTGGCGCATGATGGCCTGCACATTGGCAAGGGTATTCTTGATGCGGTGGTTCAGCTCACCCACCAGCAGAGAGCGCACTTTTTCAGCCTCATGGCGCTCGGTGGTCTCAAGGATCTGCAGCGAGAGAGAGGGGCGGCCCTGCGCCGGATCCAGCACCACTGAACCATAAATTTCACAATTGATCGTGCCGCTGGCGCCGTTTGCCACCGTTTCGGCGCTGTGGCGCGCCTGACTTCCGGCTGAGCTGATCCAGTCTGCGAACAACTCAAGGCTGTCATGCGGGAAACATCCGGCTTCGGCGAGCGCTCTGCCGATCGCCTTCGCGGGCGCGACGCCAAATATCCGCTCTGCTCCGCCCGACCAGCTGACCACATTCAGCCGGGCATCGCATTCGATCAGCGCCAGCGGCGAATTATCGGCATGCGCGCGCAGCGAGGCAATCGCCAGATCGCGGGCCTGGGCAATTTCGCGCAGCTCATCACGCTGGCGCTCAAGGTTATTGGCCTGCGAGGCAAGACGGTAGAAAATCTCGGCCTTGGAGCGCAGGATCACCGGATCAATCGGCTTGAAGATGAAATCGACGCCGCCCGCCTCATAGCCCTGAAAATCGCGGATCTCGCTCTGATCGGCGGCGGTGACAAAGATGATCGGAATTTCGCGGGTGAGTTCGGTGCCGCGCATCAGCTCGGCCAGTTCATAGCCATTGGTGCCTGGCATCTGAACATCCACGAAAGCCAGGCGGAAATCATATTGCAGCATCAGTTCCAGCGCTTCGCTGGCGGAATGCGCCTTATGAATTTCCAGGCCGTCGCGCTGCAGCAGCGCCTCAAGCGCGAGCAGGTTCTCCGGCAGGTCATCAACCAGCAAAAAGCGAATGGCTCTCTCAGACATCATGAAGCTCACTCAGGTTCGACCGGCGCCAGATGCGCTCTTGTTCGTTGAAAGAGGTGAAAGCCGGTTTTTTATCAGAGAAACGCAGGGTTTCATGCGCGCCAAGCCCAATGAACCCTCCCCGCACCAGCGATTGGGCAAACAGGCCCAGCACCCGGTTCTGCAGGGTTTCGTCGAAATAGATCATCACATTGCGGCAGGAAATCAGATGCATTTCACTGAAAACCTCATCGGTTGCCAGATCATGCTCAGAGAACAAAGTGCGCTGGCGAAGATGGCGGTGGAAGGCCGCGCCCCGATAGGCGGCGGTGTAATAATCCGAAAGCGTGGTCCGGCCGCCTGCCGCCTGATAATTCTCGCTGAACCGCGGAATGCGGGCCGTTTCATAGATCCCGGCCGCGGCTTTGCTCAGCGCCCGTCGGTTGATTTCGGTGGCATAGAACATGGTCCGCTCCAGCAGCCCTTCCTCGGCAAAGAGGATGGCCAGCGAATAGAGTTCTTCGCCATTGGCGCAGCCTGCCACCCAGACTTTCAGCGAGGGGAAGGTTCGCAGATAGGGCAGAACCTCCTGACGCAGCGCCAGATAATAGCCGGGATCACGAAACAGATCGCTGACCTGTACGGTCATCGCGTCGATCACATCATGCAGCAGCGCCGGTTCGCGCAGCAGCCGGCCCTGCATTTGTGAGATCGTCTCACAGCCCAGACGGCTGCGCGCCACCTCAACCCGGCGCTGTACCGAACTGCGGGCATAGGCACTGAAATCGTAATGATAGCGGCGGTTCAGCGCCTGGAGAAACAGATCAAGCTCGATATCCCTGACAGGGTCAGCCAGGCGTCGCTGCGCTGTCATTGCGGCATCCAGACGCGGATCAGCGACAGCAATTTATCTACATCAAGCGGCTTTGCCAGATAGTCATTCGCCCCGGCCGCAAGGCATTTCGCCTGATCATCGGCCATGGCTTTGGCGGTGAGCATGATGATGGGCAGGCTGCGCCAGGCCGGAATGCGGCGGATTTCGCGGGTGGCGGTCAGCCCGTCCATTTCCGGCATCATCACATCCATCAGCACCAGATCGATCTGCGGATCAGAACCATCGGCGATCCGGCCCAGCCTGTCGAGCGCTTCGCGGCCATTTCGGGCAATGCTGACCTGCACGCCATGCGGTTCGAGCACGCCGGTCAGGGCGTAGATATTGCGGACATCATCCTCAACCACGAGGATTCTGCGCCCCTCCAGCTCGGCATCGCGGTTAAGCGAGGCGGCGAGCATTTCGCGCTGTTTCTGCGGCAGATCTGAAACCACCTGATGCAGGAAGAGGGTGACCTCATCGATCAGCCGCTCCGGGGATTTCGCGCCTTTGATGATGATCGACTGCGAATAGCGCCTCAGGCGCCGCTCTTCGGCCTCGCTCAGCGCCCGGGCGGTGTAAACGATCACCGGCGGGAATGAGGCGCTGTCATCGCTGTTCAGCTGTTCGAGCAGATCAAAGCCACTGCCATCGGGCAGGTTCATATCCAGCACGATACAGTCAAAGGTATGGGCCCGGCAGGCGGCGAGGGCTTCGGCGGTACTCGAGACCCCGGTCACCTCGACCTCATCCGATCCGAGCAGAGATTTGATGCCCGAGAGCTGCGCCGGGTCATCCTCAACCACCAGCAGATGACGGATCCGCGCATCGGCCTGTTGCGAAATGCTGTCGAGCGCGCCGAGCAGATCCTCGCGGGCGACCGGCTTCAGCAGGTAATTGACTGCGCCTTTGGCCATGGCATCACGGGTGTGATCGGCGGCCGAGACCACATGAACCGGAATATGCCGGGTGGCAGGATCGCGTTTCAGGCGGTCGAGCACGGTCAGGCCGGAATGGTCCGGCAGGCCCATGTCGAGGATAACCCCCTGGGGCAGATAGGTTTTCGCCGCCCGTACCGCTTCATCCGCGGTCGAGACAATAATGGCGCAGAACTGGCGCTCATGCGCCAGATCCAGCAGGATGCCGGCGAAAGCCGCGTCATCCTCGACGATCAGCAGGCTGCGATCGCCTTCACCGATGTCGTTTCGGTCATCGGCGAGGCGGGCCCTGCGTCCGGCTGGGCGCTGCACGATCATGGCCTGGCTGTTCGCCTCTGCCGCCCCGGGGGAGGGGGCAGATCCCGCGCTCTCGGGCTCACCCGGATTCAGGATCGCGGCAGGCAGATGCAGGGTAAAGGTGCTGCCCTCGCCGGGGCGGCTGTCGAGGCTGATACTGCCTTCGAGCAAAATCGAGAGGTCGCGCGAAATCGCGAGACCAAGGCCGGTGCCGCCGAATTTGCGCGAGATCGAGCCATCGGCCTGGCGGAAAGCTTCAAAGACGGCTTTATGCTGCAAAGCGTCGATGCCAATGCCGGTGTCGCTGACCGAGAGCGCCACACCTTCGCCTTCGCGGCGGGCCGAGAGGGTGACCGAGCCTTTGGCGGTGAATTTCAGCGCATTGCCGACGAAATTGCGCAGGATCTGCTCGACCCGGGCCGGATCGGTGATGATTTCCGGCAGATCCGGCTCCAGATCCACCTCCAGGCTGAGGCCTTTATCCGAGGCAGCCGAGGCAAAAGCCCGGGCGATGCGCCGGGCAATATCGCGCGGATCGCTGGGTTCGGGCGAAATCTCGACCTTGCCGGCCTCGATCCGGGCGAGATCCAGAATGTCGTTGATCAGCCGCAGCAGATCCTTGCCAGAGCTTTCAATCGTCTCGGCCCAGCGGGTCTGTTCGGTGGTCAGATTGCCCTGACGGTTTTCGGTGATCAGCCGCGCCATGATCAGCAGCGCATTCAGCGGCGTGCGCAGCTCATGCGACATATTGGCAACGAATTCAGATTTGTAGCGGCTTTCGCGGGCCAGTTCCTCGGCCTGGGCTGCCAGCCTGCCGCCCGATTGCGCCAGCGCGTCGCGCTGTTCTTCCAGCTGGGCGGTCTGGGCCTCAAGTTCGGTATTCTGTTCTTCCAGCGCGGCCTGCTGATCGCGTAGCAGCGCGTCACTGCGTCTGAGCGCCTCGGTCTGCTCCTCCAGCTCCTCATTGGTGGCGGCGAGACGCTCGGCATGGCTGTGCAGCTCTTCGGCCTGCTGGCGGGTTTCATCGAGCAGATGCTGCAGCTCGTCGCGGTAAACGGCCGAGCGCAGCTCTATGCCGATTTTCATGCCAAGCGTTTCCAGCAGGGCGAGCGTGCTTTCATCCGGTTCCTGGTCGAGGCCAAGCTCAATCAGCCCGTTGGTCTGGCCGTTTTCGCGGGTCGGGATGATCACCGAACAGGCAGCGCGGCCCTGCATAAGCGCGGTGCCCCAGTTCAGCGCGGCCCCAGCGGGCGCGGTCAGGACAAGCGCCCTGTCACTGCCGAGCGCGCGCCAGAGATGACCGCCATTGCGCCCCGGCGCGTCGCGCTGCAAGGGCTGTGGTGTCTCGGCGGTGCCCCAGGAAGACAGCGGCACCAGCGCGCCTTCCTGCATCCCCCATAGCACCGAAGCCCTTGCCTCAAGCAACTCACCGATCAGGCTGAGACTGCGGTTGCCGATTTCAGCGCGGCTGAGATCGCCCTCAAGCGCTTTTGCCAGCCGGATTTCAGCAGCATGGCGCCAGTCGGCACCGGCGATGCGCAGACGGTTGCGGATCAGGATAGTTCCGGCAATGGCCAGCAAGGCGAGAGAAATGCTGGCGAGGCTGCGGTTGACCAGGGCAAGGGCGGCATTGGTCTCGCGCGGGTCGAGCTGATAGCCCAGCAGCATCACCAGGGTAGCCGAGGCCGCAATCACCGCGGGCAGCCAGCGGAAACTGAGGCTGAAACTGAGCACCATGGCGATGAAATAGCCGAGCCAGACCGAATAGCCGAGCGGCGCGGTGAAATCGACTGCCAGAGTGATTGCGAAAATCACCAGGATGCAGATGCCGACCGCATAGTCATAATAGCCTGCTCTGGCAGCCTTCATGCGCATTCTTCCCCCCGGTCCGACCGGTACCAATCTCAGCATCGGGCGGAAGACCTGCGTGGTGCCTGCTGCTGCAAATGTCTTAAAACACTAATCCTCCGCGATTATGCCAGCGCGAAAGATCGTGTTATAGGGGTAGGGGTTTTGCCGGGATAAATCCAGCCTTGTCGTGTGACATTGCCACTGGCTGTGCTGACTGAGCGGACGGCGGGCGGGCAGGGTCTGGCGCGGTGATTTTCGCAACGACTTCCGGGGCAGTACCCGGTCTCTGCCCTGGCTGGTCCGGGCAGGTAACGCCGATGCGGCACGGCTGGCCGCATTGCGCAGGGGGGCGGAGCCGCTTCTCTTCTGGAATACAAAAGCGCCCGGAAGAATTGCTCTTCCGGGCGCTCGTTGTGTCTGACTTACAGAAGCTGACAGGACATATTCATCGCAATGTCACCCCGATAGGGAAAACGACGGATCTGGCGGCTAGGCCCGTTCTGTCACTGTACTATTGCTGGTCAGGCAGCCTGCCGGTGAGGCAGGCCAGCTATCACAGAACCTTGATATTGACAGCCGATTCGCGGCCGTCACGGCCCGGCTCGATGTCGAAGCTGACAGCCTGACCGTCGTTCAGGGTGCGCAGGCCAGCACGCTCGAGAGCGGTGATGTGCACGAACACGTCCTTGCGGCCGCCTTCCGGAGCGATGAAACCGAAGCCTTTGGTTTCGTTAAACCATTTCACGGTGCCATTTGCCATCGTGAGGATCCTTTTTAGTAGATGCCGCCCACAACATGTGACGGCTTGGCACGAGCGATAATCGAGAGCTGCGCCATATGGATCAGGGTCGAAAAACGAAATGCTCATAACGCCTACAGGATCAGGCCAGACGGAGCAAGACATTTTGCGATTTTTTTCGCCGGGCCCGGGCGTCACAGAGCCGCGAGCAAGGCCTTTTGCGCCGGGTCTTGCAAGCGCGGCCCCTGATCCCCAGATAAGAGCAATGATAGAAACTGACTGGGGCAAACCCCTGCATATTGCCGTCACTCCTGCGGGTGACATCCGAAAAATCTCAACAATCGAACAGGCGCGTTACTGGCTGCGGAAAGACTGGCCGGTACAGGATAAAGCGCGTCAGAGGGCGCTTGAACGCATCGATTCCGCGATGCATTGCCTGTCAGACGCCGCCAGCGCGCGCCTTGCCTTCATGGCAGCCGCCACCACTGCGGGCTTTTCGCCTGTTTCCGGCGTTTCCTGCGTAGCCGGGACATAAGCCCTGACCCGGCACTGCGCCTGCGGCCTGATATCTGATGCCGGATATCGGGATGAGAGCCTTTCGCTGCCGCGTCATGTCACGCCTCGCGCAGCACTGCCATCAACCGCAGGCTATAGCTGCTTTGGAAAAAGCCCGGGGGGCGCGGTGAGCCCCCCGGTTTCAGGCCCTTCCATAGCAATACGAAGATCGCATTATCATGGAGGCGGTCCGGGTCAGGAACTCACCGGGCCGCGCCGGGCGTCATCGCCTCGCGGGTGAGGCTTTGCAGCTTTTCAAAGATACGGAAGCGGCTGAGATGCAGATCCTGCATCTCACCGCCCCGTGGCGTGTAGGAGGTCGCAAAACGCGACATCTGTGCCATGGCCTGGGGAAAGTCCGGATGACTGCCCGAGGCGACGCTGCCCAGGATGGCCGCACCGAGCAGTACCGGCTCTTCCGCTGCCGGGGCAGCGACCTCGACCCCGGTGGTATCGGCCAGCAGCTGGCGGATCAGCGGGCTGCGGCCCGCACCACCGCTGATCACGATCCGCCCCACCTCAGCCCCGGCCTTTGCCTGGACCTCAAGGATCTGGCGCAAGCCATAGCCAATGCCGCACAGCCCCGCGAGATAGAGCGAGAGCAGGCTGTCAAAGCCCTGATCCATGCCAAGGCCGATAATGGCGGCCCGGGTATTCGGATCGGCAAAGGGCGCGCGATTGCCCAGAAATTCCGGCACCACATGCAGAGTACCGAGCAGCCCGGCCAGATCCGCCTCGCTGTTCAGCCGCGACTCGACTGCAGCGGTCAGGGCGTCGGGCAGGCTCAGACCCTGTTCCTCTGCCTGCCGTCTTGCGGTTTCGGCATAGGGATGCAGGTTCAGCAGCGCCTCAATTGCCGCCCCTGCCGCCGACTGGCCGCCCTCATTGAGCCACAGGCCCGGGATCATGGCCGAGTAATAGGGCCCCCAGACGCCGGGCACGAAGACCGGTTCAGTGGTTGAGGTCATGGTGCAGGAAGAGGTGCCGAACACATAGGCCATATTGCTCCCGGGGCCACCGCTGGCCCGTGCGCCGACCGATCCGACGCCGCCCGCATGGGCATCGATCAGCCCGGCCCCGACCGCTGTGCCGGGGATCAGACCGAGGTCGCGGGCGGCTTTTTCGCTCAGCCCGGTGCCAAGCGGGCTGCCGACGGCAACGACATTGGCGCCGATCCGGCTGAACCCCTCTTCGGCCAGATCGCCAAGGCCAATGGCGCTAAAATAGGAGGCATCCCAGCTGGCCTCATGCGCGATATAGGTCCATTTGCAGGTAACAGTGCAGACCGAGCGCGCAAGATCGCCGGTGGCGCGCCAGGTGAGATAATCGGTCAGATCCATGAACTGCCAGGCACTGGCATAGATCCCGGGCCGGTTTTCCTTCAGCCACAAGAGCTTCGGCGTTTCCATCTCGGGCGAGACCCGGCCGCCCAGATAGTCCAGCACCCGGTGCCCGCTGGCATTGATCCGCTCCGCCTGGGGCAGGGCCCGGTGATCCATCCAGACCATTATATTGCGCTCGGGATGTGCCGGGTCGCCGACCGGCAGCGCCGCGCCATTCTCGCCCAGAACGACCAGCGAGCAGGTGGCGTCAAAGCCGATTCCGGTGACCTGGGCCGGATCGGCCCCGGCACTGGCCAGGGTTTCCCGCACCGCATGACAAACCGCCTGCCAGATCTCCTCGCTTGATTGCTCGACGATATCCCCGCCTTCGCGGTGCAGCGAGATCGGGTGTTTTGCCGTGGCCAGCATTTCACCCGCCAGGGTGAAAAGCCCGGCCCGGGCGCTGCCGGTGCCGACATCGATCCCCAGAAGCAGCTTTGGTGCGCTCAGTGCCATCTGCGCCTCCGTCACAGATCGAGACTGTTTGGCAGGATCACCAGATCGCGGATCACCACCCCGCGCGAGCGGGTCAGCATGAACAGCACGGCCTCGGCTACTTCGCGCGGCTGCATCAGCGAGCCACTGGCCAGAGCCTCTTCCATCTTCTCGCGCGGCCAGTCATCGATCAGCGCCGTCACCACCGGGCCAGGCAGCACCGCGCCCATGCGGATCCCATATTGCGAGACCTGGCGCCGGGTTGCATGCAGGAAGGCCTGTACCGCGAATTTAGAGGCGGTATAGACCGGCTCCCAGATCACCGGCACGACGCCGGCAACCGAGCTGGTGAAGATGATATCGCCGGTTTTACGTTCGATCATCGCAGGCAGCACCGCCTGGACCGAGCGGAACGCGGCATTGATATTAAGGTTCAGCATCCGGTCCCAGGCATCAGGATCGCCCTCTGCCGCCGGGCCGCCGATATAGGCCCCGGCATTGGCGTGGAAAATATCCAGCGGCCCGACCAGAGCCTCGATTTTCGGCAGCATCGAGGACACCTGCTTTCCGTCCAGCAGATCGACCACCAGCGGTTTTGCCGCAGGCCCCAGATCCTGGCAAAGCGTGGCGAGCCGGTCGGCCGCCCGGTCGATCAGCACCACCTCTGCGCCTTCCTCGATCAGGATGCGGGCACATTCCAGGCCGATCCCTGAAGCGGCCCCGGTGATTGCGGCGGTTTTACCTTGCAGGCGTCCGGTCATGTTACTTCTCCGATAAAACAGATGTCTGGCACGGGCTCAGGCGCGGCCATGGCTGGCGCGGGAGCGGCGGGCGAGCGAGTCAACGATCACTGCAATGGCGAGGACAGCTCCGGTGATCATATAGCGCAGCGAGGATGAGAGGTTCAGTAGCGTCAGCCCGTTTGAGATCGCCATGATGACGATCACGCCAAGCAAAGCCGACCAGGCCGAGCCACGGCCGCCAAAAAGCGAGGTGCCGCCGATCACCGCTGCGGCAATCGCATTGAGGTTCACATCCCCGGTACCGGCCTGCTGGCTGGCCGAGGCCAGGCGTGCGGCGGCAAAGACACCGCCAAGCGCGGCAAGGGCTGAGCAGATGACAAAAGCCGAAAGCCGGATGCGCCGGACATTGATGCCCGAGCGCCGGGCGGCTTCGGCATTGCCGCCGACGGCAAACATCGAGCGGCCCCATCTGGTGCGGGTCAGCGCATAATTCAGCGCCACCACGAACAGGGTAAAGACGCCAAAGATCAGCGGCACGCCGCGCCCCAGCTCGAGGTAATAGACGGCAAAGATCAGCGCCGCGCTGAGGGCTGCGGCTTTGGTGATGGTCACGCTCAGTCCCGGCGCGCTCAGACCTGCCGCACGGCGCTTTTGTCCGTTCTGAAGCCCGCCGGTGATGATCAGCAGCCCTGGCAGCACTGCCAGCAGATAGGAGACCCAGGCGGGCAGGATCAGGATCTGGCCAAAGCGGACCAGAGAGGATGAGAAGGGCAGGTTGATCGAGCCGGTCGGGCCCAGCAGATAGAGCTGCAACCCGAGCAGCGCGAGCAGGCCTGAAAGCGTTGCGACAAAGCTGGGCATTTCAAAGGCATTGCGCAGCAGGCCATAGACCGCGCCGACCAGCGCCCCGGTCAGCACCACCGCCAGAATGGTCAGCGGCAAAGGCAGCCCGGCCTGAACCCAGAGCACCCCGACCATGGCCGAGGCAAGGCCGCTCATCGAGCCGATCGAGAGATCAATCTCGCCCAGCAGCAGCACACAGACCACGCCAAGCGCGATCAGCCCCACGGCGGCGGCATCAAACAGCAGGTTCACCAGGTTATTGGGGGCCAGAAACACCGGATTGAGGATGGTGAATACGGTTGAGATCAGGATCAGACCGATCACCACCGGCAGCATACCGAGATCGCCCGAGCGCACCTGATCGATAAAGCCGCGCAGCGCGCCCCTCAGCCCCTGATCATGGCGGAGCCTGCTGTCGGCCCTGTCGAGGCTGACCGGTGCGGTTTGTTGAGTGTCTTGCGCCATGTTACTGAACTGCCTCTTCATTCTTGCGGGCGGCGCGGCGCGAGACCGCATTTTCACTGGCGCCGGTGATTGCGGCGACAAGGTCCTGGTGCGAGGTATCGGCGGTAAACTCGCCATTGTTGCGCCCGAGCCTCAGCACGACAATCCGGTCCGCCACGGCCCGCACATCATCCATATTATGCGAGATCAGGATCACCCCCAGCCCGCGCTGGCGTACCCGCTCAATCAGGTTCAGCACCTCTGCGGTCTGGGCGACACCAAGGGCGGCGGTGGGCTCGTCGAGCATGATGATCTTCGGGCTGGTCAGCAGCGAGCGCGCGATGGCGACGGTCTGGCGCTGCCCACCCGAAAGCGATGCCACAGGTTCGCGCACCGAGGGGATGCGGGCCGCGAGCTCTTTGAGCAGGGTCCAGGCGCGGACCTCCATCTGCACCTCATCGAGCCGCCAGGGCGAAAGCTCCTGGCCCAGAAACAGATTGGCGACGACATCAAGATTTTCACAAAGCGCCAGGTCCTGGAATACCGTGGCAATGCCCAGCTCAAGCGCTTTGCCAGGCGAGGTCAGCGACACCTCCTCGCCCATGAATTCCACTATGCCCGATGTGGGCTGATGCACCCCGGCCAGGACCTTGACCAGCGTGGATTTGCCCGCGCCATTGTCGCCGACCAGCGCGACCACCTCGCCGGGGTAAACCTCAAGCGCGATATCGGTCAGGGCGGAAACCGCGCCAAAGCTTTTTGAGACGCCATTGAGGCGCAGGATCGGGGCCGAACCAGGGGTGCTCATGTTTTTTCCTCTGCAGGGTTGGCCTGCCCGCTGGCACGGGCAGGCCGGGGCTCATGCGCCAGGCGTCACGAAACGCGCTGGTTACTGAGTGATGCCGAGGGCCGCACAGGCATCGGCATATTCGGCGGTGCAGACCTCGGCACTGGTCTGAATGCCGGCATCAAAGATCAGCTCTTTGATATTGGCCTGGGTGACCACGGCCGGAACAAAGAGCTGCGAGGGCGTGTCGTAAAGCGTGGTCGTGGCTTGCGGCGTCTCGCCCGCCAGCAGTTTCACCACCACTTCAGCCGCCGCCGCGGCAACGATTTCAGAGGGTTTGGAGATGGTATTATACTGATCCCCGGCGATGATCAGCTGCAGCGCGGCAATGGTCGCGTCATTGCCGGTGACCGGCGGCAGCGGATCAGCCCCTGCCGCTTTCAGCGCCGCGATCGCGCCACCGCCGGTGCCGTCATTCGCCGCCACGATGCCTTTGATATCACCGCCGAAACGGGTGATCTGACCTGCGGCCCATTCCTGGGCTTTCGGCGGTGCCCAGTCGGGGGTGTCAAATTCGGACAGGGTTTTATAGGGCGAGGCATCAAGGGCGCGGTCGATGCCGTCGCGGATCAGGCCAGCGGCAGCATCGGTGGGCGAGCCATTGATCTGCAGCACGCCCGCGCCATCGGGCACGCCCGAGGCTTTCAGATGCTCGACCAGCGACTGGGCGATGGCATAGCCGATGCCCTCATTATCGAAAGAGACATAAAAATCTGCGACCTTGTCCGGAATGGGGCGGTCATAGGCGATGACCTTCACATCCTGGGAATGGGCGATCTCGACCAGCCCGGCGGCTGCGGCGGAATCGACAGGATCGAGCACAATCACTTTGGCGCCCTGTGCGATCACCGAATTGAACTGCTGCTGCTGCAGCGCCACATCGCCATTGGCATTCTGATAGACCAGCGTGCAATCAGCGCAGAGCCCGGCCATTTTGGCCTCAAAACCGGGCCAGTCATGTTCTTCATAGCGGGTTGATGCCTGATCCGGCATCAGGAAGGCCACGGTCTGGGCCGAAGCCGCAGTGGCGATGAAAGCGGCGCAGACGGCCGATGTGGACAGCAGGCCTGTAAGTCTGGTCATGGTTTCCTCCTCCATGTTTAACATGCCCGGGGCGCCTGCTGAAGGAACAGCCCTCTGACCTGCCGCCCGGACTTTTCCCGGATCAGCAGGTTCGGCTTACGATTTCCCTCCGCTGCCCCCTCCCTGGGACAATCAACTGAGCTTTGCTCAATCGATTGTGCAATTGCTGCTCCATCGATTTCACTTTGTCAAGAAAGAGGTGTAGAGGGGAAAGAGCGGGCGGCAGGAAGGGGGGCGGCGGTTTGGAAACGAGCAGAAAAAAGCCGACAATTTACGATCTGGCCGGCCTGGCCGGTGCCTCGCCCAGTGCCGTGAGCTCGGTGCTGAACGGCACCTGGCAAAAGCGTCGAATCAGCCGCAGCCTTGCCGAGCGGGTGATGCGCATTGCCGGCGAAGAGGGCTATGCGGTGAATGTGCAGGCCAGCCTGCTGCGCCGCGAAAAGTCAAACATCGTCGGCATGATCATTCCCAAATACGATAACCGCTATTTCGGGCGGATCGCTGAAGAGTTTGAGACCATGGCCCGGGCGCGCGGGCTGTTTCCGGTGATCACCTGCACCCGGCGCGACCCGGAGCTGGAATTTGAGGCCGCGCGCGAGCTGATTTCCTACCAGGCGGAATGCCTGATCGCCACCGGCGCCACCGACCCGGACCGGATTGCCTCTTTGTGCAAAAGTGCAGGGGTGCAGGTGATCAACCTTGATCTGCCCGGCGCGCTGGCGCCTTCGGTTGTCTCTGACAATTTTACGGCGGCGCAGCAGCTGACCGAGCTGATCCTGCACAAATGCGACAGCGATCCCGGAAGCGGCGGGGCGCTGCATTTCGTCGGCGGCCGGCTGAGTGATCATAACACCGCCATGCGTCTGCGCGGTTTTCTGACCGCGCATGAAAGCCGTGGCATTGCGGTGCCCGAGCATCACATACTCGCAACCGGCTATTCCGCTGATCGCGCCGCCAGCGCGCTGGAGCGGCTGGGACCGGCGCATCCGCTGGGCCTGTTCGTCAATTCGACGATTTCGCTTGAAGGGGTGATCCGCTGGCGCAGCAGTCTGGGCGCGGCGCAGAGCAGATTGCGTTTCGGCTGTTTTGACTGGGATCCTTTCGGCTCATTCCTGCCCGGGAATATCGGCATGGTAGAGCAGGATGTGCCGAGGATGCTGGACAGGGTTTTTGAGCTGATGGCCAGCCGGACGCTCAGCAGTGAATGTCAGACCGTGCCCTGTATCCTGCGGAAATTCGTATAATGGCGGAAGGCAGGGACAGGATCAGCGGCATCTGAAATCGCTGAGGCAGGGGCAGGCCGGAGGCCCAGGTATGAGATCGGGCCGCCATTCGGGGCAAAGCCCTCTCGGGCCGCCGGCGTCACGCTGTTTCGCGTTCTGATCCTCACAGCGCGCCGCACGAGCGGCGGCGGCTCATGCCGCCGCTTCCCCATGGGGAAGACCCTGCCTCAGCCCTCCCAGGCAATTTCCTGCAGCCGGGTCAGTTCGGCGATCTGCGCCGGGGCGTGCCAGCTGAAATCCGCGCCGCGCATCAGCACCGCCAGACGGGCCCCCCGGCTGGATGTTCGCCCCCCCGGGGTCAGGCCTCGTGGCGATTGGTAAAGATCTCCCAGGCGAATTTTGCCCGGACACCAATGTCCAGAAATGGTCGGGGCGGAACCGCATTGGGCTGGCCAAGACTGATCATATCGGCCAGCAGCGGATCCTCGGCACCAAGCGCCATAGTCGCCGCCATTCTGCCGCTCATCGTGCCCTTGGTCACCCCCACCGCATTCTGGCAGACCGCGCTCCAGATATTCGGGGCCATCTGGCCAAAGCCAGGCGTGCCATTGCGCGACAGGCAGATGAAACCGGTCCAGCTATGCTCCATCGTCACGCCCGGCAAAGCCGGGAACAGGGTCTCAAACAGCCGCTGATGCCCGCGCCGCACCCGGGCCTGCAAGGCCGGACTGACCTGCATCGAGGGCTGGAAATGAATATTCTGGCGGACCAGAATGCGCCGGTCATTGGTATAGCGCAGCGTCACCCCGGCAAAGGCATTGGCGGGCGTGGTACCCCAGGGGGCGATATTGCCAATCTTTGCCTGTTCCTCACTGGTCAAGGGCCGGGTGAGGCTGGCGTGGGCCGCAAAATTCAGCAGCCGCCCCTTCCAGAAGCCAAAGCGCATGGCAAAGCCATTCACCGCAATAATCGCCTTTGCCGCGCGCAGGCTGCCCTGCGGGGTTTTCAGCGTGATCACCGGACCAAAATCAGCCTCAATGACCGGGCTGTTCTCATAGAGCCGGACATTTTCCGGCAGCGCGCTGGCCAGGCCGCGGCACAGCGCGGAGGGGTTCAGCAGCACAGTGCCCGGGGTATAAACCGCGGCGGCGAAATGGCCGGTGCCCAGCCGGGCGGCGCAGGCCTCGCGGTCCAGCCAGCGATAGCTTTCTCCCAGCCGGTCCAGCTCTTCTGTTGTCGGAACAAGCACTTCCCGGCGACCCCGATCCGAGCTGGCAGTGTGGAACTTGCCGTCCTCGCTCCAGTCGCAGTCAATCTGATGCCGCGTAACGGTATCGCGCAGGGCAGAAATCCCGGCGCGTGACAGCCGCAGATAGGCGCGGCCGCGCGCCAGCTCCTCCATCGACGAGCCGGTATTATGTGGCAGATCGATGCCAAAGCCCGAATTGCGGCCCGAGGCATTCTCGCCGACCAGGTCGGCCTCGATCAGCGCAATATCGAGGCCCGGATTCAGCTCGGCAAGGCGCCGCGCCGCACCGAGACCGGCAAAGCCTGCGCCGATCACCACGATATCAGCAGTCTGATCCCCCTGCAGGGCCGGGCGCGGCGGGCGTTTCGGCAGGATCGCACTCCAGCCGAGGCTGCGGTCATTTTTCGGCAGATGGGTGATGCGGCGGCTCACAGCGCGGCCTCCTCGCTGGCCCAGGAGGCAGGCTGCAGACTGTAAAACACCAGAGCATTCTCGGCGATATAGGTGACTTTGGTCCCTGCCGGCAGCCAGATCGTGTCACGCGGCCCGGCGCTGAGCCGCCCCTCGGCGGTCTCGACGGTGAATTCGCCTTCCAGCACCAGGATCAGCTCATCATAGCGCAGTTGCCAGGGAATTTCGGCGGCAGTGAACCGGGCGAAGCCACCTGCCAGGGCACTGCGATCGGCAAGGCCCGCCACTTCCACAACCTTACACATCTGCGGGAAAGCAAAGCGGGGCGCAAAGTCCAGCCCGTCAAAGCGTGTGACGCGCGGGGGTGATTTCTGCTGATGTTCCATATCTGGCGCTCTCTCTACGGCGCGCAGGACGGCGCCCCGGCGCCTGAATAACGCCGCTGCGCGATCCGTACAATGATGTATGGTTCTTCAGAGAGGGTCGCTAAACCCGCTTTGCCCCCGGCGCGGATCACACCGCGCGGGGTTTACGCTCGAAGGGGCCAAACGGGATTTCAGAAGGGGCATAGCTGTCGGCCCGGGCCCGGTCCCAGCGGCTGTACCAGCTTTCCAGACCTTTGATCTCTTCCCCGGCCAGCAGGAAGCCTTCGGGCAGATAGCTGTAGACCTCATTGCCGTCGCTGAATTCATTGTCTTTATTGCGGAACATGAAGTGATAGGGCATGAAATCGCGCGGATCGCTCAGACCCGCAGCCCCGGCCAGCTCGCCAAGCGCATGCATGGTATTGCGGTGGAAGCGCGCAACGCGCTCGCTTTTGTCCAGGACATCAATCGCCTTTTGCCGCAACGGATCCTGGGTGGCGATGCCGACCGGGCATTTATTGGTATGGCAGCTCTGCGCCTGGATGCAGCCGATCGAGAACATGAAGCCGCGGGCGGAATTGCACCAGTCCGCGCCGAGCGCCAGCGCGCGGGCGATGTCAAAGGCCGAGATGATCTTGCCGGCAGCACCGATGCAGATCCGGTCGCGCAGACCGGCGCCGCGCAGGGTATTATGCACGAAAGTCAGCCCCTCGAGCATCGGCATGCCGACCCGGTTGGCGAATTCCAGCGGCGCAGCACCTGTGCCGCCCTCTTTGCCATCGACGACGATGAAATCGGGGGTGATGCCGGTTTCCAGCATCGCCTTCACCATGCACATAAACTCCCGGCGGTGACCGATACAGAGCTTAAAGCCCACGGGCTTGCCCCCGGCCAGCTGTCGCAGCTCGGCGATGAAACGCATCAGTCCCAGCGGCGAGGAGAAAGCGCTATGCGCGGCCGGGGAAATGCAGTCGACCCCCATCGGAATGCCGCGCGCCTCGGAAATCTCACGGGTGATCTTGGAGGCGGGGAGCATGCCGCCATGGCCCGGTTTTGCTCCCTGGCTCAGTTTCAGCTCGATCAGCTTTACCTGGGGATCAGCGGCCTGAACCGCGAATTTTTCCGGCGAGAAACTGCCGTCCTCATTGCGGCAGCCGAAATAGCCCGAGGCCACCTGATAGATCAGATCGCCGCCGCCCTGGCGGTGATAGCGCGAGATCGACCCCTCGCCGGTATCATGGGCAAATCCGCCCAGTTTCGCGCCCTTATTCAGCGCCAGAATGGCATTGCCTGACAGCGAGCCAAAGCTCATTGCCGATATATTATAAAGACTTGCATCATAGGGCTGGGTGCAGTCCGGCCCGCCGATCGGCACGCGGAAGTCTTTATCGGCCAGATGGACCGGCTCAGCCGAATGGGTGATCCAGGAATAGCCCGAAGCATAGACATTCTGCGTCGTGCCAAAGGGGCGTTTGTCCTCGGCGCCTTTGGCGCGCTGATAGACCAGCGCCCGGGCCTCACGCGAGAAGGGTTCCTCATCGCGGTCGCCCTCGATCAGATACTGGCGGATCTCGGGGCGAAAGCTTTCAATGATAAAGCGCAGATGGCCAATGACGGGATAGTTGCGCAAAATCGCATGGCGGGTCTGTCTGAGATCATGCAGGCCCAGCAGGGTAAGCGCGGCGGCGATCAGTCCGGGCAGCAGCCACCACAGCGACCAGAAGGCGAGAGCGCAGCAGAGCAGGGCTGCAGCCGCGGCCAGCACCAGCGTCGCATAGCGGGCATTATAGAGCAAACGGACGGACATGCTGCGGACCTTTCTGAACGCGCTCCCCTGCCAGGCCCCGAGGCCCCGACCGGGCAATCAGCCTGCTTCTAATCTTCCCTCGGACGCAGGACCAATGCCGTTGCCGTCCGGTCTATGCCGTTTCAGCATAACCCCTGGAGTCCCGGCTGGCCACGCTCCAGACTTTCTCAACGATTGGCCGCGCCCTTTCCGCATTACGATAGAGACGAATTTCCATGGGCAGGGCAGGGGCGACCCGTTCCAGACGCCCCGATGCCAGATCAGCGCTGATCAGCGCCTCGGGCAGCCAGGCCACGCCATGGCCTTCGAGCACCATTGAGCGCATCGCCTCGGCAATCGAATTCTCATTCACATGCACCACCTGGGTGGCAGGGGCGCCGGGCAGGCTCTGGGCAACCGAGGTCAGCAGGCCGAGGAATGAGCCGCGCGAATAGTGCAGCATCGGCAGGGGGCCAGCCGCGGCCCGCCATGCCGCCAGCTGGCCCGCCTCGGCCACTGCCACCAGCTGATCTGCGCCAACCCGCGCATGCGGGAAACGCTGCGGATCGAGCGGCAGGGGCACGCTCGGGTGATGGAAGGTCAGGAAAAAATCATAGCCGCCCTCGGCCAGGGCCTGCAGACAGAGGGCGAAATTTTCCGGCAGCACCCGGCTGCCGACCGGCCCGATCTCGGCGCGCAATCCGGTCAGCCAGCGCGGCACAAAGGTGGTGCTGAGCGTATGCAGGGCGGTCAGGGCGAAGCTGGCCTGGGGCAGCTGCCCCGATCCCAGCCCCTGCAGGCTGGCCTTGCTCTGATAAAGCAGCCGCACCGCTTCCTCGGCGGTCTCGCGAAAGGCCCGGCCCTCCTGGGTCAGGGTAACCGGATAGCTGGTGCGGTTGAACAGTTCCGCCCCCAGCCAGATCTCAAGCGAACGGATACGGCGGCTGAAGGCGGGCTGGGTGACTGACCGCATTTCTGCGGCCCGCGAAAAGCTGCGATGCGCCGCCAGGCTGAGGAAATCTTCCAGCCATTTCAGTTCCATCGCATTCTCACCCTGGCGTGGCCCCATGTTGTAGCGCCAACAGAATGCGCCTGGCGGCCCGGCGGAGGCAAGGGGCAGTAACGGGAGGTTGTTCTGCAGGGCCCCGGCGGACCGGCCCCGCCCTTACAGGATCTGCGCCAGGCGGTCACATCCTCAATGCGCTGTGGGATCCGCCCCGAGTACAGGCTGCAGGCTGCGGCGCGCCAGCCATTGCCCGATGGGGCCGGGTAAAAGCACAGGCCAGCTGTGGCCCCTGCGCGGATGCTATCTGACCTGCGCCAGCACAGCAGTTTTCTGCCCTGTCAGGCTGCCCTCTCTGGCGCGGGTTTCAGCCGCCACTGATGCCGGGGGAGGGGCGCGCCAGCGGCATTGGAAAAAACGAATTCAGCCCGCATAAATTTACTTTTGCGAAAGTCATCGCCTCGCCTAGGCTCGCCTCACAAGACTGTGAAATGCAGCTGCAGCCTGATCCGGCCCAGCCCGGGATTACCAAGGGGAGAGTGACGATGACCAGCCTGAAACTGATCTGCACGACGGCGCTGTCTGTTCTGACCGCGCTGACGCCTGCGATGGCGCAAATCTCTGAACTCGGTCCGGGCGAGGGCAAACTCTCGATCGTCGCCTGGGCGGGCTATATTGAGCGCGGCGAAACCGACAAGGCCTTTGACTGGGTGACCGGCTTTGAGGAAAAGACCGGCTGTAAAGTCTCGGTCAAGACCGCCGCCACTTCGGATGAGATGGTCGCGCTGATGAATGAGGGCGGTTTCGATCTTGTCACCGCTTCGGGCGATGCCTCGCTGCGGCTGATCGCCGGCGGCCGGGTGCAGCCGGTGAATATCGACCTGGTCCCCTCGTGGAAAGAGGTGGATGACCGGCTGAAAGATGCGCCCTGGCATACGGTCAATGGGGTGCATTACGGCGTGCCCTATATGTGGGGGCCGAATGTGCTGATGTATAACACCGAAGTGTTCAAGGAACCGCCCAGCTCGTGGAATGTGGTGTTTGAGGAGCAGACCCTGCCCGATGGCAAATCCAACAAGGGCCGGGTCCAGGCCTATGACGGGCCGATCTATGTCGCTGATGCGGCGCAATATCTGATGGAGACCAGGCCGGAACTGGGCATCACCTCGGTCTATGAGCTGAATGAAGAGCAATATGCGGCGGCGCTGGATCTGCTGCGAGGCCAGCGCGAGCTGACCAGCCGTTACTGGCATGATGCTTTCATCCAGATGGATGATTTCAAGAATGAGGGCATTGTCGCTTCGGGTTCCTGGCCCTTCATGGTCAATCTGCTGCAGGCCGAGAATGTGCCGGTGGCCAGCGTGATCCCGAAAGAGGGTGCGACCGGCTGGGCCGATACTTCAATGCTGCATGTCGATGCGAAAAACCCGAACTGCGCCTATATGTGGTTTGATCACCAGCTGTCCTCAAACCTGCAGTCTGACCTGGCGGTCTGGTTCGGCGCCAATCCCAGCGTTCTGGCCGCCTGCACTGATAAGCGCGGCATGCTGACCCCCGAGATCTGCACCCGGAACGGCCTCGATGATTTTGAGAAGATCCGCTTCTGGACCACCCCGGTCTCGAACTGCGCGCAGGGTGAGGGGGCCTGTGTACCCTATTACCGCTGGGTCTCGGATTACATCGGGGTCATCGGCGGACGCTGAGCGCGCAACATCTGACCCTGCCTCCGGGCGGGGTCAGCCCGGCTTTCGCCCTGCCTGCGGGCCGGCCTGCGGATCTGTCCGCGCCGTGAGGGCAGGCCGCCCCTTTTGCCTCGGGATAGCGTATGGCCATTGCTGTTGAATTCGTGAAAACCTCGCGTCATTTCGGCGCTGTGAAAGCGGTGGACGATGTCGATCTGCAGATCGAGGAGGGGTCGTTTTTCGCAATGCTCGGCCCCTCGGGTTCGGGCAAAACCACCTGCCTGCGCCTGATCTCGGGGTTTGAACAGCCCGACAGCGGCGCGATCCGCATTTTCGGCGAGGATGTCTCGCGCATTCCGCCGCATCTGCGCAATGTGAATACGGTCTTTCAGGATTATGCGCTGTTTCCGCATATGTCGGTGCGTGAGAATGTTGCCTATGGGCTGATGGTCAAAGGCCTGGGCCGTCGCGCCCGCAATGACCAGGCCGAGGCGATGCTCGACCTCGTGAAGCTCGCCGATTACGGCAGCCGCAGACCCGGTCAGCTTTCCGGTGGCCAGCGCCAGCGCGTGGCCCTTGCCCGCGCCCTGGTGAACCGGCCCAGGGTTCTGCTGCTGGATGAGCCGCTCGGGGCGCTGGATCTTAAGCTGCGCGAGGCGATGCAGGATGAGCTGAAGGCTCTGCAGCAGCGTCTTGGCCTGACCTTTGTCTTTGTCACCCATGACCAGCATGAGGCCCTGTCGATGGCGGACCGGCTCGCGGTCTTCTCGCAGGGCCGGATCGCCCAGATCGGCCGCCCGGCCGAGATCTACAACCAGCCCCGCACCCGGTTTGTGGCCGATTTCGTCGGCTCGTCCAATCTGCTGCCGCCGGCGCTGACCCAACAGCTGGGAGGTCCGGCGCGCTGGTCCTCGATCCGGCCGGAACAGATCCGTCTTGGTGAAAGCGGCGCCCTCAGCGGCGCGGTGACAGCGCTGCGCTACCTCGGTTCAGGCACGCGGGTGATGATTGAGGCTGCAGGCACCCAGCTGGCCGCCTTTGTGCCCGCGGGTCAGCCGGTTCCGGCCGAAGGTATGCAGGTCAGCCTGAGCTTTGAGCGTGCGGCGCTGAATGTGATGGAGGAGCCATGACCAGCCCCGCGATCTTTCCCGCCCGCACCAGCGCTGACCGCCTGACCGGGTTGTTCTGGCGCAGGCCGGGGCTGTTGCTGTTCCTGCTGCTGCTGCCACCGCTGCTCTGGCTCGGGATCATTTATCTCGGCTCGCTCGCGGCTTTGCTGCTGCAGAGCTTTTACTCGATCGATGAATTCTCGGGAATGGTGCGCGAAGAACTGACGCTGAAAACCTATGCCGAGCTGTTCCGGCCGCAAAATCTCGATATCCTGCTGCGTACGGTGCTGATGGCGGCGGCGGTTACCCTGGCCTGCGCATTTATCGCCTTTCCGGTTGCTTTTTACGCCGCCCGCTTTGCCTGCGGGCCCTGGAAGGCGGTCTTCTACCTCGGGGTGATGCTGCCTTTGTGGTCAAGCTACCTGGTGAAGGTCTACGCTTGGAAGCTGATCCTCGCCAAAGAGGGCATCCTCAGCTGGGCTGCCGGAGCGAGTGGCACCTCCTTCGTGATCGACGGGCTGTTATCGATGCCGGTAATCGGCAGCTCCTCGCTCTCGACCTCACCGCTCGGCACTTTCATGGTCTTCGTCTATGTCTGGCTGCCCTATATGATCCTGCCGATGCAGGCGGCGCTGGAACGGGTGCCCGCCTCGCTGCTGGAGGCCTCGGCCGATCTGGGTGCCACACAGTCCCAGACCCTGCGCCGGGTGATCCTGCCGCTGGCTCTGCCTGGGGTGATCGCCGGCTCGATTTTTACTTTTTCGCTGACGCTGGGCGATTACATCATCCCGCAGATCGTCGGAAATTCGGCGAATTTCATCGGCATGGCGGTCTATCAGCTGCAGGGCACCGCCGGAAATATCCCGCTTGCCGCCGCCTTTGCCGTGGTGCCGATCCTGATCATGCTGGTCTATCTCGGGCTGGCGAAAAAAGCGGGGGCGTTTGATGCCCTCTGAGCGCCCCTCCGTTCTGCTGCGCATCGGTGCCCTGCTGGGCCTGTTGTTCCTGCATCTGCCGATCCTGCTGATTTTCCTTTATGCTTTCACCACCGAAGAGAAAACCTATCAGTTTCCGCCGCCAGGCCTGACCACGAAATGGTTCGCCGTGGCCTGGTATGAGCGCCCCGATATATGGCCGCCGCTCTGGCTGTCGCTGAAGGTCGCGGCGATTTCCACTGCGATGGCCATGGTGCTGGGCACGCTCTGCGCCGCCGCCATGAGCCGGGCCAGCTTTTTTGGCCGCAATCAGATCACCCTGCTGATCCTGCTGCCGATTGCTCTGCCGGGGGTGATCACCGGCATGAGCCTGCGCTCGGCCTTTGGCATGATGGGCATTCCCTTCTCGGTCTGGACCATCCTGTTGGGCCATGCCACCTTCTGCATCGTCATCGTCTATAATAATGCGGTGGCGCGGATGCGCCGCTTGTCGGGCGGGATCCTCGAGGCTTCAGCCGATCTCGGCGCCAATGCGTTCCAGACCTTCCGCTATGTGCTGCTGCCCAATCTGGGATCAGCCCTGCTGGCGGGGGGGATGCTGGCCTTTGCCCTGTCCTTTGATGAGGTGATCGTAACCACTTTCACCGCCGGTCAGCAATCGACCCTGCCGATCTGGATGCTCAATGAACTGGTCCGCCCCCGTCAGCGCCCGGTGACCAATGTGGTTGCCATCGTGGTTTTCATCGCAACCTTCCTGCCGATTCTGATCGCCTATTACCTGACCCGGGGCGGGTCTGAGACCGCCGGAATGGGCAAATAGAGACCAGGAGGACCGGCCCTCTGCCGCAGGCAGGCTCAGCGCTTTGTCGCTGCAGCGTCAATTGCTCTCCCGCCGCCGAGCGGATAGAGAGGCCGGGCAACGGCGGCGGTTTTTCCAGCGGCCGACCGGCTTTGGGATACCGATGGCAAGCTTGAGTGAATGGGATAAAGAACTGCTCAGCAATGAGTGGGCAAGGCTGCAGAGCACGCTGACCCCGCCGGTGCGCCGCTCGCTCTCTGCCCTGGTGGCGGATAAGGCGCCCGAGCTTGTGGAGAATTTCTACAGCGAACTCGGCAAAGACCCGGATGCACGGGATTTTCTGTCGCAGGATCTGGTCGCAGACCGGCTGGCCGGGGCGCTGAGGCGCTGGCTGACAGGCCTGTTCCCGGCGGATGCCGCGCCGGATTTTCAGCAGATGGCGGAAGTTCAGTTGCATGTCGGCGCGGTGCATTCACGGATCGGCCTGCCGCTCAAGCTGGTGACCCGTGCCCTGCGCCTGATGATTGACGGGCTGATTGCCGCTGCCGCCGGGCGATATAGCGACGCGGATCAGAGCGCGATGCTGCGGGCCGCCGTCGCGACACTCAGCATCGCCATTGATATTATGAACACCGCCTATGTCGAGAAAAGCCGTCAGAATGACCGCAGCGCCGAGGCATTCCGCTTGTTTTCGCTGGGGAAAAACATGTCCCAGGAGCGCGAGGCCCAACGCGCTGCCATGGCGGAATGGCTCCAGGAGGCAATGTATGTGATTGCCACCGGCGACCAGCTCGACCGGCTCAGCGATATGCGCAGCTCGGAATTCGGCCTCTGGCTCAGCCATCGCGGCGATGTCATTTTTGAGGGCACCCATGAGATCGAGCGCGCCAGACGGGTGATGGAGCGCATCGATGCCGAGATCCTGCCCGCGATCCGGCGCGGCGGGGATCTGCGGCTGCTGCTGCAGCGCCTGAATGATGAGGCGGCCCGGATCCGCGCGCTGGTTGCGGAATGCTTCAGTGCGGCCGCGCGGATTGAGGGCGGGCATGACGCGCTGACCGGCGTGCTCAGCCGGCGTTTTATGGATACGATCCTGACCCGTGAGGTCGAGACGGCCCGCAAAAGGCGCCATAAATTTTCGGTGGCGCTGGTCGATATCGACCATTTCAAAGCGGTCAATGACCGCTATGGCCATGCGGTCGGCGATCTCGCACTGCGCCATTGTGTGCAGGTGATTGCCGAGAGCGCGCGGGTCGGGGATTTTGTCTTCCGCTACGGCGGCGAGGAATTTCTGGTCACGCTTGCCGAAATGGATCTGATCGAGGCACGAAGCTTCGGTGAGCAGCTGCTGGCGGCGCTGCGTAACCGGCCGCTGCATCTGGAAGACGGCACATCCATCATCATGACAGCCTCAATCGGCGTGGCCGAATTCAGCGGCGAGCCGGATTTCCTGCGCCTGACCGAAGCCGCGGACCGCGCCTTGTACGAGGCCAAACACCTCGGCCGCAGCCAGGTCCGCGCTGCGGAATAAAGGCTGTTTCGCCCGGGAGTGCGCGCGGAATCAGGCGAAAGGCTGGAGGGCAGAACTCGTCTGTAATTTTATAATTCGTGACATAATTCATATTATGCGAATCCGCTTAGTCAAAATCATACATTTGGCTAAGCCTTTCACATATATAGGGAATTATGATCCATGCTTCGCCAGTGTAAAACAAAGTGCTATTTTGCCAGATGATGAGCTAAATTGCCAAAATGATATCGATATTTTGCCAGGTTTATAAAATTCAATGAGTTAGCATGCGATTTCAGCGCAGCTCTGCAATGTCATCTGAGCTCTTTCAGCGCGCCAGTATCCCCATTCTGATAGCTTGTCCCGGCGCTGCCATTCATCGGCACTGCTCTGAGTTCGATATCGGCGCTATCATGAGCATCACAGGCTGATCGCCACCAGGACTGTCTCATCTGCAGGATGCCAGGTTCGAGCTTTTTACCCTTACATCCGGGCTATCTCACAGCCGCGTTGGGCCTTAGCTGAGACTCAAACGGTGTGTGCGGCCAGCATCGAAGAGAGCCGCTGTTATAGACAATTTTCAAAAATTTTCTATAACAGCGGCTCCATCCTCAGACCTTTCCTCCAAGGCACCGCGGTAACCTGATCTTCAAGCCCGGTAGCAACGTCGATGCCAGCACTCACCGCCAGCTGCGATGTTTTTTCTTGCCAGACCGCCATGTCTTGCCGATTTCTGATCGTGGGAGGACGGTCATGGGTCTGTTTCTGATTGTCGTCGGGCTGATTGTCGGTGGTCTCGCCACTTTCGCCTATGTTTACCTCATCGGTTTCGGCTGCGGGATGAACACCACTGGGTGCAAGTCGGACCTGATTTATCTCTACTTCCGGCATCTCTTTTTCGAAGAAGGTCTCATCTATCTGACCGTCATGGCATTCGCCGTGATGCTGCTGATCGGCGGCTTTATGGTCCGCAGATCCTGAACCCGGCAGGGGCACCCTGCCCCTCACCTTTTCTTTGACCGGCGCGTAGTTGCTGTCCTGACCATCGGGACTACATCTGGAACATCCCATCTACAGGAAGTCAGATGTCTGTTCTGTTTGAACCCTTTACCCTGAAATCCGTAACCCTGCGCAACCGCATCGCTGTGCCGCCGATGTGTCAGTATTCCGCCACTGACGGTCAGGTCGCCGACTGGCATCTGCAAAACTACGCCTCGCAGGCGCGTGGCGGTGCGGGCCTCGTGATCGTCGAAGCCACGGCCGTGGCCCCCGAGGGCCGGATCACCCCGAACTGCCTCGGCATCTGGAGCGATGAGCTGGCCCAGGGCTTCGTGCCTATGGTTCAGGCCATCAAGGCGCATGGCTCTGTGCCGGGCATTCAGATCGCCCATGCGGGTCGGAAGGCCAACGCGAACCGCCCGTGGGAGGGCGACGACCATATCAGCGCCGATGATCCGCGCTATTGGAAAACCATCGCAGCTTCTGCCATTGCCTTTGGCAACAACCTGCCCCGCACCCCGCGCGCAATGGAGCTGGACGACATCGCCCGCGTGAAGGCCGACTTCGTCGCCGCGGCGCGCCGGGCGCTCGATGCCGGTTTCGAATGGCTCGAACTGCACTTCGCCCATGGCTATCTGGCGCAGAGCTTCTTCTCGAAGGACGCCAACCAGCGCACCGACGCCTACGGCGGCAACTTCGAGAACCGCAGCCGGTTCCTGCGCGAGACGCTGGCTGCCGTGCGCGAGGTCTGGCCCGAGAAGTTCCCGCTGACCATGCGCTTCGGTGTGACCGAATTCAACGGCAGCATGGATGAGGACATGGAAGAGGCCGTCACCCTGACCCGTCAGTTCAAAGAAGATGGCCTTGATTTCATGAGCGTCAGCATCGGCTTCTCGACCCCGCAGGCGCAGATCCCTTGGGCGACCAAGGGTTTCATGGGACCGATTGCGAAACGCATTCGGGACGAGGCCGGCCTGCCGGTCGCCAGCGCCTGGGGCTTTGGATACCCCGATGTTGCCGAAGCCGCCGTGCGCAATGCCGAGCTGGATGTCGTGATGGTCGGCAAGGCCCATCTCGCCAATCCGCACTGGGCTTATGAGGCCGCCCGTGCGCTGCAGGTCGAGCGCCCGTCATGGGCCACCCTGCCCGCGCCTTACGCGCATTGGCTGGAGCGCTACTGATAAAGACCTCGCTGCCAGCTCTGATCGGGCTGGCAGCGCGACACGACACCAACCTTTGGCGATCCAGCCTGGAATTCGGCTGCATTTCCTCCAACAGATCGCTTGTGTGAGGATCCGCCGGCGCTACATCATGGTGCCTGAAGCTGTGATATCAGGCGCAGCTCCTGGTGAAAAATGGCTTTGTCCCCACGCCTGCCTCTGTTCGAAGACGAAACCGTCCGCTCCTGGCTCGAGCGCCTGACGGCTTATCACGGGCCTTCCTCCGTTGAAGATCTCTGCCGTCAGCTGGGGATCAATCACGAAGGCCTGCGCCACGGCGAACGCGACGATATCCTCCGCCTGAGCGATATTACGGGCGAGAGCCCTGCCCTGATCCGGCGCAACCTGATTTCAACCACCGTCAAAGGCGACCTGCGACTTGGTCCTCATGTGCTGACCGCGGTGCTGCGACCGGCAACAGATCGACGGGTCTGCGCAGATTGCCTGAAGGAAGATGCAAGCTGTGGCCCGCCAACATTTTATCTGCGAGAACGCTGGGAGTGGCAGTTGGCGACCTCCCAGAAATGCAATCGACACGATCGTGAGCTGACGCGGATCGATCCTGAAGACGAACACTGGCGTGAAGGGTTCGTTCAACCCAAGGCCTCAAGGAAGAAGACCATAGACACAGCGCCTGAGGACAGCCGCTTCCATGATTGGCTACGGCAGGAGCTGAAGCAGCGTTCCAAGGCGGGCTGGAGCGCGGATATGTCCTTGCCGGATGCTGTGGATGCAGCCGGGGTCATCGGCGTTACCATCGGTCTAGGGTCGAACGAGCGATGGCAGGATCTTGATTTTGCCAGAAAACGGGACGCTCTGAACCTTGGTCATGACCTGGTGTGTCGGGACCGCGAAGCGCTGCGCCCTGCCCTTCTCGCTCAGGTGGAGAGAAACGGCACGTCCTTTGGACGCGGAAGAAATCATGGATCCCCTTTGGGCATGCTCTGGTCCTGGATGCGGCACCGCCGGGAACTCGCCCCCAGCGACCCGCTCACCAACATGTTCTTTGCCATCCTTACGTGATTTCATAGGGTTATCGGCCATGGCCGCGGCAACCGAGCGAAGAGACGCCTCAGCATCGGCCTCTTTGGTCACAGACTGAATTGTGCTACCTGTCGCCTCGCAGGAGTAACTTCGATGCCGCATTGGTATACCGCCGATCTTCACTTTGGTCATGACAGGATCATTCCAAATGCAACGAGACCCTTCCGCGACACGAGCCACATGGATGCCGTTCTGATCGAGCGCCTGTGGGAGAAGGTTGGCCCTGAGGATGATCTGTGGGTTCTCGGCGATTTTGCCTTCGGTCCGAAGGCGAAAGACGAGGACTGGCTTTGGGCGGTATTCAGTCAGCTGCCAGCCGCGAGGCGGCATCTGATCGTCGGAAACCATGATGGCCCTCTTACGCAAGCCCTGCCCTGGGATAGCGTATCCTTGATCGCAGAGATCGAGGATAAGGATGCAGCGCAACCCGTTACGCTTTGCCACTATCCCATGATGACCTGGAGCCATGCGCGCAAAGGCGCACTGCACCTCTTTGGTCATGTGCACGGCAACTGGCGTGGCTCAGCCAACAGCGTCAATGCCGGTGTCGATCTGTGGGACTTCTACCCTATCACCATCAGGGAGGCCGCCCAAAGGGCCAAAATGATGCCACCACACAAGCACTGGAAAGATGTCGAGCCTCGCGCCTGAGCTGAGCCTCTTAAACTACGCCGCCTTGATGGCAAAGCATCCGCGTAACCAAGGCGACAGGGATGGTCGCACGAATCCGGACAAGTGGCTAAGCTTTCGCGCCTGAGGAGGAACCGCTCCGAATTTATGCGGCCGCCTCTCTGGACCCAGCTCCCACCATTGCTGAGCAAACATATCACGTGTTCCTAATACTGCTCAGAAGCGTAGCAGCTGTCGGTTAGGCTTCCGCGCCCATTACGGAAGTTAGCGTTAGGATCACATCTATGCCCTATCCGATGCTCGTCGGGTCGAGTTCAACTACGGCAGGTCCCGGCAGATGATTGCGCCTGTATTCACCGCCGGCGCTGCGTTTGTTTGACCCTGCTTGGAAGAACCTGGCATCAGATCTACTTGGCGGCCAACTCCGCGCCCCATGTTCTGCGCATTGGCTCGGTTGAGCTCCCTGAAGCGAGCGTCGCCGAAAACTCGAGTCTATTCCTCAGGTCCCCACCGACTATCATCAAGATCGGACGATGGCACATGTGAGCTTTACTGCCCGCAATCTTTCTGATCGACGACAAGTCGGGACCGCTTGGTGCGGGACTGGTTCCTGGATGCGAGTGCCATTCCCCCAAGTAGTATCGCCCCTCGTTCCAGGCCTGCTCCAGTATCGCGGCCAGCCCCACTTTTCCGCGCACGAACCACGTCCTGCCCGCACGCGAGTCCGGCGGTTCATCGCTGACGCACTCTATTCTGGCAGTGGTTAGGTCGTCCGAGTAGTGACCGACCATGATGCCGCCGGTCTCGCGGTGGTATCGCTTACGAGCGAATTCGGTCATCATCGCAAGAGCCTTGGCGGATATTGTGACACGAGCCCCGGAAACGCTCGTGAAATGCAGATCGGCTCTATCCATGCTCTAATCCGATCGTCCGATCTTCATTGAAGAAATAGATCCCGCATGCCTCCGGTGCGCCCGCAATCTGGTTCAGGACGAACCTAGCGCCCATGCCGGCCCAGACTTGGATGTCTGCGGCATCCGCGGGAAATACTGGATGCCAGCAGCCAATACCTTCAATACGTTCTTCTAGTTTCTCGGGCCTAAACCGCCTGGCAAGTGCCTCGAGGCGCGTTGTAGCATCGATGGCTGGAAACGCTGAGCCTCGCGAGGACCAGAACATCAGACCCTGCGCACCCCAGTTCACAGAGAGGGAAATGAACAGTTTTTCGGACTTCCAAGGTATCATCGATAGGCCGCGCAACAGCTTGTTTTCCGCAGTGCAGTCCAGAATGACTTCATAGTCATCAGCGGTTTCCAGTCCGTCATACCCCATCATCGGGAATGACTTATCAATTCCTCGCGCCTGTGCATCCGGCTGTATGCGGTTCAGGCGCGCAGCAAGAGCGCTGGCTTTTTTAACACCGACCATACCGAGATCGAGCGAATGGCGGCACAGGTTTCCCGCGGCCAGGACGTCCCCGTCACGAACATCGATACGACTGACACCCATTCTTGTCAGAGTTTCAGCTACGTGACCACCAAGTGCGCCGGCACCCAGTAGCAACACCTTAGGCTGTGCGGTCGGCGCAATGCGAAGTCGGGTCCTGATCTGGTCGGGGGCCCAGTTTTCACATTTTGCCCAGGCGAGGAGCTTGCCGGACAGCGCGAGCTCACGATCGAAGCGCTGCCGGTTCTCCTCTGTGGGGCGGAAACCCTGCCTAGCGCTATTCTTGCGGGTTAGCCGGACATCCGAGATTGCAAGCCAGTGAACGCGTGATGGTGCGGCGCCGAAGTAACGTGGAACCGGAAAGCCGAACATGATCACGGCTGGCTGACTAATGTTTCTTTTCCTCATGCTCTGGCCTAGGATCGCAAAGTTCTCGGCTAGGTCGATCCCCGCAGCAGCCAGTATGTCACCCAACTCACGGTATGTCCGAGGCAGCTGCCAAGCACCGATGATCGGGATATCATCCAGCAAGAACCATATCGCTGGGATCTCCCCGACAGATGGGCTACCGATAAGAGCGCCCCAGTCGGGTGCATGGATCAGTTTGTCCTCAAGCGTCCGCCAGCACTGCGCGGCGAATGCCTTACCGGCAGAAGAGACACTGACCAGGCGCACCACACCCGACTTGGTGCTGGCTTGCGTCCATCGGGCAAGGTCTGCCTCAGTCTCATAGAAACCGATGGTTACATGATCTGAAACTCCGCTAAGGGGTGGGAATTCGAAATGGTCGCCAGGCCTGTGGAGGCAGCCCGCTGCAGCGAGCTCGCACCAACGCGAGAACCGCTCAACTTTCCAGATCAGGCGGCTAGAGAGGTCGACCGGCTCGGGCGCGGCTCCATAGCTGTCCCCCAATATTGCCGTCGGATCGGTGAGGCATGGCTCGCCGAATAACCAGGGGTCTTTGCCTGTCCCCGCCGAAACCGCTCCCTGATGGGGGAAGGTCATGCCGGGTCCGGTCGCGCGGTCCGGCAGGATGAAAACATCCGCAGGATAAGATCCGGACGAAACGATCAAATGCCATCCGCTGTCGGCGGGAAAACTCTGACCAGGTAGCGGTGCCACGTTCACCGTGAGTGGGAGGGAGAAAAAGCCCTTCCGCCACTCGTTCCAGCCCACCAGTGCGCTGACTGGCCCGATGCCGTTGCGCAGCAAAGAGGTGACCAGATGCAGAACATCCGGGATATCCACATCGGCTAGGGTCTTCAAGCGAAGCGGTCGCTGGTCGCGGGCACGGCGGCGGCTGCCGGCTTCACGAAGTGGCCGGCAGGCCGGTCTCCGCCATTAGGTCCAGGGAGTGGAAACTTTGCCCCAAAAATTTGCTTCCAAAGTTTCCCTGATTCCGCCGTATCCGGAGAGTCGAAGGCCTTCCTCGCCAAAGATGCAAAGCCAGAGATGATCTCCACGAAGTCCTGAAAGTCTTGCGCACTGAGGCGTGCCAGCACATTGTGCTCAGGCACGCCGTGGTCGGATAGCTTGGGCACCTGATGGCTTCTCGCGGTCAAAAGCCATTTATCCCGGAAGCTTTCGAATACCTCCACGATACCTTGGGCCGTCGACAGGTCCGCGCCATCCCTGAGGAGGTGTCCGACCATGTGTTCAAGCGGATAGCCCTTGGGATATTTGGGCAACTTTTCCGCAATCTCCAGGCGCCACCATTTGATGGCCCGAACAATGTGCAGATAGGTCTTGTTGGTGTTGCGGTTTTTCTCGGCCGTCCAAGAAATTTGAAGCAGCGGATGCGTGCGTCCCCAGGTCTTGGTGTCGCGGTCAGGGAGCCAGAGTGGCTCGTTCTTCCACAGGTCTGTGACCTCGTCTTTGAGACCCTCGTTCATCACTGAGCCGAGTTGGCGATTCAGGCCGTCGAGATCACTGAAGGCCCTGCTGTCCTGCCATCGCGGGTTCAGGCGCCAGCTCGTGTCCTCCTCCAGCGTCGCGAACGATGTGGCCGCGGCGGAGCGGTAAATATTGGCCAGGGCTGCCCTGTCCGCGATGCTCGCAGCCTGGCGCTCATTCACCACCTGCACTGTCCTTGGAAGTGCTGTGATCACCAGGTCCATATCGACATGAGAAAGCTCGATTCCGAACGAGCGGCCCTGCGGGTGCCACTTGTCCTTATAGTGCTTATCGAGAAAGGGCTTGAACCGGTCCATAGCCTGTTGAGGTGTCGTCTGGTTGTAGTCGATGTTCGTGACCACCACGATGTCGACGTCCGGCCGCTTCCCGCCACTGGGACGAATCGCCGTCGATCTGCGAATGCTTCCCTGCAGGAAGGTTTCTTCCAGAATATCCTTGAGGCCGGGATCTTGCGCCAGCCTGTTTCGCAAAGTCTTCGCCCCGGCCTTCCAATCCTCTTGTTGGATGTCAGTGGGGCGGATCTCACGAAGAAATTCCCTGAATTGCGGTTCAAGCTTCACGCGGAATTCCTCCGGGCAAGATGTGAAAAAGGATGCATCAAAACTGACCCAGAGCACCGCATTCGGTGTGCTCAACGAGGCTGTCCCCCAACATAAGGCGTTCCCTGCCTACCCTTCAAGGCCGGCGAGGATCTATTTCGAAAGATGGTCGGTAAGAGGCGTCGACTTCCTTCTTTAAGTCGAATTCGTAAGGGATGCAGACGCCCATTGAATCGGCCTGCTGCCCCAGGAAGAAGGACACCGCATTGGGTGCTGAAATGAACACATGCGTCCGGCCACCTGGTTGCGCGAGGTCCGACACCGCCTGACCAGCGAAAGCGGCGATGGAAAGTGCATGCTCTCCACCTGCCACCGAAACCTGCGCGGCGCCACCTGAGGGCGTGACGTGAACCACGGTGCCGACCTGCGGCAATGCTCTGTGCAGATATTCCTGCACCTTGGGGAGGGCATTTCGGGTCAGACTCATCACCAGGGCAATGTCTTGACCATCCCCAATTCTGAGAACCTCGATCGACGGCGCTGGCCCGCCCCGCCCATCGCTGGTATCCCAGACCTGGTTCGGGTTGCCGTGGCCCATCTGGACCAGCTCGACTGCGGCTCCGGATTTCAGACCCAGACAGGCGCCCGCGAGAAAGCCCAGAGATGATGGTGCATCAAGGAAAAGCCGGAAGTCGGTGGTTTCCTGTAGCTTCTTACTCAGGAAGGCTTTCACATCGTCGCGGATCTGGTCCCAGCTATGCTCTTTCTTGAGCTGACGGTCATCGAAGTTGTCTGCAAGGACCAGTGTGTTCTCTGGCGCTGCCAGCAAGAGGTCGGCAGGCGTTGCGCGAGGTGCATATGTCTGGATTGCAACCCCGCGTTTCGAGGGCGCACGTTTCTGAAGATACCAACCCTCTCGTTCGCAGAGAGCCTTGAATGCCGCGCGGTCCAGGCTACGGATTTGCTTGACGACCAGCTCTCTTGCGAATTCATCATAGGGAAAAATCGTATCCGCCTCGTGGCCATTGAGGCCGACCGACCGGAACCGCATTGCGACGTCCGAACGCAGTGTCTCGAGGCTGCGCGCTCTGGTCTCGATATGAAACCCTGTCAGGATCTCAAAGAGCTCCTCCTCTGTCACCTTGAGATGTTCGCACCAGACCTCTCGGACCTCCCCCATCCTGCTTCTTGGGGTCTTGCCCTCCTTTAGGACTTTCAAGCGAATTGAATGATCCACATTGGAAACAAGCTCCCGTAGCGGATCCTCCTGCGTGAGATCATGCGTTGTGACGAAATGGAAGGCCGAGTTCGGAGGGGCAGTCCGCTTTGCATCGCGCAACCTCTCCAGCAAAGATACGGCAGTGCCCGAGATAAACTTCGGATCAATCAGGTCCCGGAAACCGAAGTGCCCTGAGAGATCCGTGTGCCATTTGATCTGATAATGGTCCTGGATAACGGGTTCCGGACTCCTCCGATTTGGTCGGCCGGGTTCGTATCGCACTACGACATCGTCGAAGGCCTTGGGGCCATGTGCCTCGAAAGTGACCTCGGCGACATCGGTGCGATGCTCATCGATCAGGGATGCGGCGTGTATCCAGAACTGACGTGACTGATAGTTGTCCCCGTGCCAGCGGGCGCTTGGATCTGCCATCCCTATCTCCTGCATCATGCTCAAATGCGACAAAAGGCCGATATTACGACGGCTTAGTCAACACAAACCTGGCGCGTCAAAACCAATTATGCTGATCCCAATGCCGCGGCGGCTGAAATGGGATGGCGGCGAAGAGCTGCCCATGCCATCCGTCAGACATAGCATTTTGATCCTGCCGAGTCCTCTGATGAAAATTTCCAGATCCTTTCTGCCCGGCCTCTTCGCCAGCCTGGCAGGCAGCCCATACCGCTCGCTTGAGTTGATAAAGGATGGTGTCAATTTTTCTGGTCGGGCAAGCGGCACGCTCAGCTTCTCTGCTCTCTCCGACAGCCCATCCCTGAAAACCGGCCTGCTATCCTCGACGATCACCCTGCCTCGCGATCAGGACGACCCCATCATCCTGCGCGGCGCGCCGAAAGCGCAGGCCCAGGCATTCCAGGAGGCTGCAGAGACGGCCTGGCGGGCCTTCAACCTGGCAGAACTGGAGCGTGAACAGGCCCGCGTCGACGCTCTGCTTGCCCGGCTGGCGGAGCTGAACAACCCCGCCGCCTACCCTTCCGCCTGCCACCTCGAGCCGGTTTCCCGCGAATCCTGGGAACTGTGGAACTGCCTGATCCGAAAACTCCAACCCGCCGCGATCGGCCCCGAGCAGGTCGCCCGCCTTGCGCCCATTGAGGCCTTCGCTGAAGCCCCGTCCAAAGCCCGCAACGCAGCGGTGGATCGCTTTGTCGAGGCGGAGCTTGTCTTATGGAATTCTCGGCTCCTGAGGCAAAAGGGAGCTGTTGCCCAGCACCGCAAACTGCGGGGCAGCGGCGGGGGTGGCGTCGTGCGGAGCTTGGTCTTTCAGGACCGCGGTCGA
>NZ_JACDXX010000013.1 GCF_020539525.1 Pseudogemmobacter faecipullorum | reverse complement strand
TCGACCGCGGTCCTGAAAGACCAAGCTCCGCACGACGCCACCCCCGCCGCTGCCCCGCAGTTTGCGGTGCTGGGCAACAGCTCCCTTTTGCCTCAGGAGCCGAGAATTCCATAAGACAAGCTCCGCCATCGCAAAATACGCTGACGCCTTGCGCAAGATCTCATTCGCTTGGGGCAGTTCGCGGTTCTCGCGCTCCAGGGCCTTCATCTTCTCGGCCATCTCGCTCGGAATACCCGCGCGTTTGCCGCTGTCGACCTTGGCCTTTTTGACCCAATCGTTCAGCGTGTTGGCCGAGCAGCCGATCTTGGCAGCGATCGAAACGATCGCCTGCCAGCGAGACCCATGCTGCGCCTCGTTGTCGAAAACCAGGCGCACGGCGCGGTCACGCACTTCAGGGGAAAACTTGTTCGTTGTTTTGCTCATGATGCTCCACCTTACTCAGGAGTTGGAGCCGGCAAACTCGGTGCGGTTCAGCCTCGGACTCAAGGTCAGCTCTGGGCGGAGAGCTGCCTGTGAGGTTGCGGCGAGGGATTTGCAGCAATCTTTGCCGAAGCTGCCGTTCGGACGGGCCGCAGTCAGATCACAGTCTGATTAGATATGACGAGAGGTTCTTAACAGTTGAGTGCCAGCATAGCCTGCTGCGGTTTTATGCACAGCTTGTTAAGTTCGGATAGCGCGGGCCCTATTGGCGCGTTGCGGTCAACTTACAGCTTAACCTTATGCTTAGCCGGCAGAAAGGCAGAGAGCCACCTATGTAATTGCGGCATCACTGCATACGATCTTGCGGTGGAAACCCGAAGGCTGGCACCAAATCTGGTGTGGCCAGATAATAGCGGCGCTAACAGGCTGCATCCACCGCTAACCGAGCTACGAACCTCGTGGGCAGCCGAGGGGTTCGCCTCGTAAACGCGCCCGGCAGGCAAGCACTTCGACACTATTTTGCTTATGGACCGCCTACCGTCGGTCGCTAAAACTCAAGGACCGCAGATTGCTGCGCTGAGCAAGCTCCCGATCTCTACGAGGCGGGGAAGCAGCACGACGAAAAAAAGGGCAGCGAGAAGAAATCCCGACATAAGCAGCATGTGGCTATGCGTTACCCGGACATAGCTAACCTTCTGATTTACGCTGGATCTGTCATGCCTCACTGACTTCAGAATTTCCTTGATGATATACTCCTCGTCGAGTTTGCGATCTGCCTTACCAACAAGATCTCCCACGTCGACACGATGAAATGCCTGAACTCTCAAAGAACGGAATGCACTAGAAAAAGCGCCAAATGCATAGATGATCGAAATCACCATGCAGACGAAAGCTGCGACATCGTAATATCTCTCGAATTTCAGAACGCCGAGAATGCCGTCCTTTCCCGTTAATGAGATTATCACGGGAACGATCGCGAGCAGTGCGGCTAAATAGATCTGGCTTTTGGTTTCAGCGGAAGATTTGCGGGCAGTCTCCTTGTCTCGAAGCCGCCTCGCCTCTTCTAGGAACGCCGCAGTGTTATTGGTCCACACTGTGTTATTGATTTCCGAGATGTCGGAATCGAGGGTCTCATCTTTCGGCCATGCGCCAACATGGGGCCATATCGCATTACAAACGCCCATCAGCACATCTTCACCATGCTATCCACAATGGACGCCGCGATTGGCAGCCCCGTTCTATTTTCGATCCACGCCCACTGACCGTTAGGGTTGCACTCGAGAAACCAAATCTTACCATTCGGGTCGACGACAAGATCAATAGCACCGAATCTCAGATCAAGCCTCCTCACGATTTCACGGCACTGCTCAGCGACGCTTTCATTCAGATCAAACGCGCGGTGCTCCAGATCAACGATTGCGCTATGTCGCCAATCTATCCGTGTTTTCTCGAATTCTTGCGATAAGATTTGAACCGAAAAAACGTTGTCCTGCACAACGGTAATTCTTAGATCAAATGCTTTGGGGATCTTTCTTTGGAAAATTACCGGCACAGAGCGAAGGCGATCAAGCTCGACGTCTTCGAAGGAGTTAATCTCTGAAGTGAATATAACGCGTCCTGGGCCTTCACCTTCTTCCAGCAGAGATTGCTTCATCGGCTTTGCAACCACCTCGCCATTAGAGAATAGCTCGCGCAACTTCTCAACGTCATTCGTTATCACGGTATCCGGAATATTGAATCCAACATCCTGCGCCAACCTTAATTGCCTTGGCTTGTCCTCGGCCAAAACAATACTGTTTGGATGGTTGAACCATCTGCTCCCGACTTCGAGATACATAGATCTGAGAAAATAGCTCCACTCCTCCCTGATGTAGAGATGAGATGAGGGTTTCCCGCCATTTTTATTGATCTCTGGCGGCAGAGGCCTACGAAAATAGGCGGATTTTATCACGCCAAGGTCGCACATTCGTCCATCAAACTCAAACATAGTTCCCGGGCCCACCCTAAAGGTTACCGACAACTTTTCCACGTCCTCGGCATTCAACCGGATGAATGGCAGGTTTCTCCTCTTGAACTCGCGAACGATATAATCTGAAGTTATATCAGACTTGTTGGTTACAATCAGGAACTGCGGCAGCATTGTCTTCATATGAACATGCCGGAGATGCTGGGAGAGGTATCATCATGCTCAAGCTGAGCCTCGGTCTTCGTTGCCATCTCCAGCACGAAACTTGTAGAGGTGTCATCCTGTTCGCGGGTCGTATCCGTCTTCGTCTGCAGCTCCACGATTGAGCTGAAGGCTAGCTGATCATCTGATTCCCGCTGGCTATTGGTCTTCGTAGCCAACTCCAGAGGAAGATCGTGCGCGCTGATCAATGGCGCTTCATCTCCATTCTCACCGACGACCCACATTTCAAGCGTCGGATCATAGTGACCCGGCGTAGGATCGGAGAGAATTCGTGGCGACGCATATGCGGTGAGAAAAGGCTCAACATAAGAATTGACCTTTGATTGGTTCGGCACCCCCAACGCTCCTTATAAGCTCTTCAGGTTTTCATATATGTGCCCATATGAAGTCTTGGCACAGCGATTGTCAAAGCTCGTATGGCGTGGGCTCGTCAAAAAGCGAGCGGGCAAAAGCGGGTCATATTGCGGACGAACTCAGCCGGTCGGAGATAGCTCAGAGCGACCCGTCAAGAAGAGTTGCCTGATCTACAGGGCCGCCACTGCCGATATCGCTGCCACCGAGTTGGATACTTTCGAGGTAACAAGGACCCTGAAATACGCATCCACGCCTCCGCACGTCAGTGCACCTAGCAGAAGATGATCCCATCGGATCAGTTTTGGGGCGAGATTCGTTTTCCTCTGCCGCACCTGTAAACGGTAACTTTGTCCCGCATAGCTGACCGGGCGGTGCGGTCCGGCCGCTTCAAGCCTGAGCGGCGGCTTTCGGGCGTGCGGCGGGCACCATGAGCGATGGACGATCGGCAGCTTAGGGCCGAGACAGGACGTTGCGACAAACGCAAAAGCCGCCCAAAGGGGCGGCTTCAATCATTTCAATCACTTACCAAAACTTTGGTCCGAGCGGTGCGATCTTTGCCCCTGGCCGGCAGCAACTATGCCCGGATCTACACAAAACTCAGTGCGTCCAGGGGGTGCGGCGGTCGGTGGCGAAGTTTTCGCCATAGCCGCGCGGGCGGATATTAGGCTGGCGCGGCTTCGGCTCGACCACGGTATAGCTGATCGCATGGGCCTCGGCATAGGCTTCGGCCTCTTCGCGGGTCTCAAAGCGCAGGCGCACCTGGGTCTGGGTATCGCTGCTCGAGGTCCAGCCCATCAGCGGATCCACCTCGCGGGCCGAGCCCTGAACAAATTCGAGGAGCCAGTGTTGCGTCCGGGCGGTTCCCGATTGCATGGCATTGCGGGCAGGCTGATAGATACGGGCGCGCATGAGTCTCTCCGGTCTGACAGACCTTCTCTTCCTTCATTCGCAGCCTGTTTTCAAGCCCGGGCCCGGCTTTGTCGCCATGCCCCCTTGAACCGGAACAAAAACAGATCAGATTAGCTGTACCCCCGCCTGAGGCTGAGACATGCATAATAACGCGCCCGATCACCTGCCCGATATTGCCCATATCACCCCCACCCGGCGCGAAAAGCTCGAAGGGGGCAAGCGCTTCGTCATGCAGACCCCCTTCACCCCGGCCGGGGATCAGCCCGCCGCCATTGCCGAGCTGAGTTCGGGCATCCGGGACGGGGAACGCGATCAGGTGCTGCTCGGCGCCACCGGAACCGGCAAGACCTTCACGATGGCCAAGGTGATCGAGGAAACCCAGCGCCCGGCGATCATCCTGGCGCCGAACAAGACCCTGGCCGCGCAGTTATATGGCGAATTCAAAGGCTTCTTCCCCGATAATGCCGTTGAGTATTTCGTAAGCTATTATGATTACTATCAGCCCGAGGCCTATGTCGCGCGCACCGATACCTTTATCGAGAAGGAGAGCCAGATCAACGAAGCCATCGACCGGATGCGCCATTCGGCGACCCGGGCGCTGCTCGAGCGTGACGATGTGATCATTGTCGCCTCGGTTTCCTGCATCTATGGTATCGGCTCGGTCGAGACCTATTCGGCCATGAGCCAGGATCTCGTCCAGGGCCAGTTTTATGACCAGCGCAAGGTGATCGCTGAACTGGTCGCACAACAGTATCGCCGCACCGATATGGGGTTCCAGCGCGGCGGATTCAGGGTGCGCGGCGATGTGATCGAGCTCTGGCCCGCCCATCTTGAGGACCGGGCCTGGCGCTTTTCCTTCTTTGGGGAAGAGCTTGAATCAATTACCGAATTTGACCCTCTGACCGGGGCAAAGACCGGCAGCTACAGCCAGATCCGGATCTATGCCAACAGCCATTACGTCACGCCACGTCCGACCATTGCCCAGGCCATTCAGGGTATTAAGAACGAGCTGCATCAGCAGCTGAAATATTTCAATGAGGCAGGCAAACTGCTGGAGGCACAGCGCCTTGAGCAGCGCACGCGTTTTGACCTTGAGATGCTCGAGGCGACCGGGGTCTGCAACGGTATCGAGAATTATTCACGCTATCTGACCGGTCGTGCCCCGGGAGAGCCACCGCCGACACTGTTTGAGTTCATCCCCGATAATGCCATTGTTTTTGCGGATGAATCCCATGTTTCCGTGCCACAGATCGGCGGCATGTATCGCGGCGACTTCCGGCGTAAATCGGTGCTGGCCGAACATGGTTTCCGCCTGCCCTCCTGTATGGACAACCGGCCACTGAAATTTGAGGAATGGGATGCGATGCGCTCGCAGAGCGTCTTTGTCTCGGCCACCCCTGCGGCCTGGGAAATGGAACAGGCCGGGGGCGTTTTTGCCGAACAGGTGATCCGCCCGACCGGATTGCTGGATCCGGTGATTGAGATCCGCCCGGTCGAAATGCAGGTCGATGACCTGCTCGATGAGGTGCGGCGGGTCTCGGCGCGCGGCTTGCGGACCCTGGTCACCACTCTGACCAAGCGCATGGCCGAGGATCTGACCGAATATCTGCACGAACAGGGCATCCGGGTGCGCTATATGCATTCGGATATCGACACGATTGAGCGGATCGAGATCCTGCGCGATCTGCGGCTCGGCACGTTTGATGTGCTGATCGGCATTAACCTGTTGCGCGAAGGGCTCGACATTCCCGAATGCGGCCTGGTAGCCATTCTCGACGCCGATAAAGAGGGTTTCCTGCGCTCGGAAACCTCGCTGATCCAGACCATTGGCCGCGCCGCGCGCAATGTGGAAGGCCGGGTGATCATGTATGCCGATAAGATCACCGGATCGATGCAGCGCGCCATGGCCGAGACCGACCGGCGGCGCGAGAAGCAGATCGCCTATAATCAGGCGCATGGCATCACGCCGCAGACCGTGCAGAAGAATGTCGAGGATGTGCTGGCCGGGCTGTGGCAGGGCGACACTGATCAGTCGCGCATCACGGCGAAGGTCAGCCAGCCGATGGTCGGAGAAAACCTTGCGGCGCATCTTGATGCGCTGCGCGCTGCCATGCGCAAAGCGGCCGAAAATCTGGAATTTGAGGAAGCCGCCCGGCTGCGCGATGAGGTCAGACGCCTTGAGGCGGTGGAACTGGTGGTGGCCGATGATCCGATGGCGCGACAGGCGGCGGTCGAAGAGGCGGTGGAGGAGGCCGGCCGCGCCTCTGGCCGCTCGACCGCGGGCCGTGCCGGACAGCGCGGCGGCACCAAACGCAGCCGCAAGCGCTGATCGGCCCCGCCCCCCCTGCACCGACAGAGCCGATGTATCATCCATAAAAAAAACAGGCGCCTTTTCGGGTGCCTGTTTTGGTTTTCAGCGCCGGACGATTGTCAGGCCCGCTTCACGACCCGGATGATCAGCAACAGGATCACCGCGCCGATGGTGGCATAGATGATCGAGGCAAGAATAGCATTGCCGCCGAGGGTAAAGCCGACCCGCGGCAGAATGAGTCCGGCAAGGAAAGCGCCAATGATGCCGACGATGATATTTCCGATCAGGCCAAAGCCATAGCCTTTGACCAGGATGCCTGCCAGCCAACCCGCGATTGCGCCGACCAGCAGCAGAATGAGAATGCTTTCAATACCCAAGGGATCCCTCCAACCTGTTAATGCCATGCAATGCGGCCCTCACGGCCTGGTCGCCCGGCGAAACCCGACCACCCGTCGCAGTCTTCTGGTAACGCAGCGCTCACTATAAAGTTCCATGGGCATTCTTTTTCGCCCAGGGCGCGGCTCTGGCCTGCGCGCCCCCGGCACCGCTCTGTGCTTGACCTCCGGGCGGCCCCTGGGGCAACTGGAGGGGAGAATGCATGCAAGACTGTTGTGCAGACGGCGGAGACCGGTGACTTTGAAAAGACTGCTCGATCCACATCATCCGCTGTTTGAACGCCCGCTCTGGCGCTGGCTGACGACACTAATGCCGCTGGCCTGGGCCGGGATCGAGTTTTACAATCAGCAGATCCTCTGGGCCCTGCTCTTCCTTGCCGCCGGCCTCTATGCCGGATGGATGCTGTTTGTGGTGCGCGCGCGCGAAATCATCGCGCGGGGCGGTCAGGATAAGGCGGCCCCCTCGGACCGCCCGGGCAGCTGACCCGGCCCCGCATCTCGCCGGAATCGCCCTGCAGCGTCGTCTCGAGCAGCCTGCATCCGGTCAGCTCAGCAATAAGCCCGATCATCTGCGCCCGGATCAGCTGATGCTCGCCGTTGCGGGCATAGCCGAGCCGGATCACCTCAACATGGCTGCCTTTCAGAAAAACCACATATCTGCGCCCGCCACGCTCTGCCTCATAGCGGCTGGCCCCGAACATATGTGGCGCGGGCTGCGCCCCACAGGCCGCAAACAAAGACAGGATGAGAGGCATCAGCCAGGGTTTCATCCCTTCATCCTGCGCCGCAAGGTTTAAAAAAGTCTGAACGGGCTTAAAATCGCGTAAAATGCGGCGCAGAAAACGGGTGACAAGCCAAAATCACCGGCCTATGGTCAGGCCATGTCGAAACACGCCCTCTATGCCGCATCCTTTTATTGGTACCGCCTCTCCCGGCGGTCCTCGGATGCTGTCTGACGCAAAGGCGAACTGACATCATACCCGAGCCGCTGGTCTGACCGGCGGCTTTTTTGTCAGAAAGACAGGCCGTCTCCAGACCTCGAAAACCGAGAGAGAGACCATGCCGACCCAGACCCATAACCTGCGCATTTCTGAACTTCGTCCGCTGCCCTCGCCAGGCGAGCTGGCGCGGGCGATCCCCTGTGATACGGCGGTTTCAGACACTGTAAGCGCATCACGCGCCGCAGTGTGTGATATCCTCAATATGCGCGATAATCGTCTTCTGGTGGTGATCGGCCCCTGCTCGATCCATGATCCCGCAGCCGCTATGGATTACGCCCGGCGGCTGATGGAACAGCGCCGCCGCCATGCCGAGCGGCTGGAAATCGTCATGCGGGTCTATTTCGAAAAGCCGCGTACCACGGTGGGCTGGAAGGGGCTGATCAATGATCCCCATCTCGATGGCTCGGACCGGATTGAGGATGGCCTGCCGCTGGCGCGCAGATTGCTTCGCGACATCAATGCCCTGGGCCTGCCCGCCGCGACCGAATTCCTCGATCCGGTCATGCCGCAATATTTCGCCGATCTGATCGCCTGGGGCGCCATTGGGGCCCGCACCACCGAAAGCCAGATCCATCGCCAGCTGGCCTCGGGCCTGTCCTGCCCGGTCGGCTTCAAGAACGGCACCGATGGCGGCATTCAGGTGGCGCTGGATGCGATGCGCTCAGCCGCGGGCCAGCATTCCTTCCCCGCAATCACCGATGACGGCCAGGCCGCCATTGCCCGCACCACCGGCAATCCTGATTGCCATGTGGTGCTGCGCGGCGGCTCGGATGGTCCGAATTTCAGCGCCGCGCATATCGGGGCGATTTCGGCCCGGGCGGCAAAAGACGGAATTAATCCGGGGCTGATGGTCGATGCCAGCCATGCCAACAGCGGCAAGGATCCGGCGCGCCAGCCGGCGGTGATCGACGATATCGCCGCCCAGATCCGCGCCGGCGAGCGGCGTATCCGCGGTGTGATGGTCGAAAGCAATATCATTGCCGGCACGCAAAAAATTGTTCCGGGCCAGCCGCTCACCTATGGGCAGAGCATTACCGACGGCTGCCTCGGCTGGGAGGACAGCGTCACCCTGCTCGAAACCCTCGCCGAGGCAATGGGCAAGGTCTCAGCCCGCGCCGCCTGAGGCTTTCAGCCAGGTCAGATGCTCTTTCACCCCGATCAGCCAGTCGCGCTGCTCGGGGTGAAAGGTCTGATGCAGCACTTTCGGCACCACAAGGCGCAGCCCCTGCCCCTGCATCTCGGCAATCTGCGCCCGCGAGATCGCCGGTTCCAGCGTCAGCAAATGTTTCTCGGGGATCCGGGCCGCCTCGGACAGAACCTGGCGCCAGCGGTCCTTGCAGCTGGTCTTCACCGCCAGCATCGACAGTCTTTCCCCCGGGAAAGCAGGATCGGCATATTCGACCTCGCCCGGGAACAGGAAATCGGCCGCCGAACGTTTTTCGGTACGGGCCTCGCGGGTATGGGTGATGCCCCAGGCCTTCAGCAAAGCCTCGGTATGATGGGCAAAAGCATAGCCCGCCCGCGATTTGCGCCGGTTCTGCACCGAGAGCGAAAAGCCAAGGAAGCCCGCCACATCCGCGACATCGCCCTGCATAAAGCCCTGGGCCAGCCGGTCAGCCACGATCTGCCGCTCCATCCAGCGAAACAGATCCTCCTCATGTTCGGCCCAGGCCACCAGCGCAGCATCGGGATCTTCCAGCGGATCGATCCCGGGCAGGGTTTCGCGGGCAAAGGCCGAGAGCTGAAGCGTGGTCGGAAAGCGCAGGCCGAATTTTCTGATCAGCCTTTCGGTCGCCGGCGGATCGGGCTCGACCGCCTCGATACCCAGCTCGCCCAGAATAAAGCGCGCCGCCGCATCAATCTCGCGCCCGCCCGAATCGCCGATATCATTCTGGCTGAGGGTGAAATCATCGGTCAGCTGCAGGCTGAACAGCCATAACAGCCGCCGCTCGGCAGTGCTGCCGCCAGGGCAGAGAATCGCCAGCACCCGCCGGGCTGAGGTCATGCAGAGAAAAAGCGTATCCCCGGCCCTTGCGCGCTGCACCAGAGGGGCTGCGGCGGCGGGATAATAGAGACGGTATTCCGGGCTGCGATGCGGAGTGCGGGCGCGGCTGTTATACCATGTGCCGGGCGCCTCGACGCTTTGCGGCTCCTCATCACTGTCATCCATCCAGATCCAGGTGACCGGGATCTTCTCGCGCTCGGGCGGGGTGCCGACAAAGCTGCGAAACAGATCGACGCCCTGGAATTCATGGCCCTTTGACACCGTCGGATCAACCTCGGTGCGGCGCAGAACCTTAACGCCCGCACCAATGAAATAGCGTGAAAGCTCACCCCGTCCGGCCATTATCCCTGCCCGCTGATATCGAGAAGCGGCGCATCCGAGCGCAGCCAGTCTGCCAGGGCAGCGACCACCTGGCCCGGGGCCAGCTTCTGTCGCCCCTTCAGCGCGCATTCCCAGATCTGCGCGACGCGCCAGCCCTGCCCGGTCAGCAGGGCGATATTGCGCTGATCGCGCGCCTGATTGCCCCGCAGCTTGCCCTGCCAGAACTCTTGCCTGGTGGCGGGCCAGCGAAACAGATCGCAGCCATGCAGATGCCAGAAACAGCCCTGAACGAAAATCACCGCCCGATAGCGCGCCAGCACCAGATCGGGGCGCCCAGGCAGTTTGCGGTCCTGCAGGCGAAAGCGAAAGCCCAGTGCGTGCAGAGCACGGCGGATCATCAGCTCGGGCCTGGTATCAGCGCCACGGATCGCCGCCATATTGCGACTGCGCGTCATCGGGTCATGCACATCAGGCACGGCGGCGCGCTTTCCCCTTCTGTGCCGCCATCAGCGCAAGGATATGCGGCCGCATCACCTTTGCCACTTCAGCAAAAACCGGCACAGCAACCGAATTGCCGAACTGCTTATAGGCCTGGGTGTCCGAGACCGGGATGCGGAAGCTGTCCTCATAGCCCATCAGACGCGCACATTCGCGCGGCGTCAGGCGGCGCGGATTCTCGCCCTCGCCCCGCTTCACCAGAATCTCCGAACCATCCTTGTAATAGCGGGCCGAGAGGGTGCGCGAGATATCCTCGGGCCCGCACAGGCCAAAGCCAAAGCCATTGCCCTTGGCCTTATGCTTGGCGGCGTAATCCTGCAGATAGCGCCAGAGCTTATCGGTCAGCGTGTATTTGGCGCTGACCCTGGCATCCGGGCCTTCGGTGAAATGCCCCTCGGGGCGTTCGATGCCGTTTTCGGGATGCAAAATAGCCTTCAGACGGCGCGCCCCATAAGAGGGCAGTACCATGTCATCAAAGCTGAAGTGCACCGGGTCGCGGAAGCCGACAATCACGATCCGCTCGCGGTGCTGCGGCACGAAATGCCCGGCATCGAGAATGCGGGTGTGGATCGTATAGCCCAGCTCTTCGGTCAGGGTGCGCTTGATCACCTCAAAAGTATGACCCTTGTCATGGCTTTTGAGGTTCTTGACGTTTTCCAGCAGGAAGGCCGCCGGGCGGTGATACTTAATCAGCCGTGCCACATCGAAGAACAAAGTGCCCTGGGTCTCATCCTGGAAGCCATGCGCCCGGCCGAGAGCGTTTTTCTTTGACACGCCGGCGATTGAGAAGGGCTGGCAGGGAAAGCCCGCAACCAGCACATCATGCGGCGGCACATCGGCCTCATCCACCTCGCGGATATCACCGGCAATCGGGCGGTTATCGGGGTAATTGGCGTGATAGGTCTTCTGGGCGTAGCGGTCCCATTCCGAGGTGAAAAGGCAGCGTCCGCCCGCCGCCTCCATGGCGCGGCGCAGACCGCCGATTCCGGCGAAAAGATCGATAAAGGTGAAAGCGCCGTCATTCTGCACCGGCTGTGGCGCCGCCCCTTCGGCGCGCAGAATCGCCAGAACCGCCTCACGCGGGTGTTCCTCGCCATTCTTCCAGCGGAAAATATGGCGTTCAGAATAGCCAAGCCGCTTTGCCGCTTCGGCAATGGTCCAGCCCGTACGGCTGAGCAGCCTGTCAAATTCAGTAGGCATTGAGGCAGGCTCCGGCAGCGGGGAATTTTCATGACATTATGTCGATGAAACTCCCCGACTACAAGAACAGGCAGCTAACAAACCGCGCTTACTCTGGCTCTTTTGCCGCTGCTGCCTTCTTTGTCGCAGGCTTCTTCGCCGGGGCTTTGGCCGTGGTGGTCTTTGCTGCCGCTGCTTTGGTCGTGGTTTTCTTCGCAGCAGGTTTTTTCGCCGGGGCTTTTGCGGCGGCGGGCTTTTTCGCCGCCGCCTTCTTTGCCGGTTTTTTCCCGGCCTTTTCCGCCACCAGCGCCAGCGCCTGTTCCAGCGTCACCGCTTCCGGCTCGACATCTTTCGGCAATGTGGCATTGACCTTGCCCCATTTGACATAGGGCCCGTAGCGCCCCGGCATGACCTGGATCTCGCCGCCCTCGGGATGCTCGCCAAGGCTTTTCAGCGGCTGTGCCGCCGCCCCGCGCCCGCCAGGCCCGCGCGCCAGTTTCTGCGCGATCAGCTCAACCGCACGGTTCATGCCAAGGGTGAAGACCTCTTCGGCATCGGCGAGATTGGCATAGGTTTTGCCATGTTTCACATAGGGGCCAAAGCGGCCAAGATTGGTCTCGACCGGCTCGCCATCCTCGGGATGCGGCCCGAGCTGACGCGGCAAAGCCAGCAGCTGCAGCCCGCGCTCCAGCGTCAGACTATCGGGCGACCAGCCCTTGGGCAGGCTCGAGCGGTCGGGCTTGGGCTGGGCCTCACTCGCCTCGCCGCGCTGCACATAGGGGCCAAAGCGGCCGACGCGCAGCGAGATTTCATTGCCCTGATCATCCTGGCCAAGCACGCGCCCGTCCGAGGCCACCGATTCGGCATCGCCGGCGATCGGGCGGGTGTAGCGGCATTCCGGGTAATTTCCGCAGCCGATGAAGGCGCCGCCCGAACGGGCGGTTTTCAGATGCAGACGGCCTGAGCCACAGGTCGGGCAGGCGCGCGGATCGCCGCCATCGGCACGCGGCGGATAGAGATGTGGCGCAAGGAAATCATCAAGCTTGTCGAGCACTTCGCCAATTCGCAGATCGGCGGTATCGGCCACGGCAGCCGAGAAATCGCGCCAGAACCGCGCCAGGACATCCTTGTAATCGCGCTCGCCCGCCGAGACGTCATCAAGCTCACCCTCCAGCCCGGCGGTGAAATCATATTCGACATAGCGGCGGAAGAAATTGGTCAGGAAGGCGGTGACCAGACGGCCCTTATCCTCGGGGATCAGGCGGTTCTTGTCTTTACGGACATATTCGCGATCGACGATGGTGGTCAGGATCGAGGCATAGGTCGAGGGGCGGCCGATGCCCAGCTCTTCCATGCGCTTGACCAGCGTCGCCTCGGTATAGCGCGGCGGCGGCTGGGTGAAGCTCTGCCCGGCTTTCACCGCCCCCCCTGCCCCGGTGACCTCTTTCTCGCCGCGACCGGCAGCCCCCGCAGGCAGGCTGGCCACCTCGCCCTGCATGATCTGCGGCAGGCGGCCCTCGTCTTCCTCATCCTCATCGCGGCCCTGATCATAGATCTTCAGGAAGCCGTCAAACAGCAGCACCTGGCCATTGGCGCGCAGCGCGACCTCGCCATCGGGGCTGGAAATATCAACCGTGGTGCGCTCCATCCGCGCCGCAGACATCTGGCTGGCGAGGGTACGCTTCCAGATCAGATCATAGAGACGACGCTGATCCTCTTCGACCTTCAGCCTGCCGGGATCGACCGACATATCGGTCGGGCGGATACATTCATGCGCTTCCTGCGCATTTTTCGCCTTGTTTTTATACATCCGCGGGCTGGAGGGCACATAGGCCTCGCCAAAGCGCGATTTGATCTCGGCCCGCGCCGCCATCACCGCTTCGGGCGCCATATCGATGCCATCGGTTCGCATATAGGTGATATAGCCCGCCTCATAGAGGCGCTGCGCCGCATTCATCGTCTGTTTCGCGCCCATGCCGAATTTGCGGCTGGCTTCCTGCTGCAGGGTCGAGGTCATGAAGGGCGGCCAGGGGTTGCGGCTGGCCGGTTTCGATTCAACCCCGGCAACTTTATACTGGCGCGCAGTGACCGCCTTCACCGCCAGCTCGGCGGCCTCAACGGTCGGGATGTCGAACTTCTGCAGCTTCTGCCCGCCCAGCACATTCAGCTGAGCCTCAAATTCCTGACCGCGCGGCGTGGTGAAGACAGCGCGCACGGTCCAGTATTCCCGGGCCTTAAAGGCCTCGATCTCCATCTCACGCTCAACGATCAGGCGCAGGCAGACCGATTGCACCCTTCCCGCCGATTTGGCACCCGGCAGCTTGCGCCAGAGCACCGGCGAGAGGGTGAAACCAACGAGATAATCGAGGGCACGCCGCGCCAGATAGGCCTCTACCAGCGCCACATCGACCTGACGCGGCTGCTGCATCGCCTTGGTCACCGCATCTTTGGTGATGGCGTTGAAGGTCACCCGGCTGACCGTTTTGCCTTTTTTCAGCGAAGAGGCCAGCGCCTCCTGCAGATGCCAGGAAATCGCCTCACCCTCGCGATCAGGGTCGGTCGCCAGGATCAGCGTATCGTCGGTCTTCAGCGCCTCAGCGATGGCCCGGACGTGTTTTTTGCTGTCGGCTGCGACTTCCCATTTCATCGCAAAATCCTGTTCGGTATCGACCGAACCATCCTTTGGCGGCAGATCGCGAACATGGCCGTAAGAGGCCAGAACCGTATAGTCTGAGCCAAGATATTTGTTGATTGTCTTGGCCTTGGCGGGTGATTCTACAACGACGACAGGCATGAATACCCTTCCGGAAAGGCTTTGACACAGGCTGGGTCAGATGTGGGAAAAGGCTCGTCTTTGTCAACTGCGCCCGGAAGGATGCATCAAAACAGGGCGCGGCAAAGGATAAAAAACCTGCACCAGGCCAGCATAATCGCCTCACTTCCGGGCGATCAGCCCGCCCGGCTGGCGGCTGACCCGACCCTCGAGCTCCAGGGTCAGCAATTCAGGCAGCAGCTGAGCCGCGGGCAAAGCCAGATCGCGCAGCAGCTGATCCTCGGCCTGGGGGCTGGGGCCGAGCCGGTCAAGGATCAGATTATGCAGCCGCGTTATTTCAGCCAGCCGGGGGGGCTTCCGGCTGGCCACTGCGCTGTCGCGCCCGGCGGGGCGCGGCTCTGGCGCGCCCCTGGAGCGGGCCGGGCCTGGCAATTCAGGCTGAGCGATATCCGGCAGGCCAGCCCCCTGCAGATCGGCAGCACTGCGCAACAGCTGCGCCCCCTCGCGGATCAGCGCATTGCAGCCAGCGGCCCGCGCGTCGAAAGGATGGCCTGGCACCGCCAGCACCTCGCGCCCCAGATCCAGCGCCAGCCGCGCCGTGATCAGTGAGCCGGAACGCGCCGCCGCCTCGACCACCAGCACCGCCCGCGCCAGGCCCGCGACGATGCGGTTACGGGCCGGAAAATGCCGCGCCAGCGGCCGCATCCCGGGCGGATGCTCCGAGAGGCAGAGCCCCTCGCGGGCGATTGCGGCGGCAAGGGCGGCGTTTTCCGCGGGCCAGATCACATCCACCCCGCCAGGCTGAACCGCCACCGTGCCACTGCCCAGCGCCGCCTGATGCGCCTCGGCATCGATGCCGCGCGCCAGGCCCGAGACCAGAACATAGCCCGCCTCGCCCAGCTCAAAAGCCAGCCTGCGCGCCATGCGCAGCCCCAGCGACGAGGCATTGCGCGCCCCCACCAGCGCCAGCATCGGGCGCTGCAACAGCGCCCGGCGCCCCTGCAGCCATAAAACCGGCGGGGCATCGGGTGTCGCCGCCAGCTGCGGCGGGTAATCTGCAGCGCCGAGCGGCAAAAATTCAGCCCCGATCCGCGCCCCGGCCTGCAGCTCGGCCCGCGCCATTTCGGCGCTGCAGGCGGTATAGCCCCCGACCCCGGCCTGGCTGGCGATCTGCGGCAGCGCCTCCAGCGCGGCGCGGGCTGAGCCATATTCGCTGAGCAGCCGGCGAAAGGTCACCGCACCGACCCGGCGGGAGCGAATGAGGCACAGCCAGTCGAGACGTTCCTCCTCCGACTGCGGGGGGGTGGGGTCTGGTTGCTCCGAAAGCGGGCCGTCAGGCATCTGTCTCGCCTCATTCACCAGGCGCAGCATCGGCTTTGCTGGTTAAAGAAGAGTGAAGACCTCTGGCCCGTACCTCTGGGCCGCACCTCAGGGCCGGGCCGCAGATCCGACAGGTTCTCTGGCCCGTTCTCTGGCCCGCTCTCTGGCCTGCCTTCCTGCCCTTTGGCCTTCCTTTCCGCCCTTGGGCCCGGCCAGCCCTGAAATTGGTCTTACTGGCGCGACGGGAACGCGCAATCTGGACTTACAGCTCTCATTGATCCGGCGCGGCGAATTTGCTCCTATGCCCGCCAGCCAGAGGGGGCAGCCGCAAGCGGTCCTGGCCTCTGTGAACGCGTTCAGGGAGTCTGTTATGAAAAACGCCGAAGTCGCCGCGCGCCGCGAAAGCGCCATTGCCCGTGGTGTGGGCATGACCACCCAGATCTATGCCGATAAAGCTCTGAATGCCGAGGTTTGGGATATTGAGGGCAACCGCTATATCGACTTCGCGGCCGGGATCGCGGTGGTCAATACCGGGCACCGCCACCCGAAGATCGTCGGGGCCGTCACCGAGCAGCTGGGCCGTTTCACCCATACCTGCCACCAGGTCCTGCCCTATGAGAATTACATCCGTCTGGCCGAGCGCCTGAATGCGCTGGTTCCGGGAGATTTCCAGAAGAAAACCATCTTCGCCACCACCGGCGCCGAAGCGGTTGAAAACGCAATCAAGATCGCCCGCTCGGCCACCGGCCGCAATGCGGTCATCGCTTTTGGCGGCGCTTTCCACGGCCGGACCTTCATGGGCATGACCCTGACCGGCAAGGTCGAGCCCTATAAGAAAGGCTTCGGCGCGATGATGCCGGATGTGTTCCACGTCCCCTTCCCGCAGGAGATCAACAAGATCACCACCGAACAGGCGATGGAAGGTATCCAGAAGCTGTTCAAGAACGATCTCGACCCGGCCCGCGTGGCCGCGATCATCTTCGAACCGGTTCAGGGCGAAGGCGGCTTCTACCCCGCTCCGACCGATCTGGTGAAAGCGCTGCGCAAACTCTGCGACGAAAACGGCATCGTGATGATCGCCGATGAGGTGCAGACCGGCTTTGCCCGCACCGGCCAGATGTTCGCCATGGAGGCGCATGGCGTTGCCGCCGATATCACCACCATGGCCAAGGGCCTTGGCGGCGGTCTGCCGATCTCGGCCGTCACCGGTCGCGCCGATCTGATGGATGCCAGCCAGCCCGGCGGCCTTGGCGGCACCTATGCCGGCAACCCGCTCGGCGTCGCAGCCGCCAATGCGGTGCTCGATGTGATCGAGGAAGAGCAGCTCTGCGCCCGCGCCAATGAGCTGGGCTCGCGCCTGAAGCAAAAGCTGGAAAGCCTGCGTGCCACCACCCCGGAAATCGTCGATATCCGCGGCCCGGGCTTCATGGTTGCGGTCGAATTCGCCAATCCCGGCACCGGCGCGCCGGATGCCGGCTTCACCGGCCGGGTGCGGCTGGAGGCGCTGCAGCGTGGCCTGATCCTGCTGACCTGTGGCGTTTACGGCAATGTGGTGCGCTTCCTCGCGCCGCTGACCATTCCGGAAGCGCATTTCACCGAGGCGCTCGCCATCCTCGAAGAGGCGGTGGCGGCAGCCCGCCAGGGCTGAGCCTGAAAGCTGTCAGTGACTGACCCGGATGCGGCCCTGACGGAACCATACCGTCAGGGCCGCGTTGCATAGCGGACTGGCCACTCGCCTTACCGTGGTACAGACCGGACCGTTCCCCCGCGATGGCACGGAACAGCTAAGCTGCCATCGCCCCCCGGGGGCGGCGGAACCATCACTGAAACGGGGCGGTCTGCCGCCCCAGAACCATCAGAGGATTCAATGAAAGCGATTGCTCTCTCCCTGCTTATCCCGGCCTTCGCTCTTGCTGGCTGCGTTGAAACCACCCCGACCCAGAACACCGTTCTTGGCACGGTTGGCGGGGCCGCCGTCGGTGCTGCGGTTTCGTCCAAGGGCGATATGGGCAAAGGCGCGCTGATCGGGGCCGCAGTCGGTGCCGTGGCTGGCACCTATCTCGGCCAGACCTCGACCCCGGGTCAGTGCTACTACCGCAATTCGGCCGGCCAGCGCTACGTCGCCGCCTGCTGAGCGCGGGGGCGAGGACCAGCTGAGGCGCGTCGCGCGCGCCCCTGCCTGCGGTTCAGCCCCTTACCCGCGACAGATCCCCACGCCCGTACGGCGTGCCGGAGCGGCCCCCTGAGGGGGCCGTTCTTTTTTACGCCCGGCTTTTCGGACCCGGTTTTCTGGCCCGGCGATTTCTCTCCGCCCCCGCCCCCTCTCCCCGGCCGCGCGGCTAAGGCTGCGCAAAACTTGCAAATTCCTGTCCGGCGCTTAGAACTGGCGAAAACCCCTACAGGCGCTCTCCCGGATGATCAGCCCCTCCGCCCCCTCCCCTGCTCCGATCCGCATCAGCTGTGGAAGGGTGCTGCTGGCGGGCCGCGAAATTCTCGCGCCGCTGGATCTGACGCTCAGCGAGCAGCGCATCGGCGTGATCGGGCGCAATGGTTCGGGCAAGACCACCTTTCTGCGCCTGCTGGCCGGGCTGATCCCGGCCGAGAGCGGCAGTGTCTCGGTGAATGGCGCCGATCTCGCGCGTGAGCGCAAACTGGCCTTGCGTCAGATCGGCATCCTGTTTCAGAATCCCGACCACCAGATCCTCTTCCCCACAGTCGAGGAGGAGCTGGCCTTTGGTCTGCGCCAGCAGGGCCTGTCGCAAAGCGCGGCTCTGGCCCATGCGCATCAGGCGCTGCGCGCTGAGGGGCGTGCGCATTGGGCCAGGATGCCGGTCTCGTCCCTTTCCGGCGGGCAGAAGCAATTTCTGTGCCTGCTGTCGGTGCTGATGATGGCCCCCTCTACCCTCCTGCTCGATGAGCCTTTTTCGGGACTGGATCTGCCGACCATTTTCCGGCTGAAACGCCGCCTCGCGGCTTTGCCGCAACGGCTGATCACCATCACCCATGATCCCGCCAGCCTGGAAGAGGCCCAGCGTCTGATCTGGATCGAGCGCGGCGCCGTGCTGGCCGATGGCCCGCCCGCCACCGTCCTGCCGGTGTTCACAAGCGAAATGGAACGGCTGGGGGCCTTTGATGCTGACACTGACCTCGCCGGTTGAGACCCGCTATCACCGGCTGCCCGCCGGGCCGAAACTGGCCATGCTGGCCGGTTTCACCTTTTCGCTGTTCTGGCTGAAAACCCCGCTGCCTCTGGCCTGTGCGGCGCTCACGGTGCTGGCGCTGCATCTGCCGGGCGGGCCGCGCTTCATTCTGCATGCGCTGCGGATGCTGCGCCCGCTCTGGCTCTTCGTGCTGGTGGTCTTTATCTGGCATTTGTGGACCGGGGAGTATCGCAGCGGCACGGCGCTGATCCTGCGCATGGTGACGGCGGTAGCGGCGGCCAATCTGGTCACCATGACCACCCGGCTTTCCGATATGCTGGCGGTGTTTGAGCGGCTCTGCGCCCCGCTGGCGCCGCTGATCCCGCCGCAACGCCTGGCCCTGGCCTTTGCCATGGTGATACGCTTCATCCCGCGACTGGGCGAGGTGCTGGAGCGGATCCGCGATGCCTGGGCTGCCCGCAGCCCGCGCCGGCCCGGCTGGCGGGTGCTGCTGCCCGCCATCCTCGCCGCGCTCGATGATGCAGATCAGAGCGCCGAAGCCTTGCGTGCACGCGGCGGTGCAGAATAAGCTTTGCCACAATTGTATAAAGGACGAGTGATGGAACGTAGCCTGACACATATTGCGCTGTTCGCAGCCCTGATCGCCATTCTGGGCTTCGTGCCCTCGGTCCAGCTGAGCTTTGGCGTGCCGGTCTCGGCGCAATCCCTGGCCATCATGCTTTGCGGCACGGTGCTGGGGGCCAGGCGCGGCATGCTCGCGGTGCTTTTGCTGCTGGCGCTGGTCGCGGCAGGCCTGCCTTTGCTGGCAGGCGGGCGTGGCGGGCTGGGTGTTTTCACCTCGCCCACCTCGGGCTATATCGTCGGCTTCGTTCTGGGCGCCTATACCACCGGCTGGCTGGTTGAGCGCACCACCCTGCCGCTTGGCGTGGCAGCCACCGCTGCAGCCCTGATCGGCGGTGTCGGCGTGGTCACTTTCTGCGGCATCATCGGCATGTCGGTCACCCTTGGCAAAACCCTTGCTGAAGCAACCTATCTCAGCGCGGCATTCCTGCCTGGCGATATTCTCAAAGCGGTGCTGGCCGGCCTGATCACGGTATCTCTGGCGCGGATGCGCCCCGCTTCGGTACTCTCACGCGCCTGAACCCGTTTGCCTGAGGCCCCTGTCACGGGGCCTCAGTTTTCCCCTTCAGCCAAGCAGGCTGGCGATACGGCGCAGCCCGAGCAGATAGCCCTCGCTGCCACAGCCCGCGATCACCCCATCCGCCCGGGACGAGACATAGGAATGATGCCGGAAGGCCTCACGCTTATGAATATTTGAGATATGCACCTCGATCACCAGCCCTTCAAAGGCGTTCAGCGCATCGAGGATCGCCACTGAAGTATGGCTATAAGCGGCCGGATTGATCAGGATCGCCTGGGACTGGCCGCGCGCAGCCTGAATCAGATCGACCAGCACGCCCTCGTGATTGGACTGATGCGCTGCGACCTCAAGCCCCAGCTCTGCCGCCAGGGCTGCGACCCTGGCTTCAATATCCGCAAGCGTCTCATACCCGTAGATCTCGGGCTGGCGCTTGCCCAGCAGGTTAAGGTTCGGCCCGTTCAGCAGCGTAACCCGTTTTGCCATAATTCTGTCCCCCGCGCGGGCCGCTTTGCCCGGTGTTTGCACAGAGAATAGCCAGCCGGGACGCAGAAAGGCACCCCTCAGCCCCGGCCGGAGCAAAAAAAGCGGCCAGGTCCACAGACCAGGCCGCCGCAGGTAAAGCTGCCACGGTCACGGCAGCCAGGGAGGTCTTCAGAGCTGAACGTCAGCCCCTCAGGCGACATTCTCCAGGACGACCCGGGGCTGAATGCCCAAAGCTCGCACCACTTCGCGGGTCAGATCCGGGCGGTTGATGGTGTAGAAATGCAGATCCTCCACCCCGCCCTCAAGCAGCCGGTCGCAAAGCTGGGTGCATTGTGCCAGCGCATAAAGCGCCTCACGCCCGTCTCTGACCGCCCGGGTGAAAGCCTCATCCAGCTTTGCCGGGACCTGCGCGCCGCAGCGTGCGGCAAATTTCTTCGCCCCCTCCCAGGAGGTGATCGGCAGGATGCCCGGGATGATCGGGGCGCTGATCCCGGCTTTCACGCAGGCATCGCGGAAGCGGAAGAAAGTATCGGCGTCAAAGAAGAACTGGGTGATGGCCGAGCTCGCACCCGCATCGATCTTGCGCTTGAGGAATTCGACATCAGCCCGGGTCGAGGCGCTGTCGGGATGCGGCTCAGGATAGGCGCCGACCCGGACTTTGAATTTGCCGGTCTTCGCCAGGGCCTCGACCAGCCCGACCGAAGAGGCAAAACCCTCGGGATGGGGCACCCAGCGGCTCGCGCCTTTCGGCGCATCGCCGCGCAGAGCCACGATCTCGGTCACGCCCGCCGCCGCATAGCTTTCGGCAATCTCGAGCGTCTCGGCCTTTGAGGCATCGACACAGGTCAGGTGCGCCGCGACATTCAGACCGTAATTGCGGTGAATCGTGCCCACCGCCTCATGGGTCAGTTTGCGCGTGGTGCCACCGGCCCCATAGGTCACCGAAACAAAAGCAGGATCCATCGGTGCCAGTGCCTGCACGGTTTCCCACAGCCGGAAAGACGCATCCAGCGTCTGCGGCGGGAAAAATTCGAACGAGATACGCGGGGTTCTGACTGACGACGACATGGGATCTCTCCTTCAACAAGGCCCTTGTCGCAGATTCCCCAATGTGAGACCAATTCATAATCTGCAGCATGTTTATGAAATAGGCTCATGTATATCGAGTTGAAACATCTCCGCACCATCCGCGCCATTCATCAGGCCGGCGGCCTCGCCCGGGCGGCGGAAATGCTGAATATCACCCAATCGGCTCTGTCGCATCAGGTGGCCGGGCTCGAGGATCAGGCCGGGATGGAGCTGTTCGTACGCCGCTCGAAACCGATGCGCCTTTCAGCCGCCGGGCACCGGATGCTGAAAATGGCCGACCGGATCCTGCCCGAGATAGACGCGCTGGAAGAGGAATTCGCCGCTTTGCGCTCGGGCAAGACCGGGCGGCTGCATATCACGCTGGAATGTCATGCCTGCTATGACTGGCTGTTCCCGGTGCTGGAAATGTTCCGCCGCGCCTGGCCCGAGGTCGATGTCGATATCCGCGCTGGCCTGGCCTTTGACGCCATGCCCGCCCTGCACCGCGAAGAGGTGGATCTGGTGATCAGCTCGGATCCCTCACCCCTGCCCGGCGTGATCTTTCACCCGCTGTTTGACTATCACCCGACCTTTGTCGCCTCGGCGCAAAATCCGCTGGCCGGGAAAGACTTCATCACCGCCGAGGATTTCCGCGATCAGGTGGTGATCTCTTACCCGGTCAGCCGCGACCGGCTGGATCTTTTCTCGGAAGTACTGACCCCGGCCAGGGTCGAGCCGCGCGGCCATCGCACTGCCGAGCTGACCGCTGTCATTCTGATGCTGGTCGGCTCGAACCGCGGCGTGGCGGTGCTGCCGGACTGGGTGATGCGTGAGGTGAAAACCAGCGCCGATTACGTCACCCGGCCGCTGGGGCCCGAGCCGGTCACCAAGCGCATGTATGCCGCCACCCGCGAAGAGGATGCGACCCGGCCCTATCTGGCGCATTTCCTGCGCCTCGCCCGCTCCGAGCCGGTGAAGCTGCAGCGCGGCTGAGTGCGACTGGTGGAGCGAGGCGGGGGGCGGAGGAAAGCGCCCCCCGCCCAGCGGCACCGAATCAGCCTCAGCCCGTGCCGGATCCGGGCCGCGGCCCCTTCCCTGGCGCGCGAAAGCCCGGTCCGGGGCCGCGCCGGAGGGCCAAAGCCCGGCCCGGCGCGACATTGTTCCAGGCAGAGGCCAGCGCGCCCTTTTCATCCCGGGACTTTCCCTGTAAGGCCCTTTCGTTCCAGCCAAGCCCGAAGACCGAACCGGAGTCCGCCCATGCAGGGAAGCGCCAACCTGAACCTTATGATCAAGGCCGCCCGCAAGGCAGCGCGCACTCTGATCAAGGACTTCCGCGAAGTGGAGAACCTTCAGGTCTCTGCCAAAGGCCCCGGCGACTTCGTCACCCGCGCCGATCGCGAAGCCGAACGCATCATCAAAGAAGATCTGATGGGCGCCCGCCCCTCCTATGGCTGGGTCGGTGAAGAGACCGGCATCCAGCAGGGCGAGGATCCGACCCGGCGCTGGATCGTCGACCCGCTCGACGGCACCACCAATTTCCTGCACGGCATCCCGCACTGGGCCGTGTCGATCGCGCTGGAGCATAAAGGCGAAATCGTCGCCGCCGTCGTCTATGACGCGCCGAAAGACGAGATGTTCTATGCCGAGAAAGGCACCGGCTGCTGGCTGAACGACAACCGCCGCCTGCGCGTCTCGGGCCGTCGCCGCATCGAGGAATCGCTCTTCGTGACCGGCGTGCCCTCCGGCGCCCAGAAAACCCTGCCCGCCACGCTGAAAGACCTGTCCTTGACCATGCCGGGCAGCGCCGGCATGCGCCGCTCGGGCTCGGCCTCGCTTGATCTCGCCTGGGTCGCCGCCGGCCGCTATGAGGCCTATTGGGAGCGCGAGCTGAAGGCCTGGGATATGGCGGCAGGCATGCTGCTGGTGCGCGAGGCCGGGGGTCTGGTCGAGGGCATCCGCGAGGGCCAGGAGCCGCTGGAAAGCGGCTCGCTGCTGGCGGCAAATGAGCAGGTCTTCGCCTCGGTGGCGAAAATGCTGCGCGGCTGAGCCAGCCTTTCGAGGGAAAATCTGAACAGCGCGGCGATTTCGCCGCGCTTTTTCTTTGCCCCGCCTGCCTAACGACGCCTCCCGGTCCTTGGCACCGAGCTTACCCCGAGCGGGTAGCGCGCCACCGGATGCGGCGGCTGACCTGCGGTGCGTGTCCAGAGCCGCCGGGCGCCCAGCCGCCACCAGAGCGGCAGCGCCAGCGCAATCCCGGCGAAAAAGCCGCCGATATGGGCAAAATAGGCAATCCCCTCATCGCCCTGCACCGCCAGCCCGGCAAAGAGCTGCACCCCGATCCAGAGCCCCAGCACGATCCAGGCCGGCAGAGTGAAGATTTTGAAGAAGATCACCAGGATCAGCAGCACATCGACCCGGGCCCGGGGATAGAGCAGAAGATAGCCCCCCATCACCCCGGCAATCGCACCAGAGGCGCCCACCATCGGCACCGGCGAGCCAGGCTCGGCCAGGATCTGCAAAGCCGCTGCAGCGAGGCCCGAGAGCAGATAGAAGCCAAGATAGGGCAAGGGCCCCATCTCAGCCTCAAGATTATCGCCGAAGATCCAGAGAAACAGCATATTGCCCGCCAGATGCATCCAGCCGCCATGCAGGAACATATGGGTCAGCAGGGTCCAGGGATGCGATCCGCCAGTGATCAGCCCCGGGATCAGCGCCCAGTCCATCCAGGTCCGGGCCAGCTGACCATCGCTGGCGCCGGGGTAATAGGCAAGAAAAATGCCAATATTCAGCGCGATCAGCGCGAGGGTGACAAAGGGCCTGCGCCCCGAGGGATTATGATCGCGGATCGGAAACATGCGCGACCCTCGCAAGGGTCGCGCTTTGGGTCAAGTCAGAGCGGGGCAAAGCCCCCGTTCAGGCCCACGTTCAGCCCCCCGTTCAGGCGCCGGACACTTCCGACAACAGGCGGGCATTGCCGCCCGAAGCGGTGGTATCAATGCAGACATGGCGCTCATGCACCACATGGCCCTGATCCGGCGCGCCGGTGATCAGCGGCAGGATCGGCCCCTGTCGGCTGGCAAGCGCGCGGCCATAGGCGCGCCCCTCGGCCTCACCGCCCCACCACAGCGCGCCGCCAAAGCCCTGCAGCCGGGCCAGCGCCTCGGGCGCGAGATCGGCCAGCGGCAAAGCCAGACCGCCCAGCGCCTGCACGGCTGCGGCCTGAGCCGCTGCCGCCCCGGCCCCCGGGCCAAGGCAAAGCAGCGCCTCGCGCGGGATCTGCCCCAGCCGGTTCGACTCGCCGGTCGGCCCCGGCAGATCGCGCGGCTCGGCCATGGCGGGCGCTTTCAGCCCGGCCAGCGCCGCTGCGGCATCTGCCTCCTGCGCGGGCGTGCCGGGGCTGCCCGCCTCACCGCCCGCAGCTCGGGTGAAGCGCTGCAGATAGTTCGGCCCGCCCGCCTTCGGCCCGGTGCCCGAAAGCCCCTCGCCGCCGAAGGGCTGGCTGCCCACCACCGCGCCGATCTGGTTGCGGTTCACATAGATATTGCCGGCATGGATCTGCTCGACGAAATGCTGCACCCGGTCATCGATGCGGGTGTGCAGGCCGAAGGTCAGGCCGTAGCCGGTGGCATTGATCCCGGCGATCACCTGATCAATCTGGCCGGCGGCGAAGGTGGCCACATGCAGGACCGGGCCGAAGATCTCGCGCTGCATCTCGCCCACGCCGCTGACGCGGATCACCGCAGGCTGGGCGAAAGTGCCGGTTTCGGGCACGTCACGCTCTTTGATCAGCCGCCCCTCGCGCCGCGCGGTGGCGATATGGGCGCGGATCGTCTCCAGCGCCTCAGCATCGATCACCGGGCCGACATCGGTCACCAGCCGGGCCGGATCGCCGATCACCAGCTCATCCATCGCACCTTCCAGCATCTCGAGGATCGCAGGGGCGATGTCTTCCTGCACATAAAGGCAGCGCAGAGCCGAGCAGCGCTGACCGGCCGACTGGAAGGAGGAGGCGAGGATATCGCGCACCGCCTGTTCGGGCAGAGCGGTCGAATCGACCACCATCGCATTCATCCCGCCGGTCTCGGCAATCAGCGGCGCGCCGGGGGCGAGGTTCTCAACCATGGCCTTGCGGATCAGCAGTGCGGTCTCGGTCGAGCCGGTGAAAGCCACGCCATCGACGCGCGGGTCCGAGGTCAGGGCCGCGCCGACATCCCCCTCGCCCGGCAAAAGCTGCAGCGCCGCGGCCGGCACCCCCGCCTGATGCAGCAGGCTCACCGCCAGATGGGCGATAAGCGGCGTCTGTTCGGCGGGCTTGGCAAGCACGGCATTGCCTGCGGCCAGCGCCGCGGCAATCTGGCCCGAGAAGATGGCCAGCGGGAAGTTCCAGGGGCTGATGCAGGTAAAGCGTCCACGCGGCGGCGCGGTGAGCGACAGCGCTTCACTGGCATAATAGCGCAGGAAATCAACCGCTTCACGCAGCTCTCCCACCGCATCCGCCAGGGTCTTGCCCGCCTCAAGCGCCAGAAGCGCAAAGATCTGACCGAAGTTTTCCTCATAGAGATCAGCGGCGCGGTTCAGCACCCCGGCCCGGGTTGCGGCTTCGGCCGCCCAGGGGCTTGCCTGGCCCAGCGCGGTATCCACATCTGCGGCGCTGGCCGTCACCACCTGGCCGATGCCTGCGCCGCTGGCCGGATTGATCACCTCCTGCGGGGCTTGGCCTGCGACCGGGCCCGCGAGCAGCGGCGCAGCCGCGAAGCGGGTCCCGATGAAGGGGGCCCGCGCCGCCTCAATCACCGCCAGATCGGCGCGCGAGGTCAGGTCAAAGCCTTTCGAATTCCGTCGCGCCGGGAAGAGCTGCGGGCCGGGCGGCACCAGCGGACTGGCCTTCGGCGCGATATTTTCCATATAGGCAAAGGGACAGGCGGCGACTTCTTCTGCCGCAACGCTCTCATCGACGATCTGGTTCACGAAGGAAGAATTCGCGCCGTTTTCCAGCAGACGCCGCACCAGATAGGCCAGCAGATCGCGATGCGCACCCACCGGAGCATAGATCCGGCAGCGGGTGCCACGATCCGTCAGCACGATATCATGCAGCCGCTCACCCATGCCATGCAGGCGCTGGAATTCATATTGTGCAGGGCCGACGCCGGCTGCCTCGGCCAGATCCAGCACCGCCGCCACGGTATGGGCATTATGGCCGGCAAATTGCGGATAGATCCGGTCGGTCATGCCCAGCAGTTTACGGGCATTGGCAATATAGGAAACGTCGGTCGCCTGTTTGCGGGTAAAGACCGGGAAGCTTTCCAGACCCAGCACCTGAGCGCGTTTGATCTCGGCATCCCAATAGGCGCCCTTGACCAGACGCACCATGATGCGGCGATTCAGCCGGCTGGCCATATCATAGAGCACATCAATCACCGCGCTGCAGCGCCGACCATAGGCCTGAACCACGACGCCAAAGCCATCCCAGCCCGCCAGCGAGCGGTCTTCGAGCGCGGCCTCGATCACCCGCAGCGACAGATCGAGGCGGTCGGCCTCCTCGGCATCAATGTTAAAGCCGATGCCCGCCGCCTTGGCGAGGCCCGCAAGGGCGCGCAGACGCGGCACCAGCTCGGCCATGACCCGCTCTTCCTGGGCAATCTCATAGCGCGGATGCAAGGCCGAGAGCTTGACCGAAATCCCCGGATTGGCGCCGATATCCTTACCCTTCGCCGCCCCGGCAATCGCGGTGATCGCTTTGGTATAGGCAAGGTGGTAGCGCCGTGCATCCGCTTCGGTCCGCGCCGCCTCACCCAGCATATCATAGGAATAGGTAAAGCCCTTTTCCTCGAGCTCACGCGCGCGCTTCATCGCCTTTTCAATGGTTTCGCCCAGGACGAACTGGCGGCCCATCTCTTTCATGGCGCGGGTGGTGGCGGTGCGGATCACCGGCTCGCCGAGGCGGCGGATCGCGCCGCGCAGGCTGCCGGCAATGCCCGGGCCGCGTTCATCGAGCACCTTGCCGGTCAGCATCAGCGCCCAGGTCGAGGCATTGACGAGGCTGGAGGCCGAATGGCCAAGGTGGCGGCCCCAGTCGGAAGGCGCGATCTTATCCTCGATCAGCGCATCCATGGTGATTGCATCCGGCACCCGCAGCAAAGCCTCGGCCAGACACATCAGCGCAATGCCCTCATCGGTCGAGAGGCCATATTCGGCGAGGAAGACCTCCATCAGCCCGGGCCTGGCCCCGCTACGGATCCGGCGCACCAGCTCGGCCCCGGCGGCGGCGATACGCGCGCGGTCTGCCTGCGAAAGCCCGGCATCCGCTGTCAGCTTTTCAACCAGCTGCGCCTCATCGGTAAGGCTGTCTTCGGCAACGATGTCCCAGGCATTTTTCATAGCGCGCGCTCCTGCGTTTTGCCTATAATACACCGAGATGATAAGTCTGTTTTCCTGATTATCTGAATATGCTAAGTCAGTATGACCACAAAATCGGGGAAACACATGCCGTCATCATCTTTTGAACCCGACCGGTTTGACCATGCAATCCTGCGGATTCTTGCCACCGAGGGCCGGATCAGCGCCGTCGAGCTGGCGCGCCGGGTTGGTCTGTCGAAAAGCCCGGTCCAGGCCCGGATGAAACGACTGGAGGAAGAGGGGCTGATTGCCGGCTACCGCGCCATTCTCGACCCGGTGAAAATGGGCCTCGCCCATGTGGCTTTTGTCGAGGTGCGCCTTGATGATACCCGCGAAGCGGCGCTGCAGGCCTTTAACCGCGCCGTGCTGACCGTGCCGGAAGTCGAGCAATGTCATATGATTGCCAGCCGGTTCGACTATCTGCTGAAGGTGCGCACCTCGGATATTTCCGATTATCGCCGCGTGCTGGCCGAGCGCATTTCCGCCCTGCCCCATGTCGCCCAGACCTCAACCTATGTGGCGATGGAGGCGGTGAAAGAGGCGCTGTAACGGCGACGCGCCCGCCTCCATCGCGCTTGCCTGAAATCAGGCTCTGCTTCAGACTAATCCGTGGAAAGACCCTCAGGGCCGCGCCCCGATGCGCGCGCCCGTTTCTGCCCCCGGCCATCGTCACAGTCGTTGCGAAGCTTACAGATGTCATTCCTGCGCAACCTCACCCTTTGCCTCAGCCTGCTGCCCCTCAGCCTGCCCGCCGCCCTTCGGGCCAAGGGGCGCTCGGTGATCGTGCCTGATGCCTCTGGCTCGATGTAGGGCCAGATCAGCGGGCGGTCAGGCCTGAGATCGAACGCGAGGCCCTGCCCAGCGTGCTGAGCGGCCTGCCCGCCGAAAGCGAGATCGGGCTGATGGCCCAAAGGGCGACTGTGGCCACGCCCTGAGCGGCAGGCCGGTGATCACAAAAGCGCAAGGCCCGGGGGGCATGCCTCCGGGCCTTGCGCTTTTGTGATCACCGGCCCACGGGGCCTGGTACGGACGACGGGGATCGAACCCGTAATTCCTTACGGAAGGCAGATTTTCATCCCACTTCGACTTTCGCCGCCATAGCCCGTTGCGGACCATGTTCGTGGTCTGGACTGTCCCTTTACCATACCTGCGGCAAGCCACAGGCTACAGGCACCACCCGTCCAGTCTCTACACCTTCCCCGGTTGCCCAGGGCTTGGCTCGGGATTGGCATTGCGCCGCAGCGCTTTAGCTTTCCCCGAATTTGAGCGGTTCTACTCCGGAGGTTTCCCTCCGGGCACTCCAATTTTAAAGTCTGCTGCGTCTACCAGTTTCGCCACGTCCGCATCTGCCCCAGGGGGCCGGCACCCCTGCCTAACCGATTGCTGCCGCCCAGGAAAGCCCGTCTTTGCCCGCGCGCGTGCCGGGGAATGCATCAGCCCCCGGTGCCGGAGGCGAGGATGCGAAAGACACAGGGGTCGGTCACCAGTTCAGGCGGGGTCTGACACAGACCCTGGGCCACCTGCCAGGCCGCCAGCACTTTGGGCACATAATCGCGGGTCTCGGCATAGGGCGGCACGCCATTATTCTTTCGCACCGCCCCCTCGCCCGCATTATAGGCAGCAAGCACCATCAGCGGATCGCGGTCAAATTCCTGCATCAGCCAGCTGAGATAGGCGACACCGCCTTTGATATTCTGGGCGGCATCGGTCGGATCTGTCACGCCGAATCGCTCGGCCGTAGCGGGGATCAGCTGCATCAGCCCCACCGCCCCGGCAGATGAGATGGCATCCTTACGCCCGGCGCTTTCAATCCCGATCACCGCCAGTACCAGCGCCGGCGAGACCTCGGTGCCAACCGTCGCCAGCAAAATCTCGCGCCCATAGATCTCGGCCATGGTCTGCATCGACTGCAGCCGTGGTGCGCTGACCTGCGCCCCGCCCGGGCCTTTCGACAAAGCCGAAAGCGCGGCCGGGAAACGTCCGGCCACCTCTGCCCTGCCGGGAGGGATGGCCTCCCAGAACCAGGCATAGGACGAGGCGGGGGCCGCCCCCGGAACTGTTGCGGGGCTGAGCGGCGCCGTGGCATCGGGCTTTTCAGCCGATTTCAGCGCCGGATCTTTCCAGGCCGTGGCGGCCAGACGGCGCGCCTGTTCGGCCGGATCAATCTGCACGGTGATTCTGCGGCTGCTGTCCATCTCGCCGACCCGGATCCGGCGAAAGGTAAAATCCTCCTGCTCTGCCGCCACCGGGCCCGGCAAAAGCGCGGCAGCAAGAAGCACCGCTGCTGTCTCAGCGAATCTACGGATCATGCGGGATGCTGCTCTTTTATCTTTCCCGGCAGAATCGCAGATCTGTCGGCCTGAACAAAGCACAATCCCCCTTTAAAAAAGGCAATTCTGCCTAATTTGACAGAATTACCACGCGGCCAGCATCTGCCCCCCTGCGGCCAGCATCCGCCGTTAATAAATATTTTCATGCAAAATCATATAGATAATGGAATATTCTCCGGGGCAGGATCCCTGCTGCGAAAATGCCCTGGCCCTTTCCCAAAGGCGCCACGATTGAGGATCTATATGTGTTCATCCCGAACGGAAGAGCGGAACGGAACAGAGGCCGGTCTGACACACCCGAGGCGGATGAGCGAAATTTGAGCACCTTTGAAAGGGACAAAGCAATGAAACTGATGACCTTCGTGAACCGCTTCCAGAAAGATGAAGACGGCGCAGTGACCGTTGACTGGGTCGTTCTGACCGCAGCAATCGTCGGCCTCGGCCTGATCGTGATGGCGGCTGTGCGTCCGTCGATCGAAAACCTGGCCGACGACATCGCAGGCGAAGTCGAGAAGGCCGGCAACGAAATGAAGAACGCTGGTTCGTAAGCAGCCTTCCGCCCGATCCACGCGTGGGATCTGCCAGCCGCGCCCCAGGGCGCGGCTTTGGCATAAAACGAAGACCCTTCGCGCAACCCTTCGCACAGTCAGCCCGGCATGCGCTGGCCTGCGCCCGCATTGCGACCGGCCCACACAAGAACACCGGCAGATTACCATGGATATGCCGTATTTTCCGGTCAGTAAGATGCCCTGAAAATTCTCCGTGCAGATTGCAACCGAACTGCCCAGCTATCAGACCACGCCCAGGAGGCTCCCATGCGACAGGCTATCCACAGATTTATCAGATCTGAGTCCGGCGCGGTCACGGTCGACTGGGTCGTCCTGACCGCAGGCATCATTTCCCTGATGTTCCTGCTCGTGCTCACACCGGTGCGCGAGGCGGTGCGCGGTCTCGCAACCGATATCGGCACTGAGATCGATGAGATCAGAACTGCGCTGTTCGGCAGCGCCGCGCCGGATGAGAGTGACGCAGATTCTCAGGGCTGATGGCCCTGCCCCCGGCCTGCCCCAGGCAGGCAAAACAGTTTACCGAGACAGGGAACCATTATGCGAGCGATATTCGGTCTTGTTCTGATCATCGGCGTCGCCCTCGCAGGCTTCGCCGTCTACATGGCCCAGGCATACATCGGGCAAAGTGAGCAGCGGCTGAATGCGGCGCTGAAACAGCAGGAAATCACCGGCAGGCTGATTGAGGTCTATGCGCTCAGCAAGCCGCTGAAATATGGCGATCCGCTGGATAAGGCCAATATACGCAAAATCTGGATCCAGGAAAAATTCGCCCCCGCCGGAATTTATACGGATGAGGCTGTACTTTTTCCGCCAGAGGCAACCCGGCCGCGCTTTGCCCGCCGCTCGATCGAAGTGAATGAGGTTCTGGTTGCCTCGCGCCTGACCGAACCGGGCCAGGTTGCCGCCCTGACCAGCAAACTGGAACCAGGCGAAAGCGCTATCCAGATCCAGGTCAGCACAAATTCCGGGATCGCAAGCTTTGTGATGCCTGACGATTTCATCGACATTTACTGGACCGGCCAGACCGGTGAAGGCGAGGTTACCCGGCTGATTGAAAATGCGGTGCGGGTGATTGCGGTCGATCAGTCCTCCGATCTGACCCAGCGCAGTGATAGTACAGCGCGCACCGTGACCGTCGCCGCCACTAAGGAGGTCGTCGCGCGCCTGACCCAGGCTCAGGCCAGCGGGCGTCTGGCCATGTCTCTGGTTCAGGCAGGCAGCATCGCCAGCTCTGAGCTGATCGAGATCGACCGCAACAAACTGCTCGGCATTGAGGAAAAAATCCCCGAGGCCGTGGTCGAGGCCGCCGCGCCGGAGGTCTGCACCATCCGCACCCGTAAAGGTAGTGAAATTATCGAAACACCGATTGCCTGCACCAACTGACAGGCTGAGAAACCGGGACCGGAGCAGGCTGAGGGCCGCTCCGGTCCCACATCATTTAGGGTAAGCGACAGCAATTGCTGCCTGGCAATGGTGCTGTTGCAGGTTGCCCACATCAGAAAACTGCGACAAGCGGTTGATTCTTGCATAAAAACGGCGAATCCGCCAAAGTCATCTGATTATCAGGGCGCTTAAGACCCGCAATGAGGCGTGATCGAAAGGGCAGATCACATGAGCATTAAGACACAAATAGCAGCCGGTATTTTCGGCTTTGCACTGATCTGTTCCAGTGGCACATCCCCCGTCAGCGCTGACGTTTTGCGGGTTATGTCCGGCCAGGCCTCTTCCGCGCTGGCGGTTCCGATGAATCGCGCCGTGGTTGTGGAAAGTGACGTCCCCTTCGGAGAACTCTCGATCGCCAATCCGGGCATTGCCGATATTTCCACGCTCTCGAACCAGTCGATTTATGTGCTCGGCAAGGCGCCGGGGCGCACCACGATGACGCTGCTGACCCCGGATGGTAAGCTGATCTCGAATGTCGATGTGCATGTGACCCCCGATATTGCCGAATTCAAAGAGCGGCTGCGCCAGATTCTGCCGGGCGAGAATATCGAAGTGCGCACCGCCAATGACGGCATCGTCCTCTCGGGCACGGTCAGTTCCACCGCCAAGCTTGACCGGGCGCTTGATCTGGCCAGCCGCTATGCGCCGGACCGGGTGTCGAATCTGATGGTGGTTGGCGGCACCCAGCAGGTGATGCTGAAAGTGCGTTTTGCCGAAATGCAGCGCTCGGTATCAAAAGGCCTTTCGGCCTCGATCGGGGTGAATTCCAACAGCAATTCGGTCGGCGGCTCGATTGGCACCGGCAATATTGACGGTATCAACAATCTCTTCGCCGGCAATACCGTGACCACCGGGGCCAATGGCGCGCTGGGTCTGGGCTTCTCGGCCGGGGCCCTTGAATTTGCCGTGCTGCTTGAAGCGCTGGAATCCAAAGGCATGGTCCGCACCCTCGCCGAGCCGAATCTGACCGCGCTTTCCGGCCAGGAAGCCAAATTCCTTGCCGGCGGGGAATATCCGATCCCGGTGCGCGGCGATGAGGGCTCGATCACCATCGAATATAAGCCCTTCGGCGTCGAGATGAACTTTACCCCCTATGTGATTGACGGCGACATTATCAATCTGCAGATCACTGCGGCGGTCAGCTCGATTGATGCCGGATCAACCATCAAAACCGAAAATTTCTCGGTCAGCGGCTTTAAACGGCGCGAGACTTCAACCACGGTCGAGATGCGCGATGGCGAAAGCTTTGCCATTGCCGGCCTGCTCCAGGATGACTTCCGCAATTCCAACGGCCAGGTGCCATGGCTGGGCGATGTACCGATCCTTGGCGCTTTGTTCCGCTCGGTCGACTATCAGCGCTCGCAGTCGGAGCTGGTGATCATTGTGACGCCGCATCTGGTCTCGCCGGTGCGCGGCGAGGCGCTGGCCCTGCCAACCGACCGGGTCCGTATCCCCAGCGAGAAAGAGCTGTTCCTGTTTGGCGATGTGGCCGGCAAGCCGACCAAAGGCGCGGCGGGCGAAGTGGCGCGTCAGGACTTCTCGTCCTCCTATGGCTATGTGATGGAGTGAGCGGGATGCAAAGCAATCTGACCCGAAAGCTGCTTGCCCTGAGCTGCGTTCTTGCGCTGAGCGCCTGCAGCGATGCCGAAATCGGCTCGCATGTTGACAGCGGCGAGTTTGGCAATTCCACCATGAACAACACGCTGCTGCACACCGGGCAGATAGAATATACCATCGCTCTCGCCCAGCGCTTCGCAGCCGAAGTCCCTGATACCGTTACTTTTGCCTTCAACAGTGCCGTGCTCAGCCCCGAGGCCCGGGCCGCACTCGACAAACAGGCGCATTTCATCCGCAAATTCCCTGAAGTGCGCTTCAAGGTCTTTGGCCATACCGATCTGGTGGGCAGCAATGCCTATAATAAAGCGCTCGGCAAACGCCGTGCCGATGCGGTTGTCGCCTATCTTGCGGCACGGGGCGTGTCGAAATCGCGGCTTGAGGCCGTGGTCAGTTTCGGCAAGACCCGCCCGCTGATCCAGACCAGCGCCCCCGAGCAGCGCAACCGCCGCACCGTCACCGAGGTCTCGGGATTTGTGCAGAACAACCCGCTGGTGCTGAACGGCAAATATGCCCAGATCATCTGGCGTGAATATGTCGATTCTGCCGCGCGCGCCCATCCGGTCAGCAGCGGCGCCAGCACCGAGGTCGCTGGCGGCGGCTGAGCGCCAGACCCTTGTTCCAGAAGGCCGGGCGATTGCCCGGTCTTTTGCATTTCAATGGCGTTGTATTACCCAGGATTGACGCTAATTCGGCCCCAATCTTGCCCAGGTCAGCAGCCATTTTGCGGCTGTGTAAGGTATGCGGATCATCCGCGAGTCCCCTCTCATCGCGCGTTTCTGGCAGTTCCGGCAGCACGTGAAGGGCATAAAACGTGAGGCGAAATGACGAGCGTGGCGACCATTCAGCCAGATCCGGCCCCCATTCTGGCCTGCACCATATCGCGGGATGTTCAGAACTTTGACCTGCTCATTGATGAGATGGAGCGGGAGATGGGAGAATCCTGGGGCGATCTGGGGTTTGAGGATGCGCTCTCGTTCTTCGGCCAGCCCGAGGCGGCGGATCTCGAATTCATCGCCATCGCGCTTGACAGCGAGGATGAGGCAGAGCTGGGCCTGATCACCGAGGTGATCCAGAGCGCGCGCCGGGCCAATGTACGCATCCTGCTGATTGCCGGCCAGCTTTCGCCCCAGGCCCTGCATCAGCTGATGCGCAGCGGCGCCCAGGACTTCCTGCCCTATCCCCTGCCCGAGGGCGGCCTGCAGGAGGCGATTGCCCGCCTGCACAGCCCGGCAGCTGACGAGCCGGAGGAACCCGCAGTCGCCGCGCCGCCACCGCCACCCGCCGGGGAAGAGCGCAGCACCCCCCCCGCCTTTAAAGCCCGCGGCGATCGCAGCGGCATCCTGCTGCCGGTGCATGGCATGGCCGGAGGCTCGGGCGCTTCGACCTTTGCCGCCAATCTTGCCTGGGAGCTGGCCAATTGCGACAAGACCAGCCCGCCCCGGGTCTGTCTGCTCGATCTCGATCTGCAATATGGCTCGATTGCCACCTATCTCGACCTGCCGCGCAAGGATGCGGTGTTTGAGGTGCTGACCGATCCGCAATCGGTCGACAGTGATTCCTTCCTGAAATCGATGCAGAGCTTTAACGACCGGCTCTGCGTTTTCACCGCGCCGGGCGATATGCTGCCCTTGGAGATTATCAGCGGCGAGGATCTTGGCCGGCTGCTCGAAATGGCCCAGGCGAATTTCGATTTCGTGCTGGTCGATATGCCGAAAACCGTGGTGGCCTGGACCGAGACCATCCTGTCACGCGCCCATATCTATTTCACTCTGATCGATCTCGATCTGCGCTCGGCGCAGAATGTGCTGCGCTTCGTGCGTGCGCTGAAGGCTGAGGGCCTGCCCCATGAAAAACTGCGCTATGTGCTGAACCGCGCCCCGAAATTCACCGATCTTTCGGCGAAATCGCGGGTGAAGCGGATGCAGGAAAGCCTCGATATCTCGATCGAGGTGCAGCTGCCCGATGGCGGCAATGCCGTCACCCAGGCCAATGACCATGGCCTGCCGCTGGCAGAAAGCGCTGCGAAAAACCCCTTGCGCAAAGAGTTGCAGAAGCTTGCCAGGTCGCTGTTTGAACTGAGCAAGGCCTCCGAAGCCGGCCGGTCCTGATCTTTATTTTTTTACGAGGCTTTCCCCATGTTCAGCCGCTTCCGCAAAGACACGCCCCCCGGCCGCCCCGGGGAAAGCGCCCCGGGCACGGCTGCCCGGGCTCCGGCGGCCGGAACGGCTGCGGCGCCTGGTGGCGCGACGGCAGCCCCCTCCGGCCCGGCCCCCGCGCCTGCCACGCTCACCCGTCCGACCCGGATGATGGGCCGCGCTCCGGCCGAGGCCCAAGCATCGGATAAAGAGCAAAAGCGCCGTGACCGGCTGATGGAGCTGAAGCTTGAGATCCACAAGCGCCTGCTGGAAAGCCTGAACCTTTCGGCGCTGGAACATGCCTCCGAAAGCAATCTCAAAAGCGAGATCTCGGCGCTGACCAGCGAAGCGCTGGATGAGATGTCGGTCGCGCTGAACAAGGAAGACCGCAGCACCCTGGTGCAGGAGCTGTATGACGAGGTCATGGGCCTCGGCCCGCTTGAGCCGCTGCTGAAAGACGAGACGATCAACGATATTCTGGTGAACGGCCCGAAACGGGTGTTCATTGAGCGCGCTGGCAAACTGGAACTGTCCGATGTGACCTTCCGCGATGAGCGTCATCTGATGCGCATCATCGATAAGATCGTCTCGGCGGTGGGCCGCCGCGTCGACGAATCCAACCCCTATTGCGACGCCCGTCTGGCCGATGGCTCGCGCTTTAACTGCATGGTGCCGCCGGTGGCGGTTGATGGCTCGCTGGTCTCGATCCGGAAATTTAAGAAAGAAAAGCTGAAGATCGAGGATCTGGTGCGCTTTGGCGCCTTTACCGATGAAATGGCCGCCTATCTCGAGGCGGCGGTCTCCACCCGGCTGAATATCATCGTCTCGGGCGGTACCGGCTCGGGGAAAACCACCACGCTGAACGCTCTATCCTCATTCATCGACAATGATGAGCGGGTGCTGACCATCGAGGACACCGCCGAACTGCAGCTGCAGCAGGTCCATGTCGGCCGGATGGAAAGCCGCCCCGCCAACGTCGAGGGCAAGGGTGCGGTCACCCAGCGCGACTGTCTGCGCAACGCGCTTCGGATGCGCCCTGACCGGATCATCGTCGGCGAGACGCGCGGCGAGGAAGTCATCGACATGCTGCAGGCGATGAACACCGGCCATGACGGCTCGATGACCACGATCCACGCCAATAACCCGCGCGATGGCATCAGCCGTCTGGAAAACATGGTTGCCATGGCCGGGATTGAAATGCCGCTGAAAGCGGTGCGCTCACAGATCGCCTCGGCGGTGAATCTGATCGTCCAGGCCTCGCGTCTGCAGGATGGCTCGCGCCGCATGACCTCGGTGACCGAGATCACCGGCATGGAGGGTGAGGTGATCTCGATGCAGGAGATCTTCCGCTTTGAGCGTCTGGGGGTCGAGCCTTCGGGCAAGATCATCGGCCGGTTCAATGCCACCGGGATCCGCTCGGCCTATTCCGAGCGCTTCCGCTCCTGGGGCTATAATCTGCCGGCCACGATCTACGAACCCATCAACTGAGGACCGGATATGACCCTGTCGATCGCACCCCTGATCTATATTCTGGTCTTCGTCGCCGTGCTTTTGCTGGTGGAAGGCATCTATCTGACGGTGTTCGGCAAATCGATCAGCCTGAACAGCCGCATCTCGCGCCGCCTGACCCTGCTGGAAAAAAACTCCAACCGCGAACAGGTGCTGGAACAGCTGCGCAAAGAGATGAACCAGCATCTTAATGCCCGCAATATTCCGCTGTATTCGCTGCTCGCGAAAAAGGCGCAGCGCGCCAATATCGCTTTCTCGCCGGTTCAGCTGATCGGCATGATGGCGGCCCTCGCCGTCTTTGCCTTCCTGCTCCTGACCATCGGCACCGGGGCCGAATTTGGCATTCGCTGCCTGATCGCGGCCGGTATGGGCATCGGCGGCATCTATGTCTGGGTCAATGGCAAAGCCAAAAAACGCATGAACCTGCTGGAAGAGCAGTTGCCCGATGCGGTTGAGCTGATGGTGCGTTCGCTCAGGGTCGGCCATCCTTTCACCGCCGCCATCGGCATTGTCGCCAAAGAGGTGCCCGATCCTTTGGGCACCGAATTTGGCGTGATTGCCGATGAGGCCGCCTATGGCCGCGATATCGGAGAGGCGCTGAAGGCTTTCGCCGAGAGAATGGACAGCCAGGATCTGCGCTTCCTCGCGGTGGCGGTGACCATTCAGCAGCAATCGGGCGGCAACCTGGCCGAGATCCTCGAGGGCCTCGCCAAGGTGATCCGCGCCCGGTTCAAACTGTTCCGCCGCGTCCGCGCCATCACCGCCGAGGCGAAATGGTCGGGCATGTTCCTCTCGGCTTTCCCGATCCTTGCCCTGATCATGATCAATGTGATCCAGCCCAATTATTACGACGGGGTGAAAGAGACCGCGGTCTTCGTTCCGGTGGCGCTGCTGGTCTGCGTCTTCCTGATCCTCAACGTGATCTTCATGAAGATCATGGTCAACATTAAGGTCTGAGGTGTGAAATGATCGCTGCAGTCAACGACTTTCTGACCTCGCGGTTTGGCACGCTCGGCCCGCTGATGGCCGTCGCCGCGCTTGGCCTTGTGCTCGTCGCCATCGCTTTGCCGAGCATGATGCGCAAACAGCGCGACCGCTTTGCCGAGCTTGCGCAGCATAAAGATGCCGATACCAGGCGCGAGACTGACAAAAAGCTGCGCCGCAGTTCAACCGCAGGCGACCGGCTGGAGAAATACGCCCACCTGCTTGAGCCGCAGAAAGAGGAAGAATTCTCGGCCACCCGGCAAAAGCTGATGCGCGCCGGTTACCGCGACAAGGGCGCGGTGCGGGTGCTCAATGCCGCGAAAATGGTTCTGGGCGTCGGCGGTATGGTGGTCGGCGTCATCTATGCGCTGACCAGCAGCGCCGGTGATGCCGAGGTTTCGACCCAGACCCTGCTGATCTATGCGCTGATCCCGGCGGTGGCGGGCTATTACCTGCCCGGCTACTGGGTGGATAAGCGGGTTGAGAAGCGCCGCAATGAGATCATCGAGGGCTTTCCCGATGCGCTTGATATGATGCTGGTCTGTGTTGAGGCCGGCCAGTCCCTCGACCAGGCTATTCTGCGCGTCGCCAGGGAAAGCCGCGCCGGCTATGCCGCGCTTGGCGAGGAGTTTGACATCGTCGCCAATGAGGTGAAGGCCGGCAAAGAGCGGGTGCAGGTGCTGAAAGATATGGCCGACCGGGTGGGCGTGCCCGATGTTGCCTCTTTCGTCACCACCCTGGTGCAATCGGCTTTGTTCGGTACCTCAATCGCCGAGGCCTTGCGGGTCTATTCCGCCGATATGCGTGACAAACGTGTCATGCGCGCCGAAGAAAAAGCAAATATGCTGCCCACCAAGCTGACGCTCGGCACAATGCTGTTCACAGTTCCGCCGCTGCTGATTATCCTGATCGGACCATCGGTGCATGGCATCGTGGTGATGATGGGGCAGATGGCCAGATAAACGGCCGGATGAGGGGCATGTGACGCATAGGCGACTGCTGATCCTGGCCTGCAGCCTGCTGCTCGCCGGCTGCGCTCTGACAGAGGGCGGCAGGCTGAAGGACGGCCATGGCATCAATCCGCGCGGCGAATCCGTCGACGGGCTGCTGGTCGGCCACCGTCTGATGGCGGCGGATGAGCCGGAGCTGGCGCTGAAAGCCTATCTGCGCGCCGCTTCCGAAGATGGGATCAGCGTCGACACCCTTTCGGCCATTGGTTCGGCCAATCTGGCTCTGGGGCGGCTTGGCCAGTCAGAACAGGTGCTGCGCCGCGCGCTCGAGATTGATCCGCAATTCGTTCCGGCGCTCAATAATCTCGGCGTGGTGCTGATGGAGCGCGGCAAGACCGGCGAAGCCAGGGTTGTATTCCAGCAGGCCTATGCAATCGACAGTGGCCAATCTGACTCGATCCGCGACAATCTGAAACTGGCTATCGCGAGAACAGAGGCCAGCGTATATAACTCTGATAATGAAGAAAAAGGCGAGTTCCAGCTGGTGCGCCGCGACAAGGGCCAATACGTGCTTCTGACGCAGCTCTGAGCCGGGCATCGCTGACCAGCGGGCAGTTACAAAAGGGACGCAGAAACATGCGCCAGCCGGGTGTTATTGCGCTGTGCCTTCTTGGCACGGCTTTTCTTGCAGGCTGCCAGGGCGCAACCGACGCCGAGGTGCAGCGGGCCGTCAAAGATGTGAATGTCATCGACGAGTCCAATCTCAACGATATTATGCTGACCATCGGTGACCCGAATGAGGCAGTCGCCTATTTCCAGGGGGCCTTGCAGAAAGACCCTTCGCGCATTGATTTCAAACGTGGCCTTGCCAGATCGCTGATCCGGGCCGGAAAGGCCAATGAGGCGGCCCAGGTCTGGGAACAGGTGGCCGGATCCGCCGCAGGCACGCCCGAAGACAAAGTGATGCTGGCCGATGCCCAGATCCGCTCGAACCAGTGGGACAAGGCGAAGGCGACGCTGAATTCGGTGCCCCCCACCCATGAGACCTTTGACCGCTACCGGCTTGAGGCGATGATCGCCGACAGCGAAAAGAACTGGAAGAAGGCCGACAGTTTCTATGAGATTGCCTCGGGCCTGACCACCAAGCCGGGCAATGTCTATAATAACTGGGGCTTCTCAAAGCTGACCCGCAAGGATTACCCCGGGGCCGAGCGGCTGTTCATCCAGGCCCTGACCTATGACCCGACGCTTTTCACCGCCAAGAACAATCTGATGATGTCGCGGGCCGCGCAGCGCAAATATGACCTGCCGGTGGTCGAAATGACCCAGACCGAGCGGGCCGAACTGCTCTACACCGCTGCCCTGGCGGCCATTAAGCAAGGCGATATTTCCGTCGGCAAGGGTCTGCTGCAACAGGCCGTTGACACCCATCCGCAGCATTTTGAGGCCGCAGCCCGTTCGCTTGCCGCCCTCGACAGCAATGTGAAGATGTAAACATGAGCATTATGCCGACCACTGATCTGGCGCTGTGGCTTTTGCCCGCCACCCTGCCGATCGCGCTCTGGGTCTCATATACAGACCTGAAATACATGAAAATCCGCAATAAGGCCTGCCTTGCCATGGCAGCGGCCTGGGCGATCTTAGGCTGGCCCGCGGTCGGGATGGAGCTCTGGCTCTGGGGCTTTGCCATTATGGCCATCGTGCTGGTGCTGGGCTTTCTTGGCAATATGGCCGGCCTGTTTGGCGCCGGCGACGCCAAATTCGCCGCTGCGATGGCCGGGGTTTTCACCGGCGGTGACCCCTGGTTCATTGCCATGCTTTATGCCCTCTGCTCGATCCTGGCGCTGATCGGCCAGCGCCTGGCCCGCGCCCTGCCCTTCGTGCGCGCCATGGCGCCGGACTGGACCAGCTGGACCTCGAAGAAATTCCCGATGGGCCTCGCCTTGTCGATGATGCTCATTCTTTACCTTCTCGCCGCCTTCCTGCCCAAAGGCTGACATTTTTTCCTGCAAATCCTGTCTTCAAGCGGGCCGTCCCTCGTGGGCGGCCCGCTGCTTTTTCAGGATGAATTTTCGCGGCCATCCGGCTGTGGGGGCGGGATATGATGAATATGCAGGCAAATCAGGGCCAGGCCGGCGCGACGGCCGCAGGCGTGCAGGCCCCGCCCTCGCCGCGCTCGCTGGAAGATACCGGCATCAGCCCGGTGATGCTGCGCGATCTTTTGCTGAAGACGATGTTTCGCACCAATCTCGACAGCACCAGCGCCATTGCCCGCGCCATTGCTTTGCCGGTGCCGCTGACCCAGGAGCTGATCGATGCCGCACGCGGCCAGCGCCTGCTGGAAGCAACAGGGACCATGCATGCCAATTCCGGCAATGAGATGGGCTTCCAGCTCACCGATGCCGGCAAAGCCCGCGCCCTCGACGCCCTGTCACAATCTGAATATTACGGCGCGGTGCCGGTGCCGCTGGAGCAATACAGCGCGCAGATCAGACGCCAGTCGATCCGCAATATCAGACTGACCCGCGATCAGCTGATGGAGGGGATGGGCGGGCTGATCCTGCCGCCCGATATGATCGGCAATCTTGGCCCGGCCGTCACCTCCGGCCGCTCAATCCTGATGTATGGCCCGCCCGGCAATGGTAAATCCTCGATCTCGCACGGCATCCGCAAAGCCATTGGCGACAGGGTCTATGTGCCACGCGCGATTGAATATTCGGGCCAGGTGATCTCGGTCTATGACCCGATCGTCCATGCCGCGGCCGAAGCGGCGCTGGATGATCCGAACAGCCTGCGCCGCACCTCAAACCGCTTTGACAACCGCTATGTCTGGTGCGAACGGCCTTCGGTGATCACCGGGGGCGAGCTGTCGCTCGATATGCTGGACCTGTCCTATAACCCGGTGTCGCGCACCTATCAGGCGCCTTTGCAGCTGAAGGCGACGGGGGGCATTTTCATCATCGACGACCTTGGCCGCCAGGCCGAGCCGCCGCAGAAAATCGTTAACCGCTGGATCGTGCCGCTGGAGGAAAGCCGCGATATTCTGGCGCTGCAGTCGGGCGAGAAATTCACCGTGCCCTTTGACACGCTGGTGATCTTCTCGACCAACTTCCATCCCAATGAGATTTTCGACGGCGCGGCTCTGCGCCGGATCTTCTTCAAGATCAAAATCGACGGGCCAAGCCAGGAGATGTTCCTGAAGATCTTCGCCATGGTGGCGCGCAAAAAGCAGATGCCGCTGAATGAAGAGGCGCTGATGTATCTGCTGAAGGTGAAATATCCGACCATTGAGATGAATTTCGCCAATTATCAGCCGACCTTCCTGATCGATCAGATGATTGCGATCTGTGCTTTCGAGGGCATCCCCAATCAGATGTCGCCCGAGCTGATCGAGCGCGCCTGGGGCAATATGTTCGTCCGCCAGGAAGAGATCGCCCGCTGATCCCGCCACGCTGCCCCCGCCACGGCAGCCCCGCGCGCAAAACAAAAGCCGCCCCGGGGGCGGCTTTTTCGGCCTTCGGCGCGCGCTCAGCGCGGGCGGCGCAGCCGGATCACCACATCGACGCGGCTCACTTCCGTGCCCTCGGGGGCTTTGGGAATACGGGCCAGCTCCAGCTCTTCCTTCGGGGCATCGGTCAGCACGGCGCTGTCCTCCCAGAAGAAATGCGGGTGATCATCCATCCGGGTGTCGAAATAGCTTTTCGAGCCATCGACCACGACCTCATTCATCAGCCCGGCATCGCAAAACGCCCGAAGAGTATTGTAAACCGTGGCAAGGCTTACCTTTTCTTCGGCCACCGCCGCCATATCAAACAGGCTTTCCGCAGTGACATGGCGGTCTTCGCCATCGCCGATCAGCAGGCTGGCCAGGGCCAGACGCTGCCGCGTCGGCCGCAGGCCGCCACGCTCCAGCCAGTCAGCGGCATTCTGAATTGCGCTCGTCGCCATATAAATCTGCTCCTGCCGCTCCTCGGTCGCGGGGCAGATTTGCGTATCATACGAAAGCCCGCGACCTGTCGCTGGAATGATTATAAAGTGTGAAATGCCCCGGTTTCAATTGAAAACCGAAAAAAAGCCGTTACATGGCGCCCTGAACCGCCCGATGATCGGCGGCAGGGACCGGAATCCCGGGGGCTGTGCTTGCTCTCAACTCCCGGCCTCTGATACAGCAGAGCTTAAACCATCACAGACCGACGGGAAGTTTTATGGGGCGTTATCCGAACAAGTTCGACCGGGAAGACCTGCTGGCCTGCGCAAGGGGTGAGCTCTTTGGCCCCGGCAACGCCCAGCTGCCTGAGCCGCCGATGCTGATGATGGACCGCATCACCGAGATTTCGGAGGATGGCGGCCTGCATGGCAAGGGCCATGTGGTGGCTGAATTCGATATCAATCCGGATCTGTGGTTCTTCTCCTGCCACTTCCCCGGCAACCCGATCATGCCCGGCTGCCTCGGCCTTGATGGCCTGTGGCAGCTGACCGGCTTTAATCTGGGCTGGCGTGGCTGGGAAGGCCGCGGCTATGCTCTCGGCGTGGGCGAGGTCAAGCTGACCGGCATGGTCCGCCCCGAGCGTAAGATGCTGCGCTATTACGTCGATTTTACCAAAGCTGTCTCGACCCGCCGCCTGACCATGGGCGTGGCCGACGGCCGCGTCGAAGCGGATGGTGAGACCATCTACCTCGTGAAAGATATGAAGGTCGCCCTCTCGGCTTCCTGATCCACAGACAAGGACCACAGCTATGCGTCGCGTCGTTATCACCGGCCTCGGCATCGTCTCTCCCATCGGCAATGATGTTGCCGAAGTAGAAGCCAGCCTGCGCGCCGGGAAATCGGGCATCAGCTTTGCCGCTGACTATGCCGAGCGGGGGTTCCGCTCGCGCGTACACGGCCAGCCGGTCATCACTTTTGAAGACCATATCGATAAGCGCGACCTGCGCTTCATGGGCGATGGGGCGGCCTATAACTTCATCGCCATGCAGCAGGCGGTGAAGGATTCCGGGCTGGAGCAATCCGATATCTCGAATGAGCGCACCGGCATTATCGTCGGCTCGGGCGGCCCTTCGACCAAATCCTTCTTCAAGGCCCATAACCTTGTCGCCGAGACCGGCTCGCCCAAGCGCATCGGCCCGTTCGGGGTGACCAAGGGCATGTCCTCGACCACTTCGGCCTGCCTCGCCACGCCGTTTAAAATCAAGGGCGTAAACTATTCGATCACCTCGGCCTGCTCGACCTCGGCGCATTGCATCGGCAATGGCACCGAGCTGATCCAGATGGGCAAGCAGGATATCGTCTTTGCCGGCGGCGGCGAGGAGCTCGACTGGACCCTGTCCTGCCTGTTCGACGCCATGGGCGCGATGTCGTCGAAATATAATGACACGCCCGAGCGCGCCTCGCGCACCTTTGACGCCAACCGCGACGGTTTCGTCATCGCGGGCGGCGGCGGTATCGTGGTGCTGGAAGAGCTGAACCATGCGCTGGCGCGTGGTGCCAAGATCTATGGCGAGGTGACCGGCTATGGCGCGACCTCTGACGGTCATGACATGGTAGCCCCCTCGGGTGAAGGCGGTGAGCGCTCGATGAAACTGGCGCTCTCGACGCTGGGCGAAGGCCGCCGGATTGATTACGTCAATTCGCATGGCACCTCGACCCCGGCAGGCGATATCACCGAGATCCTCGCCCTGCGCCGCGTCTTTGGAGAGGGCAATCTGCCGCCCGTCACCTCGACCAAATCACTGACCGGCCACAGCCTCGGCGCCACCGGCGTACATGAGGCGATCTATTCGCTGATCATGATGAACAAGGGCTTCATCGCTGCTTCGGCCAATGTCGAAACCCCCGATCCGGCGCTGCTGCCGGGCGAGATCGTCACCAGCCTGCGCGAGAATGTCGAAATCGACGGCGTGCTGTCGAACAGCTTTGGCTTTGGCGGCACCAATGCCACCCTGGTGATGAGCAAATACCTGGGCTGATCCCCGCAGCTTCCGCGCTAAAAACCCGAAACGCCGCCCCCTTGCCGGGCGGCGTTTTTCATTGCCCGCCCCCCAGGATGCGACAGGCGATGCGCCTTTGTCCGGCACCGGAAAAGCCCAGGCCGGAACATACCGGCAGAAAGGCCTGCAGCTCTGGTTTTAAAGGAGAGAGAATTTGGAGCGGGCGACGGGAATCGAACCCGTGTCTCTAGCTTGGAAGGCTAGGGTCTTACCATTACACAACGCCCGCTGCCTCTGGCCGGGCATCGCTGCCCGCGCGTTGTTATCTTCAAATAACGTCCTTGCCGATCCTCCGCAAGCCCATGCGGCGGTTCAGAAACGCTTTTCCGCGCAGTCTGCAGCGGACCGGCAAAGCGATTGACTGGCCCGGCGCATGGGTGCATCAGCAGAATATGCTGATCCTGAAAATTCTCCGCCGCCCCGAATGGGATGCGTTCCGTGCCGCTGGCCAGACCGGGGGTGCGCCCGTCGATCTGGCGGATGGCTATATCCATTTTTCGACCCCTGCGCAGGTGGCGGAAACGGCGGCGAAGCATTTCAGCCATGAAAGCGATCTGGTGCTGGTGGCCTGCGATGCAGACCGCCTCGGCCCGGCGCTGAAATGGGAGGAATCGCGCGGCGGGGCCTTGTTCCCGCATCTCTACCGGGCGCTCACGCTCGCTGATGTGATCTGGGATAAATCCCTGCCCCTGGGCGCGACCGGCCATATCTTTCCCGAAGGTGTCCTGTGAATTTTATCGAAAACGCCGGGCTGAAGGCCCTGCATCTGTGCGATCCTGAACGCGCCCATCATCTGTCGATCACTGCCCTGCGCCTTGGGCTGGCACCGCTTTCCGGCCTCGTGACCTCGGCCCGGCTGAAAACCAGCCTCGCCGGCATGGCGCTGGAAAACCCGATCGGGCTGGCGGCGGGCTATGATAAGAACGCCGTCGCCCTCGCGCCGCTGTCGCGCGCCGGTTTCGGCTTTATTGAGGTGGGCGCCGCAACCCCGCGCCCGCAGCCGGGCAATCCGAAGCCGCGGCTGTTCCGGCTGACCGAGGACCGCGCCGCGATCAACCGCTTTGGCTTTAACAATGAGGGGATGGAGGTCATTGCCGCCAGGCTGAAGGCGCGCAAGCCCGGCCCGGTGCCGGTCGGTCTGAACCTCGGCGCGAATAAAGACAGCGCTGACCGCGCCCAGGATTTCGCCCGGGTGCTGACGGCCTGCGGCCCTTCGATTGATTTTGCCACCGTTAATGTTTCCTCGCCCAATACCGAAAAGCTGCGCGACCTGCAGGGCCCCGCGGCCCTTTCAGCGCTGCTGGCCGGGGTGATGGAGGCCCGGGCCGCCCTGCCCCGGCCGATCCCGGTCTTCCTGAAAATTGCTCCGGATCTGAGCCCTGAGGATCTGGAAGGCATTGCCGAAGTGGCGCTGACCTCGGGCATCTCGGGGGTGATCACCACCAATACCACCCTGTCGCGCGAGGGGCTGAAGAGCGCGGATCGCGACCAGGCGGGCGGGCTGTCGGGCGCGCCGGTGTTTGAACGCTCGACCCGGGTGCTGGCGCAGCTGTCGCAGCTGACCGATGGGAAGATCCCGCTGATCGGCGTTGGCGGTATCTCCTCGGCGGAACAGGCCTATGCCAAGATCCGCGCCGGGGCCTCGGCGGTGCAGGTCTATACCGCACTGGTCTACCAGGGCCTGTCGCTGATCCGCGAGATTGCGCTTGGCCTCGATGCACTGCTGGCACGCGATGGCTTCGCCTCGGTGGCCGAGGCAACAGGCACCGACCGCGCGCGCTGGCTCTGAGGGGCACACACAACATATAGTAGGACCCTCCGGAGGTAAGCCGATGCCAGAGCTCACTAAAATCACCATGGATGCCCCTGCTCTCAGCGCTTTTATGGCGCGGGAATTCAGCCAGGTCGCCGATGATTTTGAGCTGGGCGAGGTCACTCCGCAGGGGCTGCGGCTCTGGCTCAAAGCCAGTGAAAAGCACCTGCGCCCGGGCGGTACAGTCTCGGGCCCGGCGATGTTTGCTTTGGCCGATATTGCGGTCTATCTGGCGATCCTGTCGCGCATCGGCCCGGTTGCCCTGGCGGTCACCACCAGCTGCTCGATCGATTTCATGCGCAAGCCCGCCGCCGGTCACGCGGTCTGCGCCGATGTCCGGCTGCTCAAGCTCGGGCGCAGCCTCGCGGTGGCAGATTTGCTTATTTACAGTGAAAGCGAGGCCGATCCGGTGGCCCGCGCCAGCATGACCTATGCGATTCCCCCCAGCCGCTGAGGCTTCGAATCGCGCGCCCCGTCCCGCTCCGTGCCAGGGGTTCGGGCAAGACCGGGCCAAGCCTGCCGCAGGGGAAGCCCCGGGTTATCCCCAGAGTCACCCACAACCCGGCGCAGCCGCCCTCTGCCTGCCGATGCCCGCCATTTATGCAAGCCAAAATATTTCTTCCCGGCAGGCTGCGGCAAGTAGACCACTGTCAGCGCGCAGGCACTGTCGTTAAACCGCGTGTTTCCTGCGTTTTTACCCGTTCCGCCGCTGGTCACAGCCCCTCTGCATCGCGCCCCCAGGGCGACACAAGATATTGACAAGCGTTCAGACGAAGCGGCAATATGCAGATGTTCTGGCACCCAGGTTTGCAGCTGGCGTGACGAGGGGCAGACCGGGGAAAACCGGCACCGACCCCGGCTTCGTCCGCCGCAAGCAAGGCTGAAGCTTTCCGTCCGTTTCCTCAGGGATCCGGCCGGAGAGATCGGGCAACAGTCCGCAACCAGGGGCCCTGCCAGGGCATGAAAGGCAACGAAACCGTGCGAAGGCGCGAAGACCCGTCCCGGCAGGATGTTTTCCTGGCGGTTCTTATTTTGCGAACTCTCGCCATCCGGGACAGAAGAAGGATCAGGCAATGTCCATTACCGTCTATTCCAAACCGGCCTGCGTGCAATGCACCGCCACCACCCGCGCCCTCGATGCGAAGGGCATCACCTATTCGGTGATCGACCTGACCGAGGATGAGCTTGCCATGGAAAAAGTCATGGCCATGGGCTACCGCCAGGCTCCGGTTGTGATTGCCGGCGACGACCACTGGGCGGGCTTCCGCCCCGACATGATTGGCCGTCTCGCCTGAGGAGGTTGCATCGTGTCTCCTGCTTTAGGGCTGGTTTACTTTTCTTCCGTATCGGGCAATACCGCGCGCTTCATCGCAAAGCTTGGCCTGCCAGCCCAGCGCATCCCGATTTCACCAAAAGATGAGATGCCCGTCCCAGTCGGGAATTACGTCCTTGCCTGCCCGACCTTCGCCGATGGCGAAGGCCGGGGTGCCGTCCCCAAACAGGTGATCCGCTTCCTGAATGATCCGGCGCGCCGTGCCGGGCTGAAGGGACTGCTCGCCGGGGGCAACCGTAACTTTGGCGCGACCTGGGCCCTTGCCGGCCGGATCATCGCCGAAAAATGTAATGTACCGGTCCTGTACTCGTTTGAGCTTGCCGGAACTGAAACCGATGTCGCCCGCGTTCGGCGCGGGCTCGATTTATTCCGGGGGGTGGAATGCTCGATAATGGCGTGAAACCGGCGCTTGATTACCACGCGCTTAATGCAATGCTGAACCTTTACGATGGTGAAGGGAAAATCCGCTTTGAGGCCGACCGGATGGCGGCGCGGCAGTATTTCCTGCAGCATGTCAACCAGAACACGGTATTCTTCCACTCGCTGGATGAGAAACTGCGCTATCTGGTGGAAGAGGGCTATTATGAGCCTGAAGTGCTGGATCAGTATTCCAAAAACTTCCAGCGCGCGATCTGGGATGCCGCCTATGAGCGTAAATTCCGCTTCCCGACCTTCCTCGGCGCGTTCAAATATTACACCAGCTACACGCTGAAGACCCGCGACGGTCAGCGCTATCTTGAGCGCTATGAAGACCGTGTTGTGATGGTCTCGCTGGCGCTGGCGCGCGGCGATGAGAAACTCGCCATGTCCTTCATGGAAGAGATCCTCTCGGGTCGCTTCCAGCCCGCCACGCCCACCTTCCTCAATGCCGGCAAAATGTCGCGCGGCGAGCTGATCTCGTGCTTCCTGCTGCGGCTGGAAGACAATATGGAATCGATCGGCCGCTCGATCAATTCGGCGCTGCAGCTCTCGAAGCGCGGCGGCGGCGTGGCGCTGATGCTGACCAACCTGCGTGAGCTGGGCGCCCCGATCAAAGGCATCGAGAACCAGTCCTCGGGCGTGATCCCGGTGATGAAACTGCTGGAAGACAGCTTCTCCTATGCCAATCAGCTCGGCGCACGTCAGGGCGCGGGCGCGGTCTATCTGAACGCACATCACCCCGATATCCTGCGCTTCCTCGACACCAAGCGCGAGAATGCCGATGAGAAGATCCGCATCAAGACGCTGTCGCTGGGCGTGGTGATCCCCGATATCACCTTTGAGCTGGCGAAGAAGAACCAGGATATGTACCTGTTCTCGCCGCATGACATTCAGAATGTCTATGGCGTGCCCTTCTCGGAAATCTCGGTCAGCGAGAAATATCACGAGATGGTCGCCGATAAGCGGATCCGTAAGAAAAAGATCAATGCGCGTGAGTTCTTCCAGACCATCGCCGAGATCCAGTTCGAGAGCGGCTATCCCTATGTGATGTTTGAGGACACGGTGAACCGGATGAATCCGGTGCATGGCCGCATCACCATGTCGAACCTCTGCTCGGAAATTCTGCAGGTCAACGAGGCCTCGGAATATAACGAGGATCTGGGCTATAAGCATCTCGGCACCGATATTTCGTGCAACCTCGGTTCGCTGAATATCGCCGCGACCATGGATGGCCCGGATTTCGGCAAGACCATCGAGGCCGCGATCCGGGCACTGACGGCCGTGTCGGAAATGTCGTCGATTGAATCCGTACCCTCGATCCGTCGCGGCAATGATGAGGCCCATGCGGTCGGCCTTGGCCAGATGAACCTGCATGGCTATCTGGCGCGCGAGCATGTCTATTACGGCTCGGATGAAGGCGTTGAGTTTACCAGCGTCTATTTCGCCGCCGTGGCCTATCACGCGATCCGCACCTCCTGCCTGCTGGCGCAGGAAAAGGGTTCGACCTTCAAGGATTTCGACAAGTCGAAATATGCCGATGGTTCGTTCTTCGGAAAATACACCAGCCGCGACTGGCTGCCGGTCAGCGAAAAAGTCGCCGCGATGTTTGGCGCCATCACCCTGCCAACCCGCGAGGACTGGGAGGTGCTGAAGGCCGATGTCATGCAGCACGGCCTCTATAACCGCAACCTGCAGGCGGTGCCGCCGACCGGCTCGATCAGCTATATCAACAATTCGACCAGCTCGATCCACCCGATCGTCGCCAAGGTTGAGATCCGCAAAGAGGGCAAGATCGGCCGCGTCTATTACCCGGCGGCCTTCATGTCGAATGAGAACCTGCACTATTATCAGGATGCTTATGAGATCGGCCCTGAAAAGATCATCGACACCTATGCGGCAGCAACCGAGCATGTCGACCAGGGCCTGTCGCTGACCCTGTTCTTCCCGGCCGAGGCCACGACGCGCGATATCAACAAAGCGCAGATCTATGCCTGGAAGAAAGGCATCAAGACGATCTACTACATCCGCCTGCGCCAGACCGCGCTGGAAGGCACGGAAGTGCAGGGCTGCGTGAGCTGCACGCTCTGAGGCTGAGCGCCGGGGGCTTTCGGCCCCCGGACCCCCCGAGGATATTTAGAGACAGATGAAAGGATTCTTCGCTGTGAAGGATCATGTAGCGCAAAAAGCCGCTCTGAAGGCGATCAACTGGAACCGTCTCGAGGATGAGAAGGATCTGGAAGTCTGGAACCGCCTGACCGTCAATTTCTGGCTGCCCGAGAAGGTGCCGCTGTCAAATGACGTGCAGTCCTGGGCCACCTTCCGCCCGGAAGAGCGCGAGCTGACCATCCGCGTCTTCACCGGCCTGACGCTGCTTGACACCATCCAGTCTTCGGTTGGCGCCATCTCGCTGATGCCGGATGTGCAGACCCAGCATGAAGAAGCCTGCCTGACGAATATTGCCTTCATGGAATCGGTCCATGCGCGCAGCTATTCCTCGATCTTCTCGACGCTGTGCTCGACCAAAGAGATTGATGATGCCTTCCGCTGGTCGGAAGAAAACCCGCATCTGCAGGCCAAGGCCCGGATCATCCTTGAGAAATACAAGGCCGGCGAAGACCCGATGAAGCGTAAGATCGCTTCGGTCTTCCTTGAGAGCTTCCTGTTCTACTCGGGCTTCTATCTGCCGATGTACTGGTCGTCGCGCGCCAAGCTGACCAATACCGCCGACCTGATCCGCCTGATCATCCGCGACGAGGCGGTGCATGGCTATTACATCGGCTATAAATACCAGCGCGCGGTGGAAAAGCTGGACGAGGCCCGCCGTCAGGAGCTGAAGGATTTTGCCTTCGCGCTGATGTTCGACCTTTATGCCATCGAGACCCAGTATACCCAGGAGCTTTATGACGGCATCGGTCTGACCGAAGACGTTAAGGCCTTCCTGCATTACAATGCCAATAAGGCGCTGCAGAACCTCGGCTATGAGGCTTTGTTCCCGGCCTCGGTGGCCGAGGTCAACCCGGCGATCCTCGCCGCGCTCTCGCCCGACAGCGAGAACCATGACTTCTTCTCGGGCTCGGGCTCGAGCTATGTCATCGGCAAAGCCGTGGCGACCGAAGACGACGACTGGAACTTCTGATCTCTCAGGAGTCATTTTAAAAGGCCCGGAGCATCACGCTCCGGGCCTTTTTCACTGCGGCCAGTCTTCCTGCCTCTGCCTTGCCCGGCGCAGGACGCGGGCGGCGATGAAAAGACCGAAACTCTGGAACACCGCGAAGCCGGTCATCAGGAAGCCGCCGAGCACCAGAGCCGTACCGCGATCGCTGTCGCGGACCAGCAGGCCGGTGGCGATCATCATCGGGGCCGCGGCGAGAAACAAGCCAGCCGCGATCAGCAGCGCGCGCTCAATCCCGCGCAGGCCGGAAGGATGGGTGACGTGCCAGCAGAGCGCGGCACTAAACACAAGTCCTGCACAGATCAGCAGGAAGGGCATGCCCTCAACCCGGCTTCCCTCATCAAAGCCGGTCGCGAGGCTGAACAGCATGAAAAGCGGCGCAGCGCCCCAGGCGATCAGAAGCGAGGCCGCAGCCGCCTGCAACCATGTCTTCCAGCATCTCTGCCGCTCTGCCATCTCTGCCCCCCTGCGCCCCGGTTCTGATCTGCTGCTGCAATGCCACGGGCAGCGTGGCGCGCATAGTCCGGTTCTCCAGTCCCGCGCGCCCCCCCGTGGCAGGCCTCAGAAAGCGCGGAAGGTCATGGTGGTCAGGGTGCGCTGGATATCGGGAATATCGAAGAGCTTCGAGCTGAGGTAATGGCCGGTATCCTCGCCCTCGGGGATATAGACCTTGGCGATCAGGTCGAAATCGCCGCTGGTCGAGTAGAGCTCGCTCACGACCTCGCGGTCCCAGATCGCATTGGCCACCTCATAGGTCTTGCCCGGTGCGCAGCGGAACTGAACGAATACCAGCGACATGATCGGATCCTCATCTGTGATTGGCGTCAGAGTAGCGCCGGGGCCGGGAAAGGGAAATCCCGCTCAGGCCTCAGGCGCTTCGGCTTTCAGCTCGAGCTTCGGCGCCGGGCCTTTGAGATCGGCAATGCCGAGGGTCTCACGCGGGCGGCCAAGGCGGTTGCGCACCACCCAATGCAGCCGGTGCTCGGCCCGGGTGATCGCCACATAGGCAAGGCGCTTCCACAAAGGCACACCGGCTTCGCTGCGGTTGGCCCAGGCAGCGGCCGAGAGATCGGGTGCGAAAACCTGCACCTCGGGCCACTGGCTGCCCTGGGCTTTATGAATGGTCACCGCCGCGCCATGCAGGAAGGCGGCGCCCATGGTGGCGGCATGGGGGATGAAGGGCTCTTCCTCATCGGGGCGCTCAATCTTGATGATCGAGGCCGCCGAGAGCTGCGGATCCTCGGCCCCGATCACATGCAGCCTGGCAAAGCCGGTGCGGTTGCCCGGGCCCAGATAGATCACCTGCGCGCCCTTGATCAGGCCGCGGGCCTCCAGATCGACGCGTTTTTTGCGGTGTTTTGCGGGCAGTTCGATACCGTCGCAGATCAGCGGTTCGCCCGGCAGCAGATCCTCTTCCGGCGCGCCATGGGCGACGCGGAAGGCGCGGATCAGCTTGATCCTGGTGGCATTGCGCCAGACCAGCACCGGCGAGCGCGCCATCAGATCGCTGTCGACGCGCTCGGACCAGACCACCCGGTCATCCTGCGCCGCCTTCTGGCGCACCAGCCGCTCAAAATCATCAAAGCCAAGGCTGTCATCGGCCAGGGCATGGGCCAGATCGAGGATCGGATTGTCTTTTGTCTGGCGGTGAATGCGGTTCAGGACCAGCTGGCGCTCGGGCGGGAAACCCTCAAACACCATTTTGCCGGACTGGCCGACCGGGGCCAGCTGCGCCGGATCGCCAAACAGCACCAGACGCGGGAAGATTTCGCGCAGATCCTCAAACTGACGCTCATCCAGCATCGAGGCCTCATCGACAAAACCCAGATCCAGCGGCTCTTCGCGCCTTTTCCAGCCTTTGATGAAATCCGAACCCTTCAGCCCCGCCGCCGCCAGCGCGCCGGGAATCGAGGGCACCTGACCATAAAAGGCATGGGCCCGGTCGAGCGCCTGTTCGCTCAGCCCCTCAACTCCCAGCCCTTCGAGCTGGGGCCGCTCGGCCTGGCCCGCCAGCCATTCAGCGATCCGCTCGTAATGCGGATCATAAAGCGGGGTGTAGAGAATGCGGTGAATGGTGGTCGCGGGCACGCCGCGCAGCCGCAGAACCGAAGCCGCCTTATTGGTCGGGGCGAGGATCGCGAGGCTGCGGCGTTCTTTGCGTTTGCGCCCCTCGAAATCGCCCGAAACGATATCGATGCCGGTCTCTTTCAGCGCTTTATAAAGCTGGGCCAGCAGCAGGGTTTTTCCCGAACCCGCCTTACCGATCACCGCCAGCGGCTCGGCAAAATTGCCCTCGACCGCCGGGCGGGTAAAGCCCTCGGTCAGGTCAATGCCGCCTGCCTTCAGCGAAGCGGAGATACGGTCCCAGGCCTCGGCCTGATCATCAGAGAAAATGGGGGCGAGGGCCTGCATGGCGCGAGACTATCCTGCCCGGTGGCGAAGGACCAGAGGCCGCGCCCGGGCCAAAGCCTGCCGCGATCCGGTTTCAGTGCCTGAAGCCCTTATCCTCGTCGGGCGGTGCAGAGCCGCCGTCCATCTCGGCCCGCGCCACGTCCAGAGCCTCTTGTGCTTTCTCTGCCAGCCCGGGCAGATCATTGGCCAGCGCATAATCCTGCAGGTCCCGCAGCACCTGGAACACCCAGGCATGCCGTCGCACAGCCTCACTCATACCCACCTCCGGTGATCGCCCGTCTGATCTGAGCTAACACCCGCGCCCTGCCCCGGCCTATCCGTCCACAGGGCGACAATCCCTGGGCGCTGTCGCGCAAAAAGAAACGCCGCATCGCGGGGATGCGGCGTGAAGGCTCCGACAGGGAAAAGAACTCAGGCCTTGCGGCTGGCCTCAAGCGTGTCCTCAAAGGTGCGCAGGCCCGTATGCGGTGCCTGCACCAGCACCGCCATATTGCCCGGCTTATGCTGGTTTTTCAGCATAAGCGTATGGGCGCGCGGGATCTCGGCCCAGGGGAAGACCTCGGACATGCAGGGGTCAAGGCGACGCTCGCACATCAGCTTATTGGCTGCCGCCGCCTGTTTGAGATGGGCGAAATGGCTGCCCTGCAGGCGCTTCTGATGCATCCACATATAGCGCACGTCAAAGGTGCAGTTGAACCCCGAGGTGCCGGCGCAGATCACCACCATGCCGCCTTTTTTGCACACCAGCGACGAGACCGGGAAGGTCTGCTCACCGGGATGCTCAAACACCATATCGACATTGACGCCCTTGCCGGTGATGTCCCAGATCGCCTTGCCGAATTTGCGCGCCTCTTTCAGCCAGCTGTTATATTCCTCGGAATTCACCTTAGGGAGCTGGCCCCAGCATTTGAAATCATTGCGGTTGATCACGCCTTTGGCGCCCAGCCCCATGACGAAATCGCGCTTACTCTCATCCGAGATCACACCGATCGCATTGGCGCCTGCGGTATTGATCAGCTGGATCGCATAGGAGCCAAGGCCGCCGCTCGCGCCCCAGACCAGCACATTCTGCCCCGGTTTCAGATCATGCGGCTCATGGCCGAAGAGCATACGGTAGGCGGTGGCCAGCGTCAGCGTATAGCAGGCGCTTTCCTCCCAGGTCAGATGCTTCGGGCGCGGCATCAGCTGCTGGGCCTGCACCTTGGTGAACTGCGAGAACGAGCCGTCATGGGTCTCATAGCCCCAGATGCGCTGGCTGGGCGAAAACATCGGATCGCCGCCATTGCATTCCTCGTCATCGCCATCGTCCTGATTGCAGTGGATCACCACCTCATCACCGACTTTCCAGCGTTTGACATTAGACCCCACCGCCCAGACGATGCCCGAGGCATCCGAACCCGCGATGTGATACTCCTGCTTATGCACGTCAAACGGCGAGATCGGCACGCCAAGCCCGGCCCAGACGCCGTTATAATTGACGCCCGCCGCCATCACCATGACCAGCACTTCATTGCTGTCGAGCTTCCAGGTGTCGACCACCTCGAGCTGCTGTGCCTGTTCGGGCTCGCCATGGCGCTCACGCCGGATCGCCCAGGCGTACATTTTCGCCGGAACATGGCCCAGCGGCGGCATTTCACCAATCTCATAGAGATCTTTGATCGGGGCGTCGTAGCTCATGATTTTCGCCTGCGTATCCAGTGCCATCGGCCATTCTCCGGGAGGGGCGTGTCTGAAGATGTTTCCGCACCGCAGAATCGATGCGCCTGCAGCAGAACTTAAATCGAGAGGGAAATATTGCAATATTAAATATGCTATTTTGGGTAACTTTATGTCCGCCGCATCGCAGCATGAACAGCGACAGGAAGGCTGAGCAAAGGCAATGACTTGCGCGCTGGCAGCCAGGGTGATCTGTCAGACAGGGATAAAATCCGGCCAGAGCACCGGATGGCAGGGGGCGAGAAATGCAGGATTTTCTGATCATCGGCGGCGGAATTGCCGGGGTATCGCTGGCGGCACGGCTGGCCCCGCATGGCAGCCTGCAGCTTCTCGAGGCCGAGGATCATCTGGCGCATCACGCCTCGGGCCGCTCAGCCGCCCTCTACGAGCCGCGCTATGGCGCTGCGGCGGTGGTCGGGCTCAGCCTTGCCTCCGAGGACTGGTTCCGGGAAAGCGGCACCCTTTCGCCGCGCGGGCTGCTGATGATCGCACCGGAACAGGCGCGCGACAGCTTCTTTGCCGATCTGGCGGCCATGGGCTTTGATCAGATCACCCCCGCCGAGGCGCGGGCGATGATCCCGATCCTGCGCGAGGATCAGCTGCATTATGCCGCTTTTTCCAGCCATGCCGAAGATATTGATACCGATCTGCTGCTGCAGGGGTTCGCCCGGCAAGCGCGCCAGCAGGGTGCCGTTTTCACCACCCGCGCCCGGGTCGGTCAGATCCGCCGCATTCCCGGCGGCTGGCAGATCCGCTGGCCGGGTGGCGCAGCCGAGGGCCGTATCGTGATCAATGCCGCCGGGGCCTGGGCCGATCAGATCGCTTCCATGGCAGGTGTGCCCTCCCCCGGCTTTGCGCCGCTGCGCCGTTCGATGGCGCGCATCGCCGCCCCTGCCGGTCTGGATGTCTCGCGCTGGCCGATGCTGTTCGGCCCGGGCGAGAGCTGGTATATGAAGCCCGATGCCGGGGCGCTGATCGTGTCTCCGGCCGAGGAGGATCCGGTCGATGCGCCGCATGATGCCTGGGCCGATGATATGGTGCTGGCCGAGGGGCTGGCACGTTATGAGGCCGCGGTGAGCCAGCCGGTCACCCGGCTGCTGGCCAGCTGGGCCGGATTGCGCACCTTCGCCCCCGACCGGGTGCCGGTGATCGGTTTCGCCCCCGGCCAGCCCGATTTCTTCTGGCTGGCAGGACAGGGCGGCTATGGCTTTCAGACCTGCCCCGCCGCCAGCCAGCTGGCCGCCGATCTGCTGCTTGGCCGGGAACTGCAGCTTAGCACCGACCTGGCAGCCCGGCTTTCGCCTGCGCGCTTTGCCTGAGGCCGGGCCCGGGCGCAGAGCAGAGTGCTGATAGCCAGGTGACAATCGCCTCAGGCTCAGCCAGTCTCTGGCGCATGATCCGCATATTCTCCTGCCTCGCCCTCAGCCTGACGCTCGCCGCCTGCGGCGGCTCTGCGCCCCCACGCCAGAAACCCGATGCCCGCGCGCCCGTCGCGCTTGCCTCAGATACCGTGACAAGCGCCAATTTCGGCGATGCCCGACCCATCGACAGCTGGGGCGGCAAGCCACCGCAGAGCTATGCGGTGCATGGCATTGATGTGGCGCGCTACCAGACCGCCGTCGACTGGCCGACCGCCCGGGCCAATGGGGTGAATTTCGCCTTCATCAAAGCCACCGAGGGCGGCGACCGGGTTGATCCGATGTTTGAGGACCACTGGCGCGGTGCCGGCCGCGCCGGCATCCGTCGCGGCGCCTATCATTTCTACTATCATTGCCGCCCGGCTGCCGAACAGGCGCGCTGGTTCATTCAGCATGTTCCGAAAGTCAAAGGCGGGCTGCCGCCGGTTCTCGATATGGAATGGACCCCCTTCTCGCCGACCTGCACCATCCGCCGCGCGCCCGAGGTGATCCGCGAGGATGCCCGGATCTTTATTGACATGCTGACCCGGCATTATGGCCAGAAGCCCATACTCTATACCTCGATCGATTTCTTTGAGGATAATCAGATGTGGAAGGTCCAGGGCGCTGATTTTTGGCTGCGCGCCGTGGCGAAACATCCCCAGGATCTCTACGCCGGTCAGCACTGGCTGTTCTGGCAATATACCTCAACCGGGCTGATCCCGGGGATCGCGGGCCAGGTCGATATCAATGTTTATGAGGGCTCGCCCGCCCAGTGGCAGGCCTGGCTCGCCGCCCGCGCGCCATAAAGACAGGCCGGGGCCAGAAAGCCTGGCGCGCCGCACCGGACCCCGGGATATCCATGAACAGATGCAAAGGCTGAAAGGCCGGCCCCCTTGGGAGCCGGCCTTCCTCATTCATCTGTCTCTCAATATCCCGGGGGTGTGGGGGCAGCGCCCCCAGCTTTCAGCCGTTGATCCGGATCCGCGCATTCTCGGGGTCATGCGGGCTGTCCTCGACCACCACCGCATCCCATTCCTGCAAGAGCATCTTCACCTTCAGCCTGGTGCCGACCTCTGCCAGATCGGGGCGGACATAGCCCATGCCGATCTGCTTGCCGAAGACCACCGACCAGCCGCCCGAGGTCAGGCGCCCGACCTTTTCGCCGTTCAGCAACAGGGCCTCCTTGCCCCAGGGATCGGTATCCGAAGGCCCGTCGATCAGCAGGGTGACGCATTTTGAGCGGATACCGGTTTCGAGCATCTTCGCCTTGCCGCGGAAGTCTTTCTCCAGATCGACAAAGCGGTCGAGCCCGGCCTCGAGCGGTGTCGCATCGCGGCCCAGTTCGGTGCCAAAGGCGCGGTAGCTCTTTTCCTGGCGCAGCCAGTTCTGTGCCCGCGCGCCGACCGGCTTCAGCCCGTGTTTCGCGCCTTCTTTCAGCAAGAGATCCCAGAGATAGCGGCCAAATTCGATCGGGTAATGCAGCTCCCAGCCCAGTTCGCCGGTATAGGCGACGCGGATCGCGCGCACCGGGCACATGCCAAGCTCAATCTCGCGGCACGACAGCCAGGGGAAGCGCTTATTGGACAAAGCGCTTTCCGGCTCGGCGTCGCGGATCAGCCCGGCCAGAATGGCCCGCGCCGCCGGACCGGCCAGCGCATAGACGCCCCATTGAGTGGTCACGTCATGGATCTCGATAGTGCCACCCCCTGCGGCGATGAAGTCCTCAGAGGCTTTCTTCAGGAAATCATAGTCATAGGCGGTCCAGGCCCCGGCCGAGATCAGGTAATATTCATCCTCGGACAGCCGCACGATGGTATATTCGGTGCGCGTCGTTCCGGCCTCGGTCAAGGCATAGGTCAGGTTGATACGGCCGGTTTTCGGCAGCTTATTGCAGGTGAAATGGTCGAGGAACGCGGTCGCGCCCGGGCCACGCACCAGATGTTTGGTAAAGGCCGAGGCATCGATGATGCCACAGGTCTCGCGTACGGCTTTCGCCTCGGCTTCGGCATATTGCCACCAGGCGCCGCGACGGAAGCTGCGGGAATTATGGTCGAAATCGGCGGGTGCACCCACTTCGCCGTAGTAATTCGGCCGCTCCCAGCCATTGACCTGGCCCATCTGCGCGCCAAGCGCGATCTGGCGGTCATAGGCGGGGGCGGTGCGCAAAGGCCGTGCCGCTTCGCGCTCTTCATCGGGATGGTGCAGGATGAAGACATGCTCATAGCATTCCTCATTCTTTTTCACCGCATATTCGGTGGTCATCCAGCCGCCGTAGCGCTTGGGGTCAAGCGAGGCCATATCGATCTCGGCCTCACCCGCCACCATCATCTGCGCGAGGTAATAGCCGGTGCCTCCCGCCGCGGTGATGCCGAAAGAGAAGCCCTCGGCCAGCCACATATTGCGCAGACCCGGTGCCGGGCCGACCAGCGGATTGCCATCGGGCGTATAGCAGATCGGGCCGTTGAAATCATCCTTCAGCCCCGCCACCTCTGAGGAGGGAATGCGGTGGATCATCGACATATATTCCGCCTCGATCCGCTCGAGATCGAGCGGGAAGAGATCGGCGCGGAAGCTGTCGGGCACGCCATATTGGAAACGCGCCGGGGCGTTCAGTTCATAGGGGCCAAGGATCCAGCCGCCGCGCTCCTCGCGGGCATACCATTTGGCATCGGCATCGCGCAGCACCGGATGTTCAGCATGACCGGCCTTGCGGTAGGCCACCAGCGCCGGATCCGGCTCGGTGACGATATACTGATGCTCGACCGGGATCGCCGGGATTTTGATGCCGAGGAGTTTCGCGGTGCGCTGTGCATGATTGCCGGTGGCAGTGACCACATGTTCGGCATGGATCTCGTATTTCTCCTCCGAGGGCACCAGATTGCCGCCCTGCTCGACCATGCGGGTGACCGAGACGATCCATTCCGAGCCGGTCCAGCGATAGCCATCGACCTGAATCTTGCGCTCGATCACCACGCCCAGCTGACGCGCGCCCTTGGCCATGGCCTGGGTCACATCGGCGGGGTTGATATAGCCGTCCTGCGGGTGGAAGAGCGCGCCTTTCAGGTCATCGGTCCGGACCAGCGGCCAGCGCTCGGCAATCTGAGCTGGCGTCAGAAACTCATGATAGACCCCGGCGGTCTCGGCCACCGAGGAATAGAGCATATATTCGTCCATGCGGTCCTGGGTCTGCGCCATCCGCAGGTTGCCACAGATCGAGAAGCCCGCGTTCAGCCCGGTCTCGGCCTCAAGGGTTTTATAGAAATCGACCGAATATTTATGAATATGCGTGGTCGCATAGGACATATTGAACAAAGGCAGCAGCCCCGCCGCATGCCAGGTCGAGCCAGAGGTCAGCTCGTCGCGCTCGACCAGCATCGTCTCCCATCCGGCTTTCTGCAGATGATAGGCGATCGAGGTGCCAACGGCACCGCCGCCGACCACGAGGGCTTTGACATGGGTTTTCATCGAATGGCTCCGCGGCGAAAAAAGATGCCTCCTTTCTGCCAGAGCCAGGCGCGGCCGAGCCGATCTGCGCGACCAGATGCGGCCTAAAACGACATTCGTCGCGCTGTGCCGGAACCGGCTGCAGAGAGGGAGGTGCAGGCGGCACCTCTCTCCCTGTCAGGCCTCAGCCGCGCAGCCGGGAGGCAAGGCCGCAGAGCGCGAACAACCCGGCTGCCGCGACGATGATCGAAGGGCCGGCCGGCGTATCCTGCCAGAGCGAGAGCTGCAGCCCGAGCGCGGTTGCCACCATGCCGATCGCAACCGCCAGCAGGGCCATGCTTTCGGGGCTGCGGCTCAGCCAGCGCGCAGAGGCGGCCGGGATGATCAGCATCGCCGCGATCAGCAGCGCGCCCACCACTTTCAGCGCCACGGCGACCACCACGGCAAGTGCCACCACCAGCACCAGCCGCTCACGCGCGGGCGAAATGCCCGAGGCATGGGCCAGCTCTTCGTTCAGGGTCGCGGTCAGCAAAGCCTGCCAGCGCCAGATCAGCAAAGCCGCAACCAGAGCCGCGCCGCCCCAGATCAGCCAGAGATCGTTCTGCCCGACGGTCAGGATATCGCCAAACAGCCAGGCAGAAAGATCCGTGCGCACGCCCGGAAACCAGCTGACCGCCACAAGGCCAAAGGCCAGCGCCGAATGCGACAAGACGCCCAGCGTCGTATCCATGCCCCAGCCGCGCGAGGCGAGGCCGGCCACGGTCAGGGCCATGGCCAGCGCCACGACGAGCGTGCCAAGGGTGATCGGCAGATCCAGCGCCAGCGCCAGCGCCACGCCAAGGATCGCCGCATGGGCCGTGGCATCGCCGAAATAGGCCATGCGCCGCCAGACCACGAAAGCGCCCAAAGGCCCGGTGGCCAGCGAAAGCCCGGCACCTGCAAAAGTGGCGCGCATTACCAGATCATCAATCATTCTCCGGCCTTTCCGCTCGGCTGGGCCGCGTTATGGCTGCAGCCCGGCCCGTGGTCATGGGGGTGATGCCCATGGCTGTGATGGTCATGGGGTTCACTGTGATCATGATCATGCTCATGGCGGTAGAGCGCGAGCGCGCCGCGCGTGCCAGGGCCGAACAGAGCCCGATATTCCGGCGCGGTTGAGACCACGGCTGGCGTGCCCTCGCAGCAGATATGTCCATTAAGGCAGATCACCCGGTCGCTGGCCGCCATAACCACATGCAGATCATGGCTGACCATCAGCACCGCAAGCCCGGTGCGGGCGCGAACCTCTTCGATCAGCCGGTAGAAATCCGCCTCGCCGGGCTGATCAAGGCCCTGGGTCGGCTCATCCAGCATCAGGATCTGCGGATCGGACAGCAAGGCCCGCGCCAGCAAAGCGCGCTGCATCTGACCGCCCGAAAGCCCGGCCATCTGCAGCGCCCCTTTGCCCTCGAGGCCGACCTGCGCCAGCGCCGCCCCGGCCCGCTGATCACTGACCCGCAGCGGCAGCGACAGAAACCGGCGCAGGGTGATCGGCATTGAGGGATCAATGCTCAGACGCTGCGGCAGATAGCCGATCCGCAGCCCCGGGGCGCGGGTCACGCCACCACCTGCCGGGGCGATAATGCCGAGGAGCGCCCGCAGAAGCGTCGATTTTCCCGAGCCATTCGGCCCGACGATGGTCACGATCTCGCCCGGACGCACCCCGAGAGAGACATTGTGCAAAACCTCGGTTCCGCCATAGCGGATGCAGATATTCTGCGCCGAGATCAGCGGCGCGGGCTGGGGGGCACGGCTCATTCAGCGCGCTCCTGGCAGGCCGGGCAGCGCCCCAGCGCCTCAACGGTTGAACGCTCGATGACAAAGCCCAGTGCAGCCGCCGCCTGATCGAGCGCCGCTCGCACCGGCGCGGCCGGGGCCTCGGCCACGCTGTTGCAGCCGCTGCAGATCAGAAAGGCCGGGGCATGGGCCTCGCCCGGATGCATACAGGCGGCAAAGGCGTTCAACCGACGAATGCGATGGGCAAGCCCTTGTTCCACCAGAAATTCCAGGGCGCGATAGGCAACGGGGGGCTGATTGCCGAACCCCTCTTCAGCAAGGCGTTTGAGCACATCATAGGCCCCCATGGCCCGATGTTCTTCCAGCAGGATTTCCAGCACCCGGCGGCGCACCGGGGTCAGCCGTGCGCCCTGGGCCCGGGTCAGCGCCGCGGCCCGTTCAAGCACGCCCTGGGCGCAGTGATCGTGATCATGGCTGAGAAATGCCGCTGCAGGCTCGCTGCAGCCAAAGCAATCGGCGGGATGGTCATGGCTATGTCCGGCAGGCATTGCGGCCCCTTGACTTGTTATGATATTACATTCATCACTGCCTCCAGCCCCGGATGTGGTGCCAGTGGAAGGCTTTATCAATGCGTTATATCATATCACTCACTCTGACCAGTAGCCTCGCGCTGACCACCTCCATGGCCATGGCGGCGCCGCCACAGATTGTGACCGATGTGCCGGTGGTGCATTCGCTGGTCTCGATGGTGACCGGCGATCTGACCCAGCCGGAACTGCTGCTCGAAAAGGGCGGATCGGAGCATCATTTCCAGCTGCGCCCCTCGCAGGCCTCGCTGATCGCGGCGGCGGATCTGGTGGTGCAGATCGGGCCGGAGCTGACCCCCTGGCTGAATAAGGCGCTGGCTTTGCGCCCGGCTGAGGCCCCGGTGCTGCAGCTGTTGCACGATAAAGGCACGCATCGCCGGACCTATGGCGAAGCGGCAGAGAGCGAAGCGCATAACCACGACCATGACCACGATCATGACGCCCCTGCCGGTGAGGCTGAGGCGCAGCATGACCACGACCACGACCACGACCACGACCATGCGGGCCATGATCACGGTCCCGGCTCAACCGATCCCCATGCCTGGCTCGAGCCCGGCAATGCCCGGCACTGGCTGGGGCTGATCGCGGCCGAGCTGGCCCGGCTCGACCCGGAAAATGCTGCAACCTATGCCGCCAATGCCAGGGCCGGTGCGGCTGAGATTGCCCGCGCCGATCAGGAAGCCCAGGCAAAGCTTGCGCCTGTAGCGGCAAAGCCTTTCGCGACATTCCATGATGCTTATGGCTACTATACCGCGCATTACCGGCTGAATTTCGCGGGCAGCATTGCCATGGGCGATGCCGGAACCCCCGGCGCGCGCCATCTGAGCGCATTGCGTGCCCGGGTGCAGGCGGGCGAAATTCTCTGCCTCTTCCCCGAGGTCGGCCATGATCGCGCGCCGCTGGAACGGGTGGCCGAAGCAACCGGGGTGCAGATCGGTGGGCTGCTCGACCCGGTCGGTACCGGCATGGAGCCGGGCGCCGCCCTCTACCCGACCCTGCTGACCCGGACCGCAGATACCCTGGCCGAATGCCTCAGCCGCTAAGCCCTTCCGACCGGGCAGCCGGCCGTCTTTCTGGCCGGTGAGATCTGCACCCCCCCCCGCCGGGGGCAGCGGCGGGCAGGCTTCTGCCCGCCGCTTTCATCATCAGATCAGGCCATTGGCGCGAAACAGCGCTTTGATATCCTGCCCGGGCCGCGCGCCGTAATGCGAGATCACCTCGCCCGCCGCCACACAGCCCATCCGGCCTGCCACTTCCAGCGAAGCGCCGCTGGCGAGGCCGAACAGGAAGCCCGCCGCAAACTGATCACCGGCGCCGGTGGTATCGACCGGGGTGATGCGGCTGACCGGGACCGTGACTTTTTCCGCGCCCCGGATCAGCTCAACCCCCTCGCCCGAGCGGGTGCAGACCACAAGGCCAACATCCGCCGCCGCCAGTTGCAGCGCCGTGTCGAGATCGCTCTGATAGAGCGACTGCCATTCATATTCATTGCCGATCACATAGGTCAGCCCCTTGATCAGGCGACGAAAATCATCGCGGTGCCGGTCAACGCAGAACGGGTCGGACAGCGAGACGCCAGGCTGGCCGCCCGCCGCACGGGTCAGCGCCGCCGCGCGTTCCAGCGCCGCCTTGCCCTTATCCTTGTCATAGAGATAACCCTCGATCAGCAGCACTTCGGTATCTGAGACCACCGCCTCTGACACATCCTCGGGCCCAAGCTCCGAAGAAATCCCCAGATAGGTGTTCATCGAACGCTCGCCATCGGGCGAGACAAAGATCATGCAGCGCGAGGTCGGCAGCTCGCCCCCCGCTACCGGCGGATTGACGAAATCGGTGCCCTCGGCGGCCAGCCCCCGGGCGTAAAAGCGACCGAGACTGTCATCGCAGACCCGGCCAATGAAAGCGGTCGGCAGGCCCAGCGCCCCGATGCCGGCAATGCTGTTGGCGACCGAGCCGCCCGGGGCCTGAACCCGGTTCGCCATGGCGCTGTAAAGCGCTTCGCCCCTGGCCTGATCGACCAGCTGCATAATGCCTTTCTCAATGCCGTTCCGGGCGAGGAAAGCCTCATCTGCGGGCGAGATCACATCGACAATCGCATTGCCGATGCCGGTCACCTGATATTTTTTCATGTCTTTTCCTCGTAGAGGCACCAGTCCCGGATCGGGCAGATGCCACATTTTGGCTTGCGTGCCACGCAGATATAGCGGCCATGCAGGATCATCCAGTGATGCGCATGCTGCTGAAATTCAGCCGGGATATTATCCTCAATCGCCCGCTCGACCGCCGCCTCATCCTTGCCCGGACAGATGCCCGAGCGGTTGCCGAGGCGGAAGATATGGGTATCGACCGCCTGAGCCGGCAGCCTGAACCACATATTCAGCACCACATTGGCGGTCTTGCGCCCCACGCCTGGCAGGCTCACCAGCGCCGCGCGCGAGGAAGGCACCTCGCCGCCATAGACATCAATCAGCCGCTGGCAGAGTTTGATGACATTCTTCGCCTTATTGCGAAAAAGGCCGATGGTCTTGATATGCTCAATCAGCCCCTCCTCGCCCAGCGCCAGCATCTTTTCCGGCGTATCGGCAATCGGGAACAGATCACGGGTGGCGCGGTTCACGCCCTTATCCGTGGCCTGAGCCGAGAGCGCGACCGCGACCAGCAGAGTGAAAGCATTGGTGTGATCCAGCTCACCCTGCGGCTCGGCCTCAGCCTCGCGCAGGCGGGAGAAAATGGCGTGAATGGCGGGATAATCAAGCTGCGGTGTCATGGAGAGGATGTGCCATGGAGGCGGCGCGAAAAACAAGTCCTGCCAGCGCCGGCCGCCTTTCACCCGGCCTTACCCGGCGAGGCCTGGGATCGGCACTGATCCGCGCATATCGGCGGGGTGAATCTCGCGACTGTCACCCCAGGCGAGAGATTGCTATACTGGAGGATGAGAGCCGGGCTGTTCCAGCGCCGGATTATGTTCGTTTATTTGCCAATGAGCAGGATAATGATCAAACTTCCCCTTCTTCTCGCCTCTGCAGGCGTTATCGCTCTGACCGGTTGCGTTGATCCCAATGCCTATCCCGACAATCCCAATGCCCGCACCCAGCAGGGCGCGGTGATCGGTGGCCTGCTCGGCGCCGCAGCCGGGGCCAGCGGCGGTGGCAAAGGTGCTTTCGGCAAAGCCGCAGCCGGTGGTGTGATCGGCGCGATTGCCGGCGGTGCCATCGGCGCGACGCTCGACGCCCAGGCAGCCGAGCTGCGCTCGCAGATGTCGCCCGGCGTCGGCGTCACCAACCATGGCGATTACCTGCTGGTCAACATGCCGCAGGATCTGCTGTTCGCAACCGACAGCGCCACGCTTTCGGGCTCGCTGACCCGCGATCTGAACGCGCTGGCCTCGAACCTGCTGCGCTATCCGAACAGCACCATCCAGATCGTCGGCCATACCGATTCGACCGGCGATGCCGCCTATAACCTCGACCTGTCGCAGCGTCGCGCCTCTTCGGTGGCTTCGGTACTGCGCAATAATGGCGTGCCCGCCGGCCGCGTCACCGCCACCGGCCGTGGTGAGGATCAGCCGATCACCACCAACCTCACCCCGGAAGGCCGCGCGAAGAACCGTCGCGTCGAGATCTTCATCCGCCCGACCAACTGAGGCTCTGGCGATCCGCACAGAAAAGGCCGGGGATTTTTCCCCGGCCTTTTTCCGTTCAGCTCTGGCGCGGCTCAGTTGCCGCCAATCAGCCCCTCCAACATCCGCGCTGCCTCATCGCTCAGGGCCTCACGAGCGCGGCGCTTCACCGCATCTTCCAGCTTCTCATCCTGGCCCGCCTCAACCCCCAGCTCTTTTTTCAGCTTTGCCTCCAGCTCGGCCCTGGCCTTTGCCTCAGCGGCTTTTGCTTCCGCTTCCATCTTCTCGCGGGCGATGGATTCCAGATCCAGCCGGTATGAGGGCGCAGCCCAGGGGCCGGTGATCCGCAAAGGCACCATCACCCCGCCCGTACCATCCTGGCCCGGGAAGGCCACCGGGCGGATGCGGTAATCGAGATCACGCGCCCCAAGCCCCACCCGTCCCGAACCAGAGGCATTCAGATAGGGCGCCATCAGCTTCAGATCCTCATTGGTCAGATTGCCGTCGAGAATGTTGAAACTGCCCGCGATACCGTCGAAAATCGTCTTCTGCCCCTCGCCGACATAAGAGGTATCGAGGGTGCGCAACATGCCTGCGATATCAAGGCCACGGATCTCGCCCTTGCTCAGGGACAGGCTACCCTCGCCTTTCAGCCCGCGCATCAGCTCATCAAGCGAATTGCCGACCCCGAGGAAGCTGAAATTCAGATTCACCCGCGATATCAGCCGGTCCCAGCCTGCCAGATCCGAGAGCAGGCTCTGGGTGTCGATCCCGGCAAGGGCGAGAGTGCCGCCGACCGAAAGCCCGCCCCGGCCATTGAGCACAAACTCCCCGGTCACCGCGCCGCCATAGGCCGCCAGCTCGCTGATATCGAAAACCGCGCGCGAGCGGTCAATGCTGAGCAAAAGCCGGGTCTCGCCGAATTTCAGCCGCCCCAGATCCACCGAGCCCGCGCCAAGGCTGACTTCGGTATCAATCGCCCCCAGAGCCGAGACATCGATGCGCTCTTTCGACCAGCCCTCACCGCCGCTGGCGGGGGGAGCGGCGCTGCCCGCCCCGGCGACGTCACCGGTGCTGCCGCTAAGGCCGCGCAGGTTCAGCGCATTGGCCCGCAGATTGCCGCTGAGCTTTGGCCGGGCCTCGCCCTGGCGCAGATCGAGATCGCCCGCGAGGATATTGTCATCCGCCTCAATCCTGGTGCCGCGCAGATAGAGCGCGCCTTTGTCATCCAGGGTCAGCTGGCCGCTCAGCGCCAGTCTGCGCGCACCAAAACCCTCGGGCGGGGCCGAAACGGAAGTGCCGCTCAGCGCGCCAAGCGCCGCGAGGTCCGAAAGATCGGCGGTGATTTTGCCCTCGGCAGCCATCGGCTGCCAGCCGCCCCGCCCCTCAAAACTCAGCTTCGCATCGCCGACGCCTGCGGTCAGGCTGACCGGCACGATCCGTCCTTCGGTAAAGGCCGAGAAGATCCCGCCGGTGGCATTCAGCGTCAGCCGCTGGCCCGAGACAACCGCACTGGCGCTGGTGGTGAAGGCCCCGCCGAAATCGGGGATAGCAAGCTCGGCATTCAGCCCGTCCAGCGTGATATCGCGGCCCGAGATCTGATCGACGAAGCGCAGCGTGCCATTGCTGATCAGGCCTTTTTCCAGCGTCCAGGCCCGGCCTACCCCAGGGGTGGCCTCGCTGATCTCGCCGCCCTCGCCGCCACCGCCAAACACCCAGTTCTCGCGGCCCTTGTTATCACGCTCCAGCAGGATGCGCGGCCGCTCGGCCTCAATCCCGAGGATCTTCACCTCGCCCCCCACCAGGGCCGCGGCGTTGATCGAGATCATCAGGCTGTCAGCGGCGAACATCGGCCCCTCAAGCCCCGACCATTCCGCATTGGAAATGCTGACCGGGCCGGTGGTCACGCCCAGCACCGGCCAGAAGCGCGGCGAGACCTCTCCCTCAAAGGTCAGGCTGCGTCCGCTCAGTTCCTGAAATTTATCGGCGGCCAGACGCGCCACCCGATCCGCCGGGATCATCATCACCAGCAGCAGAATAAGCATCACGAAGACCACAAGGGCGACCGAAATCCGCAAGATCCACCGCATCGCCTGCCTCCGTCTATCTTTATGATTTGGAAGTGAGTTTAGGGCGATCAGCCGCAGTCCGGCAAGAAGCCGCGCAAAGCTTCCGGCCCCGGGTGGCATCAATTTGCCGGGAGCAGGTTCTGTTCAGCGGGGCCTGGGCGCGCACCGGGGCCAGGCCCGCTGCAGGGCCGCCTTGCGCAATCGGGCTATTTGCAGCGTGCTTCGGTTGCATTATATGCCGCCCATGTTGCAAAATCCGCCCCTCCTCCGCCCCGATCTCGCCCGCGCCACCGTGCCCGATACCCCCCGGCGCGAAGGCCAGCCCACGATTGGCATGGTTTCCCTTGGCTGCCCCAAGGCCCTCGTTGACAGCGAGCGGATTCTGACGCGCCTGCGCGCCGAAGGCTATGCAATCTCGCCCGATTACAAAGGCGCGGATGCGGTGATCGTGAACACCTGCGGTTTCCTTGATTCTGCCAAGGCCGAAAGCCTCGAGGCCATCGGCGAGGCAATCCGCGAAAACGGCAAGGTGATCGTCACCGGCTGCCTTGGCGCCGAGCCGGAATATATCACCGGCACCCATCCCAAAGTGCTGGCCGTGACCGGGCCGCATCAGTACGAATCCGTGCTCGATGCCGTGCATGGCGCGGTGCCGCCCTCGCCCGATCCCTTCATCGATCTGCTGCCAGCCTCGGGCATCCGCCTGACGCCGCGCCATTTCAGCTATCTGAAAATCTCAGAGGGCTGCGATCACAAATGCAAATTCTGCATCATCCCCGATATGCGCGGCAAATTGCAGTCGCGTCCGGCCAAAGCCGTGCTGCGCGAGGCGGAAAAGCTGGTCGAGGCGGGCGTGAAGGAACTGCTGGTGATCAGCCAGGACACTTCCGCTTATGGCACCGACTGGAAGGGCCGCGATGAGAAATTCCCGATCCTGTCGCTGGCGCGCGATCTGGGCTCGCTCGGCGCCTGGGTCAGGATGCATTACGTCTATCCCTATCCGCATGTGCGCGAACTGATCCCGGCCATGGCCGAGGGGCTGATCCTGCCCTATCTGGACATCCCGTTCCAGCATGCCCATCCCGATGTGCTGAAGCGCATGGCCCGCCCGGCGGCTGCCTCGCGCACGCTTGATGAGATTGCCGCCTGGCGCAAAGACTGCCCCGGGATTGTGCTGCGCTCGACCTTTATCGTCGGCTATCCGGGCGAGACCGAGGCAGAGTTCCAGACCCTGCTCGACTGGATGGATGAGGCGCAGCTCGACCGGGTTGGCGCGTTCAAATATGAGAACGTCGCCGGCGCGCGCTCCAACGCTCTGCCCGATCATGTGCCCGAAGAGGTGAAGCAGGAGCGCTTTGAGCGTTTCATGGAAAAGGCCCAGGCCATTTCCGAGGCGAAACTGGCGGCCAAAGTCGGCACCCGTCTGGATGTCATCATTGATGAGATCGATGAAGAGGGCGCGACCTGCCGCACCAAGGCTGACGCGCCTGAAATCGATGGCAATCTCTTCATCGACGAAGGGTTCGAAGATCTCAGCACCGGCGATATCGTCACCGTCGAGGTCGAGGAAGCCAGCGAATATGACCTCTGGGGCCGGCTCGTCTGACGCGGTTTCCCCCGCGCGAGATCCAGAAAGCCGCTGCCCCCGGGGCGGCGGCTTTTTCTTTCCGGCCGCCGTTAACCCTGTCCGCTGCTCTCTCTGTTACCCTTCCGCGCAGAAGCTTTGGGGAGAGATCAGGATGCGTGTCGCTAAGGGCTTTCTGGTCACCGGCGCCTTCTGGCTGGTGATCGGCTTTCTGATCGGGATCATCATGGGGGCAATGGGCGATCATTCTCTGATGCCACTGCATGCGCATATGAACCTGATCGGCTTTACGCTGATGACCGGCTTTGGTCTCGGCTATGCCCTGCTGCCGGATCTGCATCCGGGCCTTGCCCGGGCGCATTACTGGCTGCATCAGGCCGGAACCCTGGTGATGATGATCGGGCTTTACCTGAAATATGCCATGGATCACCCGCTGGCCAAGCCCCTGCTGGTGCCCGGCTCTTTCCTGATCCTGGCCGGGGCCATCCTGTGGCTGATCAATCTGCTGCGGCTGAAGATCAGCGCGCCGGGCTGAGCTGTTCAGCTGCGGCGGCGATATGCCTCAAGAAAGGCCCGCACGCAGGCGGTGACATGGGCAAAGCGGTCGCCGCCCAGATGCACGCCGCCATACCAGCGCGTCACGACGATGATCTGATCCTGCAGGGCTTCGCGCTCAAGCATTTTCAAAATCAGTGCCGCCGCGCCGCTTTCGCCGTCATCATTGCGCAGCGGCCCTTCGGCGCTGGACAGCAGCGCCCAGCTGTTATGGGTGGCTTTGGCGAATTTCTTGTCGCGCTTCAGCGCCGTCAGAAAGGCCTGGGCCGCGGCTTTATCCCCGGCCCGCCCGCCTGAGACCGCATAGCGCGAGCCGCGGTCACGGATCACATCCCCGAGGGTAAAGCCCTCGCCCGGCAGTCCTGGCGCTGCGGCTCTGTCCTGTTTCGACATGGCCGGCCTCAGCTGCCGGTCAGGCGCCGGACCCGCGCCGCGACCACCGCCTGCCGTTCGGCATTGGCCGGATGGCTGCCCAGAAGCTTATCGCCCGGATCGGGCAGACGCGCGAAGAAGGCCGCGCCGCGCTGCGGATCAAAGCCGGCATAAAGCGCAATTTCCGCGCCGAGCCCATCGGCTTCCAGCTCAAAGGCCTTGGAATATTGCTGGGCGGCAAGGCCCGCGCCGATCTCCTGGACCCGCGCCAGCTCGGCCCCGGACAGCCCGGCCGACTGGCCCAGAATGCCAACGAGGATCGCGCCGGTGGCGGCCTGATCCTGACGCCGCGGAATATGCCCCTCGATATGATGCGCCGCCTCATGGCCCAGCACGAAAGCCAGCTCATCAAGATTCTGCGCCATATTCAACAGCGCCGAGGTGAAGACCACCACCGGCCGCCCGGAAGGGTCGAGGGTCTGGAAGGCATTGGCGGCCTGGCCCGGCTCATCATCGACCGCGATGACGAAATTGCAGTCACGATTTTTTACCCGCTCGCGGCAGATCTGCTCCATCACCGGCTCAACCCGCGCCACCACCAAGCTCAGCGGCGCATTGGCAGGCAGAGGCCGGCCCGAGGCGGTGATGATCTGATCCGACCGGCCTGGCCCAGGACCGTCCGCCCCTCCGCTCATCCCGCCCGGCAGCGGCAGACCGACACAGCCCGAAAGCAGGCCCGCGGCCAGCAAGAGGAACAGGCGGCCAGAACTGAAATTTTTACGGGCAAGCGAATCAACGAACATAATCAGGGGAGCTTCCGCCGGAGATTAGGGGGATCTGAGAGCGAACCTATCAGCTCTGGCGGCGGCTGAAAGGCCCGGTCTCCGCGATTTCGCTGAAAGCCGGCAGCAGATGCGCCGGGGCCGCGACGCCTGATCCCATTGCCCCGCTGCCGCCCCTGTGTCAGGTTTGGCGCATGTTTACGATTGAGCACGAATTCGATGCCACCACCATCACCCTGATTGACGAGGGCGATGAGGGCATGCCGCTGCAGGGCGATGTGGTGATCCGTGGTTTTGAGGAATGCGTGACGGTCGAACAGGTCGATCCGATCACCGGATCTGTCATGCAGATCACGCTGTCGATGGCGCAGATCACCGATCTTTCCGCCGCGCTGAACCTGCCCGAGGGCGCCTATCGGATTGAGCGCCGTGCCCCGGCTGAGCCCGGTCAGGACTGATCCAGACGAAACAGCTTATCGCGCGATTTCGTGCCCCGCACCAGGCTCAGCCGCGATTTCGCCACGCCGAGCGCCTCGGCCAGCATCTGCCGCGCCGCTTCGGTCGCCTTGCCATCCTCGGGCACCACGGTGACGCTGATGCGCACCGGATCGCCGGGTTCGAGCCCCGCGCGCCGCGCATTGGGGGTTACCCGCACAGAGATCAGCGCGCCAGGCACAGCACGCCCGCTCAGATCCGGCACTGACATGACTGCATCCCCCTTCCTGGCCCGGCCCGTTCTGGCAATCTGCCCGGCCAGAGGCAAGCCCCCATCCGCCCGCGCCCGCGTTCCGGGCGGATGGGCGGCAGGATCAGGCTCTGGCCAGCAGACCGGGCCGGGTCTAGTCTCGCTGCCGGATAATGAACGGAGCCTGCCATGACTGCCGCCAGTGACGCTGCCTTTTCTTTTCTCGCGCAGCGTCTGTCTCAGCCTGCCAAACTGTTTCGCGCCCCGGTGCCTGACCGTGCCCAGCTGGAGGAGATCCTGACCGCCGCCCTGCGGGTGCCCGATCACGGCAAGCTGGAGCCCTGGCGGCTGATCGTGCTGCAGCGCCCTGATTTCATCCGCCTCGCCGATCTGGCCGGGGCCCGCGCCCGGGAGCTGGGCGGTGATGAGGCGATGATCGAAAAGGGCCGGGGCCAGTTTGAGCGTGGCCTGCTCGCGGTGGCGGTGATTGCCTCGCCCAAGCCCTCGGAGAAAATTCCGCCCGCCGAGCAGTTCCTCTCTGCCGGGGCGCTTTGCATGAATCTGCTCAGCCTCGCCACCGCGGCAGGCTGGGGCGCGAACTGGCTGTCGGGCTGGCCCTCACATGATGCCCTGTTCCGCGCCCGGGCCTTCGGCTGCAGCGAGGAGGAGCGCGTGGCCGGGCTGATCCATATTGCCACCCCGGGCCTGCCCTTCCCCGACCGCCCGCGCCCGACCCTCGCGGCAAAGGTGCAATGGGGCCTCGGCGACGCAGCCAAAGCCTGAACAAAGAAACCCCCGGGGCCCTTGTCGGGCACCGGGGGTTTTACGCTGCGCGGTGCAGGTTTTGCGCTTACTGGCTCAGCGGCTGGACTTCCTCATCCTTCGACAGGATACCCCGGAAATCGAGATCTTCGGTGGTGATCCAGCCCGAGAGGATAATCGCTACCAGGGCCAGCCAGATCGCCGTGCCAAAAGCGGTGGCGATCAGCGCCGAGCGGCCGACATTCTCTTCCGCCGGCGCACCGGCGGGCGTGCCGGGCACGATTACTCCGACATCCTGCTGGCTGCGCGGCCGCAGCATGATCACGATGTAAAACGTCAGAAACCAGGTGATGGCGTAAAGGACGAAGGCAGACATAATGCTCATAGCTGTTCAAGCTCCACGAGACAGCCGTTGAAGTCTTTGGGATGCAGGAACAGTACCGGCTTGCCATGCGCGCCGATCTTCGGCTCGCCATTGCCCAGCACCCGCGCGCCCTGCTGTTTCAGCCGGTCCCGCGCGGCAAGGATATCCTCCACTTCATAGCAGATGTGATGGATCCCGCCCGATGGATTTTTCGCGAGAAAGCCCGCGATCGGAGAATCGTCGCCCAGAGGGCAGAGCAGCTCAATCTTGGTATTCGGCAGGTCGATAAAGATCACCGTCACGCCGTGATCCGGCTCCTCCTGGGGTGCGCCGACATGGGCACCCAGCGTATCACGATACTGTTTTGCAGCGGCTTCAAGGTCAGGGACAGCAATGGCAACATGGTTGAGACGACCGATCATCCTGAGACTCCCGCTGATCGTTTTTATGCTGCCTCGCTTATGCGTGGCTCAGCCCCCCCGGGCAAGGGCAGATGGTGTCGCAGAACCCGCTGTGAGCGTTAACTCTGCTTTCATCCTTACCAGGTGAAACTGCCGGGCTGCCAGACCGGGGGGGTCGCCATGCCACAGCCGGTCACACCGGTTTTCATATCGCCTTACGGCCTTCCCCCTTTGCTGCCGGTACCGCCCCTGCTGTCCGGGCGGCTGCCGCTGCAGGGGCTGACCCTGCTCGCGGTCGAGGACAGCCGCTTTTGCTGCGAGGCTTTGCGCCAGCTCTGCCTGCGCTCGGGTGCCCGGCTGAGGCGGGCGGAATCGCTCACTGCCGCGCTGGCGCATCTGCGGCTCTACCGCCCCGATCTGCTGATCATCGATCTTGGCCTGCCCGATGGCCGGGGTGAGGATCTGATCCGCGCGCTTTGCGGCGAGGAGAGGCCCCATGGTCCGGTGGTGCTGGGCTGCAGCGCAGCGGACGACGGCCGACAGCGGGCGCAGGCCGCTGGCGCCATAGGCTTTCTCGATAAGCCGCTGCCCGGTCTGACGGATTTTCAGGCGGTGATCCTGGCCGCGCTGAAGGGACGTGAGCTGCCCGCCCCCCTGGCTGTGGCGGATACAAGTGATCCTTTGGCCCTGCGCGATGATCTGGTGCGGGCGCAAAAAGCGCTGCGCCGGCAACAGGATAAAGGCGGCCAGGACTGGCTCAGCGGATTTCTCACCGGCCTGGCCCGGCAATCCGGGGATCAGGCCCTGGCGGAGCTGGCCGTAGCGCTGCGCGAGGGGCCATCCGCCCGCAGCGCGCTTGAGATACTGCTAGCGGACCGTATCAGCCCCTCGGGCGGGGTGGTCATGGCACACAGCGGGCGCTGAGCGCGCGGGGGTCAGCCCGTGAGGCCAGGATCCGCGCTGACCCGGACCAGCCGGGTCAGATCCGACAGGCTTTCACGCTGCCGCCCCGCTGCGTCGAAATTCGACGGTGCAAACCAGGCGGCAAAGGCCTCGCGCAGCGCGGGCAGATCCTTGTCGATCACCGCAAACCAGGCGGTATCGCGATTGCGCCCCTTGACCACCGCTGCCTGACGGAAGATCCCCTCATAGCTGAACCCCAGCCTTTGCGCCGCACGGCGCGAGGCCATGTTCAGCGCATTGCACTTCCACTCATAGCGCCGGTAGCCGAGGCGGAAGGCATGATCCATCATCAGCCACATCGCCTCGGTGAACAGCCGGCTGCGCTGGAAGGCTGGCGCGATGCAGATATGGCCGACCTCAACCGAACCCGCCGCCGGGCTGATTCGCAGATAGGAGGCAATCCCCGCCAGATGCCCGCTCGCCCGGTCGCGCAGCACAAAGAAGGCCGGATCGCCCGAGGCCCCGGCCTCTTTCGCCCAGCGGTGATAGGCCGCGGCGGAAACGAAGGGCCCATAGGGCATATAATCCCAGAGCCGGTCATACCCGCTGAACGCCTGAAACAGATCCGCGGCATGCTGATCGGCCACCAGTGGCTCCAGCCGCACCACCTCACCCTCAAGGATCACCCCGCCCGGCAGCGGCGGCGCGGTCCAGCCCGCCAGCTCCTCGCCCATAAACCGCTGATCGTCGCTGATGCCACCGCTCATGCGCCCGCACCTCCCCTTCTCTGTTCCCGGATAAGGCTAGGGCCGCTGCCGCAGAGCGGCAAGCGCCTGCGGGCCTGCTGCCCGGCCTGGACTGATCAGCGCGGCTGATCTGGCAGGACAGAGGCGGTAAAGCCGTCAAAATCAGCCTCGCTCAGCGCCACGCCCGAGGCCAGCAGCGCCGCATAACCCAGGCTGATGCGGAAGAAAAATCTGGCATGCCATAGAGATGGACAAAATCTCCGGCGCGCAGAACTGCAGAACCGCTTCGGGATCGGTCAGAAATTCCGCAGGCTTCAGTGCCCCCAGCATGGCACGGGTCACCGCGAGGCGCGGGCCCAGCGCGCGCCCCGGGCAGATCCGGCGGATCGCGCCCCGCCAGGGTACAGGCGATTTCCATGGAAAGGCCCGCCGCAGTCTCAGACTGCCAGCGGGCCGTTTCACTGTCTCCAGGCCGGGCGTCAAGCGCATCGGGCCCCGCCATTGCCACCATATCCGCGATGCGCGACAGGTCATGGCGTAAGACGGGGACCGTGGCCTGATAGAGGCCGCTGGCTCAGCTCTCCTTCGGGATCACCCGCAGCCGCAACTCGCGCAGCTGCTCATTGGTGGGATCCGAAGGCGCGTTCATCAGCAGATCCTCGGCGCGCTGGTTCATCGGGAACATGATGACTTCGCGGATATTGGTGGTATCGGCCAGCAGCATGACCAGACGGTCAATGCCGGCGGCGCAGCCACCATGGGGCGGTGCGCCATATTTGAAGGCCTTCACCATACCGCCAAAGCGCTTATCCACTTCGGAATTCGGGTAACCGGCCAGTTCAAAGGCCTTATACATGATTTCCGGCTTGTGGTTGCGGATCCCGCCCGAGATCAGCTCATAGCCGTTGCAGGCGAGGTCATACTGATAGGCGTAGATATCCAGCGGATCTTTGCTGGTCAGCGCCTCAAGCCCGCCCTGGGGCATCGAGAAGGGGTTATGCGAGAAGTCGATCTTGCCGTCATCGGTCTTCTCATACATCGGGAAGTCGACGATCCAGGCAAAGCGGAAGCTGTCGGTCTCGGTCAGCCCCAGCTCGCGGCCGATCTCATTGCGCGCACGTCCCGCCACGCCCTCAAACACCTCGGGCTTGCCGCCGAGGAAGAAGACGGCATCGCCGACATCAAGGCCGAGTTCACTGCGGATCGCCTCGGTGCGTTCAGCCCCAATTGCCTTTGCAATCGGACCTGCGGCCTCGGTCGAGCCATCCTCGGCCTTGCGCCAGAAAATATAGCCCATGCCCGGCAGGCCTTCTTTCTGCGCGAAAGCATTCATCCGGTCGGCAAATTTACGCGAGCCGCCGGTCGGGGCCGGGATAGCGCGCACTTCGGTGCCTTCGTTTTCCAGGAGGTTCGCGAAGATCGCAAAGCCCGAACCACGGAAATGCTCAGACACCTCAACCATTCTGATCGGGTTGCGCAGGTCGGGCTTATCCGAGCCATACCATTTCAGCGCATCACGGTATGCGATCTGCGGCCATTCGGTATCGACCTTGCGGCCCTTGCCGAAATGCTCGAACAGGCCCTGGATCACCGGCTGGACCGCCGCGAAGACATCTTCCTGGGTGACGAAGGACATCTCAACGTCAAGCTGGTAGAAATCGGTCGGGCTGCGGTCGGCACGCGGGTCTTCGTCGCGGAAGCAGGGCGCGATCTGGAAGTAACGGTCAAAGCCCGCCACCTGGATCAGCTGTTTGAACTGCTGCGGCGCCTGGGGCAGCGCATAGAATTTACCGGGATGCAGACGCGAGGGCACGAGGAAGTCGCGGGCGCCTTCGGGGCTCGACGCGGTGATGATCGGGGTCTGGAATTCGGTAAAGCCCTGATCCCACATATTATTGCGCAGCCAGCGCACCACGTTCGAGCGCAGCATCATATTGTCATGCATGCCCTGACGGCGCAGGTCGAGGAAGCGGTAGGTCAGGCGGGTCTCTTCCGGATATTCGGTCTCGCCAAAGACCGGCAGCGGCAGTTCACCCTCCACCGCGCCCAGAACCTCAACCCCGGTGGCATAGACCTCAATCCCGCCGGTCGGGATCTTGCTGTTCACCAGGCTCTCGTCACGGGCTTTCACCCGGCCGTCGATCCTGACCACCCATTCCGAGCGGACTTTCTCCAGCGCGGCGAAAGCCGGGCTGTCGCTGTCGGCCAGAACCTGGGTGATGCCATAATGGTCACGCAGATCGATGAAGAGGACGCCGCCGTGATCGCGCACGCGGTGGACCCAGCCAGAGAGGCGAACGGTCTCGCCGACATTGGCTTTGTTAAGGCCCGCACAGGTATGGCTGCGATAGGCGTGCATCATCATTCCCCTTCCCGAGGTACTGTATTGATCTGCCGTTCCGTAAATCGCCGCAGGTCTGCGAAGTCAAGGCCGCGCCTGTCAGACATGGCGTTTCACCGCTCTGGCCAGGGCCTCCGGCGGGGATACTGAAGGAAGGGGAACAGTGCCGGCCACGCGCTTCCCCTTCTGCAAATATCCCGAAATATCCCAGGGCGCAGGCCGCAGGCCGGGGGTCGCGCCCCTCCGCCCGCCTTACGGCATCACAGGAAGCTTTGCGGATCAATATCCACCGCGAGCTTAATCCCCCTTGGCTGGCGCAGCTGGCGCAGCCAGGCGCTGATGGCCTGCTGCAAAGGCGCGGTTTTGGGCGCTTTGATCAGCAGCCGCACCCGATGCTTGCCGCGCACCCGGGCAATCGGGGCCGGAGCCGGGCCGTAGAGCCCGGCGCCGATCTGGCGCAGGGGCCGGTCGAGCCGCGCCAGTTCGGCCCCGTAATCAAACAGCGGCTGCAGCTCCTCGCCCGAGAGGATGATCCCGGCCATACGGCCAAAGGGCGGCGCCCCGGCCTCGGCACGCGATCCCGCCTCGGCGCGCCAGAACCCCTCTTCCGCGCCGCCCAGAATGGCGCGGATCACCGGATGTTCGGGCTGAAAAGTCTGCAGCCAGGCCTCGCCTGGTTTTTCCGCCCGCCCCGCCCGGCCCGCCACCTGGCGCATCAGCTGGAAGGTGCGCTCGGCCGCGCGCAGGTCCGAGCCCTGGAGGCCGAGATCAGCATCGATCACCCCGACCAGGGTCAGCAGCGGGAAGTTATGGCCCTTAGCGACGATCTGGGTGCCGATGATGATATCCGCGCCTCCCTGCGCAATCTCGCCGATCTGCGCCTTCAGCGCCCTCGCCGAGCTGAAGAGGTCAGAAGACAGCACCGCCACCCGCGCCTCCGGGAAACGGGTTGCGACCTCTTCGGCCAGGCGCTCGACCCCCGGGCCGACGGCGGCCATCTTCCCCTCGACCTTGCAGGAGGGGCAGACCTCGGGCACCGGTTTCGAATTGCCGCATTGATGGCAGATCAGTCGCCCGAGGAAGCGGTGCTCGACCATCCGCGCATCACAGTTTTCGCATCCCACCTGGGCGCCGCAGGCGCGGCAGAGCGTGACCGGCGCATAGCCCCGGCGATTGATGAACAAAAGCGACTGCTCGCCCGCCTTCACCCTGCCCTCAACCCCACTGGCCAGCTCATCCGAGATCCAGCGGTCAGCGGGCAGTTTCGTCGCCCGCATATCAATCGCCCGCATCCCCGGCATTTCCGCCGCGCCATAGCGCGCGCCGAGATCCACCCGGGCATAGCGGCCCTGATCGGCATTGACCCAGGTTTCCAGCGAAGGCGTGGCCGAGGCCAGCACCACCGGGCAGCCAAGGATCGAAGCGCGCAGCACCGCCATATCGCGGGCATTATAAAGGACGCCCTCTTCCTGCTTATAGGACGTGTCATGTTCCTCATCGACGACGATCAGGCCAAGATCCTGAAACGGCAGGAAAAGTGCTGAACGCGCGCCGACCACCAGATCAACCTCGCCCGTCGCACACATTTTCCACAGCCGCCGCCTCTCGGTGCCCGTCACCCCCGAATGCCATTCGCCGGGCCGGGAGCCAAAACGGGCCTCGACCCGCGACAGGAAATCGGCGCTGAGTGCGATTTCGGGCAGCAGCACCAGGGCCTGACGACCGCGCCGCAGGGCCTCGGCCACCGCCTCGAGATAGACCTCGGTCTTGCCCGAGCCGGTCACCCCTTTGAGCAAAACGGGCCGGAATTTTTCTTCAGCCACCGCCGCGCGCAAAGCCGCGCCGCCCTCGATCTGATCGCCGGCAAGACGCGAGGGGCGGCTGGTATCAAGGCGCGGATAGGGCAGATCTTTTGGCGCCTCCTCCTCGGACAGCACACCCAGCCTGACGAGGCCCTTGATCACCGAGGCGGAAACCCCGGCCGCCTCGGCCAGCTCACCCGGGCGCAAGGGCGCGCCGCCATAAGAGCGCAAAGCCTCGATCACCTTTGCGCGGGCATCTGTCAGCTGATTGGGCACCGGCCCGCTCAGGCGCAGAACCCGCTGCAGCGCCGGCCCCTCGCTTAACCCCGGGGCGCGGGTGGCGAGGCGCAGCATCGAAGGCAGCCAGGTCATGGTGTAATCGGCCGCTCGGGTCAGGAACTGCCGCAGCTCGGCCCGCATCGGCGGCACATCATGGACCCGCAGGATGCTGCGCAGCTTTGCGCGGTCAAAATTCCCCTCGCCGGGGCCAAATACCACGCCCAGCACCTTGCGCGGCCCCAGCGGCACCTCGACGAAAGCGCCCGCCATGCAGCCGCCTGGCGGCGCGCGGTAATCGAGGAACGGCCCGAGCGGCTCGGTCGTCAGCACGGCAACGGTCGCTCCAGCTTCGAAGAAGCGTTCAGTCATTCAGCCGCCCTCCGTTCCCGGGACCATCTGCCGGGGCCATTTCTGGCTTTGCCGGGCTTCCGTTAGCGCAAACATAAATACGGTGCATGGGTTTCAACCCGCCCCGCTTTGCGGTAATAGCTGCCTCGACCCGCTCACTCCACCCCCTCTTCCGCCGCAAGGGAGCCTGAAGCCATGAAGTTTTTCGTTGATACCGCCGATGTGGATGCAATCCGCGAACTGAACGACCTGGGTATGGTTGATGGTGTGACCACCAACCCCTCGATCATTCTGAAATCCGGCCGCGACATTCTCGAGGTCACCAAAGAGATCTGCTCGATCGTCTCGGGCCCGGTCTCGGCTGAAGTCGTGGCCAAAGATGCCGCTGCGATGATCGCAGAAGGCCGCAAACTGGCTGAGATCGCTGAGAATATCGCCGTCAAAGTGCCGCTGACCTGGGATGGTCTGAAAGCCTGTAAAGTGCTTTCGGGTGAGGGCCGCATGGTCAATGTCACCCTGTGCTTCTCGGCCAACCAGGCGCTGCTGGCCGCCAAAGCCGGCGCGAGCTTCATCTCGCCCTTCATCGGCCGTCTTGATGACATCAACCTTGATGGCCTGGACCTGATCCAGGACATCCGCACCATCTATGACAATTACGGTTTCGACACCGAGATCCTGGCCGCTTCGGTCCGCACCGTGAACCATGCCAAGGATTGCGCGCTGATCGGCGCCGATGTGATGACCGCACCGCCTTCGGTCATCAAAGCCATGGCAAACCATATCCTGACCGACAAAGGTCTTGAGCAGTTCGACAAGGACTGGGCGAAAACCGGTCAGAAAATCCTCTGATCACAGCTACCGGGCCCCGGCCCGGCTGCTGAAAGCGTCCCCCCCTGGGCCCGGGCAGAACTGCCACGGACCAGGGGATGAATTGGCAAAGCGCGCGGAACTGCTTCCGCGCGCTTTCCTTTTTCGGATATACCTGCGGCAGGATCAGCAAGAACAATGCGAGCACCCGCCCATGATCGAACCAGACCTGCGTGATCGCATCCTTGCCGAGCCGGAAAGTCTGCTGGAGGATCCCGATGTCATGAATGCGCTTGTCGCTGCCAATGAACGGGCGATGGGCAGCAATATTGTCGATCTGCGCGGCATTGCCATGCAACGGCTCGAGACCCGGCTCGAGCGGCTGGAAGATACGCATCGCTCGGTCATTGCCGCGGCCTATGAAAATCTGGCGGGCACCAATCAGATCCATCGTGCGCTTTTGCAGATGCTTGACCCGATCAGCTTTGAGGATTTTCTCACCACCCTTGCCGGAACCGTCGCCACCACGCTGCGCGTCGATTCGACCCGGCTCGTGATCGAAAGCCGCCACAGCGGCGAGAGCGCGGCGCTGCGCCGCCTCGGCGATGTGCTTTACGTCGCCGAACCAGGCTTTACCGCCCGCTATGCCTCGGACCACCGCGAGGCGCCCTTGCGCGCGGTGACCCTGCGCCCGGTCACCGCCGCCGGGGAGCAGCTTTACGGCGCGCGCGCGCCGCAGATCCGCTCGGAGGCGCTTTTGCGCCTCGATTTCGGCCAGGGTCGCCTGCCCGGCATGCTGGTATTCGGGGCCGAGGATCCCTATCAGTTCCGCCCCAGCCAGGGCACCGACCTGCTGGCCTTCTTTGCCGGTGTGTTTGAGCGCAGCATGCGCCGCTGGCTGGCCTGAATGGCCAGTGACCTCGCGCTGACGCCGCAGATCCGCCAGGCGCTTTCCGACTGGCTGGCAGGGATGGCCGCGCTGAAAGCGGCGTCAAAACATACTATTGAAGCTTACCGCCATGATGTGCTGGGCTGGCTTTGCTTTCTGGCGCAGCATCAGGGCGGTGCCGGGGGAACGGCGGCGCTGATGCGCACCAGCCAGGCCGAGATGCGGGCCTGGATGGCGCATGAGCGCGACCGCGGCCTTTCGGCGCGCTCGCTGGCCCGCGCGCTTTCCTCGGTCAAAAGCTTTACCCGCTGGCTCGCCGACCGCGAAAACCATGCCGGCGCGGCCGGTGAGGCTTCGGTGATCCTCTCGGCCCGCAGCCCGAAATTCCGCCGCAGCCTGCCCCGGCCCCTGAGCGAGGAACAGGCCGCCGAGGTGATCAGTGATATCGCGAGTGAAGACCGTCCCGACTGGCAGCAGGCCCGTGATATGGCGGTCCTGACCCTGCTTTACGGCTGCGGGCTGCGGATCTCGGAAGCGCTGGCGCTGACCGGGGCCGATTCCCCTTTGCCCGAGGTGCTGCGCATCACCGGCAAGGGCGGGCGCACCCGGCTGGTGCCGGTCCTGCCCGCCGCGCGCGACGCGGTGGCGGCCTATGTCCTGCTCTGCCCCTGGCAGATCACCGCCGAAACCGCGCTGTTTCGTGGCGTACGCGGCGGGGCGCTGAACCCGCGCCTGATCCAGCAGGTGATGGAGCGGGCCCGGGCCAGGCTCGGCCTGCCCCCCGGCGCCACGCCCCATGCCCTGCGCCACAGCTTTGCCACCCATCTGCTGGCGGCGGGCGGCGATCTGCGCGCCATCCAGGAATTGCTCGGCCATGCCTCTCTTTCGACCACCGAAGCCTATACGGCAGTTGACGCGGCACGGCTGATGGAGGTTTATGCCGCAGCCCATCCAAGGGCAGGTGCCCGCTCAGTCCGAAACGGCTGATCCAGGGCCCCGACATCCTGAAGTCAGTCAAAATTTTCCCTGATACCCAATCGCAAGATTGCTTCTGCGCTGCGATTACGCCATGAGTTTGCAATGTCAGATCGTCTCAAGGCCCTCTCGGTCCATCTCTTCACCGCCACCGGCGCCGTTCTGTCGATGCTTGCCATGCTGGCCGCCGTCGATGCTGAATGGAGCCTGATGTTCCTTTGGCTGGTGGTTGCGCTGATCGTTGACGGCATCGATGGCCCCCTCGCCCGCAAATATGATGTCCAGAAAAACTGGCCAACCTATGATGGCGTGGTGATGGATATGATCATTGATTATCTCACCTATGTCTTCATTCCGGCCTTTGCGCTGTTCAAATCCGGCCTGCTCTCGGGCTGGACCGGCTGGCTGGCGATCATTGTGATCACCTATTTCTCGGTGGTCTATTTCGTCGACACCCGGATGAAGACCAAAGACAAGAGCTTTGCCGGTTTCCCGGCCTGCTGGAATATGGTGATTCTGGTGATCTTCGCCATCGAGCCGCCCCAGGCCGTCAGCCTTGCGATTGTGATCCTGCTGACCGTGGCGATGTTTACCAATCTGAAATTCATCCACCCCACCCGCACCAAACGCTGGCGCATGATCTCGCTGCCGGTCTCAGTGGCCTGGATCATCTTTGCCACCTGGGCGGCCTGGATGAACTTTGCCGAGGGCAGCTGGTCGCACTGGGGTCTGATCCTCACCTCGCTCTACCTGACGCTCGCCGGGATTGCGCAGCAGATCATTCCTGAACGCCCGCTTCATGCGCGCTGAGTGCTGAATTAGAACCGGGGGTGCCAGTGGCGCCCCTTTTTCTTTAGCCCCTGTCTCAGAGCCGGGTCAGCACCACCCCTGCCACGATCACCAGCGAGGCCAGAGCTTTTTCGCCGCTCATCCTCTCGCCAAAAGCCAGCCAGCCGATCAGCACTGCAAACAGGATCGAGGTCTCGCGCAGCGCCGCCACCAGGGCAATGGGGGCAAGGGTCATCGCCTTGATCGAAATGGCATAGGCAGCGTAGCTGGCGAGGCTGGCAATCACGCCGAGCCGCCAGGCATGAGCATCACGCGGCAAAACCGCCCGGCCGCGCCAGAGCAGCATGATCGTAGTGAAAAACACCCCATCGGCGATGAACACCCAGCCGACATAGGCAAAAGCGCTGCCGGAAATCCGGGCGCCGCTGCCATCAATCAAAGTATAGGCCGCGGTCGCCAGCGCCGAACCAAGCGCGAAAGGCAGAAGCCTGCGGCTCTCGCCACTGGCAAAGACGCCACGCGCCATCAGCAAAATCCCCGCCGCCAGCACTCCAATCGCCAGGTTCTGCTGGCCGGTGAGACTGTCGGCCAGGAAAAACACCCCGGTCAGCGCCACCAGCATCGGCGCCGCGCCCCGGGCAATCGGATAGACCCGGCTCAGATCGCCATGCTCATAGGCTGAGGTCAGGAAAAATTTATAGCCGAAATGGGTGATCCCGGCGGCAATCACCCAGGGGAAAGCGGCAGGATCAATCGGCGGCGTAACCGCGACCACAATGACCCCCATCCCCGCGCCGAGGATCGACAGAATGACCATACCGCCGATCTTGGAGGTGCCGAATTTGATCAGCGCATTCCAGAGGGCGTGCAGAAAAGCCGCGGCCAGAACCGCAAGGAAGACGCTGAAAGACAAAGCCGAAAACCACCCGAATTCTATCGCCCCGAATATGGCAGATCGGGAGAGGGCAGCGCCTGGCCGTCAGCGCCCCTTACCAGGACGAAATCGACCCCGGGTTCAGCCCTGCCCCTGCGGCGCCGGAGCAAGGCTGAGCGCCTCGCCCTCGCCCGCCGCCTCAGCACCACTGCGCGCCAATGGGCGGAAGGCCTCGCGCAGCACCTCGGCCATGCCGTTGATCGCAGGCGAGCCGCCGCGCGGGTTGCGCCGCAACAGCACCCGGGCGGAATCAATCTCGGGAAAGCCATCCTCGGCACTCAGCGGCCGGCAGCCTGCCGGAATGGTCGAGCGTGACAAAGGCGCGATGGCCATGCCATTCAGCACCGCATTGACCAGAGAGCTGGCCATATCGCTGCGCCAGGCCTCGCGCCAGCGAATGCCCTGATGCGTCAGCGAGGGCTGGGCGAAATCACGGCACCAGCCCGAATCGCGATAGAGCGCCACCGGCACCGGGCTGCGCAGATGCTGATTATGCAGGGTTGAGGTGACCCAGACCGCCGGATCGACCCCCAGAAGCTCACCCTCGAGGAAATAGCTGGTGTCATGGATCACCGCGAGATCGAGCCGGTCTTCTTCCAGCGCCTCCAGCTGGCGTTCGGCATGATCACAGATGACCGAGACCTGCAGCCCTTCATGGCGTTCGTCAAAAGCCGCCAGCGCGCGCGGCAGAATCGAGCTGGAATATTCGTCGGGAATGCCGACCCGGACTGGCCCGATCAGAGGTTTTTCGCGCAAAGCCAGCGCCGCCTCATCGAGCAGCGAGGTCACCCGCAGCGCATAGGGCAGCAGCTGTTCGCCCCGGGGCGTGAGCCGCACCCCCCGCGCCAGACGCTCAAACAAAGGCTGGCCAAGGTTTTCCTCCAGCCGCTTGATCAGCAGGCTGACCGCAGACTGGGTCCGGCCCAGTCGGGCGGCGGCAATGGTGACCGAGCCGGTTTCGGCCACCGCCAGGAAGCCGCGCATCAGGTCTGATTCAAGCGGGATACGGGCCATTGCTCTCATTTAAAAAATCAATGTCACACATGAGATCTACTCGTTTGAGTAATGTCAACGCAGGGGGCAAAAGCGGCTCCGTTGTCAATGGAGTCGTAAAATGTTTGCCCGTCTCAGATCCCTGTTCCAGCTTCGCCGCTCGACCGCGTTTCTGCTTGATCGCAAGGATGATCGTCTTCTCGAGGATATCGGCCTGACCCGGGCCGATCTGATGGATATGCGCGCCGGCCTGCCGCTGCTGAGCCATGCCGCGCCGAAGCCGGTCACCCGCCGTATCGTCCAGGCACAGTCACTCTGATATCTGGATCAGAACGCCGCTTTGCAACGCCGGAGGCTCTGCCGCCGGCGTTTTCATTTTCTGACCCCGGACACTAAAAAAGGCTGCTTTCCTGATGGAAAGCAGCCTTTTTCAGATATTTTTCAGATCCTGGCTCAGCCAAGAACCTCATTGCAGCGCGCGCAGGTCGCCGCATGTTTATGGCTGCCGACATCGGGCAGGATCTGCCAGCAACGCTGACATTTTTCACCCTCGGCCGGGGCGAAGACCACCGACAGGCCCGGCACTTCATTCAGGGCGAAAGCCCCTTGCGGTGCTGCATTCCCGCTGAGGCTGATGCCCGAGGTGATGCACAGATCAGCGAAAGCCACCGAATTCAGCGCGGCCAGCACCGCAGTATCCGCCACATAGACCTGCGGCTTCGCCTCGAGCGAGGCACCGATCACTTTAGCGGTACGCTGCAGTTCCAGCGCGCCGGTCACAACGCGGCGTGCCTCGCGGATCTGGCTCCATTTCGTGGCCAGATCCGGCTGCAGCCAACCGGCCGGGGTCTCGGGGAAATCCTCGAGATGGACCGAAGCCGCGTCATCCTTGTGCCGCGACAGCCAGACATCCTCCATGGTGAAGGGCAGGATCGGGGCCAGCCAGGTGGTCAGCCGGGCGAAGAGCAGATCCATCACCGTCCGCGCCGCCCGGCGCCGCAGGCTGTCGGGCGCGTCGCAATAGAGCGCGTCTTTGCGGATGTCGAAGTAATAGGCCGAGAGGTCGACAGTGCAGAACTGGAACAGAGACTGGAACACACCGGCAAAGTTGAAGGCGCGGTATTCGCGGCGCACTTCCACATCCAGCTCGGCCAGACGGTGCAGAACCCATTGTTCCAGCTCGGGCATTTCAGCCGCAGTCACGGCTTCAGCGGGGGTATATCCCGCCAGCGCGCCCAGCATATAGCGCAAAGTATTGCGCAGACGGCGGTAGCTGTCGGCCGTGCCCTTGATGATCTTCGGACCGATGCGCTGGTCCATCGTGTAATCCGACAAAGCCACCCACAGACGCAGGATATCCGCGCCATATTCCGAGATCACCTCCTGCGGGGCCACGGTATTGCCGATGGATTTGGACATTTTCATGCCCTTTTCATCCAGGGTGAAACCGTGGGTCACCACATTGCGATAGGGCGCACGGCCACGCGTCGCCGAAGCCTGCAGCAGCGAGGAATGGAACCAGCCGCGATGCTGATCGGTGCCTTCCAGATAGACATCCGCAATGCCGTCTTTGCTGCCATCGGCGCGGTCGCGCAGCACGAAGCTATGGGTCGAGCCGGAATCGAACCAGACATCGAGCACATCGAAGATCTGGGTATATTCGGCCGGATCCGCGATGCCTTCGAGAATTTTCTCTTTGAACCCCTCAACATACCAGACATCGGCGCCATCTTTCTCGAAAGCGGCGGTGATACGGGCATTCAGCGCGGGATTTTTCAGCAGGAAATCGGCATCGGTCGGCTTCGCGCCTTTTTTGACGAAGCAGGTCAGCGGCACGCCCCAGGCGCGCTGGCGCGACAACACCCAGTCAGGCCGGTTCTCGATCATCGAGCGCAGACGGTTCTGGCCCGAAACCGGGGTGAAGGCGACCAGCTCATTGATCGATTTCAGCGCCCGTTCCCGGATCGTGGTGCCATGTTCATTCATCTCATCCTGCAAAGTCACATCGATGGCGGCGAACCATTGCGGCGTGTTGCGGAAGATCACCGGCGCTTTCGAGCGCCAGGAATGCGGGTAAGAGTGTTTGACCTTCCCCTTGGCCAGCAGCGCGCCCGCATAGGCCAGCTGCTTGATATTGGACACGTTGGCCGGACCCTCTTTGCCGTTCTGGTCAAAGACAGCCTGGCCACCAAACAGCGGCAGATCGGCGCGATAGCTGCTGTCCTCGGTGACATTATAGGTCATCGGCAGCTTAAACTTCAGGCCGAGGACATAGTCATCCTCACCATGGCTGGGCGCGGTATGGACAAAGCCGGTCCCGGCATCATCGGTGACGTGATCGCCCGGCAGCATGGGAACATCGTAATCCCATTCGCCATTGCCGCCCTCAGCCCCGTGATAGGGGTGTTTCAGGATCACGCCCTCGAATTCCGCAGGATTCACTTCCCGAACACGGGTCCAGCCTTCGATCTTCGCGGCAGCCTTCACGCTTTCAGCCACAGCATCGCCGAGGATCAGCAGCTCATCCACGGCTGCGGTCGATTTCTCCTCAACCGCATCAACACGGTAGAGGCCATAGGCCAGCTCCGGGCCGTAAGCCACGGCACGGTTTTGCGGAATGGTCCAGGGCGTGGTGGTCCAGATGATGACCGAGGCGCCCTCAAGACCTGCAACCGGCTTAAACCGCACCCAGATCGTGTGGCTGGTATGGTCTTTATATTCGACCTCGGCCTCGGCGAGGGCGGTTTTCTCGACCGGCGACCACATGACCGGCTTCGAGCCCTGATAGAGCGAGCCGTTCATCAGCAGTTTCATGAAATCCTCGGCGATCACCGCCTCGGCATGGTAGTTCATGGTCAGATAGGGGTCTTCCCAATTGCCATAAACCCCGAGCCGCTTGAATTCCTCGCGCTGGATATCGATCCAGCCCTCAGCGAATTTGCGGCATTCCTGACGGAAGGCAACGGTATCGACATCATCCTTGTCGAGGCCTTTGGCGCGGTACTGCTCTTCGATTTTCCATTCGATCGGCAGGCCATGGCAATCCCAGCCCGGCACATAACGCGCATCATGGCCCATCATCTGATGGCTGCGGTTGATGATATCCTTGATGGTCTTGTTCAGCGCATGACCGATATGCAGATGGCCATTGGCATAGGGAGGGCCGTCATGCAGCACGAAAGAGGGGCGGCCCTGTTTCGCACGCAGCTGGTTATAAATGCCGAGTTTTTCCCAGCGCGCCAGCCATTCCGGCTCACGCTTCGGCAGATCGCCGCGCATCGGGAAATCGGTCTCGGGCAGGAAAACGGTGTCGCGGTAATCGACGCTGGATTCGGAATTCAGCTCAGGCGTATCGGCGCACATGGATGCGGTCCTCGGATCAGTCATTCTGGGAAGGGGGCGGGCCCGGAAAGGGCCACGCGGCGCGGCTCAAGCGAAATCACCCGGCGGGCTGAAAATTCAGCGCGCCGGGCCGGTAATTCGCCCTGTGAGCCGGGCTATGATCGCAAGGCGATACGGCATTACGGCCTTATAGGCCGGGGCGCGCCGCCGGTCCAGAGGCGGATCAGCCGGAAAGCCGCCTGCTGAGCGCTTGACCGCAGCCCTGCCAGCCCCGAGGGTTAGCCGGTGGAAAGCGGCACAGGGGGCAGCAGATGAAATATCCTTCGGTCAATGTGCTGGGCGGCCCGCTGGAAAGCTGCTCGGCCCGCCCGCTCACCGGCTTTTTCCGCGATGGCTGCTGCAATTCCGGCCCGGGTGATCAGGGGCTGCATACGGTCTGCGCCGAGATGACGGCCGAATTTCTGGCCCTGTCGAAATATCTCGGCAATGACCTCTCAACCCCGCGCCCCGAATTCGGCTTTGCCGGGCTGAAGCCCGGCGATCAGTGGTGCCTCTGCGCGACCCGTTTTCTTCAGGCCCATGAAGAGGGGGCGGCGCCCCGGCTGCGTCTTGCCGCCACCCATCTGGCGACGCTGCAGGTGCTGCCGCTGGCAGTGCTGCGGCTTTATGCAAACGATGATCCCGGCCCCGGCCCGGCAGATCCGCAGCCCTGAACCATAGACCTGAGCCATAAAAAAGCCCGCCGGAAACCGGCGGGCTTTTTACAATCCACAGATCAGGTACCGGCTCAGCCTTTGATCTCAAAGCCCAGATGGCGCGCCACGGTGAAGATATCCTTATCGCCCCGGCCCGAGAGATTGGCGACAATGATGTGATCCTTCGGCAGGGTCGGCGCCAGTTTCATCACATGGGCGATCGCATGGCTGGTCTCGAGCGCCGGAATGATGCCTTCGGTCTGACACAGGAGCTGGAAGGCCTCCAGCGCCTCGACATCGGTCACGCTGACATATTGCGCCCGGCCCACATCATGCAGCCAGGCATGCTCCGGCCCGATCCCGGGATAATCGAGCCCTGCCGAAATCGAGAAGCCCTCAAGGATCTGCCCGTCCTGGTCCTGCAGCAGATAGGTGCGGTTGCCATGCAGCACGCCCGGGCGACCGCCGGTCAGCGAGGCACAATGCTCCATCCGCTCGTCAACGCCTTTGCCCCCGGCCTCGACGCCAATGATACTCACCGAAGGATCATCAAGGAAGGGATGGAACAGGCCCATGGCATTGGAGCCGCCGCCAATGGCCGCGATCACGGTATCGGGCAGACGACCCTTACCCTCCTGCTCTTCCAGCTGCCAGCGGGTTTCCTCGCCGATGATCGACTGGAAATCGCGTACCATGGCCGGATAGGGATGCGGACCGGCAACGGTGCCGATGCAGTAGAAAGTATCGCGCACATTGGTCACCCAGTCGCGCAGAGCATCATTCATTGCATCTTTCAGCGTGCCACGGCCCGAGGTGACCGGCACAACCTCGGCCCCCAGCAGGCGCATGCGGAACACGTTCGGCGCCTGGCGCTCGACATCATGCGCGCCCATATAGACCACGCATTTCAGACCAAAGCGGGCGCAGACCGTGGCCGTCGCCACGCCATGCTGACCAGCGCCGGTCTCGGCGATGATGCGCTTTTTGCCCATGCGGCGCGCCAGCAGAATCTGGCCCAGCACGTTGTTGATCTTATGCGAGCCGGTATGGTTCAGCTCTTCGCGCTTCAGATAAATCTTCGCCCCACCGAGATGCTCGGTCAGGCGCGGCGCGAAATACAGCGGGCTGGGGCGGCCCACATAATATTTCCACAGATGCTCCATCTCGGCTTTGAAGTCCGGATCGGTTTTGGCCTTTTCATATTCGGCCTCAAGCTCGAGGATCAGCGGCATCAGGGTCTCGGAGACGAAACGCCCGCCGTGAATACCAAAGCGACCGCGCTCATCCGGCCCGGTCATAAAGCTGTTGATCCCGTCTTCGGCCATTTCAATCCCCTGTTCTGCTGGGACTGAGGTTTAGCCCTTGTCACGGCGGGGGGAAAGAGGGGGCGCTGCCCCCGGGGCCGCATTGCGGCCCTCCCCCGGGATATTTATAGACAGATGAAAGCCGGTCAGGAGTGCGTGATGATCTTTACTGTGGCAATCGACGGGCCGGCAGCGGCCGGCAAAGGCACGATCAGCCGCGCCGTCGCCGCCGAATTCGGCTTTGCCCATCTGGATACCGGCGCGCTCTACCGGGCGGTCGGGGTGAAGGGCGGCGATCCGATTGAGGCCGCGCTCAGCCTGACGGCCGGGGATCTGAACCGCCCCGATCTGCGCAGCCTCGAGGCGGGCCAGGCCGCCAGCCGGGTTGCGGTGATCCCGGAAGTGCGGGCCGCTTTGCTAGAATTTCAGCGCAGCTTTGCCCGGCGCGAGGGCGGCGCGGTGCTCGATGGCCGCGATATCGGCACGGTGATCTGCCCCGGCGCCGAGGTGAAGCTCTTCATCACCGCCAGTGCCGCGGTGCGGGCACGGCGGCGCTGGCTGGAACTCGGCGGTGAGGCGGCGCCAAAACCCTTTGAGGCCGTGCTGGCCGAGGTAATCGAGCGCGATGAGCGCGATATGAACCGCACCGATGCGCCACTGAAACCGGCAAAGGATGCAGTGCTGATCGACACTTCGGCACTGTCGATCGGGGAGGCGATTGCCGCCGCCCTCGCCCCGGTCGCGGCCGCGCTGAGCGCGCGCGCGACGCAGGCCTGAACAGCCGGGCCGGGCCCCCGGCTGCTCCAATCCGGGGCGAGCGCCCCGGCACCATCGGCTCAATCTGGCCGAAGGACCGGATTTCACGGTTTTTCTGCCGTTTCAGCTCCCTGCCGGGCTCGATTCAGGGGTGCTTTTCCTTGCCCCCAGGGCCTGATCCGGCTATAGGACCGCATCCCGGGAGAGAGTCTCGTGCCCTGCGGCTCCGCCAGGAGCCGCTGTCGCGCGCTTTTCCGAGGGCCAGTTAAAGACCGGCGGAGCCAACCGCATGGCCAGCAAACACTCGTAAAGGATCAAACTCGCATGTGCGCAGCAAACGCAATGGAAGAATTTGAAGCCCTCTTGAAAGAGAGCTTTGAGATCGACACCCCGGAAGAGGGTTCGGTTGTTAAAGGCAAGGTCATCGCTATTGAAGCGGGCCAGGCCATCATCGACGTCGGCTACAAGATGGAAGGCCGCGTTGATCTGAAAGAATTCGCTAACCCCGGCGAAGCTCCCTCGATCGCAGTTGGCGACACCGTTGAGGTTTACCTCGACCGCGTCGAAAACGCCCGTGGCGAAGCTGTCATCTCGCGCGAGAAAGCTCGCCGCGAAGAAGCCTGGGATCGCCTCGAAAAAGCCTATGCTGACGAGATCCGCGTCGAAGGCGCGATCTTCGGTCGCGTCAAAGGCGGCTTCACTGTTGACCTGGGTGGCGCTGTTGCCTTCCTTCCGGGTTCGCAGGTTGACGTGCGCCCGGTGCGCGACGCTGGCCCGCTCATGGGTATGAAACAGCCGTTCCAGATCCTGAAAATGGATCGTCGTCGCGGCAATATCGTGGTGTCGCGTCGTGCGATCCTCGAAGAATCCCGTGCCGAACAGCGCGCAGAAGTCATCGGCAATCTGCACGAAGGTCAGGTTGTGGACGGCGTGGTCAAGAACATCACCGAATATGGTGCCTTCGTTGACCTCGGCGGCGTTGACGGCCTGCTGCACGTCACCGACATGGCATGGCGCCGTGTGAACCACCCGTCGGAGATCCTGTCGATCGGCGAGACCATCAAGGTCCAGGTCATCAAGATCAACAAAGAAACCCACCGCATCTCGCTGGGCATGAAGCAGCTCCAGTCGGATCCGTGGGATGCCGTCGAAAAAGCCTATCCGATCTCGTCGGTCCACAAAGGCCGCGTGACCAATATCACCGATTACGGCGCCTTCGTGGAGCTGGAAGCCGGTGTGGAAGGCCTGGTTCACGTCTCGGAAATGTCCTGGACCAAGAAGAACGTGCACCCCGGCAAGATCGTTTCGACCTCGCAGGAAGTCGAAGTCATGGTGCTCGAGATCGACAGCGCCAAGCGTCGCGTTTCGCTCGGCCTCAAGCAGACCATGCGCAATCCGTGGGAAGTCTTCGCTGAGACCCACCCGGTTGGCTCGACCATCGAAGGCGAAGTCAAGAACATCACCGAATTCGGTCTGTTCATCGGCCTCGACAACGACATCGACGGCATGGTTCACCTCTCCGACCTGTCCTGGGACAAGCGCGGCGAAGAAGCCATCCAGGAATACCGCAAGGGCGACATCGTCCAGGCCGCTGTTTCGGAAGTTGATATCGACAAAGAGCGTATCTCGCTCTCGATCAAGGCTCTCGGCGCTGACACCTTCTCGGAAGTTATCGACGGCGTTAAGCGCGGTTCGATCATCACCGTTGAAGTGACCGCGATCGAAGAAGGTGGCGTCGAAGTCGAATATAACGGCATGAAGTCCTTCATCCGTCGTTCGGACCTCGCCCGTGACCGCGCTGACCAGCGCCCCGAGCGTTTCTCGGTTGGCGATAAGGTCGACGTCCGCGTCACCAATGTCGACGCCAAGACCCGCAAACTGGGCCTGTCGATCAAAGCACGCGAGATCGCTGAAGAGCAGGAAGCCGTCCAGCAGTACGGTTCGTCCGATTCGGGCGCATCGCTGGGCGATATTCTCAGCGCAGCTCTCAAGGGCGGCAACTGAGCCTCAGGCTTACTCTGATCCTGCGAAAGGCCCCGCACATGCGGGGCCTTTTGTTTTACAATCTCGCCAGGTGCTTGTTTTCATTTGCCTGCCCGATTTTTTTTGGCTTTAAATAGGGCATAGAAAATCAGGACAGAGAGCTCTGTCGCTCAGGGGGAGACCACGGATGATCCGCTCGGAACTGATCCAGAAGATCGCAGATGAGAACCCACATCTGACACAACGCCACGTTGAGCGGATTGTTAATACCGTTTTCGAAGAGATTATCGAGGCCCTCGCCAAAGGCGACCGGGTCGAGCTGCGCGGCTTTGGCGCTTTCTCGGTCAAAGAGCGCGATGCCCGCGTCGGGCGCAATCCGCGCACCGGCGAAGCGGTGCAGGTCGATGACAAGCGCGTGCCGTTCTTCAAGACCGGCAAGCTGCTGCGCGACCGGCTGAACGGCAAGTAATTCCTTGCTCTGCAGCAGGCTCCCGGGCTGGGTCCGGGAACTGGCTGCGGTTTCTGCGGCTTGATCATCGCTCCGATGCGGCGGATAATTCCCCCATTGGCTTTGACCCCTGCCCTGCTTTCAGCCGCGGGGCCTGCGATACAGGACCGCATTCATATGCTGCGATATCTGCGCTTTATTTTCATCGGCCTGACCGGGCTCTTGCTGCTTTCACTGGCGCTTGCCAATCGCGGCCCGGTCACGCTGAGCCTGCTGCCCGGTGATATCGGCAGTCTGATCGGCCTCGGCACAGGCTGGACCATGCCGCTGTTCATCGTGATCCTCGGCGCTTTCGCGCTCGGGATTGCAGTGGGCTTCATCTGGGAATGGCTGCGTGAGATGCGGCTGCGCTCGGCCGCGAAGCACCAGGGCAAGACCGTGGCCCGGCTTGAGCGTGAGCTGGCGGTGCTGAAAGACAGCCATTCCGTGCCGCCCCAGGACGAGGTCCTCGCCATTCTCGCCGAGGAAAACCGCCGGTGACAGCCAATATCCGTGTGAAAATCTGCGGGCTGAGAACGCCGGCAGAGGTTGAGGCCGTGGCCGCTGCAGGCGCAGCCTATGCCGGCTTTGTGTTCTTTCCGAAGTCACCGCGTCACCTCTCGATCGCAGAGGCGCGCAATGCCGCGCTCAGCGCCCCGGTGGGCCTGTGCAAAGTGGCGCTGACCGTCGATGCCGATGATGCCGCGCTGGAGGCCATCCTCGCCGATGTGCCGATTGATATGCTGCAGCTGCATGGCCATGAAAGCCCCGAGCGCGTGGCCGAAGTGCGCCAGCGCTTTGGCCTGCCGGTGATGAAGGCGGTGGGCGTGGCCGATGAAAGCGATCTTGCGCCGCTGATGGATTATGCCCTGGCGGCCGATCAGCTGCTGATCGATGCCAAACCGCCCCGGGGCGCGGATCTGCCCGGCGGCAATGGTCTGGCCTTTGACTGGCGCCTCGTGGCGCAGCGGCGCTGGCTGAAACCCTGGATGCTGGCCGGAGGCCTGAGCCCGGAGAATGTGGCCGAGGCCATCCGCCTGACCAATGCACGGCAGGTCGATGTGTCTTCCGGCGTGGAAAGCGCCCCCGGGATCAAGGATGCACATAAAATCGCAGCCTTCACCCGCGCCGCGCTGCGGCGTGACCAGGGCGTGCCGATCCTGCGCTGACCCGCCCCGCCTCGACTACAGAAATGAAAAAGGCCCCGGAAATTGCTTTCCGGGGCCTTTCTGTGTGAAATCTGCGATCAGTGCAGCTTGTCGCCAACCTGTTCGATCGCGGCATCGATCGAAGCCGCTGCCCATTCCGGGGTGCTCTGCTTCGACAGCACATCGCCGGCCGCTGCCACAGCAACCGCCACCGCCTGCTCACGCACCTGACGCACCGCCGAGGCTTCTGCCGAAGCAATCTGCTCTTCAGCCGCTTTCAGGCGACGCTCAATCGAAACCTTCAGCTCGGCTTTAGCCTTGTCAGCGGCCGCATTGGCCTCTTCCTTGGCCGAAGCAACGATCCGGTTCGACTGCTCGATCACTTCCTTTTGCTTGCGCTCATAGGAAGCCAGGATGGTCTTGGCTTCCTCGCGAAGCGCGCGCGCTTCCTCGAGTTCAGCCTTGATCGCGGCAGAGCGTTTGTCGAGCAGGCCGCCAATCATCCCCGGCACGCCTGCATAAAGCAGAATGCCGATGAAGATCAGGAAAGCGACCAGCACGACGAAATCGGTATTGCCCAGCGAGAAGAACGGGCCCGAAGCCGCCATGGCCGGGGTTGCAACTGCGAGAGCTGCGGCAGAGATGAGAAGCTTTTTCATCGTCTTAGCCTTTCAGTCTTGCGGAAACAGCCGCCGTCACGCTGCGCGCATCAGCCGAACCACCCAGAGCTGCGACCAGCTCTTTTGCAGTGTCTTTAGCGACGGTCTGCACCGCCTCTTCTGCACCGGCGCGGATCTCAGCGATTTTCGCCTCGGATTCTGCGGTACGGGCAGAAATTTCGCTGTCGGCCCTTGCAGTCGCTTCGTCGAGCTCCTTGCGGATCTCAGCCTGAGCGGCGGCAACGATCTTGGCGGCCTCGGTGCGGGCCGTAGCCAGCGCCTCGTTATAAGCTTTTTCGGCCTCAAGTGCCTTGAGCTTAAGCTCTTCAGCAGCGGCGAGGTCATTGGTGATCGTACCCTTGCGCTCGGCCAGAACCGCGCCAATGCGCGGCAGAGCGATGCGCGAGAGGATCAGGAACAGCACGATCAGCGCAACAGCCAGCCAGAATACCTGATTAGGCATCCAGTCGGTGCAGAGCTGCGGCATGCCCTTGGCGCCGCCCGCGTCATAAAGGCACTCGGCGTGCCAGTTTACGCCATTGGTTTCGGTTGCCATGATGCTCTCCGTCGATCTCTTCTGAACAGGAAGGGCGCCAGCCGTTGCCGACCCGCGCCGCTTCCCCTTAATCCGTCAGAAGAAGGATCAGACTGCGAACATCAGCAGCAGAGCGATCAGGAACGAGAAGATCCCGAGAGCTTCGGCGAATGCGATGCCGACGAAGAGGTTAGCGGTCTGGCCGGGGGCTGCCGACGGATTGCGCAGAGCGCCTTCCAGGAACTTGCCGACGATGTTACCGACGCCGAGGCCAGCACCGGCAAGGCCGAAAGCTGCGAGGCCAGCACCGATGTATTTGCCGAGCAGAGCGAGTTCGCCTTCCATGTCGTAGACTCCTATAGGTTGGAAATGGCTGAATGAGGGATCTTAACCTGGCTGAGACCGGGGCCTCAGTGGTGGGCGTCGCCCACCGCGTCCTTGAGGTAGACGCAGGTCAGAATGGTGAACACATAGGCCTGAACAAAGGCCACGAGCACTTCGAGCGCATAGATGCCAACGGCACCAGCAATCGCGAGCGGCGAGATGATCGCCATTGACGCGAAGCCTGCGAAAACTTTGAGAACGGCGTGACCAGCCAGCAGGTTGCCTGCAAGACGGATCGAATGCGAAACCGGACGCATGATATAGGAGATGATCTCAATCACGGCGAGGATCGGGCGCAGAGCCAGCGGCGCCGAAGTGACCCAGAACATGCCGAAGAAACCAAGACCTTTGCGCGAGATGCCGATCAGCGTCACACCGAGGAAGACCAGAACGGCCAGCGAGGCGGTCACGGCCACATGCGAGGTGGTGGTGAAGCTCATCGGCAGCAGGCCCAGAAGGTTGGACAGCAGCACGAAGAGGAAGAGCGTCATCACATAGGGGAAGTATTTCACCCCGTCATGACCGGCCACTTCCTCAACCATATTATGGATGAAGCCGTAGAACACTTCTGCAATCGACTGCAGACGCGACGGGATGATACCGCGCTGACGGGTCGCCAGCACAAAAAGCGCGAAGATTGCGACCAGAGCGATGCCCATCCAGAGCGTCACATTGGTCGGCGTATACCAGTAGACCGGGCCGTCGCCGAACAGCGGCTTGACGACAAACTGGTCCATCGGATGGATTGCAAAACCGCTTCCGCCTTCTGCCGCCACGATCAGTTCCCTTCGTCCCCTGCGGCCTTGGCCGCCAAATCATCTTTGGTGGCCTGAGCCACACGTTTTTCCGAAACCTCTTTTGCCGTGCCCATCAATACCCGCACACCGGCGACAAATCCGAGCAGGCAGAAGATCACCAGAAAAATGGGCAGCGTGCCGAACAGTTTATCCAGCGCGTATCCGATCCCCGTCCCGACCACGATGCCGGTTGCGAGTTCGATCACCATTCTCCAGGCAAGCTCGCCATGCGAGAGGCCTTTCGCGACAGAGGTGCTGTCTTGCTTCGGCTTTCCCTTCAGTTCTGTCAGCCGCTGTTCCAGCGCCCGCAGCCTTTCGGGATCGGGTTCCGAAGCCATTTCGCACCCCCTTTACGTTCCCTCGCCTTCTAGTGGGACACCCCCGAGGAGTCAACCTTGCGTGAAGGGCAGATTATTGCGCTATCCCATTGAAAACACATGCATATGGCAGAGGAGCAGATGTTTTTAGCCCAATCGCAATGTCGCAGGCAGGCTGCCACTGTGCCGCAGGCCATATTCAACGAAAAGGTTGAGTATCCCCCTGCCCCGCCGGCAATTGACGCTTTCTCCGCCAGGGCCGATAGTTGCGCCATGATATCCCCCGCCGCTCAGCCCGCCCTTGATGCGATTTTCGCCGCGCTCGCCGATCCGACGCGCCGGGCCATTCTCGCCATGCTGCTCGAGGATGATATGGCGGTGACCGATGTGGCCGAACCCTTCGCGATGAGCCTCGCAGCGATCTCAAAGCATCTCGGCGTTCTGGCCGAGGCCGGGCTGATCTCGCGTGAGCGCCGCGGCAGGGTGATCTGGTGCAAGCTCGAGCCTGACGCTTTGCGCGGTGCCTCGGTCTGGATGCAGGCTTTCGGCCAGTTCGAACCGGTGGATCTCGAGGCTTTTGAGCGCTTTCTCGAAAGCGAGCTGGCCGATCCGCTGCCGGGGGATGCCACCCCAGACCGCGGGATTTAAGCGAGAGAAAGCGCTCTGTCGCGGCTCCTCCCCGGAATGGCCCCGCTTTGAGCCAGGCCGCGCCTTAAACCTGCCGCGCTTGCCCTGCAACTTCACCTCAGGAGCAGTATGAAGGACAGGCAGAATGAAGAAGGCCGTCGATTTCCTGCGCAGACTGCGGTCGAAGCGCCAGGAAAAGCCCGTAACCGACGCCGCATTTGAGGCAAGACTGCAGCAAATGAACCGGGTGCGCCACGTTTCCGTGGCGCGGGCCGTGCTGTTCAGAACGCGATCTGGACACCCGGAAGCCTGAGCGCGGTCATCAGATCACGCAGCTCCTGACGGGCGGCAATATTCGACAGGTTCAGCTGATCCACCCCGGTATCTTTCAGATCCAGCAGCGTCAGGCCGCGCGGGAACAGCTCGCGGAAGATGACCCGCTCGGAAAAACCGGGCACGACCCGGAAACCGATGCGGCGCGACAGATCCTCAAGCGCCGCACCAACCTTTTTCTTGTTATGCATCGCCTGGGCGCCAAGGCGGTTGCGCAGCACGATCCAGTCGATCGGCTTCAGCCCGGCCTGAGCCCGCAGCTGGCGCGCGCCCCAGACCATCTCGGCATAGATCGAGGGGCCGACAACTTTGCCGGTCTCGGAATCGATCCGCGCCAGCAGGTCGAAATCAACGAAAGAATCGTTCAGCGGCGTGATCAGCGTATCGGCCAGCGAATGCGCCACCTGGCTCAGCCTGGTATGGCTGCCGGGGCAGTCGATGATGATATAATCCATCTCGCTGTCGAGCGCGGCCACAGCGGCGGTCAGGCGCTGATCGAAAGGATTCTCGCCCTGCCCCCCGGCCACGGCCTCGGGCAGTTCGCGATAGTCCGGCGAGGGCAGATCCAGGCCCGCGCGAGCCAGATAGGCGCGCCGGTTCTCGACATAGCGACCAAAACTGCGCTGACGAAGATCGAGATCAAGTGCCCCGACGCGATGCCCCATCCGCACCAGGGCGGTGGCAACATGCATTGAGGTGGTCGACTTCCCCGAGCCGCCCTTCTCGTTTCCGACAACAATTATATGCGCCATGCTGACCGCATCTCCGCTGGTTCAGCCTTGGTCTATAGGCAAGGACGCGCCGTGAGGGGAAGCCCTTTTCGCAAATCAGCCGCCGACCGGGTCTTCCATACATCGCTCTGGCGCCGGAATGACCCGGACCGGGGCCGGGTGGCGGGCTGAGCGCGCAAAAGAAAAGGCCCCGGAAAACCGGGGCCTCTCTCAGAAGGATCTGACCGGGGCTCAGAAGCCGAGGCCAGCGTATTTGTTTTTGAACTTCGACACGCGGCCGCCGGTGTCCATCAGTTTGGCGGTCTGGCCGGTCCAGGCCGGGTGCGCCAGCGGGTCGATATCCAGCGACATGGTGTCGCCTTCTTTGCCCCAGGTGGTGCGGGTCTGGTAGGTCGAGCCGTCGGTCATCTTCACGGTGATGAAGTGATAGTCGGGGTGAATGCCCTCTTGCATCTCTACGGCTCCTCTTACTTAGCTTTGTAGTTGCTGTCTTCGGCGATACGGGCGGATTTGCCGCGACGCGCGCGCAGATAGTAGAGCTTGGCGCGACGGACTTTACCACGACGAACCACTTCGATCGAATCGATATTGGTCGAGTAAAGCGGGAAGACGCGCTCGACGCCCTCACCGAAGGAAATCTTACGGACGGTGAACGAAGCCGCGAGGGTCGCGCCGCCACGACGGCCGATCACGACGCCTTCGTAGGACTGCACGCGCGAGCGGGTGCCTTCGGTCACTTTATAGCCTACGCGAACGGTGTCGCCGGCTTTGAAATCGGGGATCTTTTTATCGAGTGCGGCAATTTGTTCCGCCTCGATCTGTGCGATCAGGTTCATCGCTGTTCTCCATTTGCCTGTGGTATTGCCACAGAGGTGATCTTCGCCGAGAGCTCCTGGTCTTCGCCCGGGTCCCTGCCCTGTTTACACAGGCGGCCCGCCGGAGGATCGGCTCAGTATGACTTTAGCCGGTCTCTGTCTGCCCACGCCGAAGAAGACGCTTTGATCTGCCAGAGGAATCGGGCCCGAGAACTTACGCACCGGACCCGCTGCCTGTAGCTGCTTGCGCGCAGCGGGTCAAGCATGGCCGGTGAAGCCCCCCGCCCTGCCCGGTTTTTCGGACAGGTCAGCAGCGCCGCTTTCACCTGTCACTGAATATCCCGGAGGTCAGGGGGCGGCGTCCCCTGCTTCCTTCCGCTGCTTTGCCGCGATCAGATCCGGCCGGCGGGCGGCGGTGATCTCTTCCGACTGCTGACGCCGCCATTTCGCAATCGCCGCATGATTGCCCGATGCCAGCACCGGCGGGATCTCACGTCCCTCCCAGAGCGCCGGACGGGTATATTGCGGATGTTCCAGCATGCCGTCGGAGAAGCTTTCCTCCACCGCGGATTCGGCATTGCCCAGCACGCCGGGCAGCAGGCGCACCGTCGCATCCAGCAAAGCCTGGGCCGCCAGCTCGCCGCCGGTCATCACGAAATCACCAAGGCTGACCTCCTCGATCTGCCAGTGATCGAGCACCCGCTGGTCAACCCCCTCAAACCGGCCGCAGAGCAGGGTCACGCCCTCGCCCCCGGCAAAGCGGCGCGCCATGGCCTGATCAAGCGGCCTGCCGCGCGGCGACAGATAGATCAGCGGCCGGACCGAGCGGTCCTCCTCCGGCGTGGCGCCGGTGGCGCGCAGCGCCCGGTCCACCACATCGGCGCGCAGCACCATGCCCGCCCCGCCACCGGAAGGCGTGTCATCGACATTGCGGTGCCTGCCTTCGCCAAAATTGCGCAGATCGAAGGTTTCAAGCCGCCAGAGGCCAAAATCCAGCCCCTTGCCGGTCAGCGACAATCCGAGAATGCCGGGGAAAGCCTCGGGAAAAAGCGTGATGACCTTCGCCTCAAAGGCGCCACGCACATGGCGCGGCTCTTCCATCAGATCGCGGGGCTTGAGGCTCGCACGGATCGACAGGCGGCCATGGCTGCGGGAGGTTTCGGGTTCATCGCTCATATCCGCGCTTTAGCGCCCTTCGCCCCGCCGCGAAAGCCCCCTCCCCGCCTCCGTCATGTCTCAGCCCCGGCTGAGGCGCGGCCAGCGGGTCAGCTGCGGCGCATAGCGCAGCACCGGCAGGGCCAGCAGGCTGATCAGCAGCGCGCCAAAGGGGCTGAAGCCGGCAGCCGCCCCCAGAACCGCGCCGATCCCACGCCCGATGGTGCAGAGCAGCACCAACAGCAGCAGCTGGCTGCACAGCAGCATCAGCCCCGGCACCAGAGCCTCGCGGCTCAGCCAGTCTGCTGGCAGCTCAGGCCAGGCGCCGGGATGGCGCAGGATCTGCCAGAGCATGAATGTGACAAGAAGCAGGGGCAGCAAGGTGAGGCCAAAGCCACCGATACCGGCAAGCAGCGCCCCGGCATAAAGCAATGCCGCCGAAAGGCGAATGATCCTGAGCTGTAACATATCGCGCTTCCCCCTCTGACATCTGCTCCCCGGTCTTAATGAGTAGGGCAGAGATGTCAGAAACAAGGCAGGAAAACGTCAGCGCCGGGATATCTCAGCGCGTGAACCCATCCGGGATGAAACAACCCAGGGCTTCAGGCGCTTTCTTCGGGCAGATCCGCGATCAGCAGGCCACGCGCAATATCAACGGTAGGGACATTGGCCAGGGTGAAGGCGAGCAGCAGCGGCTGCGCTTTACCCTCAAGGCGGATCTCAAGCAGATCACCCGCGCCATGGTTGAACACCGCCAGCACCTTGCCGATTGTCACGCCACCGGGATCGCGCACTTCAAGACCGATCAGGTCATTATGGTAAAACTCATCATCGGGCAGCGCCGGCAGACGGTCACGGTCAGCAAAAAGTTCGACCCCGCGCAGCGCCTCGGCCTCTTCTCTGCTGCTCACGCCTGACAGGCGCGCGCCGAGGCCGGCAGCAACCGGACGGGTCAGCGTCACCTTAAAGCTGCGGCTGCCATCTTTGGTATAAAGCGGGCCATAGGCTGCAATATCTGTCGGTTCCGCGCAGAAACTTTTCAGCCGCACCTCGCCGCGCACGCCAAAGGCGCCCGCAACCGAGCCAACACAGATTCGCTCATCATTCGTGCTCATTCTGCGGCCTCCTGGCGGCAATCGGGGCCCTAACACAGGGCAGATCCGGCTTCGGGCGAACGCGCGCGCTCCACCTGCATTCCGGCCCAGAAGGATCCGGCGCAAAGCCCGAGGGTTATCACCCGCCTGAAAAGGCCCAGGCCGGGAAGAGCGGTGGCCCCCAGAGGGACCACCAGCAGTTTCAGAAGAGTAAAAATTACTCTTCAGCCGCTTCAGCCGGAGCAGCTTCGCGGGCGGCTTTCTTGGCAGCGCGGGCAGCCATTGCTTTGCCCGGAACAGCCGATTTCGGGTTGTTGCGCTCGACCTTGGCTTTCAGGCCAGCAGCTTCGAGGAAGCGTGCAACGCGGTCGGTCGGCTGTGCGCCGTGACCCAGCCAGTACTGAACGCGCTCAGCATTCAGGATCACGCGGTTTTCAGCGTCTTTGGCCAGCAGCGGGTTATAGGTGCCCAGCTTCTCGATGAAGCGGCCGTCGCGCGGCATGCGCGAATCGGAAGCAACGATCGAGTAATGCGGGCGCTTTTTCGAACCACCACGGGCGAGACGGATTTTCATGGACATAGGGTATCTCCTTCAGATGTCGTTAAATGCGAGCGACGCGGCCCGCTTATTTTTGCAGTTTCTCGTGATGCCTGATGACTTCTGAGATGATGAAGTTCAGGAATTTCTTCGCAAACGCCGGATCCAGCTTTGCCTCTTCGGCCAGCTTTTCCAGACGTTCGATCTGACGCGCCTCACGGGCGGGGTCGGATGGCGGCAGGTCGTGTTCGGCCTTCAGCCGCCCAACGCCCTGGGTATGTTTAAAGCGCTCGGCCAGAGTAAAGACGAGGATCGCATCCAGACGGTCGATCGACTCGCGATGCTCTTTCAGCAATTCAGCGGCGCGGGTAACCGGATCGCTCATTTCTTCCTCATCATGCCGGAAAGGCCAGCCGGAAGGGTCATGCCGCGCGGCATCCCCGGCAGCGAAGCGCCGCCCAGCCCCGGAAGACCGCCCATGCCGCCCGCGCCCTGCTGCACGCCCTTGGCCAGTTCGGCCAGCTGCTCGGGCGACATTTTCGACGGATCAGGCATGCCGGCTGCCATGCCGCCTTTGCCCATGAACTGGCGGATCATGTTCTTCATCATGCCACCCTTGCCCATTTTTTTCATCATATCGGCCATCTGCTTGTGCTGTTTCAGCAGACGGTTCAGCTCCTGAACCTCAAGGCCTGCGCCCTGGGCGATACGTTTCTTGCGGCTGGCCTGCAGCAGATCGGGATTGGCGCGTTCTTTTTTGGTCATCGAGTTGATCAGCGCGATCTGACGTCTGAGCATCTTATCATCAAGACCCGCCTCGGCAGCGGCAGCCTGATGTTTGGCCATGCCCGGCAGCATGCCCATAAGGCCCTGCATCCCGCCCATTTTCAGCATCTGATCGAGCTGCATCTTCAGGTCGTTCATATTGAACAGACCTTTCGAGAAGCGCCGGGCCATACGCTCGGCCTGTTCGGCCTCGAAGGTTTCCTGGGCCTTCTCCACAAGGGCAACGATATCGCCCATGCCAAGGATCCGGCCAGCGACGCGCTCGGCGTCAAAGACCTCAATCGCATCCATCTTTTCGCCAAGACCGACAAAGCGGATTGGCTTGCCGGTGACGGCCCGCATCGACAGCGCCGCGCCGCCACGGCCATCGCCGTCCATCCGGGTCAGCACCACGCCCGAAATGCCCACCTGGGCCTCGAATTCGGTGGCGACATTGACCGCGTCCTGGCCGGTCAGACCGTCGACGACCAGCAGCGTCTCGCGCGGGGCAGCGATATCGCGCACCGCCTGGATCTCATCCATCAGCACTTCGTCGATATGCAGACGGCCTGCCGTATCGAGGAAGAGCACATCATAGCCGCCGAGCGAGGCCTGGGTCTTAGCGCGTTTCGCGATCTGAACCGCGCTCTCGCCCTTGACGATCGGCAGGCTGTCGACGCCGATCTGGGTGCCCAGAATGGCCAGCTGTTCCATCGCCGCCGGGCGCTGCGTGTCGAGCGAGGCCAGCAGCACGCGCTTGCCGTTCTTTTCTTTCAGCCGCTTGGCCAGTTTGGCGGTGGTGGTGGTTTTACCCGAGCCCTGCAGACCGACCATCAGGATGGTTGCGGGCGAATTGTCGATCTTCAGCGCATCCGCCGGGCCATCGCCCTGCAGCACCCGGATCAGCTCGTCATGAACGATCTTGACGACCATCTGGCCGGGGGTGATCGATTTGGTCACCGCCGAGCCGGTCGCCTTTTCCTGCACCCGTTTGATGAAATCACGCGCCACCGGCAGCGAGACATCGGCCTCGAGCAGGGCCACACGCACTTCGCGCAGCGCGGTGATAACGTCAGCCTCGCTCAGCGCACCCTGTTTCGTCAGACGGTCAAAGACTCCGCCAAGGCGTTCTGAAAGGCTTTCAAACATGGGCCATCTCCCTGGCAGTTCTCTCTGCCCCTCTATGGGGCGGCGGATCGGGGCGGACATAGCGGTAACGCACCCGTGGGCGCAAACGCGCTGACGGATGGCGATCCCGGACGACGTCCATGGGACCGGAAGCTCCATGCCTCCGGGGAATTCTGCGCGGCGATACGCGCCCTCGCCCCCGGAGTCAAGAAAAAGACGAAAAAAGCCCCGGACTCTGCGGATCCGGGCCACTCGCAGCGCCGGTTACAGCCCCTGAGCTTCGAGCACAGCCTCAATCCGGCCCAGCAGCTCCGGGCTGGCCGCCGTGCCCAGCACCGCATCCCAGGCCTTCAGATAATCCCGCGCCGCATAGACATGGCCATAGCCCGGCGGGGTGCTGGTCGCGGTCATCATATCAAAGCCCAGCTGCAGGAAGGTGATGCCAGGCCACCAGCGCAGGCTCTGACTGACATCGGGCCCCCGCTCCCCCTCGAGCCAGTCCGGCGCACGCCAGAAGATCGAGGTATTGAACCAGGCAATCGGATCAGAGGGATAGGCAAGAAACACCATCCGCATCACCCCCCATTCGGCATAATCCCGGCCCTGCTGCACCTCCTGGGTCATCACCCTTATCGCCGAGCCGTCGCGGTAGCGCGGTGCCCAGGCCGGGCTGTCCTCGCGCCGGGCATGGCGCAGCTGCTGCCAGCCGCGCATGGCAAAGGGCGGGCCGACCCAGAGTGCGCCCGCCGGCGGATCCGAGAGCAGATCCGGCCAGGAGATCGGCAATTCGCCATTGCGCGCGCCCAGCGACAGGCCGAACAGATACAGCTCTGGCCGGGTTTCCTCGGGCATTTTGCGCCAGTGGCCATAGATTTCGCGGAAAACTGCATCGGCGGTTTCGGCGCCGTATTCGGGCTGCAGGAACAAAGACATCCAGCTTGGCAGCCAGGAATATTGCACCGCCACCGCCGCAACATCGCCATCGCTCAGGTAGTCGAGCGGCTGCATCCCCGCCGGATCCATCCAGCCGGTGCCAGTGGGAAAGGCCAGAACCAGACGCCTGCGCTCAAAGGCTCCCACCCGCAGCGCCTCGCGCAGCGCCAGTGCGGCACGGTCATCGGCGGTCCCGGCATTGGAGAGGCCGATATAAATCCGCAAAGGCTCAAGCGCCGCGCGCCCGGTGACGGCGCTGATGGCCGCCGCATCGGGCTGATCCAGCACCCAGGCGCGCCCGGTGGCCCCCAGCCCCTCCCATGAGGCCAGCGAAGCGGCCGAACCGGTTTTCAGCGGATCCGCCGGCGGGGCCTGTTCGGTTGGCATCATCTGATCCAGCGCCGCATAGCTGCGATCCAGCGCCGCCAGGATGCGCCCGACCACCATATCATTGCCAATGGCCCAGAAGCACATCAGCGCCAGAACGATGCCCGCAACCCGGGCCATACGCCCTGGCACCCAGGGCTCAAGCTGGGCCGCGATCCAGCGCCAGAGGCGGCGAAACAGCCGCCCGATCAGCAAAAACAGCGCCGAGACCGCAAGGCCAACGCCGAGGATGGTGAAAGGCCGTGCACTTTCCACCGGCGCTATATTCATGCCGCGATGGATATCATTCTGCCATCCGGTCACCTGCGTCAGCGCAAGGCCGATCACCACGACCGAGATCAGCAGCGCAATCTGCAGATAAAGCCGCTGGCGTGCCGCCGGGGCAGGCGGGCGCCCGGCCAGCATCCAGCCCCAGAGCACGATCAGCGCATAGCCAAACAGATAGCCGAATGCGAAGCAAAGTCCCGCCAGTGCGCCCTGCATCAGCCCGGCGCGCGGGATCAGCGAGGGGGTCAGCGAAGCGGCGAAGGCCAGGGCTCCGAGGGTCAGACCAAGGGCCGAGGGACGGCCGATCAGCGGCAGATCCTGCGAGGGTCGAAAAAGGCGGATCACCTGTACCTCCTGGAACGGGGATTATGCCGCCAGACTTCCGGCCCTGCGGTGCCGGGTCAAGCCTTGCGGCGCAAAAGACATATCTGGCGACGGCTCTCGCATATGCGAAGGCCCTTGCCTTCTGCGCGAAAACGCTCTTTCTCTGTGCGTAACTGCACAAACAGACCGGAGCCTGCAATGGAAAACTGGGACGAGATCCGGACCGCCTATCAGGTTGCCCGCCTCGGCACTGTCTCCGGCGCGGCCGAAGTGCTGGGCGTGCATCATGCTACGGTGATCCGCCATATCGATGCGCTGGAAAAACGGCTGGCCACCCGGCTGTTCCAGCGCCATGCCCGGGGCTATACGCCGACCGAGGCCGGGCGCGATCTGCTGACCGTGGCCCAGACCACCGAAGAACAGTTCGCCCAGCTCTCCTCACGCATCAAGGGCCATGGCGAGACGGTTCAGGGCGAATTTATCATCACATCAGTGGGTGGAGTCACAGGGCTGCTGGTGCCGGTTCTGGCCGAATTCCAGCACCGGCACCAGGCGGTGCAGCTGCGGCTGATGACCGATATGCGCATCTTCCGCCTCGATTACGGCGAGGCGCATGTGGCGATCCGCGCCGGAGCTGCGCCGGAAGAGCCCGATAATGTGGTCCAGCCCCTGATCCGCATCCGCTATGGCCTCTATGCGCATCGCAGCTATGTAGAGGCGCATGGCAGCCCCGCCTCGGAACAGGAATTTGCCGGGCACCGCTTTATCGCCGCCGAGACCGAGGGCAGCCGCGCGCCCTTCTTTCGCTGGCTGCGCGACAAGGTCGCGCCGGATCAGATCGTCTTCCGCTCGACCGAACCCGCCGCCTGGAATGAGGCTTTGCGCCAGGGCATCGGCATCGGCTTCCTGCCCGCCTGGGAGGCCGCCGCCAATAGCGATCTCGTCGAAATCCTCGCCCCGCGCCCGGAATGGGATTCGCCGCTCTGGATCGTCACCCATGTCGATCTGCACCGCACCCGCAAGGTTCAGGCCTTTGTTTCACTGCTGAAAGAATCGGTCAGAACCTGGCCGCAATGCGCCTGACCCCGGCCCTGTATCCTTCGGAGGGCACCCGCCAGGCCTTTGAATCCGCGTGAAATCAGGGAAATTCGCTTTTTCCGGCAAAGTCGGATGTTTAGCTGAAAATGCGCTTGTTTCCCGCTGCTTTGCCCCATATACGCATCGGCGGAGCTGTGGCCGAGTGGTCGAAGGCACACCCCTGCTAAGGGTGCAGGCCCGGAAGGGTCTCGAGGGTTCGAATCCCTTCGGCTCCGCCACTTCAGTCCGCCTCTGGGCACGCCAATCGTCGCCGATTGCCGCACTTGGCCAGAAATAAGCGTTCTCAACAATTCTGTCTTCGATCCCATGATGCGAATCGCGTCGTCAGCGATCTCGACGCGCTGTGCGAGCGCGCGCAGAAATCCCGCCGATAGCCGCCCTCACGGCCACGGATACGCTCGCGGGCGATCGTGGCGAACTTTTCGATCATCGCGGGGCTGATGGCGCTGTGGCCGGGGCTATCGAGCAACGCCTGTGCGCGATCCGCGTCGGCCCGCGCCTGATCGCGGATCACCTTGAGACCGACGATGCGCTCCTTCAGCGCGGGGTCGTCCAGATCGGCGACGCCTCCCTCGACGGCATCGTAAAGCCGCTTGAGGCGCAATTCCGATTCTGTGGCGCGGCGCTCCAACTCGGCGATGTGCTGTCGCTGGCGCTCCGCCTGATCCTCTCGGCGACCGAGGACGGTGCCCGGCATCACCTCCAGCCGGTCGGGATCGAGCAAGCGGTCTTCGATATGGTGGACCACCATATCGTCGAGCTTATCCATCGGGATCGCACGGCCCTTGCACCCGGTCTCTCCCTGACGAGCCCGGATCGAACAGGCGTAGTAGCGATAGCGGCCACTCTTGCCGGTGCGGATGGTCATAGCTCCCCCGCAATTGCCACAATAGCAGATGCCAGTCAGCAGCGTCGGCCCGATGACGACGCGGGCGGGCAGCTCGGTCTTGGGATTGCGTGCCTGTAGAAGCTTCTGCACCGCATCGAAGGTGTCGCGCTCAATGATGGCTGGCACTTCGACGGTGACGACCTCATCCTCGGGTTTCACCACTCCCTTGTTGGAGCGGCGATTGAAGCGATGCTCGCCGATATAGGTCCGGCGGGTCAGGACGCGATGGACCTGTCCGATACCCCAGCGCCCTCCATCGCGGGTGAAGATGCCCTTTCCGTTGAGATATTTGACGATGGCCTTCACGCCCATCTGGCCGGTCTCGCCTTCACCTTCCAGCGCCAGGCGATAGATCAGCCGGATCGTGTCGGCGTGGGGCGGATCGATCTCCAGCCTCTTCTTGGTCTTGGCCCCACGCTGTTCGGCGGCGGCGATCCGCTAGCCGATCGGCGGCAGCGAGCCGTTCCAGAAGCCCTGCCGGGCATTCTCCTTCAAGGCGCGCGTGACGTGCTTGCCGTTTTCCTTCGACTGGTACTCGTCGAACAGCGACATGATCCGGCGCATCATGTCGTGGATCGGGTCGTCCCCCAGCTCCTGCGTAATGGAAATGAGCCGGACATCGTTCTTGGCGAGCTTGCGATAGTAATATTCCATGTCGAAGGCGTCGCGGAAGAAGCGCGAGAAGCTGTGAACCAGCACCACGTCGAAAGGCGTGGGCTTCGACGTGCCCGACTCGACCATCCGCGGGAACTCCGGGCGGCGGTCGTTGGTCGCCGTGTTGCCCGGCTCGACGAAGATTTCGACAAGCTGATAGCCTCGCGCGGCGCAATAAGCCTCGCCCTGCTTCCTCTGGTCGGGGATCGACACGTCATGCCCGGCCTGACGGGCAGTCGAGACACGCAGATAAAGAGCGGCCCGCAGGGCGACGTTGGGGGATTGCGCGTTCATTTGCGGGTTCCTTTCTTGCGAGGCTCGATCAGGGGCAGGACCAGCTCCAGGCGGTCGTGAATGACCTTGGGGACCAGCTTGAGGCCCTGGCCCTTCTCCATGCGGACAAGGCCGAAGCTCTCCATCTTCTTGAGAGTGCGTGAGACATTGGGGGTGGCACGTCCGGTGAGGCGCAGACGCTGCTTCACCACACTCACCAAGACGAAGAAGGCTGCGGCGATTGCTTCCTCGGACATGCCCTTGATGCGCATGTCCTGGAAGGCGGGATACTGGTCGAGGGGGTGGAGCGGCGCGCGCTGGATATTCCCGGCCAGGCTATCGTCCTCGGCCAGACTGCTGCAACCGGCTTCGCGCACGATGCACGGCACCGGCGCGGTCTTGGTGAGGCGCCATGCCTTCACCACCAGTTCCAGCGACCGGTAACCGATTTACCCAAGCCGCTTCTTGATCGGGTGATGGAAGGGCGACATACGCCGCGCCTCGTACCCGTTCAGATTCCAAATGCCAAAGCCCGCGCATTCCCGGTGCTGCGCTATTCGGCAATTCTGCTCCAATCGATGCCCACCGCGGCGCGGCGCATCAGGTTGAGCCAACCGACAACATCCGCAGAGATGCGCGAGATCTTCAAGCCGAAGGGATTTCGGGCGATGGCGGCCGCTTTAGGGCGTGAGCTGGCGGTGTTCGGGCGTGATCAGGAAATCCTGGATGCCTTGGCTCCGCTTGGCCCATCGCTCGCTGGAACGATCGACCTAAATCCAGTCGCTGATAGCTGGGCGATGGGATTGCTCTACGACACGCTCGTGCGATCTCTCGCCCGACAGCGTCCGCTCATCCCACGCTACAGGCGTTCGGGCCATTCGCTCGTCGTTGAAACACCGCGCGATAACGATGATCCTGATCGAACGCAGCGTCAGCAACAAACCCTATCCCGGCTGCGCGATGCCTAGGGCACCAGTCTGTTTGGCACAGTACCCAAGCTCGGCTTCCCATTTCAGAAGAGTGTCCAGCTCAAGCTGGAACAGGTCGATGGGAAGTGGTGGTGTGGTTTCGAGCCTTACACGTTCGTTCAGTCGCCCCGACAAGACACTTCCCAAACGGACGGTGAGGAGGGACTGGTCGCAGAAGAAACTCCCGCTGAAATGGGTATGCGAGCCGAGCGCCGGGGTGATCCTGCCGGTGACTGGCGCCGCGAGTGATGGGCCCCGCGCTATAATAGAAATTGGGCCCGCATTATTGGGTCGATACGCCTTCGGCATCGGCCATACCGCTGCCGCCGGGTCGCCCGATCCGGCGCGGATGCCGCGCGGCATGCCCGGCGATGTCGATGCAGGGATCCGCGAGGCCTTCCGCACCGACCTCGCCTCCTACGGGGCTGAAGTTTTGCGCACCGTGAAAGTGCCGCTGGAACCGCCCAAATTCGATGCGCTGGTCAGCTTTCACTACAACACCGCCGCCATCTCCACCGCCGCGCTTGATCCGGCCCACAGTCCGGCGTTTCCCGCGGTCCCCGCGCGTGTCGGGTCCGGGTCCCCATCGGCAGCAAGTTTCTGTGTCCGCTATTCTTCCGCCTCAGTTGGCCCTTCCAAAGACGGCTCCGGCCGGGACAGGCCCGCCACGATTCGACCTAACTCGCCGAGGATGTCTCCGTGGTTCTTTTCGAGATAGCGATTGATCCGTTCATTCATGAGCAGGCGTTCGACGTAGCGGCCCGCTACCACAAGGCGTAAATGATCGGGGCCAAGTGTCCCTTCGATCAGCTTGATGTTTCTCTGCAGGCTGGCCATCTCGGCCTTCATCCGCTCCGCCTGTTCGCGCGTGATGCCGGACGTTTCTTTTCTCATTGCCGGATCGACAAGGTCTTCGGCGTCGGTGGCGGCGAGAATGGCCTCGGTATAGGCCACAGTGTAATTATTCGCTGCGATCATCAGTTCTGCCGCCTGAATCTGCCTCAATGGCTTCATCTTGCGCAGGGACCGGAAACTGTTGACAGGGCAGTGCTTGTCCTTCAGGAGTTCAGCAGCCTCGGGGCAGATGCCGTTCAACAATGTCCGTTTTCGCCGGATCAGCGCCACATCCACATTCAGAGCAGCAGCAATACGGGCCTCGGGCACGCCACGCTCAATGGCCCGCAAGATCATCTTGTGTTCCTGAATTGTCGCGAGACGGCTGATGCGCTTGTTGTAGGTGAAAGACTCGTCGTCGGTGGCGACGAGGCAGGTGTCGGTTTCCTCGCCCATCCCCTTCAGGACATGCAGACGGACATGACCATCGAGCAGGATGAACGTGCCATCCTGACCAGAAGCGCGCGCGACCACGAGCGGTTCGATCAAGCCGGCCTCGCGGATCGATGCGGCGATCTGCGCATACTTCTGGCCCTTGGGAACGGTGGTCGGCAGTTGCTTCACCGGCAGGATGGCGGCGATCGGGATCTGACGCAGGATCGGCTCGAATCCTGGTCCCCGAAATGGTGCATCATGCGGCGGCGGCGTTTTGCCCATATGTGTCATGCCCGAGGTTCCCTGAGACCGTCGACCACCATGCTCGGCAGGGAAGCCAAGCCCTCGGCACGGAGCAGGGTGAGGAAATTCTCATCCTTGAGCAGAGACTGGAACGCTGCGTCGAGGAACAGCAGGTGGCCGCGCGTCGACTGCGCCCTGCGGATCATGTCCTGCTGGCGTTCTGCCTCGATACGATAGGCCCGGACCAACGCCGCCGATGTCATCCGCACCCCAGTTCGTTTTGCGCGTGTGGCACCTTTTTTCTTGCCGTGCCGGTGGCGCAGCTCCACCAGCCGCCGTGCTTCCAGCAGCTTCTTGCCGCGCAATTCACCCGAGGCATAGGCTGCCTCCAGCGCCTTCTGCACATCTTTCTCTTCCGCCCTGGTGATATACAGTGCAACACTTAGGGGCATCTGACCGGTCTCGACCGCGATCAGCAGTCGTTCCTCGCCGTTGGCGATCAATACACCGATTTCGTGAACGTACGACCATGACAATCCGGTTTTCTCGGCGATGTCATGGTCCGAATATCCCCGCTCGCGCAGGATGGCGATGTCCTGCAACAACTCGAGCGGTCGCTGCTGACGACGGGCGATATTCTCGATCACGCTACGCAGGAGCCGTTCGACCTCGTTCGCGCCCACGACGATGGCCGGGATGTGGGTTTCGCCAAGGGCGACATAGGCCTCCATCCGCCCCTGACCGCAGACGAGCCGATAGGCATCTCCCGACGCCGTGTCATCCCGCGCGACGGTGATCGGCTTCTTCAGCCCCACCTTGCCGATACTGTCCACCAGTGCACGAAAGGTCTTTTCAGATCGTTCGCGTGGATTTTCGACGATGATGGCCGCAATTGGGATAATTTGCACCTCGGCATGGGGTTCGATCTCGCTCACCATGGTGTCACCTCGGACACGGAAACGCGCCGGGCCATGTCGAAGAAGAAGTCCAACGTTTCAAAACGGAAGGCGTCCAGCATCAGGCCATTCTCCTCTGCAAGCCCCAGAGGTTTGCTCCGCATCTCGAATTGGGGCAGCAGGTAGTAATCTAGCGCGTCGGTATTTGTGCGATTCATCCTGATGGCGATGGTGATGTCTGGCGCGAGGCCGGTGTCGAAGCGAATCTTCCAGCGCAAGCCGCCTGAGGACGTTTCGCGACAGCGGGCGACGACGACGGATGCCGTGAATTCGCCGTTGATGGTCAGCAGGTCCGTCGCAGGGTTCCTGATCACGGTACCACCAAGCCGGATGATTTCGTGGATCACGCGCTCAATTTCATCGCCGTGAAATTGCCGCAACAGGCGGTTGGCTTCGATATAGCGATAGTCGCGATCCGGGGTGAACCCGACGAGGGAATAGGCCCTGAGCAGGCTGCCGAAGCGATGGGCATAGGCGCCGCTGGACGGCATCCCATCTGCTTCGTCGATCACCAGCCCGGAAATGTATCCATGACGCAGGAGCAACCGGGTCAGGCGCTCCAGCATCTCCTCATCCGAGAAGCGACGGTTGCGCGCCGCGATGATGGCCTGAGCCTTCTGAAACTGTTTCGGCTCGACGATGGCCTCGAAAGCCCCTTCCGACCGGATCCACATCTCCGGGCCGTTGGCGACCCGCTTGCGCTTCAGTTTGAATGAGCGCCGGTTGTAGACGTTGTTGCCAATGTATTTCTCATTGGTCAGGATCTGATGGACGGTCGCGCGGGTCCAGGCCCGCCCGAGATCGGTGAGGATGCCGCGTTCATTCAGGTCTGCCGCAAGTTCGCTTTCCGACAGGCCCTTCTTCAGAAACTGGCTGTAGATCCAGCGCACCGTCCGGACCTCCTCGTCTGGTCCGGGAACCAGGACGACGCGATCCGTCTGAAGGCTCTTGTGCTCACCGCGCTTCAGTTCGGTTTTTACTTCGCCCCGTTCATCGAGCAGGGCGCGACGCAACCCGAAGCCCGCCGGGCCGCCCTGACGATAGCCGAGCTCAATCAGACGGCATTGGCCGGCGAAGACTTTCACTGAAAGCTCACGGCTATATTCGCCCGCCATCGCGCGCTTGACGCTTTTCACAATGGTGGAGGTCGGAGAGCCATCATTCTCGAATTGCTCGGCACAGTAGGCGACCTGCATCCCCGCCTTCCGGCAGCGATACTCATAATAGGCAGATTCGTCGGCGTCCTGAAAACGTCCCCAGCGAGTGACGTCATAGACCAGAATCATGCTGAACCCGGCCACGCCGGATTCGACATCGGCAATCATCTGCTGCAATGCCATCCTGCCGCCGATGATCAGGCCGCTTTTCGCGTCATCCGAATAGGTTTTGACAACCCTGATGCCGCGGCGTTCGGCGTATTCGCGGATAGTCTGCGCCTGGTTCTGGGTTGAATACTGCTGATGCTCGGTCGACATCCGGACGTATTCCGCAGCCAGCAGCTGCTCGGACGGCTCGCTTTCTCCTTCGGATAGTATCGATTTTCCCCGAGCCACGCCCGCCTCCCAAGAAATCATGTGGGCTGCTTCGAGCTGATGGCCCTCCACCGCAGGCTGGGCGCAAATACGAACTGCCGCTTTTCATGTCCTTCCCAGAGTATTATCGAAGGAGGATGCGGAGATGCGGATCAAGACGGGCACATTTGTGCCGAAAACGGGCATAAATGTGCACCTTGAAGCCAATGTCGCCGGCTACCGGGCAGCCATTGCCTCGGCGCTTCGGGACGAACTCGGCCTGACGCATCGGGCAGTCAAGACGGCTATGCGGTGGACGGGTGCCAGCGAGCGGGCAGTGAAGTACTGGATCGCGGGCGAGCGTGGGCCCAGCGGCGAGCATCTGATCGCGCTGGCCAGGCACTCGGATATCGTGTTCCACATGGTCCTGCTGCTGGCCGATCGGCACGACGGCGCGGATGCCGAGTAAGGTCAGGCCGCCACAGAGGCGGCGGAATGGCCAAATTGGTCCGCCGCCGTCAGACTTGATGTGTAGTGTTTTTTGATTATATTGAATACGCATCAAACATGAGAAGACTTCCATGTCCCGCACCACGACCACAACGACCATGACCATCCGTCTGAGCGGTGCGCTCAGCGATTTCGTTGCGGCCAATGTCGGCGAGAACGGCTCCTACGAGAACATAAGCGAATACGTGCGCGACCTGATCCGGCGCGACAAGGAGCGGGCCGAGCAGGAGGCTTTCGACCGGCTGAAGGCAGAACTGACCCGCGCCTTCGCCGCGCCCGAGGCCAGCTACAAGCCGCTGACGGCTGCGGAAGTCATCGCCCGCAACCGGGCCTGACCAGATGGCGATCCGGGTTCAGGAGGCGGCATCACTCCGCCTTGATGACATCTACCGCTATACGCGTGACCGATGGGGCGAAGTTCAGGCTGATCGCTACATCACCGGCATGTTCGAAGCATTCGAACGGATCGTGGCCCATGGCGTCGCCTCAAAGCCTATCCCGGCAGAGCTCGGCGTCGAAGGGTTCTTCTTCCGGTACGAACACCACTTCATCTATTGGCGCCGACTGTCCGACGGCGATATCGGTATCGTCGCGATCCTGCATGAGCGCATGCATCAGATCGACAGGTTCAAGGACGATTTTCGCGACTGCATTGGCAGCCGCTCCCCCCTGTGATGCTTGCATGAGCCGTTGGCGGTTTCCGTTGATGGAGAAGGTTGGATATCAGGCCCACCCTCTCCGCCATTACACCGTTTTATAAAAATCATCTCCCCGTCAGCCTTGCTGCTGATGGGGAGAGTTCGTTGTCCGCTGCCCCGAATATAGCATAAAAAAACCGGCGTCGGACGCCGGTTTTTTTATGTGGCTGAGGGCTGAGGGCTGAGCTGTTCAGCCGCCGCTGGTGGCCTGCAATCCGCGGCGGGTCTCGCTGGTCGAAAGTTCACGGTTCAGCTTCTGGAACTGGCGCCGCGCCTCATCGCGGTTGCCGCCGTTCAGATAGGCATAGGCGCGCAGCAGCGCGAGATCGCGGCGGATGCCGCCGGTCAGCTCTTCCAGCGCGTTGAAATAGCTGATCGCCGCCCGGTAGTCGCGCCGTTTATAGGCATTGACCCCGCGCTGATCGAGGATCTGGCGCTCGATATCAATACGCTGCTTGCGGGTGAAATCGGTGCTGACAGCGAGGCGCGATGCCTCTTCGGACATGCCCATTTTCAGATAGGCCAGCGCGATGCCATAGGCAGCATCCCGGCGCTGATCACCGCTGAGCCTGCCGCCAAGCGCCGCGCGGAAGGCATTGACCGCTTCCATCGGCTGATCGCTGTTATAGGCGCACCAGCCGCGCTGATAGAGCACCCCGGTCTGGCGCGAGCCACTGGAGAGCGCAAGGCAGCGCGCCCAGTCACCGGCTGCAAAGGCGGCCTGGACCGAAGAGGAGGAGACCGCCGCCCCCGAGCCGCCCGCCGCTACAGCAGCAGGGGCAGCGGCAGCTTTCGGCTCTGCAGCCTTCTCCTTTGGCGCAGCAGTCGCGGCAGCCCTGGCATCAGGTTTCACAGCTGCAGCGGGAATGTCGATTTTACCACGCCCGGCCAGCAGCTGTTTACGCAGCCGCTCCAGCTCGGGCTGCATGGCGGGCAGACGTGCCTCAACCGCAGCGATCAAAGCGAGGATTTCGGCCTCATCGGCGACGCTGTCGGCTTTCTCCAGCGTCGCCACCAGCTCGGCGGGATCGACACAGGCCGAGGCGACGGCGCGATAGGTGCCAAGCGCATCGGCCTTGCGCCCTGCCCCGGCCTGCGCCTCGGCGATGCGCCAGGCATTGTTGATCCGGTCACAGCGCAGCAACCCCGGCACTTCACCCACAATGCCGAGCATCCGCTGCAGATTGCCCGAGGCCATAGCCGCATCGAGCCGCGCCTGCCCTTCTGAGGTCTCGAGCAGCGCCAGCATAGCAGCCGGCGGCTGCCAGGTCGGATAGCTTACCTTTGCCGCCGCGATCGCCTTGCGGGCCTCTTCATGGCGGCCGGCCGCGATCAGCCGGTAGACCTCATCAATCTCCGAGGAGGGCTCGGTCACGCTCAGCCGGGTCAGATCGGCCGGGGGCCGCCAGCCCGGATATTTCAGCTGCAGCCGGCGCAGCTCAGCCGCGATCGCCGGCTGATCGCCCTGCTGCACATAAAAATTCAGCGCCAGAAACTCATCCGCCGCCGGTTCTGCCGCAGCGCCCTGCGCCCCCGGCTGGCTTTGCTGGGCGAAGGAGGCTCCGGCCATGCTGCAGAGCAGGGCGCAAATCAGCAGGGATCGGATCATATCGGCACACATTTCGGATAAGTGGTGACCTGAATAACCAGCGCCATCAGATGCAGCGTGGCCGGGTAATAGGGCTGATCGGTGTTAAACACCGGCATCAGCGATCCAACCTCATCCGCCACCGCACAGGCGGCAAGTGCGGCAACCGCGGCGTAACCGGCATGGCTGCTGCGCTCAAATACGCTGCCGCCCGCCGGGTTGAACACGGTAGGGGTGCCGCCGTTCTGTCCTGCGGCTTTCATCAGCGCCGCATAGCGCTGCACCGAAGGATTTTGCGGCTGTCCCGACCAGAGCGCGAAAAGCGGCACCCGCACGGCCTCATAACCCGAAACTCCCGAAAAGGGCGCTGGTGCCTCCATCAGGCCTGTTACGGTCAGCAAAACCCAGTCGGGCACCGGACCACGATCGGCCAGCTCTGCCACCAGCGCCTCGCCGCTATCGGCAAGCCGGTGCAGTTCGGGCATCTGGCAGGCCCTGGCGAGGTCGCGCAGTGCAAGGCCCATTGTATAGGAGGGGTTGATCACAATCCCCTCGCTGCGACGAAAACCGGCAATCCCCGGCAAAAGCACCGGCCGCCCGGAACCATCGGGATGCGGCGCGGTGCAATAGCGCAGCAGCGCCCTGCAGATCGCGCCCGCCCGCTCGAGCCGCGGCTCTGCCTCGCCAAGGCCAGCGGCACGCACCAGGCCCCAGGCATAGAACAGATCGCCATCACTGGCATTATTGCGGTCGGTGACATGGGGCGAGGCCTCAGGCCGCCAGCGCCAGGACAACAGCCCCTCTTCCTGACGAGCCAGACTGGCCTCGGTCCAGCGGATGATCAGATCTGCGGCAGCCGCATCGCCAAAGGCAGCGGCCAGCGCCAGCCCATAGCCCTGGCCCTCAGAATGGCTGGAATTGCCCTGAAAGCCGTCAATCACCCGCCCCTCTGGCGACAGGCAGAGCGCCTTCCAGGCCGCCCAGCTGGCCTGAAGCGGATGATCGGAGGTCAGGGCCAGGGCGCTTGCCGAGGATGCTCCGGCAGTCGCAGACGCCCCGATCAGCGGGGCGGAAAGCGAGGCTGCAATGAAAGAGCGGCGGTTCATTTTTCCTCCGGCCGGCGGCGGCTGAGCAGAATATACAGCAAGGCAGGCAGGCCGGACAGCAGTGCAAGGCCCAGCAAGGACAAAGTGAACAACAGCGGCGACCAGGAGGCAAAATTGCCAAGGGCCGTGCGCCAGCCCCTGAAGTCGGGTTCTTCCAGCAGCCGGGGCGGCCGGATCGGCGACCAGATCTGCCAGCTGCCATCCGCCTGCAATAAAGCAGCCTCGCCCTGGGCCAGGGCGTCAGCGCGCAGCGTATTGAGCGCCTTACCCACCTCAGCCGCGCTGGCCGAAGGGCCGAGCAGCAGCCACAGATCGCCCGGCTGCTGATAATCCGGACGCAGCAGCAAGGCCTCGCCTGAACGGCCCTCCATCCAATGCGTCAGGCTTTGCTGCGATCCGACAAAAGCGCTGTCGCGCAGCGCCCGCGCCTCGCGCAGGATCCAGGCCCGCGGCGACAGGCTGTTCCAGATACCGGTGATGAAGCCCTCATCACTGCCCGGCGACGGATCGCTCTGCGCCTCTTCCTCGTTCAGGATAAAGCGTGCCCGTTCGGCGCGACCAGCCGCCGGAACCGGTTTTGCCATTGCTGCCGGATCCGCCAGGGCGGCGGGGGCCGGGAACAGCACGCCCTGGATCTGCGCAAGGCTGATCCCCGCCTCTTCCAGCGGCACGCTGGCGAAATCAGCAATGCTCACCACCTGCAGCCGGGCCAGTTCTGAGGCTTCCAGCGTCGGGTCCAGCGCAAGGGCGATCGTCATCGCCTTTTCCGCCGCTCCTGCGGGATCCTGGCTGTCGGGCAAAGCGCTGACCGCCGCCGGGTCAAGGCGCATCAGCACCGCCGCAAGCCCGGGCAGAACCATCGAGGGCGAAGGCGGCACGGTCAGGCGGCTGCTGCTCAGCACCACCAGCATATCAGCGCGGCGGATCTGACAGGCGGCTTCGGGCGGATTGCCCGGCACCATCATCTCAAAGGACAGATAATTGCGCCCCGGATGCAGGAGATTGGCGTTAAACCCGACCTGCAGCACCGGCTTGATCTCGCCACCCTCCTGATCGAGCGGCAGCAGACGCACGGTCTGGTCATTCACCTTGACCAGCAAAATCGCCCCCTGGGGCAGGCCTCTGGCGAAGCCATATTCCAGATCCAGCCGCGCCTTCTGATTGGCCATCAGCAGCCAGTCGGCCGGCAGGCTGAAAGGAATATCGCGGCGGAAGTAATGGGTATTGCCGATTATATCAGCGCTGCCCAGCATGGCGAGCCTGGTAGCAATGCCAGGACGCAGCGCCGGAGGCCGGGTATCGGGGCTTTCAGGAAAAGCGCCGAGGATCGCGCTCAGATCGGGCAGGCTGCCGTTCTGATGCTCGACCTGCAGCACAATGCCGCCCTCGGCACCACGCCGGATCGTTGCCTGGTTCTGATCTGAGGCAATCAGCGCCACAGAAGCAAGGCGCGGCAGGCCGAGACTGTAATAAGAGCGCTGTTCCACCCGGCTGCCCGGGCCAAGCGCATGCACCAGATTTTCGGCCAGCTGGCGCAGCATCACCGGATCGGCGCCGGGACCGGTCAGCAGTTCAATGCTCTGCCCGCGCGCAGCCTGGCTTTGCGCGGCAAGGGCAAAGCCCGCCGCATCCGCGGTCAGTGCCGTGCCTGGAAGGCGCAGGCCACTCTGCGCCAGGTTGATCTCGGTCCAGACCCCGAAACTGGCTTCCGGGCCACAGAAAATCCGGTGCGGCTGGACCAGATCCAGCAGGATATGGTTCCGGCCAGGCTGCAGCGCCCTGGTCGGCAGGCTGTAGCCGGTAAAATTGCCCAGCGCATTCAGCTCCAGCCGGAGGGGTTCTGCACCGTTGATCGTGACCTGCATTGAGGCCTGTTCCGAGAGCACATTGACCGAGGAATGCAGGGTCAGCTCCAGCGCCTCGGGCAGCGGTGCCCCGGGCGGCAGATCGATCAGCAATTCGGTCGAGGCGGTTTCACCGCTCAGCCGCAGAATGCCCGGCGCGACCAGGCTTGCGCCCATTTTCACCCCCTCGGGCAGCGGCAGGGCCGGACGCGGCGCCAGCAGCCAGCTGTCCGCATCACCATTCCCCCCGGCCAGGGCGCGGTCGCGCTCGACGAGAAGGCTGGCCGGGTCGGGCTCAGAGGGCAGCGTGGTTTCGCCTTCGCCCCCGGCCCCCGGCACCGAAGCCTCCTCGCCAGCCGGTGCCAGCCGGATCAGCAGCGCTTCGCCCTCGCCTGCGGCAGGGGCGGCAGGCGTTTGCGCCAGCGGCACAGCTGCAGCCCCCTGCGGCAAAGCAATCAGCGGTGCGTCGCTTTCCTGGGCCCCGGACAGGCCCGCACTCAGAGCCAGCACATTGCAGGCGGTCAGCGCAAGAAGCAGCGGGCGGGTGTTCAGCAGGCGCAGCCTCATTGCCCCTTCTCCACACCAATAAAGGCCTCAGGGGTCAGCCGCATCGCGGCATTGCGGTATTCCTCGGTATCGAAATCCGCACCGAAAGCCACCAGATGCGCCGGTTTTGGCGCCTGTTTCTCATAGAGCGAGGCCTTCCTGCGGCGCGCCGGTTCGCGGATGAAATCGCCAATGGTTTTCGGCAGCGAGGTCAGGGTCAGCCAGAACACATAGAGCAGCCCCATGGTCAGCCCTTTGCCGCGCCGGCTTTCCTGGCGGATTTTCAGCCAGTTCTCCGACGAACCGAACAGCATATGCGCCACAGCCTCGCGCACGATCATCGGCTGATCGGGCACGAATTGCAGGCCCAGAGCCGTGCCTTTGCCACTGTCGTTAAACACCGCCCGCACCACCGCGCGCACGTCGCGCTCGAGATGCGGCGCATGGGCAAAGCGGGGGCGGAAGATCAGCTCATCGCCTTTGGCGGCCAATCTTGCCCCCTGGGGCAGGCTGCCCAGACGCATCCGCAAGCCGCTGGTCGAGACGTCAAACACCTCAACCGGGACCATGGTCTCGCCCATACCCTCCCAGCGGGCGGAGCCGGTCTCATGCACCTCAACCCGGGGCGAGGCCCGGCGCTGCTGCTTTTCAGAGACGGCGCGCAGCGACAGCGAGACCAGCAGGAAGTTGATGACCGCCCAGGTGCCGACCACCGAGAGCACGCTGTGATCGCCGGGATAGGCGATCCAGCGGAAGATCAGTGCCAGCACCCCGGCCAGCATCAGACCAAACAAAGCCAGCAGCGGCCCGGCGATCGGCGAGATATAATCCTCGACCAGGGTCTCATCCTTGGCGGTCACGTTAAACTTGGCGCCGCGCGGCTTCAGAATGGTGCGGATGATCGCGCCGCTCAGATAGGGGGCCTGGGCGATCTCATAGATTTCCGAGATCAGCGGCCAGCGATAGCGCGAGAAGACCGCACTCTGCACCAAGAGGCTGATCGCCATATAGCTGAGCGTATAGGCCATGGCCTCGCGGAAGGTGGTAACGAAAATCTCGATACCGAAGAACAGATAGGCCAGGGGCGCCAGCAGATAGGTCATGCGCACCAGCGGGAACAGCCAGAAGGCCATCGAATTGATATAGCACAGCCGCTGCAGCGGGCGCAGACCTTTGCGGAACAAAGGGTTTTTCAGCATGAACATCTGCATCATGCCCGAGGCCCAGCGGCCGCGCTGCTGGATGAAGGAGGCAAAGGTCTCGGGCTGCAGCCCGGCGATCATCGCGCGGTCGAGATAGAGCGAACGCCAGCCCTTGGAATGGATCTCCAGCGCGGTTTCGGCGTCTTCGGTAATGGTCTCACCGGCAAAGCCGCCCACCGAATCCAGCGCCTTACGGCGCAAAACCGCAGCCGATCCACAGAAGAAGGCCCCGCCCCAGCGGTCAAGGCCGGGGTGGATACGGCCGTAGAACATCTCATTCTCGGGCGGGCAGACCAGATCCAGATTGCGCTCGATCGGGTCTTTATTGATGAAGAAATGCGGGGTCTGGACAAGGAACAGCTTCGGATCCTCGACGAAATAGCCGACGGTGCGGGCCAGAAAATCGCGGCTCGGCACGTGGTCGGCGTCAAACACCACCACCAGATCGCCATCGAGCTTTGCCAGGGCTGCCGACATATTGCCGGCCTTGGCATGTTCGTTTTTCGCCCTTGTGGAATAGATCACCCCCAGCTCGGCGCAAAGCGCCTGCAGCTCGGCGCGCCGGGCCCGGGATTTCGCCGCCAGTTCCGCATCGGCGGAATTGCAGCGCTGATCGGTGCCGCCGTCATCGCAAAGCACCACGGTGCGCAGCCGCGCCGGATAGATCATATTCTTCGCCGCCGAGAGCGTGATCGCCAGCATCTCGGTCGGCTCATTATAGGAGGGCACCAGAATATCGACACTGGGCAGATCTTCCGGCGCGACCCGCGGCGGCAAGGCGCGCTCGACCGGATCGGCATTGATGAAGGCATTCAGGAAGAAGACCAGGATCGAATAGGTCTCAACCAGCAGCAGGACCAGCGCCAGAACGAAAGAGATATTCAGCGCCGGATCCGGCAGCGTGGCGGTGATCCGCCAGATCCAGTAGCGCAGCACGATCACGCTCGACACGCTCATCAGCGCAATGCGGCAGATGATATTATTCGCGAAGGGCTTGAGCAGCACAACGAGCAGTACCGCTGCCAGCCCCAGCATCCCCTGAGCCGCATTGGAGACCGGCACCGAAGCCAGCACCATGACGGGCGCCACAGCCAGCAACCACAGAAGCAACAACAGGCTGTTGCGAAGAGTCCGGGACGTCATATCTGCCTTCCAGAGGGCTGCGGGAAAGATCTGGCCTCAGCCAACACGATGTCAGTCCAGCCCGGGTGCCGCCAGAGGCGACAACAGCCGGGTTCCATGGGGAACGGGAGCCGCGGCGCGGGCGCTGAAACCGATGCTCTCCGGCGCGATCGGCGCCAGAGCCTCGGCACTGCTGCCGCGCAGGCAATTGCGCAGCATGATATCAAGCACCAGCGCCTCACCCGGCAGATCACGCGCAGCAGAGGTCAGCCGGCGCACGGCAAAGACACAGGTGATATCGCTGCCAAAGTTTTTCTCGGCCCAGTGATAGACCCCGAACTCATCCTCGGCCGTCAGCAGATCACCGGAAGTGATCCCCTCAAACGGTGCAGGAGCCCCGCCGACCCGGGTCATAAACTCCTCAAAGCGGAACCGGGCTGCAGCAAGATTCCCGGCGCGACTGCGCAGAACCATCTGATTATCGCCGGGAATCTCAAGCGCATTGCGCAGGCCGATGCGCTGCTCAGATCCGCCGAGCAGTCCACGCTGCATCACAAAGGTCACGGCACCGGGATTAACCCAGGCCTGCTGATTGGGGACCGCCACATAGGGAGTCTGCTCTTCGACTTCCTTCTGGTTCACCACCAGATTAACCGGGTCAAATCCGCATCCGGCCAGAAGGCTGCAGGCAAAAATACCTGCCGCCATCAGGGCAGCGCGGGGCGTTACTGCTCGTCTCGTCATGCTTCCTGGCCGGATCAGACATTATAATTATGAAGGCCACCCTGAGGTGCACTGCCAGCAGTTGAGTTGATTTTGATGAAGAAATCAATGATCAAGGATATTTCTGCCTCCCGGCGTGGCACAGCCACATCAACCCCGGGGCGCATTCCCCCGGCGCAATCAGCGCCCTGTCCAGCACCACAGCGGGTTGTGATCGCACCCGCTTTCACGGATGATGCGCCAGCAACGGAGGCTCTGTCATGGAAGCAGATAAAGTCATTGCCGAAGAGCTGGCCCGCAGATTGCCAGACTGGGCGATGCTGCCCGAAAGCCTCTATCCGGTGCTCGAACAGCATTGTGATCTGCTGAAAGGGCTGGTGGCCTCGCTGCAGGTGGCCGGACGCGAGCCGGCGATGATCCGCTCTCTTGTAAGCTCGCTGCTGGAGAGCTACGGCAATGATCTGATTGCGGCCCTGGAGGCGACCAGTTGACTCTCGATCCTGTGTTTCGCCTCGAGGACGAGGCCGGGCGGATGGCCGCTCTGCGTCGCTATGAGATTCTTGATACCGAACCCGAGCAGGAATTCGACGATATCGTCAGCCTGGTCAAATCGATCTTCCACACCCGCTATGCCTCAATCACCCTGATTGATATCGACCGGCAATGGAATAAGGCGACCGCCGGGGCCGAACGCCGCGAATATCCCCGCCGCCAGACCTTCTGTGATCACACGATCCGCGGCAGTGGCCCCATGGCCATCAGCAATGCGCTGCATGACAGTCGATTTCAGCATCTTGACGCGGTGACCGGCGATGCCAGCATCCGCTCTTACCTCGGCGTGCCGCTGACCAGCCCTGACGGCTATAATATCGGCGCGATCTGCGTTTTTGACACCGAGATGCGCGAATTCTCGGAGGCCGAAAAGGCAGTGCTGCAGAATTTCTCAAAAGTGGTGATATCGCAGCTCGAGCTGCGGCTGATTGCCCGCCAGGACAGCCTGACCGGCAGCCTGACCCGCCGCGCTTTCCTTGAGCGGCTTGACCGCGAGATTGCCACAGGGGCGACGGCCACCCTGCTGATGCTCGATGTCGACCATTTCAAGGCCGTCAATGACACCTATGGCCATTCGACCGGCGATGAGGTGCTGAAAGCGGTGGCGACAACGGCGCGGCGAAACCTGCGGCGCGGCGATTCGTTTGGCCGCCTTGGCGGCGAGGAATTCGGCATCCTGCTCTCGGGAACCGATGGCGCGGATGCGCTGCATCTGGCCGAGCGGCTGCGCAGCGATCTGGCCGGGCGCCGTCATGCGATGATCGATAATGGTGTGGTCACGCTCAGCCTTGGCGTGGCGGAGCATCGCCCGGGCGAGACCCGCGATGAATGGCTGCTGCGTGCCGATCAGGCGCTTTATGCGGCCAAAAGCAGCGGCCGCAACCGCTCGGTCCTGGCTCGCTGAACCAGGGCTCAGCGCAGCAGATCACCAAAACGCAGATCCAGGCTCAGCTGGTCGTAATTGGCGATCTGCGCGGTCGAACGGCTGGAGCTCGCGCCAATCCGCAGGCTGACGCCCGGCTTCAGACTGACCATCAGCCCGAGGCCACGGAGCTGATCGCGGCGCGGTCTGCCCAGAAAAGCACCGCCCTCGGCCACCTGCTGCCAGAGGTCAAACCGCCAGTCCCGGCCGAGAGCCTGCCAGGCAAAGCCCGCCTCAATCCGGCGGCGCAGCAGGGTTTCATCCTCGCGCCCCTCGCCAAGGGTCAGCGCCAGATCGAGCACCCCGGCCCGGCTGATACGCTCAGCCGACAGCCGCAGCCGGTCCTGCGGCCCGCCCGAGGCCGAGGCGCGGTCAAAGCGCAAACCCAGTTCCTGCAAACCGCCCGCCGCGGCGAAAATTTTCGACAGGCCCAGCGACAGCCGATGCGCATTGCCGGTATCGAGCTGGCGCCAGGACCGCGAGCCAAGAGCACAGAGGTCGAGAAAGGTCCAGTTCTCCAAATGATTACGTGAGCAAAGGTTAAGCGCGAGATCTGCCCGGCCAATCTCATGCCGGGGCGACCAGGCCAGCTCGCTGGACAGTGCCAGCTCAAAAACCCGCCCCTCGCCCCAGGCGAGCCGGGTCATCGCCGCCAGCGAGCCGCCCAGAACGAGGCCCGCTTTCGCCCGAAAAGCCGGATCTGCCTCCAGGACATAGCCGCCCAGATCCAGCCGGTCCTGCAGCACGCCGCCGTTGATATTGCCATCCCAGCCCAGCACCGGGGCAAAACTGAGACGTCGCGCCGTCACCTGCAGCTGGCCCGGCGTTACGCCATAGCCCTGGGCCAGCAGATCACGGCGCAGAAAGGCCACAGCCGCCGGGCTCAGATTGCCCGCCTCCAGCCCGGCGCCAAAAGCCCGGATCCGCATCCGGTCGGAACTGCTGAGAAAAGCATTGACGGTCAGATCCGGCAGATCCTGCGGCCCGGCCAGCAAGGGCGTGGCGCTGGCCAGCCCTGCTGCCAGCAGCAGACTGCGCAGCACCCCCCTCAGCTTAGGGCACCGCATTCGGATCACGGCCAAAGAAGATACCATCCACACTAACAGGGTGATCGGTGCCATCCCCGGTGATAATCCCCGAGCCGGTATAGATACCCGATGTGGTCATGTCATGCTGGCCATTCGCATATTCCGGCGAACCGCCGATATTGCCGCGCAGCACGCCGTCGATACTGCCCTCGAGCGGTGAATTCGGATCGCGGATCTGAATGGTCACATCGCCGCCCCAGGCGCCGCTGCGGATGTTGAAGGGCAAATCATTCCCCTCGAGGGTGATCTCGACCTCAGATGATCCCGCCACCTCGGTGCGCAGATTAACCGAAGCGGTCTCGTTGTCAAAATCGATGACCAGATTTTCCAGTCCCTGGGCGTGATAGCCCGAGAGCAGCGGCCCGTTATCGATTGTGACCCATGCATAGTTCACGCCGCGGAAGTGATACTGCCCCTTTGCAGCGATCGGCGCACCGTTGCGCTCATTCACAAAGGTGGTCTGGTCGGCGGTCAGCCGCAGCAGGCGGTTGGTTTTTCCGCTGCCCTCGTCCACGGCACCGATCACCTCAATGGTCATCTTGCCGTCATAGGGCGTGCCCTGCAGGTCGATCAGGCTCAGATAGCCGGCCGGGCCAGAGCCAGTGGTATCGAAAGCGGTAAGCGCATCTTTGTCCGCCCCGCTGACTGCAATGCGCGAGCGCACGCGGTTGCGGCCATTGTGATCGGTCCGGTAGGTCTCAAATTCCGGAGTGTCGATCTCTTTACCCGGCGGCAGCGGTGCTTTGCCCCCTCCCCCGCCGCCACAGGCCTGTAGCGCGAAAGTCAGCAGGATGAGAAACGGCAGATGCGGTTTCATTTCAGCTCCGGAGGCATGAGGGTCTGATCCCGGGGCGCGCGCGCACGTACCCTGCTGCGGCCCGGATGATTACCCCCGTGATTGCATGAAGTGCCGCTCCAGGCAATCACATGTGGCGCGGGGCAGGATGCCGGATTGCCGCATCGCCCGGACCCTGACCGCCCGGCGATACCAGCGGCAGCGCTTCTGCCCGGTCTCTCAGACCTCATCACAAGCCCCATGGAAATCCGGGACTATGGCCGAGCCGGAATGTCCCGGATCGGCCTGTTTACGTGATCAGCTCTCAGAGCCGGTCAGCGGCGCCGCTCAGGGCCGCGAGACCTCATCGAGATACCAGGAGATATAGCGCAACTCATTATACTCCATCGGCGCGATCGGGCCGGGCTCGAAATAATGCGAGCGCACGCCGCGCGCGGTATGCTCGATGATTTTCTTGTCTTCCTCGGTGGTCACTTTCCACAGCCAGGTCAGCTTTGCCGGATCATAATCCACAGTCTCGACCGCATCTTTATGCACCAGCCAGATCAGCTCCATCTCGCAGCTGTCATGGCTTTTGGGGATAAAGCGGTAAATCATGCCATGATCGGGATAGCAGACCAGGAAAGTGGTGCCGCCCAGATGGATCGAGGTCACGCCGCCATCGTAATCGGTAAACCGCCCCATCAGCGGGGCCAGCGGCGAGCCATCCTCGGAACCGGTCGAGGCGCCTTCATAAAGCGCATAGCGGAAGACATCGATCGCTTCCTGGCCCATGGCTGAATTCTGCCAGTGATTGCCCGACAGCACCGAGAGGCCAAGGGCACAGCTGCGCGCCTCCATCGCGGCATTCATATCCGCAATCACCTCGGGCGGCTGCTCAAGGGCATGGGTCTGCGAATATTCCGGATGGGCCGGACCGCAATGATAGCATTCGACATAATTCTCGACCGCAAGCTTCCAGTTTGCCGCAATCGGATAGGTTTCACGATGTGCCACCCGCGCCTCGCCCCAGCCATACTGGCCGCAGCTTGCGCGCAGCGATTGCTCAACCTGGGAGAAATCCAGAGGCTCGCTGGCAAAAGAGATGAAAACCAGGCCCTCGGCCAGTCTGACATGCACCTTTTTCAGGGCATGGGCGGCACGGTCGAAATCCTTCGGCATCAGCCTGGCAGCGCGCAGAGCCCCGTCCAGCGTATAGGTCCAGGCGTGATAGGGGCATACGAACATTTTCGCATTGCCCTTTTCTTTCGTGCAGACCTCGGCGCCACGATGGCGGCATGAGTTCAGCAGAGCATGGATCTGGCCCTGCATATCGCGCGTCAGAATGATCTGCTCATCGCCGAGGCGGAACAGTTCAAAATCGCCCGGATTGGGAATGACGCTTTCATGGGCAAGGCAATGCCAGTGGCGGCGGAAAACCCGCTCCATATCATAGGCAAAAACGGCGGGATCCATATAGAAATCCCGCGCGAGGCCCTGGCCTGGGCGATGACCGGCAATCAGTCGTGAGATGACATCCAGGCCCGGCGCCGGAGTCGTAAAGTTCTTTTCGTTCAGCGCACCCAATCTGGCCTCCCTGCTGGACTTCTGGCGCCATGGGTCCCTGAGCTGCAGATCAGGCAGATTGCCTGTTCCTGCGCCCCGGTCGCCCACCGCGACCACGCTCGAAACTGCTCTGGGCTGGTGTCCGGACTTCAGAGCCAGCCCGGATAGGGGCACGGACTGACCTCTGCCCAGCCCTATCCGGGCGGGCGGCGATCAGATCCGCAAGGCTCTGCTACCGTTGCGGGGGCAGCGCCGGCATCGGACCGGCTTCCCAATTCTCTGCCCCATCCTGGAATGAGGCAGCACCCTGAACCAGGGCCATAAGATCAGGGATCAGGCCGAAAACTGTCCCACAAGCGGCAGATCATGTCGAAACCGGGCAATCCGCACTTTCCTTTGCCCAGGGAGTGCAGCCGGACTGGTGGCTATGAACCCTCGATCTGCGCCCGCGTGACCGGATGAAACTGAAGCTCACCATCGATCCTGACATTGTCGCGATGATGCAGGCGGAAATCGCTGCGGGTGAAAAGGCCGTCACCACAGCCATGCGCGAGGCGGGCGCGGGACTCAAATCCGCCTGGCGGGGCCAGATCACCGGCGCGGGGCTGAGCACCCGGCTTGGCAACTCGATCCGGCTGGCAACCTATCCCAAGGGTGGCGAAAGCCTGAACGCCGCGGCGCTTGTCTGGTCCAACGCCCCAGTGATCGTCGGCGCGCATGACGCTGGGCCACTGATCCGGTCACGAAACGGGTTCTGGCTGGCGATCCTCACCTCGGCCGCAGGCAAGTCCACCCGCCGCCGCCGCATCACCCCCGGCGAATGGGAACGCCGCACGGGGCTGCGGTTGCGCTTCATCTACCGGCGCCGGGGTCCGAGCCTGCTGGTGGCCGAGGGGCGGCTGAACAGCAAGGGGCGCGCAGTTGCGTCACGCGCAAAGACCGACCGCGGCCTGACCACCGTGCCGATCTTCCTCCTCGTGCCGCAGGTCAAGCGGCGCAAGCGGCTGGACCTCACACGGGACGCGGAAAGCGCCATCGACGGCGTGCCGGGGCGGATAATGGCGGGCTGGGTGAGTAAGCAGGCGGCAGCGCTCTGACGGTTACGAATACCTTAACGAAAGCCTGACAGGCAGAAGCTCAACGCCTCCATAGGGACCGTTTCATGTTCGTTGACCAGAAATTGTATCAAAAGGCATTTCAGGCATACCTGCGCAAGGGAGCGCCCATCGAATGGTCCATCAAGCAGGAACGCCCCACGACGCACTATATCTGGCGAACCCGCGACGACGAGAATGTGCGCCCCAGCCATGCTGCGAACAACGGACAGGTGTTTACGTGGGATGATCCACCCTCCTCAGGCCATCCTGGCGAAGACTACGGCTGTCGTTGCACGGCCGAGCCGTACGATCCAGAGACATCCGAAAACCTCATGATTTCACTGCAAGGCGTTTCCGACAGCTCGACCATTTGGGGCAGCCGCGACTTTGTCAGGCATTACTATCAGGGAGGCGGTCGCGCTGTAATGGTGCGTGAGACTGGCAATCTTGGGCGGTTGGTCGCAAGATACATGGAGATCGCAGAGGATCGGATCAAAAGGCAAATCGCCGAAAAGGCGAGAGAGGTGCGGAACGGGGCACTTTCAGGCGACTTCGTTCGGACCTACGACATGACAGGACTCGTTTTCAGCGTGGGCGACACAACCATTGGCGGTTCGTTCATGGGGCACGCAACAGAACGTAACAGTAATATTGACGTCTTCGGCGAACTCGACTTCTACCTCAGGGACGAATTTGCAGACCCGCTCGACATTGGCGTGGAGGCAATCGATATCCCCGAAACGATCTTCGGGAATCTGCTTCGACCCCTCGAAGATCACGGGCGCAATCGTCTGGGTCAGCCCTCCAGCGGTCCCCAGAGGCCTGGCATCCATACCGGCGAGCCATATGCGATAACGGATACATGGTCGGGGCGCTTTGCGGGACGGGTCCGCACCGATCCCCGATACAGCGCATTTCGATAGCAGAACGGTAGGCAGCTCGCTTGAAGGGTAACGGAGACAGCCAGCTGGCAGGAACGGCAAAGGCAGCGATTGCATTCGCTTTGATTGTCCTTTTGCTTCCAGCCGCATGGCTGTTCAATGCTTACGACAGGAAGTACCGAGTTTGTGAACCGTTGGGAAACGGGATGTACCTCGGCTACGAGGCAATCTTCGATCTAAGCAGGCCCTCTTTCAAGCCCATCGCCGTGCCGAAGTTCCCGGATGGAACTCCGCTGATCCGCGACGAAACATGGGCAATCTTTGTGACAGCAACAACCATATATGGCTTGGCCATGGCTCCGTCGCCTGACGAGGACTATCGCTTCGCATGGCGATCAGACATTGGCCTCATACGACAGCAGGACCATCAAGCAGCGTATGAAGCCCTGATCGCTGAGGCTGGTCCTGCAAACTTGGATATCGAAATAGATAGTGTAGGCACTGGCTGGCTCCTCAACGAATTGCTTAAGCAGCAGCCTGCAAGTGAGCGCTGCCCAACGCCGCTTCTCACCTGGTGATGAATGCCGACCACCCGCGAACCATCCTCGGCTGCGCTGCACGCGCGGCTGCAGCCGCTGGCCGCCCTCAGCCGCTTGCGAATGGTGCTTTCATCCGGCACCTCGCCCGACTTCGAGTTCTGAACGAACCAGTCCTGCACCAACGTGAGCCATCGTCGTGGGCACGGAGCGCATCCGGGTGCGCGGCCCGGGCCCGCGCGCCACATGGAAGACCATCGACATCCTCGCCTGCCCGGTCACCTTCTCCCCCCACCCGCAGCAGATCGAGGCGGCCCGGCGGGGTTATGACGACTGGTGGCAAGCGCTGGGCTGGGTGGGGACGGGCTAATCGCGGGGGGATACTGCGGGAGGTCGAGGTCACGGCGGCGATGCCGAAGGCGCAGCCTTGGGCATTGAGAGGTAACCAATAGTGTCACGGTTGCCCTTGCCAGGCGGCGCGCGCAGCGCGCATCACACGACGGAACATCAGCCCCATGAGCATGTCGCGCGCCTCCTTGTCCTGCATGAAGGCGTTTCGCATCTGATTATCGCGCTGGAAAACATGGATCGCGCGGCGCATGAATTCTGCGTTGAAGCGATCATTGACCACTTCCGGAGCGTTGTTACGCAAAATCTCGACCCAGGCCTCGTCATCCAGAATGGCTTCGTTGGCTGCCTCGAAGCGGATATAGTCCTCTTCGGTGAAATTCGTGCCACGGCGCGCATTGAATGCATCGATAATTTCAGAAAGCGCCCTTTGTTCTTCCTCGGTATAGGCATTGGCCCCGAACCGGTAGATTGGCGACAGGCTGGCGGTGTCGTCGCGTAGAAGGCGGCCATCCGAAACGCCCTGATCCTGCAAGCGATATGAATAGCCCCGAGTTTCTTAGACACCTTCGCGTCTCATCATCTGCTTCCGCTCGAACTCGGCAGGCGACAGCATTCCGTTCCTCACATGCTTGCGCTTCGGATTGTAGAACATCTCGATGTAATCGAACACGTCCTGCCTTGCGTCTTCGCGGGTCCGGTAGGTCCTGCGCCTGATCCGCTCGCGCTTGAGCAGGTTAGCCCCGCTCCGTGATCTGAGCGACCGCATCGCGCTTGAAGTCGTCGCTGAAAGTGGCTGTGCCCATCATGGCCTCCTTGCCTCAAAAGTAGCAAAGAAGGCGTCCACGAAACATGGGGCTATTCAGGTTCAGATGGGTCGATACATGAATGCGATAAGCGCCCCGAAGGACGCTGCGCATATCTTTGATAGTATTGTTTTTGGTTGCGGGGACAGGATTTGAACCTGTGACCTTCAGGTTATGAGCCTGACGAGCTACCGGGCTGCTCCACCCCGCGTCCGTTCCCCGTTGGGTTTTTATCGGGGGTGTATTTTTGTATCGTATGAGTGAGAGATCTGTCTCTGATCAGGTTTGGCGGTGACCTACTCTCCCACGTCTTAAGACGCAGTACCATTGGCGTGTTGGCCCTTAACGGCCGAGTTCGGGATGGGATCGGGTGTTTAGCCAGCGCTATGACCACCAAACCGGAACAGAGACAGGCTGCTTTTTTGCAGCTAACATCGAATATTGTTCAAGTTTTCGCACGACTTATGGTGCTTGATATATGACTTGCTGATCGGTTTGGCGTATTGCCTTGCTTTTACCGGATCAAATCAAGCCAATCGGGCAATTAGTACCAGTCAGCTGAATGCA
>NZ_JACDXX010000012.1 GCF_020539525.1 Pseudogemmobacter faecipullorum | reverse complement strand
GGCGATGACGCATCAATATACTTTCGATTATCATGATGGCGATGTCTATTGGTGCACCGCCGATGTCGGCTGGGTCACCGGTCACAGCTATATCGTCTATGGCCCGCTGGCGAATGGCGGCACCACTTTGATGTTTGAGGGCGTGCCGACCTGGCCTGATGCCGGGCGGTTCTGGCAGGTCTGCGCCAAACATAAGGTTAATCAGTTCTATACCGCGCCGACCGCGATCCGCTCGCTGATGGGGCTGGGGGCGGAATGGGTCGAGAAACATGATCTGAGCAGCCTGAAGCTGCTCGGCACCGTCGGCGAGCCGATCAACCCCGAGGCCTGGTCCTGGTACCATAAACATGTCGGCAAAGAACAATTGCCGATCGTCGACACTTTCTGGCAGACCGAGACCGGCGGCCATATGCTGACGCCTTTGCCAGGCGCGGTCGCCACCAAGCCGGGTTCGGCCACTGTGCCGTTCTTTGGCGTGCAGCCGGTGGTGCTCGATGCACAGACGGCCGAGCTGCAGGAAGCGGTCGAGGCCGAGGGCGTGCTGTGTCTCAAAGACAGCTGGCCCGGTCAGATGCGCACGCTCTGGGGCGATCACGCCCGGTTCGAGGAGGCCTATTTCAGCCAGTATAAGGGCTATTACTTCACCGGTGACGGCTGCCGCCGCGACGCTGACGGCTATTACTGGATCACCGGCCGGGTCGATGATGTGATCAATGTCTCGGGCCACCGCATGGGCACGGCCGAGGTGGAATCGGCGCTGGTGGCGCATGAAAAGGTGGCTGAAGCGGCGGTGGTCGGCTATCCGCATGAGGTGAAGGGCCAGGGCATCTATGCCTATGTGACGCTGATGAACGGGGTGGAGCCCTCGGAGGCGCTGAAGCGCGAGCTTGAGGCTTTCGTGCGCCAGGAGATCGGCCCGATCGCCAGACCCGATCTGATCCAGTTCGCCCCCGGCCTGCCGAAAACCCGCTCGGGCAAGATCATGCGCCGCATCCTGCGCAAGATCGCCGAGAATGATTTCGCCGCGCTTGGCGATACCTCAACCCTGGCAGACCCCTCGGTCGTCGAAGACCTGATCGAAAACCGCGCCAACCGGGGCAAGGCATGAGCGCCCCGGTCCTGATCCTGCTGGGGCCGCCCGGTGCCGGCAAGGGCACCCAGGCCCGGATGCTTGAAGAAGAGCATGGGCTGATCCAGCTCTCGACCGGCGATATGCTGCGCGCCGCGGTGGCCGCCGGCAGCCCGGCCGGGCTGGCTGCGAAGGCGGTGATGGCGGCGGGGGGCCTGGTCTCGGATGAGATCGTGCTGTCGATCATTGCCGAGCGGATGCATGGCCCGGATGTCGCGCGGGGCGTGATCCTCGATGGATTCCCGCGGACCGAAGGCCAGGCCCTGGCGCTGGAAGAGCTGCTCGGCGGGCTCGGCCTGCGGGTGACCGCTGCGATCAGCCTCGAGGTGGATGATGCGGCGATGATCGCCCGCGTTGCCGGGCGCTACAGCTGCGCGGCCTGCGGCGAGGGCTATCACGATCAGTTCCGTCAGCCCGTCCATCCGGGCCGCTGCGATAAATGCGGCGGCGGCGACATGAAGCGCCGCGCGGATGATACGGCGGAAACGGCGGGGGAGCGGCTGAAAGCCTATCACGCCCAGACCGCGCCGCTGATCGCCTTTTACCAGGCGCGCGGCCTGCTCGAACCTGTGGATGCGATGCAGGACATCGCGCAGGTGCGGCAGGCGCTGCACCGGATCGCCGGCGGCATCATCGCCGTCTGATCCGGTCTGCAAAGCTGTGATCCGGGGAAGGAGGGCCCCGGGTTGTGGCAAAGAGCGGAGGGGATGGGGCACTCGCCCTGATCTGCTCGGCGCAAAGCCGGGGCTCAGACCGGCAGGACAGGCGCCGCCTGGCACAGAAGGCCAGGCCGCGGGTGAAGGGTGGATGATGCCGGGCCTCGGCAGATGCCGCCACTGTCCGGAGTAATGGGAGAGGGCCAGACCTGCCAGGCAGGCGAGGTGCGGCGCCCGGCCTGCAGAAAGCGGGCGGGCTGCAGTGCCGGAGCTGCCGGACGGGCGAGGGGAACGCCGGACCTGCAAAAGCAGGCGAAGGCCAACAAGGAGGAAGGCTATGGCATATGCAACGCCGGACGTGCGCGATCGCTCGCGTCCCATGACCCGCGAGGAGAAGAAGGTTATTCTTGCCTCCTCGGCGGGGACGATTTTCGAATGGTATGATTTCTATCTCTACGGCTCGCTGGCCGCGATCATCGGCGCGCAGTTTTTCACCCCCTTCCCGGAAGCCACGCGCAACGTCTTTGCGCTGCTGGCCTTTGCGGCAGGCTTTATTGTGCGCCCCTTCGGCGCGCTGGTCTTCGGCTCGCTCGGCGATCTGATCGGACGGAAATATACCTTCCTGATGACCATCGTCATCATGGGGGTCTCGACCTTCATCGTCGGCCTTCTGCCCAATTACTATTCCTGGGGGATTGCGGCCCCGATCATTCTGATCGCGCTGCGCATGCTGCAGGGCCTGGCGCTGGGGGGTGAATATGGCGGCGCGGCGGTCTATGTGGCCGAACATGCGCCGCAGAACCAGCGCGGCTATTTCACCGCCTTCATCCAGACCACCGCGACTTTGGGGCTTTTGCTCTCGCTGGTCGTTATTCTGATGGTGCAGGGCTATGTGAACGGCAATTACCCGGATCAGCCGGTGCTCGATGCGGCCGGTGTGGCCGTGGTTGGCGCCGATGGCAGCCCGGTGATGCAGAAGGCCTTTAATGCCTGGGGCTGGCGTATCCCCTTCCTTGGCTCGATCATCCTGCTCATCGTCTCGCTCTATATCCGGATGCAGATGAATGAGAGCCCGGCCTTCAAGAAGATGAAGGAAGAGGGCAATGCCTCGAAAGCCCCGATGCGTGAGGCTTTCGGCAACTGGACCAATGGCAAGATCGCACTGATCGCGCTGCTGGGTCTGACCGCCGGTCAGGCAGTGGTCTGGTATTCGGGCCAGTTCTACGCTTTGTTCTTCGTGCAGAACGTGATCAAGGTCGACAGCTTCTCGGCCAATGTCTTTGTCGCCTGGTCGCTGATCCTCGGCACCTATGGCTTCATCTTCTTCGGCAAGCTTTCGGACCGGATCGGCCGTAAGCCGATCATCCTCGGCGGCTGCCTGCTCGCCGCGATCACCTATTTCCCGGTCTTTGGTTTCCTGACCAAAACCGCTAATCCGATGCTCTATCATGCGCATCAGACTGAAATCGTGGTGACGGCTGATCCGGCGGACTGCTCGTTCCAGTTCAACCCGGTCGGTACGGCGAAATTCACCAATTCCTGTGATATCGCCAAAGCTGCTCTGACCGCACGTTCGGCCAATTCCGAAACCGATGCAGCCCCGGCAGGTACGCTTGCCTCGGTGAAAGTCGGCGAGACGGTGATTGCCGGCTATTCGGGTGCGGCAGCCGATGCGGCGGATCAGAAGGCCCGGTTCGACAAAGAGCTGAATGATGCGCTGACCGCAGCGGGCTATCCGATCAATGCGGCGGATAATACCACCGTGGCCAAGGCCCAGCATTTCTTTGACATCTTCAGCGGCCAGAAGATCACCATCGTGCTGATCCTGACCTATCTGATCATCCTGGTGACCATGGTCTATGGCCCGATCGCGGCAATGCTGGTTGAGCTTTACCCGACCCGGATCCGCTATTCCGGCCTGTCTTTGCCCTATCACATCGGCAATGGCTGGTTCGGCGGTCTGCTGCCGGCCACGGCCTTCGCGATCTCGGCCCAGTCCGGCGATATCTATGCGGGCCTGTGGTATGCGATTGTCATCGCCCTGATGACGGTGGTGATCGGCGCACTCTTCGTGCCGGGTGGCACCCATAAGAAAGACATTTTCGCCGACAGCAAATAAGGCGGCGAACCTTCTGAATGCAGCGGGCCGGGGAGAGATCCCCGGCCCGTTTGCCGTTCAGGAAAGGCGGGGGTTTATCCCCGCGATCTGAGCCGCAGGATCAGCTGCCACAGGCCGAGGAGCAGCGCGGTGAGCATGGCATTGGCAAGCAGGCCTGCGAGGAACTGGTCAAAGAAGGGGGCAAGGCTGGCCGCAGAGGTGGTCGAGGGGATCAGCGCTGCGACAAAGACCACACCGGCGAGCAGCGGGATCACCATGCCGGTCTCGCGGCGGGTGCGCATCATCGTCCAGATCAGGGCGATGAGCAGCGCGATCCGGAACGGATCGCTGAGCTGTGAAATGATCAGCTGGCCGAATGTCATGCGTGTTCCCTCTTCGCTTTGCCCAAAGGGGTAAGGGAAAACCGGCCGCCGGTCTATGAAAACCGATGGGGTAGCGGCGGGCTTTCTGCCCCCCCGGCGCGCCGGATGGCGCGCTCCCCCCGAGGATATTTGCAGAAGGGGAATTGCGGCTCCGGCCTTTTTTAATCAGGGGCTGCGAAACTGGCGGGGCGGTACAGGCGGGAACGCCGATGACCGCGAAGGGGAAGGCGTATCTTTGGTGGATGCGCCCGACCTCTTGTCGCCTCTCCCTCGCGGTAAATATCCTCCGGGGATGGGTTCCCCGCCCGGGCCGAGGGGGCAGAGGGGCTGCAGTTTGTTCAGGCCTCAGCCCGCGAAAGGATCCGAAGGATAGCCGACCCCGGTCAGGCAGAGGCCCTGGGGCGGGCAGACCGGGCCGCAGGCGGCGCGGCTCTTTGCCTCCAGCGCTTCTTTCACCCGCTCGGGCGCCCAGGCCCCTGCACCCACCCGCTCCAGCGTGCCGGTGATCGAGCGCACCTGATTGTGCAAAAAGCTGCGCGCGCGCAGATGCAGCCGGAATTCCTGACCACCCGGGCAGGGCAGCTCTTCAATCCGGATTTCATCAATGGATTTGACCGGGCTTTCCGCCTGGCACATCACCGAGCGGAAAGTGGTGAAATCATGCCTGCCGATGAGGTAAGCCGCGCCTGCCTGCATCGCCTGCAGATCAAGCGGATGTGCGACCTGCCAGACCAGCCCCCGCTCGAGAACCGCAGGCGCACGCCGCGCCATCAGCCGGAAAGTATAGCGCCGCTCATGCGCCGAAAAACGGGCGTGGAAATCATCCGCGACCCGGGCGCAGGCGAGGATTGCCACCGGTGCCGGCTTCAGATGCCAGTTCAGCGCCCCCATCAGTTTAAAAGGATCCCAGTCCTTCGCCAGATCGGCATGGGCCACCTGGCCCGTGGCATGGACCCCGGCATCGGTCCGGCCAGCGGCGCCGATCCGGTGCGCGCCCGGCTCAAGCCTGGCAAGCGCCTCTTCAATGGCTTGCTGCACCGAAGGCTGGCCGCCGGCCTGGCGCTGCCAGCCGCAGAACGGACCCCCGTCATATTCAATTCTGAAAGCATAGCGTGGCATAAGCGCCGCTTAGCTGAAGATGCCCGCCTTTCCAAGTCTCGCCTCTGTGCCTATCTTCTGATGCAGCAAGCGCAGACAGGGGCAGGCATTGGCATTTTCCGGCATTACCGACGGGATCGCGCGCGGGGCAGACAGCCTGCAGTCCGGGGTCTCGGGACTGTTCTTTGAGCAAAACCTGCGGCTTGGCGTGACCGGCCTGTCACGGGCGGGCAAGACGGTTTTCATCACCGCGCTGATCGCCAGCCTGTTGAACCGCGGCCGGATGCTGCAGCTTTCTGCCGCGCGCGAGGGCAGGATTGCGGCGGTGCATTTGCAGCCCCAGCCCGATATGACCCTGCCGCGCTTTGATTATGAGAACCATATCGCCGCCCTGACCGACGAGGATCCGCACTGGCCCGGCTCGACCCGCTCGATCTCAGAGCTGCGGCTTTCGTTCCGCACCCGGCCCTCGGGCTGGTTTGCCGGGATGCGCGGGCCGCAGGTTCTGCATCTCGATATCGTCGATTATCCGGGCGAATGGCTGCTCGATCTGGCGCTGATGGAGAAGGATTACGCGACCTGGTCCGAGGATACGCTGAGCCTGATCGCGAAACGGGCCCCGGTTCTGCCCGAGGCGCGCGATTTCCTCGCCATTGCCCGGGCCGAGGACGGGGCTTTGCCGCTCGAAGAGCTGCGCATTCAGCGGCTCAGCACCGCTTTCACCCGCTATCTGCAGGCGGCGCGGGCGGCGGGCTGGTCGGATTGCACCCCGGGGCGCTTTTTGTTGCCTGGCGATCTGGCGGGCTCACCGGTTCTGACTTTCGCGCCCCTGCCCGAACCGGCCTCGGCCCCGCGCGGCTCGCTGGGGCGTGAGGCGGCAAAGCGCTATGAGGCCTATAAGGACCGCGTTGTCACGCCCTTCTTCCGTGATCATTTCTCGCGCATTGACCGGCAGATCGTGCTGATGGATGTGCTGGGCGCGATCCATAACGGCCCGCCTGCGGTCGAGGATCTGCGCAAGGTCATGGCCGAGGTGCTGACCGCCTTCCGGGTCGGGCGCGGCTCCTGGATCGGGCGGCTTCTTGGCGGGCGGCGGGTCGAGAAGATCCTCTTTGCCGCCACCCGCGCCGATCATCTGCATCACGAACAGCATCCGGCCCTGACCGCGATCACCGAGGCGCTGGTGGCCGAGGCACGGCAGCGCTCGGAATTTGCCGGGGCCGGGGTGGGGGCGCTGTCGCTGGCCAGCCTGCGCGCCACCGTCGAGGAAAGGGTCGAACGCGATGGCCAGTCGCTGCCCGCGGTGCGCGGCCGTCTTCTGGGCAGCGGCAGACAGGTGGTGGTCTATCCCGGCGCGCTGCCCCCGGATCCGGCGCGCATCCTTGCCCCGGCGCGCTCCGGGGCCGGGGCCTGGCTCGAGGATTTCGGGCTGATGGAATTTGCCCCGGCGCGGTTCAGCCTGCGCCCCGGCGAGGGGCCGCCGCATATCCGGCTGGACCGCGCGGCAGAGTTTCTGATCGGAGACCGGTTGTGACAGAGCGCCAGAAGCCTTTCGTGATTGAGCTGGAGCCGGGCGATCCGCCCGCCGATCCCGGCCTTGCGCCCGAGATCAGTGATCTGCCGCCCGAGGGGCGGGCGATGCAGGGCGTGGCGCTGGTGGCGGGGCGCAAAAGCTCGGCCCTGTCGCGCTTTGCTTTCTGGGTCTTCACCAGCCTTTTCACCCTCGTCCTATCGGTCGCGGCCTGGAATTTTGTGACCGGGCTGTTCGTCAGCAATGCTTTGCTTGGCTGGATCGCCTTCGTGCTGGTGATCCTCGCGGTGCTGATCCTGGTGATTTTTGCCGGCCGCGAGGCGATGGGCTTTGCCCGGCTGGCGCGGCTCGATCATCTGCGGATCGAGGCGGACCGGGCGCATCTGCAGGCCGATCTGCCCGCCGCCCGCGCGGTCACCCTCCAGATCCGCGCGCTTTATTCGGGCCGGGCTGATACCGCCTGGGGCGAGGCCCGCTTTGCCGGGGCCGCGCCCGATGTGATGGATGCCGATGCTTTGCTGGAGCTGGCCGAGGCCGAGATCATCGCGCCGCTCGATGCCCGGGCCGAGGCCGAGATTGAGGCCGGGGCGCGCAAAGTGGCGCTGGTCACCGCTTTGGTGCCGCTGGCGCTGGCCGATGTCGCAGTGGCGCTCTATGCCAATCTGACGATGATCCGCCGCATTGCCGAGATTTATGGCGGGCGCTCGGGCGCGCTTGGCAGCTGGCGGCTGATGCGCCGGGTCTTTGCCACGCTGCTGGCGGCAGGGGCGGTGTCGCTGGCCGATGATATGATCGGCTCGGTCGCGGGCGGCGGCATCCTGTCGAAAGTCTCGCGCCGTTTTGGCGAGGGGGTGGTGAATGGCGCGCTGACCGCAAGGGTCGGGGTCGCGGCGATGGAAACCTGCCGCCCGCTGCCCTTCCGCGTGGCGGCGCGGCCTTCGGTCTCGGCCCTGGTCTCACGCGCGGTGACCGGGCTGATCCCGAAGGGCAGCTGAAACCTGCCGCTTTCATCTGTCCTTAAATATCCCCGCCGGAGGCACTCTGACCGGGGCCCCAGGGCACAGGCTGCCGCCTCTTTCAGCGAAACTTATCGAGCAGCTTTTGCATGGCGCTGCGCTCATCCGGCGCGGCTTCGGGCTTAACCACCGGCTCGGCTTTTACCGGCGCGGCGCGCGGGCCTTTGCGTCCGGGCGCATCCTCTGCCGGTTTCGACGAGCGCGGCGGGGCGGTGCGCAGGCTGACGGCATTGAGGAATTTCTGTCCCTCGCCCGCAGCCAGGGCGGCAATCCCGTCGGAAATGCCGCGCATGAGATCTTCGAGCCAGTCCTGATCGGCCTTGCTGAAATCATGCAGCACGTAATGCGCCACCGCATCTTTATGCCCGGGATGGCCGATCCCCAGCCGCACGCGGCCATAGGCCTCGCCGATATGGCCCGAGATCGAGCGCAGCCCGTTATGCCCGGCATGGCCACCCCCCGCTTTCAGCCGGCATTTGCCCGGCGCGAGATCGAGCTCGTCATGAAAAACCGTCAGATCATCCGGGCCGAGCTTGTAAAAGGTCATTGCCGCCTGAACCGACTGCCCCGAGAGGTTCATAAAGGTCGAGGGTTTGAGCAGGATCACCTTCTCACTGCCCAGACGCCCTTCAGAGATCTCGCCCTGAAACGCCTTGCGCCAGGGGCTGAATCCATGATCGGCGGCGATACGGTCCAGCGCCATAAAACCGATATTATGGCGGTTTCCGGCATATTTTGCGCCGGGATTGCCGAGGCCGGTAAAGAGTTTCATAGCGCCTCCGGGATCATCCGGCGGCGTAAGGGGCGCGGCCGTGAATATGCCCGGCGGATATAACGGCCGGGCGCCGATGTCTCAAGCGCTGATGCTCAGAATGAAAACGGGGGGCGCGAAGGCCCCCCGTTTCCCGATCTGCGCGCGTGCTGAGATCACTCAGCCGCGGCTTCCTCGTCGTCGCCACCTGCTGCGAGACCGGTCGGTGCAGCGATGTTTGCGATCACGAAGTTACGCGCGATGGTCGGGGTGACGCCCTTCGGCAGGGTGATGTCTTCGATGTGGATGACATCGCCGATCTGCTTGCCTTCCAGGTCCACGGTGATGTGATCCGGGATGTCGGAGGCCAGAACTTCCAGCTCAACCTCGGCACGCACCACGGTCAGGGTGCCGCCACGCTTCAGGCCCGGGGCCTTGTCAGCGTTGATGAAGTCAACGTGGATGAACAGGTTGATGCGCGAGTCATCATGGATGCGCATGAAGTCGATATGGGTCGGAAGATCCTTGACCACATCGCGCTGAACGCCGCGGCAGACCACGTGCTGGTCAGCCTGACCTTCGACCTGCAGGTTGAAGAGGGTCTGCAGGAAGCGACCTTTCTTCAGGTTCTTCAGCAGGTAGTTGTAGTTCACCGAAATCGGGGTCGGTTCTTTGTTATCGCCATAGACGATGCCCGGTACGTTGCCCTCACGACGAGCTTGACGAGCGGCCCCCTTGCCTGTCCCCGTACGCACCACTGCTTTAAGATCCGGGATCTCACGAGCCATTGGTATTCTCCATATAAAAATGCCGCCATCCTCCAAGGGTGCATGGCGGATCGCGGGGCTATAGCCGGGAATCGGCTGAAAGAAAAGGCCAAACTCCCCGGGATTGCCGGGGGGGCAGGAGTCTGTCTGCGACATGCCAGGTCGCGGCTGACCAGGACGCAGAAAGCCGCGCTCTCTAGCAGAGGGGGCGGGAGAAGATGATGAATATGCTCGGACAGATGACGGTAGCCCGTCCGGTTATGGCGGCTTTTGCCGGAATGGGGATCGCCTGGGGCAGTTTCGCGGCACTGATGCCGGATATCAAGGCGAGGCTGGGGGTTGATGAAAGCCAGCTGGGCTTTTTGTTATTCTTCACCCCGATTGCGGCGGTGGTGGCGATGCTGCTGGCGCCGGCCTTCGGCCACCGGCTGGGACGGCTGGCGCTGCCGCTGGCGGTGATGGCAATGGCCGCGGCTTTCCTGCTGCCAGGTCAGGTGACGCTGGTGGCGCTGTTTCCGCTGGCGATGATGGCCTGTGGGGCGGCGACCGGGCTGACCGATGTGCTGATGAATGCGCGTTCGGCCGAGCTTGAGACCCGGCGCGGGCTCTATCTGATGAATCTCGCCCATGCCGCCTATTCCTTTGCCTATGCGGCGGGGGCGATCATCACCGGCCAGCTGCGCGGCCAGGGCTTCGCGCCGGCTCAGGTGTTTTTGCTGATGGGGCTGGTGATCTTCCTGTTCGCTCTGGCCAGTTTTGAGCGCGATGGCCGGATCCACGGGCTGCAGCGCCCCGAGGGCGGGCGGGGGCCGGGCCTCGGCCCGGTGCCGGTGATCGGCGGCGGCCTGGTGCTGATTGCCTTTCTGACCGAAAATGCCACCGAGGGCTGGTCGGCGCTGCATATCGAAAAGACCCTTGGCGGCAGCCCCGAGCAGGGCGCGCTTGGCCCGGCGACCATTGCGCTGACCATGGGGATTGCCAGGCTGGCAGGCCAGGGGCTGACCCGTCGCATTGAGCCCACACGCCTGCTGAGCGGCGGAGCGCTGATCGCGGCCTGTGGCGCGCTGCTGGCGGCTTTCGCCCTCAGCCCGGCCATGGCCTATATCGGTTTCATCATCTGCGGCATCGGCGCATCGGTGCTGGTGCCGACGGCCCTGTCGCTGGTCGGGCGGCTGGCCAGGGATGAGGATCGCGGCCGGGCGGTGGCCCGGGCCACGCTGTTTGGCTATTTTGGCTATTTTGTCGGCCCGCCGGCCCTTGGCATGGTGGCGGGCCTGTTCAGCCTGCGCGCCGCCTTTGTCTTTGCGGCGCTGGTGCTCTTGCTGACCCTGGTGCTGGCGCCGCTGATGCGGCGACTGGCGGCCCGGGGCTGAGGGTTCAGCCCCGCCCGAGCCCTGCCGCATGGGCGAGGATCCGGCGGCAGGCCTCGCGCAGCTCGGCCTCGGGCCGGGTCAGCGACAGACGCAGCCAGCCGGCGAGGCTGTCACCAAAGCTCTCGCCCGGCATCACGGCGACCGATTGCGCCTCGAGCAGGCCGAGCGCGAATTCCTGGCCGGAAAGGCCGGTGGCGCGTATATCGAGGAGGGCGAACATCCCGGCCTCGGGCAGATGCAGTTTCAGCCCCGCTTTGCCATCGAGCCCATCGGCCAGCAACCGGGCCCGGGCGGCGAAATTCTGCACCATTTCAGCGGCAATCGGCGAGGGGGCCGAGACAGCAAGCTCGGTCATATCGGCGATGAAGGGCTGGCTGCCAAACAGCATGGTCTCGGATAAAGGCAGCAGCTGATCGGTGAACTCCTGGGGGCCCACCACCCAGCCCGAGCGAAAGCCCGGCGCCGCATGGGATTTTGAGATCGAGGCGGCGGCCACGCTCCGCTCAGCCAGCTCCGGCAGATCCAGCGGTGAGGCAAAGCTCACGCCGGGAAAGACCATCTCCTCATAGACCTCATCCGAGACGATCCAGAGATCATGCTTTGCCGCCAGCGCGCCGAGCGCGGCGATCTCAGCGCGCGACAGCACGGCGCCGGTGGGGTTATGCGGGGTGTTGAGAAACAGCACGCGGCTTTTGGGGGTGATCCGCGCCACGACATCGGCGAGCTGCATCCGGAAACCATGTTCGGGGCGCAAAGGCACCATCACCGGCGTGGCGCCGGTCTGGCGGATCAGCCCCTCATAGGTGGCATAGAGCGGATCGCCGACCAGCACTTCATCGCCGGCCTCGACCAGGGTGCGGAAGATCGCATAGAGGCAGGTCTGGGTGCCGGGCAGGCAGGTGATCTGCGAGGCCGAGAAGCTGCGGCCGCGCCTGGTGCTGTAGCGTTTTGCCAGCGCCTCGCGCAGGCCCGGCTCGCCCTGGCCATTGGAATAGCCCAGCCGTCCGGGGCGCATCGCCTGGCGCGCCGCCTCGATCAGCGCCGGCGGCATGGGCATATCCGGCTCCCCGATCGTCAGCTCGATAATGTCGCGCCCCCCGGCCTTCAGCGCGCGGGCGCGGGCATGCACCTCCCATTTGGCGGAACCAAGATCGGCAAGGCGACCGGGAAGCGAGGCGTAGCGCATAGCAGGGTCTTTCATTTCAGCAGGACGAAAGGGCCGTGACAGGCCCGGGGGAATGACAGCCGGTAGCGGCAAAGGGTCAGCGCGCGGCGCTCTGCGCGGCGAGCAGATCAACGCCCAGCAAAGTGCCGAGCGCACTGAGGCCGATGTTTTCCAGCTCGCCCGGCGCGAAATGCCCCGCAATGACCGAGCCCTCAAGCCAGAGCCCGTCAATCATCGCATTGCAGGCAATGGCCTCGCGGCGCAGCTGATCGGCACTGACCTCGCGGCCGAGCGCGGCAATCAGCTGCTGCAGGCGGTCGCGGTAATGCAGATAGGAGGCCTCATGCTGGGCCAGCAGGCCGGGATCGGCCTGGACCTGGTGCAGGAAACCGGCCCAGAGCCCGACCCGGCGCGGATCAACCACCGGCGGGCGCAGCGAGGCGCTGATAAATGCCGCAAGCCGCGCCTCAGCCGAGGCTCCGGCCTCATCAAGCGCCTCAGCCCCCTGTTCGGTCATTCCGTCCATCAGGGCCGTATAGGCGGCGTGGGAGAGTTCCTGTTTTGAACCGAAGTAATGCCGGATCAGCCCGGGCGTGACCCCGGCGCGCTCAGCAATGGCCCGAACCGTTGCCGCCCGGGGACCGCCTTCGGCCACCAGTTCCTGCGTGGCCTGGATCAGTGCCTCGCGGCGGTTTTCTTCGCTGTCGCGGATATAGGGACGGCGGTCCCGGGGGGATGCAGCGAGAGGATCAGATGCTGACATTACGGCTGCCACCTTTCGGAGGAATTTGGGCCTCAGGATGCGGCCCCGATTGGCCTGCTGTCAATTGCCCGTTTGATTAATTGTCGCCTGAAGCGTGAAACGGCAGGGGAAATATGCGCAGCACAACAGGGTCGCGGGTCAGGGCCTGCGCCCTCAGACCTGCGACTTCCGGCCTCTGGCGGGTCAGGTGCCGGGTCTGCCGTCTTTGGCGGCGACATCTTTATGAATGATCACATCGGCCTCGGGCCAGCGGCTGAGAATGGCCTGCCGCAGCGAGGCGCCGATGTCATGGGCCTGGCGCAGGCTCTGATCGCCATCCAGCTCGATATGGAGATGGACGAAAATCCGGCTGCCGCTGGTGCGGGTTTTCAGATCATGAAAGCCGATGACACCGGGCCAGCCGCGTGTCATTTCGGCGATGCCGCTGACCACTTCCGGATCCGCCTCGCGGTCCATCAGCGCATCCCAGGCTGATTTGCCGATGCCAAGCGCCCCTTTGAGCATGATCAGCGCCGCCAGCAGGGCAATCCAGGAATCCAGCCCGCTGAAGCCGAATCTCTGCGAGGCCTGCAGCGCGATAATAGCACCGACCGAGGGCAGCAGATCGCCGATATAATGCAGCCGGTCCGCCGCAACGACGCGGTTTCCGGTCTTTTTCGCGACATAGCTCTGCCAGATCACCAGCAGGAAGGTCAGCAGGATCGACGCCAGCATCACCAGGGTGCCGATCATCTCATCGCCCAGCGAGACGGGTTCGGGCGCGCGCAGCCTAGTGATTGCCGACCAGCCGATGAACAGCGCCGAGGCGGTGATCACCAGCGCCTGGGTCAGCGCCGCCAGATCCTCGGCGGAATTATGGCCAAAGGGGTGATCCTGATCCGCCGGGCGCGCGGCATAGACAATCGCCAGTGCCGCGATCAGCGACATCATCAGATCGACCGCTGAATCGGCCAGCGAGGCCGCAACAGAAAGCGAGCCGGTGACCGACAAAGCCAGGAATTTGAGGAGAACAAGGGTCAGGGCAACGGCCACCGAGGCAATGCCGGCGGAGAGGCTCAGTTTGGAATTCGACATCAGCCCGAATCCTGCAGTGATCTGGAATAAAAATATGGTGCGCCGGCGCGCCGGGCAGGCTCAACTCCCTATTGTCCCATTGCGATTCAGGCAAGCCCTGCCGCCGCGGCAAAATGCATCGCCTGACGCGAATTCTGGCCCGGATTATGGTCCGTATTCTGCCGTCAGTCTACGATCTCGCCGGGATCGACGCCCCAGAGCGCGGATTTATGCACCCAGCCTTTCTCGCCGCCGGTTGCGATCCGGCACCAGTCGGGATTGCATTGCAGGATGCGGGCCACCACGCCCATCTCTGCCTGGGCGATCACCCGGGCCTGGGGATCGGGTGAGGCGCGGAACTCGGCCATATCGGTTACCACCAGCACCGAACGCATGCCTGAAATCAGCGCGTAATGCACCCAGCCACCGGCGCCATCCATATCCTCGACCCGGCGCCAGTTCTCATATTCGGCGGTGACGCGCAGGGGCATGCCGGGGCGGGTAAAGACCCAGTCAATGCGGTGCGTCAGGCCGGGGCCGCGCCGCACATTGCCCTCATTGCCCTTCAGCGAGACGAAGCGCGGCAGGGGCAGATTGGTGACGCAGCCGATATTCGGCTGGCATTCTTTCTTTTTGCTGCTGGCAGAGGGGCCAGCGTCATCAGCCGGTGCCGAGGCGGCGGCGGCATTTTCAATCGCGGTGATGGTGCTTTCCTGACCGCTGTCGGGCCCGGCCTCCTGGGCCAGGGTCGCGAGCGGCAGGGCGGCGAAAGTGAGAGCGATCAGCAGTCGGCGCAATGCCATGCCGCAAGCCCGGGCCAGTGAAAATTGGCCCGAAACGGGGCGGACCGGGACGAAAAGCCCGGAGGCACTGGCGTTACACATCTTCGGCCTGCTCCTTACGCGGCAAAATTCAGCACCGCGTATCATTGCTCTCGTGAGGGCTTGTGATCCGCCCCGCTTGCCCGCAGTCTGACCTGAAACTGCGTCTGTTGGAAGACATGAGGATCGAAGAATGCCATCGCCGCGCCTGAGTGTTGTTGTCACGCGACGTCTGCCTGAGCCGGTCGAGACCCGGATGAAAGAGCTGTTCGATGTCACTTTGCGCGATCCGGACACGAAGATGAGCCGTGACGAGCTGCTCGGGGCGATGCGCAATGCCGATGTGCTGGTGCCGACTATCACCGATCAGATCGACGCCGCGCTGATCGGCCAGGCCGGGGACCGGCTGAAGCTGATCGCCAATTACGGCGCAGGGGTCGATCATATCGATGTCGCCACCGCGCGCGCGCGGGGCATTCTGGTCTCGAACACTCCGGGGGTGATGACCGAAGACACCGCCGATATGGTGATGGCGCTGATCATGTCGGTGACACGGCGCATTCCCGAAGGCATTGCCAGCATGGCCCAGGGCGAATGGGAGGGCTGGTCGCCGATGGCCTTTCTCGGCTCACGCCTTGCCGGCAAGCGGCTGGGGATCCTCGGCATGGGGCGGATTGGCCAGGCGGTGGCGCGCCGCGCCCGTGCTTTTGGCTGCCAGGTGCATTACCATAACCGCCGCCGGGCCCGGCCCGAGACCGAGGCCGAGCTGGAGGCGACCTGGTGGGAAAGCCTCGATCAGATGCTGGCGCGTGTCGATATCCTGTCGATCAACTGCCCGCATACCCCCTCGACCTTCCATCTGATCAATGCGCGGCGGCTCAAGCTGATGAAACCTTCGGCGGTGATCGTGAATGCCTCACGCGGCGAGGTGATCGACGAGAATGCCCTGACCCGGGCCCTGCGCGCGGGCGAGATCGCCGGGGCCGGGCTTGATGTCTATGAGCGTGGCAATGAGATCAATCCACGCCTGCGCGAAGTGCCGAATGTGGTGCTGCTGCCGCATATGGGCTCGGCGACGATTGAGGGGCGGATTGATATGGGCGAGAAAGTTCTGATCAATATCAAAACCTTCGCCGATGGCCACCGCCCGCCCGATCAGGTGGTGCCGGGCCAGCTTTAAGCCCGGCGCACAAGCTCTGCTCAGCCATAGGCCCGGCGCAATGGAAACGGGCTTCTGTCAGGCGGTTTTCAGCCTGACATCGGCGATCAGCGGCAGATGGTCCGAGGCCCGGCTGGCATCGTGATTGCGAAACACCCTTGCCTCCCCACCGGCGAACTGATCCGAAATCGCGATCCGGTCGAGGGCAAAGACCGGGTGGCGCGAATGATAGGTCGGCCCGCCGGAGAGGATGCGAAAGCGGCGTGACAGCCGGCCAAGGCCCACTTCCAGCGAACGCTCGTTGAAATCTCCGGCGATCAGCGTGGCGACATTCTCGGCCTCGGGCAGCATTTTCAGCAGCGCCGTCAGCTGCGCGCGCCGCGACTGCCGCCACAGACCAAGATGCACCCCCATCACCCGCAGCCGCTCGGGCGCGAAGCCGGGGCGGTTGCGCTCGAGCAGCGCCGAGACGAGACCGCGCGGCTCGAGCCCGGGCAGATCGTGATGGTCGCGGGAAATCACCTCAAAACCGGGCGAGACCAGCAAAGCATTGCCATGCCAGCCAAGGCTGTCGCGGCCATGGGTGAAGCTGACCGGCACGAGGCCGGTTTGCTGAAACACCTCTTCGCGCTGAAACACCGGGCGGCGCGGCGGCAGGCGCAGATCCGCCTCCTGCAGCGCCACCACATCCGCGCCCAGTTCGGAAATCACCCGCAAAACCCGGGCCGGATCGCGTTTGCGGTCGGTGCCCATGGCTTTGCGGATATTATAGCTGGCGATGCGCAGGCTGTCGGGGCGCGTGACATCCGGGCGCGTGGGATCGCAAGCAGGTCTGGTCTCGGTCAAGGGAGGATTGCTCCGGGCGTCACAGGAAAAGGCTCATTCATCAATGACCGGCGCCGGATTTGGTTGCAACCTCCCTCACCCGGACCTCAGAACCGCAAAGGCGAGGCGGCAGCGGCAAAATCACCGGGATCCTCGCCGCGGATCTGGGCCGCGATGATCTCGGCGGTGACCGGTGCGAGGGTGATGCCGATATGGCCATGGCCATAGGCATGCAGCACATCGGCGCCCCCGCGCGAAGGGCCGATCACCGGCAGGCTGTCGGGGATCGAGGGGCGGAAGCCCATCCAGCTGCGCGAAGGCTCTCCCAGATCGGGGAAGACGCTGCGCGCGCCCTCGACCAGCTTTGCGATCCGGTGCGGCGAGGGCGGCGCGGTCAGGCCGCCCAGCTCGACAGTGCCTGCGGCGCGCAGCCGCCCCTGCATCGGGCAGAGATAGAAGCCGCGCGAGGTGACGCAGGAGGGGCGGCTGATCGGCAGCTCCTCCATATCCCATTCAACGTGATAGCCGCGCTCGGTATCAAGGGGGATGCGGTCACCGGCCTGGCGCGCGAGGCTGCGCGAATGCGCCCCGGCGGCGATCACCACTTTCTGCGCCAGGAGATGCAGAGTGCGGCCATCGGTCATCCGCCCCTCAAGGCTGATCCCGGTGGCCTGGCGGCTCAGCCGCCCGATCCTGGCCGGAACGAGGCTGGCCCGGCGCAGCACAGTCGCGGCGATCTGCTGCATCATCCGGCCGGGATCGGGCAGGAAAATCGCGCCGGTGAATGAGGCGGCCCCGGCCATGCCCTGCAGGCGCGGCTCAAGTGCGGCCAGCTGCTGGCGGTCGATCATCTCAACCGCAATGCCATAAGCGCGGCGCGCCTCCATTTCCTTTGCGGCAGCGGCAAGCGCGGCCTCGGTCTGGTAAAGATAAAGCCCGCCGCCTGCTTCCATCAGGCTCCCGGCCTCGCAACGCTGCGCCAGATCCTTCCAGCGCTTGCCGGTGCCCGCCAGCAGGCCGGCAAGTGCCCGCGCATTGCGCGCCGCCGGGCCGGGCAGGCTTTGCCAGGCAAAGCGCAGGAGCCAGGGCGTCAGCGAGGCCAGGGCCGAGTGGCGGATCGACAAAGGTGAATTGCGGTCAAACAGCAGCGAGGGCAGGTTTTTCAGTACCGCAGGCGTGCCAACCGGGGCGACCGCGTAATCGGCAATCGTGCCGGCATTACCGTAAGAGGCGGCCATTCCGGGCTCTCCCGGATCGATGAGTGTGACCTCATGCCCCTCTGCGACAAGCCTTTCGGCGATGGAAAGGCCGATCACTCCGGCCCCGATAACGGCAATTTCAGTCGAGAGGCGCTGCATGGTATTTCGTATCATTTCTGCATGAAAAACCCGGGCCGACCGCAGTCAGCCCGGGCGAGTCAGAGACCTTGCTTACATGCAGGCGTTGTAGAGCGCACGGGTATTCTCGCGCGTCATTTCCACCGGATTGCCGCCGCAGGACGGATCCTCCAGTGCCATTTCGGTCATCTCGTCCAGGCGCGAGGCCTCAACCCCCATGGCAGTCAGGTTTTCCGGGATGTTCAGGGCTGCGCGCAGCTCCATGATCCAGGCGCGGAAACCGTCAAAGCCGTTCAGCCCCAGATAGGCGGCAGCGGCATTGATGCGCTCTTCGATGGCGGCCCGGTTGAAGTCGAGCACCATCGGCATCACAACCGCATTGGTGGTGCCATGATGGGTGCCGTAAATCGCGCCCACCGGATGCGACAGCGAATGGATCGCGCCGAGGCCCTTCTGGAAAGCCACGGCCCCCATGGCTGCGGCGGCCATCATATGACCGCGTGCCACCAGGTTGCCCGGCTCATTATAGACGGTAACCAGGTTTTCCTTCACCAGCCGCAGGCCCTCAAGGGCAATGCCCTGGCTCATCGGGTGATAGATCGGCGAGGAATAGGCCTCGAGGCAATGTGCCAGCGCATCCATGCCGGTACCGGCGGTGATGAAGCGCGGCATGCCGACGGTCAGCGCCGGATCGCAGATCGTCACGCCGGGCAACAGTTTCGGATGGAAGATGATCTTCTTCTTATGGCTGGCCAGATTGGTCAGAACCCCGGCGCGTCCGACTTCTGAGCCGGTGCCGGCGGTGGTCGGCACCGCGAGGATCGGGGCGATCTTGTCTGCATCGGCGCGGGTGTACCAGTCGTCGATATCTTCAAGATCCCAGACCGACAGCTCGGGGCGCTGATGTGCCATCAGGGCAATCATCTTGCCCAGATCCAGCGCCGAGCCGCCGCCGAACAGGATCACGCCATCATGGCCACCGGCTTTGTAAACCGCGATGCCATCGGCCATGTTTTTGTCGTTCGGGTTCGGATCCACTTCCGAAAACACCGCACGGCCAAGGCCGGCCGCCTCGAGCGTGTCGAGAGCTGCGGCGGTGATCGGCAGCGCAGCCAGCGCCTTATCGGTCACCAGCAGCGGCTTTTTCATGCCCAGCGAAGCGGCATGTTCAGCCAGTTCCAGGATCCGGCCGACGCCGAATTTGATCGCGGTCGGATAGGACCAGTTGCGGTCAGGAACGCCCTGTTTGTCAATCGCGGACATGGGTCAGACTTTCTTCAGGTGGTAGGATTTCGGGCGGGTTACCGAATGGAACCCGAGATAAGAGAGCGAGCCGCCCCGGCCGGTGTCTTTGCAGCCGGTCCAGCAGAGCGCGGGGTCGAGATAATCGGCGCGGTTCATGAAGACGGTGCCGGTTTCGATCTGATCGCCGATGGCGGCGGCAGTGTCATAATCCCCGGTCCAGACCGAGGCGGTCAGGCCGTAGGCGCTGTCATTCATCAGGCGCAAAGCCTCTTCATCCGAAGAGACTTTCATAATGCCGACAACCGGGCCAAAGCTTTCTTCGGTCATCACCGACATCGAGTGATCGACATCGATCAGGATCTGCGGTGCCAGATAGGCGCCACCGTCATCTGCCGGGAACAGGGCTGGGTCGATCAGGGCTTTTGCGCCTTTGGCCAGGGCCTCGGCGATCTGCCCGCGCACCACTTTGGCAAAGCGCACATTGGCCATCGGGCCGAGGGTGGTGGCAGCCTCATTCGGATTGCCCAGCGTCAGCCCCTTCACCCAGGCGACGGATTTCTCAACGAATTCATCGAAGAGCGATTCATGGACATAGATCCGCTCGATGCCGCAGCAGCACTGCCCCGAGTTGAACATCGCCCCGTCCATCAGCGTGTCGACCGCGGCATCAACATTGGCGTCGGCCCGGACATAGCCCGGATCCTTGCCGCCCAGCTCCAGCCCCAGCGGGGTGAAGGTCCCGGCGGCGGCGCGCTCGATCGCTTTGCCGCCGGTCACCGAACCGGTGAAATTGACAAAATCGAACTGGCGCTCTGCGATCAGCTTTTCGGTGGTGGCATGATCAAGCACCACATTCTGGAACACATCCGCCGGAATGCCTGCCGCATGGAAGGCCTCGGCCAGCCGGTCTCCGGCCAGCAGGGTCTGGCTGGCATGTTTCAGCACGATCACATTGCCCGCGATCAGCCCTGGGATGATGGTATTGATCGCAGTCAGGAACGGATAGTTCCAGGGTGCGATAACGAAGATCACGCCAAGCGCCTCACGCGCGAGGTAGCGGCGGAATTTATCGCTGTCCTCAACCACTTTCGGGGCGAGGGTCTCTTCGGCGATCGAGGCCATGTAATCGGCCCGGGCATTGACGCCGCCAAATTCACCGGCCCCGAATTTGACCGGACGGCCCATCTGTGCCGCCAGTTCCGGCACGATCTGGTCCTTCATTCCGGTCAGTTTCGCGACACCGGCTTTGACCAGAGCAATGCGCTCGGCCAGCGGGCGGGCGGCCCAGGCTTTCTGGGCGACACGGGCACGGGCGACGGCGGCTTCAGCCTCCGCCAGGGGCAGCGGCTGGCGCTCGGTATAGACCGAGCCATCAACCGGCGAGATAAGCTGGATGGATTTCATGGGGCACCCAAGAACAGGAGAGGGAAGGGGCAGGGGCATGAAACCCCTGCCTGTCAGATTGTGATGTGCCGGACCGCGATCAGGCGCGTTCGAGCAGGCGTTGCAGTTCGAAATCGGTCACCACGCGGTCGGTCTCCGAAATTTCCCACTGCGCGGCATGGTGATAGTGATCGACCACCTCATCGCCGAGGGTCCGGCGCAGCATCGACGAGCCCTTCAGCGCCGCTGCGGCATCGCGCAGGTTCTTCGGGATTTCGCGCAGATTGGGGCGGCTGTAGAGATCGCCGCGGGCTTCCGGTTCCAGCTCCAGCTTGCGCTCGATCCCGTCCAGACCGGCGGCCAGCAAAGCCGCACAGGCGAGATAGGGGTTCACATCCGAGCCGGGGATGCGGCATTCGATCCGCACGGCCTTGCTATGCGCGCCGCAGACCCGGAAGCCGGCGGTGCGGTTATCGCCCGACCAGACGATCTTGGTCGGCGCAAACAGGCCGACGCAGAAGCGCTTGTAGCTGTTAACATAGGGGGCGAAGAATACGGTCATTTCTTCGGCTGCCGCGAGCTGACCGGCGACGAAATGCTCCATCAGCTTTGACATGCCAAGATGGCCGTCTTTGTCGTAAAATGCCGGTTTGCCGTCGAGGCTCCAGAGCGACTGATGCACATGCGCGGCCGAACCGGCTTTGGAAGTGTCATATTTGGCCATGAAGGTGACGGATTTGCCTTCGGACCAGGCAATCTCTTTCACCGCCTGTTTGATGATCGTGTGATTATCGGCGGTGTCGAGCGCATCTGAATAGCGGTAGTTCACCTCGGCCTGGCCGGCATCGGCCTCGCCTTTGGTGTTTTCGACCGGGATACCGGCGCCAAAGAGATGGTTGCGGATCTTGCGCATCACCCCTTCTTCGCGGCTGGTCTGGAAGATATGGTAATCCTCATTATAGGCGGCGGCGGGACGCAGAGTGCCCAGCCCGTCGTCACGCAGGGATTCATACGAGTTCTCAAACAGGTAGAATTCCAGCTCGGAGGCCATCATCGCCTCGAGCCCCATATCGCGGGCGCGGGCGATCTGGCGTTTGAGAATGGCGCGCGGCGAGACGGCGATCTCTTCATGGGTGTCATGATCGAGCAGGTCGCAGATCACCATGGCGGTAGCGGGCAGCCAGGGCAGGCGGCGCAGGGTCGAGAGATCGGGCTTCATGACGTAATCGCCATAGCCCTTCTCCCAGCTCGAGCTGGCGTAACCGGGGACGGTGTTCATCTCCATATCGATGGCCAGCAGATAATTGCAGCAATGGGTCTCATCGCCGCCGCCGTTCAGGAAAAAACCGGCGTGGAAACGTTTGCCCATCAGGCGGCCCTGCATATCCGGGGCGACCACCAGAACGGTGTCGATCTCGCCGGATTCATAGGCTTTTTTCAGGGTGTCGAGGGTAAGATTGGCGGGCATATTGGCCTCATAAGTTCAGTAAAGAGAAGAGCTTGCAGGGAGAGAGGTTAAAACCCGCCACCCCCACCACCGAACTCGGGCTTTCTTGGCCAGCAATCGGTTGCGATCTGAAGTCTCTTCACGTCCCTGGTCCTTTCCCGCAGGTTTCGCGGGATCTTTGCTGTGATAGTCCGGGCAGGGGCGCGGGCTGCGCCCCTGCCGCTCTGCATCAGCTGTAACGATATGGGCGGCCGGCTTTGGCCATCACATCATTATACTTTTTGAAGATTTCGACGACTTTGGCCTTGGTCTCGGATTCGGCCGCGATCTCATCCCAGAAGTCGCGCGCCTTGCCCTCAACCGTGGCCCATTCATCATCCGGGATCGAGGTCAGCTCGAGCTTCGGCCCGTTGACGCGCAGATCTGCCTCGCCGCCCCAGTACCACCACTGGCGGTAATAATGCGACTGCTCGAAGCAGACTTCCATCAGTGCCTTCAGGTGATCGGGCACTTCATTCCAGCGGTCCTGATTGGCGAAGAAATGGCCGATCCAGGCGCCGGAAATATTGTTGGTCAGGAAGTATTTGGTCACATCGGCCCAGCCGACGGTGTAATCCTCGGTGATGCCCGACCAGGCGATGCCGTCCAGCTCGCCGGTTTGCAGCGCGACCTGAATATCCTCCCAGGGCAGTTGCACCGGCACCACGCCGAACTGGGCGAGGAAGCGGCCGGCGGTTGGGAAGGTGAAGACGCGCTTGCCCTCAAGATCCTTCAGCGAGCGGACCGGGTCCTTGGTGGCGAAATGGCAGGGATCCCAGGCCCCGGCCGAAATATGCTTCACGCCGACCTTGGCATATTCCTCTTCCCAGATCTGTTTCAGGCCATATTGGTTAAACAGCACCGGCACATCGAGCGAATAGCGCGAGGCGAAGGGGAAATATCCACCAAAAACAGTGACCTCTGTCGGCGACTGCATCGAGTCGTCATCCGATTGCACCGCGTCGATCGTGCCGTTCTGCATGGCGCGGAACAGCTCGGAGGTCGGCACCAGCTGGTCGGCGAAATAGAGTTCAATCTCCATCTGCCCGGCGGCGATTTTGTTGAATTTCTCAATCGCGGGTTTGGTCACATGCTCGCCAAGCGCGGCCCCGGCATAGGTCTGCAGGCGCCATTTGATCGGAGCAGCCTGGGCGCGCACGGCGGGGGCGGCAAGCGCGGCAGCCCCGGCGGCAAGGGCGCCCGTGGTCAGGAAACTGCGTCTGTTCGTGGTCATAATTACCTCCAATGCTGTTTGGGTCGATGCGCCGGGTTCGTCCCGGTCTATTGTCCGTAGACCTGATGCGGCAGCCAGAGCGCGATATCAGGGAAGAGCATGATCACCGCGAGCGTCAGGATCATGATGGCCACAATCGGCGTGATCGAGCGGTAAATATCCGCCAGCGACACATGCTCGGGGGCCATGGCCCGCATCAGGAACAGGTTATAGCCGAAGGGCGGCGTAATATAGGCGACCTGGCAGGTGATCGTATACATGACGCCATACCAGATCAGCGCGTCCTGGGGCGGCATGCCAAGATCCAGTTTGGCCACCAGCGGAATATAGAGCGGTGCCACAATCACCAGCATCGCCGTGTCATCAAGGAACATCCCCATCACCAGGAACGAGACCTGCATCAGGATCAGAACACCCCAGGGGCCAAGCCCCAGATCCTCAAGGAACAGGTTCTCAATCGCCCGCACCGCGCCAAGCCCGTCAAAGACCGCGCCAAAAGCCATGGCTGCCAGCAGGATCCACATGAACATACAGGTGATGCCAAGGGTATTGGTCACACAGGTCTCCCAGACCTGTCTGGTCAGCCGGCCTTTGACCAGCGCCAGCAGGGTGGCAATCCCGGCGCCGATCACCGAGCTTTCGACGAGGCTGACATAGCCCAGCACGAAAGGCCCCATCATGGCGCCGAAGATCACCACCGGCAGGATACCGGCGCGCAGCAGGCGCAGACGCTCGCCCCAGCTGACCGAAGCGCGCTCCTCCGGGCTCAGCGCCGGGCCGAGGGCCGGGTTGATGCCGCAGCGGATCACCACATAAAGGATGAAGAACCCCGCCATCAGCAGCCCGGGGAAGACCCCGGCCAGCCAGACCTGGCCCACCGGCTGGCGTGCGATCATCGAATAGAGCACCAGCACGATTGAGGGCGGCACCAGAATGCCCAGCGACGAGCCGCCCTGGATGATGCCGGTGACCATCCTCTTGTCATAGCCACGTTTCAGCAGCTCGGGCAAAGCGATGGTGGCGCCAATGGCAAGGCCGGCGACCGAAAGGCCGTTCATCGCCGAGATCAGCACCATCAGCAGGATGGTCCCGATGGCCAGACCGCCGGGGATCGGGCCGAACCAGACGTGGAACATCTTGTAAAGATCATCAGCCAGCCGGGTTTCCGACATGACATAGCCCATCCAGACGAACATCGGCAGCGTCAGGATCGGATACCAGTTCATCAGCTTGATCGAGGTGGTGAAGGCGATGTCATAGCCGCCCCGGTCCCCCCAGAGGGCCACAGCCGCAATCACCGCGACAAAGCCAATGCCCGAGAAGACCCGCGCCCCGGTCAGCAGCAAAGCCATCATGCCTGCGAACATGGCGAGGGCAATAAATTCGTATCCCATCAGATCCTTACCCCACGCAAAGTCGCGATATCGCGGATGAGGAAGGCAAAGCTCTGCAAGATCATCAGGAAGACGCCCGAGCAGATCACGATCTTGATCGGCGCCATATAGGGCCGCCAGACGGTGCGTGAGCGCTCGCCAACCTCAAAGGCGTAAATTGTGCTTTCAATACCGCCCCAGAGCACCACGCCTAGGAAGATGATCAGCGCGAAAATGCTGATGCAGTCGACGAGGGCGCGCTTTTTTTCGGACCAGCGGCCATAGAGCAGATCCATGCGCACATTGGCGCCGAGGATCAGTGAATAGGCACCGCCGAGTACAAAATAGGCGACCATGGTGAACTGGGCCATTTCCTGGGTCCAGAGCGCGGGGGTGAAAAAGGCCTTGGAGACGACCGACCAGAGCAAAATCGCCGCCAGCACGAAGAGCAGGTACATGGCGATCCGGCCGATGCGGATATTCACCGCTTCAATGATGCGGACATAGGCAACGAGGAATTGGGGCAATGTCAGCTCCCGCGCAGGCGGGCAGCGCCGCAGCCGGGATGGGCAGCAAAGTCCATGAGTGAATCGGGCTCCCTGTTTTTCTTTCAGGCTTCACTTCTGCGCTGCTTCTGTCAAGAATATTCCAGAGCAAAGATTTTTGTTACAAATGTTTCTGCAAGGCGGCGCGGCCGCGTGAAGGGCAGGCGATGGAGCAGCGGGTGACGATAGAAGAGCGGATGCGGGCCGGGCTTGGGGATCTGACGCGGGCCGAGCGGCAGGCGGCAACGCATATCCTGTCGCATTTTCCGATGTCGGCTCTGGGCTCGGTCGGAACCCTGGCGCGGGCCGCGGATGTTTCCGCCCCGACCATCGTGCGGCTGGTGCAGAAACTGGGCTTCACGGGCTGGTCTGATTATCAGAGCGCTTTGCGCCATGAGGTTGAGCGCTTGCTGGTGGCGCCTTTATCCGCGCGCAGCGAGAGTCCGCGCGAGGCGGCCGAGCATCCGCTGCAGGCCTATGCCGCCCAGGTGGTGCAGAATATCGAGGCCACGATTGGCCTGATCCCGGCCGGAAGCTTCGATGAGGTGGCGCTGATCCTCGCCGATCCGCAGCGACGGGTGGCGGTGATGGGCGGGCGGCTGACCCATGCTCTGGCCGATTATATGGCGACGCTTCTGCGGGTGATCCGCCCCGATGTCAGCTGGATTGCCGACCATCTGACCGACTGGCAGCAGGCTTTGCTGGATTTGTGCGAAGGCGATGTCGTGGTGCTGTTCGACATCCGCCGCTATGAGACCAATGCGGTGCAGTTTGCCGAATTCGCGGCAGCTCAGGGCGCGGAAGTGGTGCTGATCACCGACCGCTGGCTCTCGCCCGCCGCCAGCTCGGCCCGCCATGTTCTGCCCTGCCATATTGAAATGCCCGCCGCCTGGGACAGTACCGCCACGCTGCTGGTGCTGGTTGAGGCTTTGCTGGCGCGGGTGCAGAGCCATCTGCCAGGCCAGGTGCAGGAGCGGCTGAACCGGCTGGAAGACTGTTTCGCCCGCACCCGGCTGTTTCGCGCCCCGAAAATGGGGCACTGACAGCAAAAGCGCGGGGCCCAACCCCCGCAAACCCCGGGATATTTAACGGACAGATGAAAAGGCGGTTTTCATCTGTCCTGAAATATCCGCGCCGGAGGCTCCGGCACAGCCGGGTCTTTTAATAGCCGCGCAGGCGGTCGACGAGATTGAGCAGAGGCTCGCCCGCTTCGGCCCGGCGCAGGTTTTCCGCCAGCACCAGCGAAGCGCTCGCCGGTCTGGTATCGGCGGCGATATGCGGGGTGACGGTCACATTCGGATGGGCCCAGTAGGGGTGGTCGGCGGGCAGCGGCTCAACCCGGAACACATCCAGCGTCGCATGGCCGATCTGGCCGCTGTCGAGCGCGGCGAGCAAAGCCTCGTCGTCAATCAGCGGCCCGCGACCGGGGTTGATCACCGCCGCGCCGCGCTTTGCCCGGGCGAGGCTGGTGGCATTGAGGATATTCTCGGTCCCCGGGGTTTTCGGCAGCAAAGTGACGATGATATCCGCCCCTTCCAGTGTCAGGCCGAGGCCTGCGTCGCCGTGATAGCTTTCCAGCCCGGCGATCTGTTTCGGGCTGCGGCTCCAGCCTTTCACCCGGAAATTCAGCGATTGCAGCTGGCGCGCACAGGCCAGACCCAGCTCGCCGAGGCCAAGCATCGCCACCACACGCTCGCGCGCCAGCGGCGGCGGCCGGTGGTCCCAGCCGGGCTCGCTGCGGGTGATATGGGCGTCGAGGCCCAGATGGGCGCGCAAAGCATGGGCGGTCACATATTCGACCATGCTTTCCGACAGGCCCGGATCAACCATGCGGCACAGAGGCTGGGTCAGGCTCTGATTGCCGATAATCTTCTCGACCCCGGCCCAGAGCGAGAAGACCGCTTTTGCCCGGCTGAAGGGGGCGAAATCCTGCAAAGGCCCGTTCGGGGCGTAAAGGATGTAATCAACATCCTCGGGCCGTTCGGCTGTGGTCTGGATTTCGGCATCAATTCCGGCGGCTTTCAAAGCGGCGGGCAGATGCGGCTCATAGGCGGCCCATTCGGGCGAGGCGAAATAAATCAGTGTCATAGCGCAGAGGTTGCGCGAGCCGGGCGGGCGAGGTCAAGCGCGATCGCAAAACGCCTTCAGCGCGGGCGATGCACATGCGCGCTTTGCATCAGACCAAAGCCGATCAGGATCACCAGCATGGCCGAACCGCCGTAAGACATCAGCGGCAAAGGCACGCCGACCACGGGGGCCATGCCCATCACCATCGAGAGATTGACGGCGATATAGAAGAAGAAATTCGAGACCACGCCGATGATCAGCAGCGAGGAGAAGCGGTCCTTATTCTGCAGCGCCGAGACCATGCAGAAACCGATCACCAGCGCATAGAGGATCAGCAGCGAGAAAGCCCCGACAAAGCCGAATTCCTCGGCCAGGGTCGAGAAGATAAAATCGGTCTGTTTCTCGGGCAGATAGTTCAGCCGGCTCTGCGTACCCTGCATGAAACCCTTGCCCGACCAGCCGCCCGAGCCAAGCGCGATCTTGGCCTGGATGATATTATAGCCCGCGCCCAGGGGATCGGCCGAGGGGTCAAGGAAAGTGTCGATGCGGCGGAACTGATAATCATGCAAAAGCTGCCATTCGGTGCCCCGGCTCTGGAAAATTGCGGCGATCACCCCGACCACGCCGCCGATGACCACGGCAAAATACCAGTAGCTGACGCCGGCTGCGAACATCATCGCTCCGCCCGCCATCAGCAGCATCAGCGAAGTGCCGAGATTGGGCTGCATCAGCACCAGAACGGTGGGGGCGGCGGTCAGGAAGACCGGGATCAGCACCCAGAGCGGGCGCGAGACCTTGCGGATATCGAGCCAGTCGTAATAGGCGGCCAGCATCAGCACCAGGCTGAATTTCATCATCTCAGAGGGTTGCAGCCGCAATGGGCCTAAATCGATCCAGCGCTGCGCCCCCATGCCGACCACGCCGTAGAGATCGACGATGATCAGCAGGATGAAGGAGGCGATATAGGCCACCCCCGCCATCGAGCGCCAGAACCAGACCGGCACCATGGCAACCAAGAACATCAGGATCAGCCCGGCAACAAAGACCTGGGCCTGACGCTTGGCCCAGAGATCAAAATCACCCCCGGCCACCGACCAGAGCATCAGAATGCCGACCGAGGCCACAGCGCTGATCAGCACCACCACCGGCCAGTTCAGATAGAGAATTTTGCGAAACCCGGTCGGAACCTGTTTCAGGCGGTTTTCAAAGAATGCCATGCCTGCTCCTCAGACCCGGTCGCTGTCGCTGAGCATGCCGGTTTCGGGATCGCGCAGCGGCAGCTCTTCGAGCATGGTCGAAATCCGGCCGCGCTGATCCTGCGGATAGGCGGCAAGCGGCGGGCGCCCGCCGCCCAGGGCGGCGAGAATTACATCGCGGGCAATCGGCGCCGCTGTGGTCGAGCCGCCGCTGCCATGCTCCACCACCACCGAGATCGCATAGCGCGGATTGTCATAGGGCGCATAGCCGACGTAAAGCGCGTGGTCGCGCCGGTTCCAGGGCAGCTGGCTGTTCGAGATCACGCCCGAGGCGCGCTCGGCGGCGGTGATATTGCGCACCTGGCTGGTGCCGGTTTTTCCGGCCAGAACCATGGTCGGATCGACGATCCGGTTCGAGCGGGCGGTGCCGCCCGGCGCATTGACCACATCCCACATGCCCTGGCGCATCCCCTGCAGGTGGCGCGGCTCCAGCCCCAGCGGCTCGGCTTCGGGCACCGGCAGCTCCTTGCCATCAATCATCCGCACCAGGCGCGGCCGGACCGCCTTGCCCGAGGCAATGCGCGCTGTCATCACCGCCAGCTGCAGCGGTGAGGCCAGAACATAGCCCTGGCCGATCGAGGCGTTGATCGTATCGCCGATGCGCCAGTCCTGAGCATGGCGCGCCTGTTTCCAGGCCCGGTCCGGCATGATCCCCTCGGTGATGGCCGACATTTCGAGATCATGGCGGATGCCAAGGCCGAGGCGGCGGCCCATCTCGGCCATCTTATCAATGCCGACCTTCTGGGCGATGTCATAATAGAAAACGTCGCAGCTTTTCTCGAGGCTTTTCGTCAGCCCGACCCGGCCATGCCCGCCACGCGAATGGCAGTGGAAGCGGCGCCCGCCAAATTCCAGATAGCCCGGGCAATGCACCGTATAGCCCATATCAATCACCCCGGCCTCGAGCGCGGCGAGGGCGGTGACCATTTTAAAGGTCGAGCCGGGGGGATAGGCGCCGGACACCGCCTTATTGGCCAGGGGCCGGTGATCATTGCCGGTCAGCATCGCATAATCGGTATGCGAGATGCCGCGCACGAAAAGATTGGGGTTGAAGGAAGGCGCCGAAGCGCAGCAGAGCAGATCACCATTGGTGACATCCATCACCACCACGGCGGCGGATTCCTCGCCAAGCCGCGCCTGGGCGAAGTTCTGCAGATCGGCATCCATGGTCAGGCGGATATCGCTGCCGGGCGTGCCCTCTTTGCGCTCAAGCTCACGCATCACCCGGCCAACCGAATTGACCTCAATACGCCGGGTGCCGGCATGGCCGCGCAGGGTTTCCTCCATCCAGCGTTCCGAGCCGATTTTGCCGATCTGGAATTTCGGCAGGCGCAGCACCGGATCAGGATTGACCTGTTCTTCCAGGTCTTTTTTCGACACCGCGCCGACATAGCCGACGATATGGGCGAAATCATAGCCCAAGGGATAGATCCGTGACAGGCCGACCTCGGGCACCACGCCGGGCAGGGCCGGGGCATTGATGCCGACTTTTGAGAAATCCTGCCAGGAGAGGCGGTCCTTGACGATCACCGGCACGAAGGGCGAGTTGCGCATAGATTCATCAAGCGTGGACTGCAGCTCTTCGGCGGTCATCGGGATCAGGCCCGAGAGGCGGTTCAGCACCAGGGCGACATCGCCCGCATCCTCGCGGGTGATCACCACCCGGTAATTCTGCTCATTTCCGGCGATCAGCTTACCATTGCGGTCCTGGATCAGGCCGCGGGTGGGCGGGATCAGCCGGACGTTGACGCGGTTTTCCTCGGCAAGCAGGCGGAATTCCTCGGCCTGGTCGATCTGCAGATAGCGCATGCGGATGCCGAGGGCGGCGACCATTGCCCCCATGGCTCCGGTCAGCAAAAGGCCGCGCCGGGTGATGCTGCGGCTGCTTTCCTCGGTGTCTTTCTGGGTGCGTCTCATCTTGCAACCCTCCGCATCACAATTTGCGTCCCTGATGATCGACTTCGCCGGTCGCGGGCTTTTTCAGATCAAAAGCCAGCCGCGACAACAGGACAATCACCGGGTAAGCCAGAATTGACCACAATACCTGGACCACCGAAAAGCCGAAGGGCGGCACATCCATCAGTGCCAGCGTAAAGGCAAGCCGCCAGGCCAGCAACATTGCGATCATCAGGCCCGAGGCCAGCAGCCATTCCACGGCAAAGCTGAGCTCGCGCGTCAGGGCAATGCGGGCGCGCAGAAATTCGCTGGACAGCACCACCAGCGCGGTCCAGAGCCCGGGCGGGCGCATCAGCAGCAGATCCTCGGTCAGCACCACCGCAAGGATCAGCCCGACCGGCAGAAAATCCGGCCGGCGCATCATCCAGGCAAGGGTGAGGCAGAGCAGGATATCGGGGCCTGGGAAGGTGCCCGGCTCGGCGCCGAGCGGCAGCAGCCGGATGAACAGAAGCAGGAAAGCGATGCTCAGATACAGCAGCCGGTAGCCCCAGGGATCGGCGCGCAGCCAGGCGCTCATCCCCCGTCTCCCGTGCCCTCGGCCGGGGCATCGCCGCTTTCATTCGCGCCCGAGCCGGCCTCGGATACCTCGCCATTGCCGCGCACCGGCTGGCTGGCGGCCTCGGCCTCGGCATCGACGCTGGCCACCGGGACCGAGGGCAGGGGCGGGGCTATCAGCCCGCCGGGATCAAGGATCGGCTCCAGCTCATGGCTGCGCAGCACGCGCAGAAACTCAAGGCGGCGGGAATCGGCGGCCAGCACCACGCGCAGGCGCCGGTCTGAGCCCATGGCGACCTGGCCCACCAGCAGCCCGGCCGGGAAGACCCCGCCATCGCCCGAGGTGATAACCCGGTCGCCGGGGCGGACCTCTTCGGTGGATTCGATGAAATCGAGCAGCGGCAGCGAGGAATTATCGCCCGAGAGCAGAGCATTCTGCCCCGAGGGCTGGATGGTGACCGGAATGCGCGATGAGCTGTCGGTGACAAGGATCACCCGGCTGGTGCGGTGGCCAAGGCCCGAGATCCGCCCGACAAGGCCGATGCCGTCCATCGTCGCCCAGCCGTCGCGGATCCCGTCGCGCGCGCCGACATTCAACAGCACCGATTGCCGGAAGGGGCTGCCGCTGTCGGCCAGCACCACGCCGGTGACATGGGTCAGTTTCGGATCAAGCCGCACCTGGTTCAGATCGAGCAGCCGGGCATTTTTCTGCTCCAGCTGCAGAGCCGCTTCTTTCCAGGCCTTCATCTGCTGCAGCTCGCGCTTCAGCTCCTGGTTTTGCTCATAGATCCGGGTATAGGAGCGGAAATTCTCAATCATCCCCATGCTGCGGGTGACCGGCACCAGGGCCCATTCCAGATTGGGCACCACCGCATCGATCAGCGCGGCGCGGAAACGCTCGACGCGCGGGCTGTCGATGCGCCAGAGTACGAACAGAGCCAGCAGCAGAACGGTGAGAAGCCCGATCAGCAAACGTCTGATCGGGCGGGAATATTCCTCTGGTCCGCTGCGGGTTCTGCTCAAAATCGCCTCGGGTCTGAGTGATCGGTAAAGCGCGCGCTGCGGCGGCTCAGCTGTCGTAATCGATCACATGGCGCAGTTGCTTTTCATATTCCAGCGCTTTGCCGGTGCCGAGAGCAACACAATTCAGCGATTCATTGGCCACCGAGATCGGCAGGCCGGTCTGTTCGCGCAACGACAGGTCGAGATCGCCAAGCAGCGCGCCGCCGCCGGTCAGCATGACGCCGCGGTCGACAATATCGGCCGCCAGATCGGGCGGGGTCGCCTCGAGCGCCTGCATCACCGCATCGCAGATCTGCTGCACCGGCTCTGCCAGCGCCTCGGCCACCTGGGCCTGGCTGATTTCGGTCTCTTTCGGCACGCCGTTGAGCAGGTCGCGGCCCCGGATGGTCATGACAGCGCCACGGCCATCATCGGGCATGCGCGCGGTGCCGATCGAGGTTTTGATACGTTCTGCGGTGGATTCACCGATCAGCAGATTCTGATGGCGACGCAGATAAGAGACGATGGCCTCATCCATACGGTCACCGCCGACGCGGACCGAGCGGGCATAGACGATATCGCCCAGCGACAGGACCGCAACTTCGGTGGTGCCGCCACCGATATCGACCACCATCGAGCCGGTCGGCTCGGTGATCGGCATGCCGGCGCCAATGGCGGCGGCAATCGGCTCGGAGAGCAGGCCCGCCCGTTTTGCACCGGCCGAGATCACCGACTGACGGATGGCGCGCTTTTCCACCGGAGTGGCGCCATGCGGCACGCAGACGATGATTTTGACGCGGCTGAAGGCCGAGCGTTTCTGCACCTTGCGGATGAAATGTTTGATCATTTCCTCGGCGGCCTCAAAATCGGCGATCACACCGTCGCGCATCGGGCGGATGGCCTCAATCGAGCCCGGGGTCCGGCCCAGCATCAGCTTGGCATCCTCGCCAACGGCGAGCACCTGCTTTTTGCCATCCTTGATGTGATAGGCGACCACCGAAGGCTCGTTCAGCACGATCCCCTTGCCCCGGATATAAACCAGCGTATTCGCGGTGCCGAGGTCGATGGCCATATCCGATGAAAAGATGCCGGGGATAAACGACATGCGGGCAGCGTCCTTTGCTTTCCGGCCTTTGTTGTCAGCCCCCGCTCTCAGAGATGAGAGGGAATCAAGCCCGACCCGCGACTCAGCCGAAAAATCCTGCGGGCGTCTTCATATAAAGAGGGCAGAGTTTTTGTGAAACCCCGGCTGGCCAGGATCGGAACAAATCTGCGTGCATGTTGATTGCTGCAGATTTCACACATTGTGAAGCCTAAAACCCGGGGCCGCCCGCGGTTCTTTTGTCTGTGTGCAACTTTCGCACGGAAGGGTGGCCTAATAGCAGGCACGAAAAACGGGCGGGCTTCTAGCGCCCGCCCGTTTAAATCGCACCGCCTCAGGGGGCGTCGGTATAGGAGACTGACTTCAGATCATCGCCGGGCGCCGATTTGGTGCGGCGCACCACAAGGCGGTTCAGCCCGTTGATATAGGCTTTGACACTGGCGACGATAGTATCGGTATCGGCCGAAGTGCCGGTGACGATGCGGCCCTCTTCTTCCAGACGGACCGAAACTGTCGCCTGGGCATCGGTGCCCTGGGTGACAGCATGGACCTGATAGACCTGCAGCCGGGCCTGGTGCGGCCAGAGCTGTTTGACACAGTTGAACGCCGCATCAACCGGGCCATCGCCGGTGGCGTCGATATGGTGATCGACTCCGTCAATCGTCAGGATCATATCGGCTTCCTGGGGGCCGTCGGTGCCCGAGATCACCCGCAGCTTTTTCAGCACCAGGGTGTCATAGGCGTCATTGGTCTGCTCATCGGCAACCAGGGCGACCAGATCCTCGTCATAGACCTCTTTCTTGCGGTCGGCGAGCGCCTTGAACCGCACGAAAACGTCGTTCAGCTGATTATCGGCCAGATCAAAGCCCAGCTCTTTCAGTTTCGAGCGCAGAGCGGCGCGGCCCGAATGCTTGCCCATGACGATATTCTTGGCGGTCAGGCCGATATCCTCGGGGCGCATGATCTCAAAGGTCTCAACATTCTTCAGCACGCCATCCTGATGGATGCCGGATTCGTGCAGGAAGGCGTTCTTGCCGACGATGGCCTTGTTCGGCTGCACGACAAAGCCGGAAACGGTCGAGACCCGGCGCGACAGATGCATAATTTTGGTGGTGTCGATGCCGGTGCGGAAGGGCAGGATGTCATTGCGCACGCGCAGGGCCATCACCACTTCTTCCAGCGCGGTATTACCGGCGCGCTCGCCGAGGCCATTGATCGTGCATTCAATCTGGCGCGCCCCGGCCTCAACCGCAGCGAGGCTGTTCGCCGTCGCCATGCCGAGGTCATTATGGCAATGGGTGGCAAAGATAATCTCATCGGCGCCCGGAACCCGCTCCAGCAGCATCCTGATGATTTTCGCCGATTCCATCGGATAGGTATAGCCGACGGTATCGGGGATATTGATCGTGGTGGCCCCGGCCTTAATGGCGATCTCGACCACGCGGCAGAGGTAATCATGTTCGGTGCGGGTGGCATCCATCGGCGACCATTGCACATTGTCGCACAAATTGCGCGCATGGGTCACGGTCTGGTGAATGCGCTCGGCCATCTCATCCATGGTCAGGTTCGGAATGGCGCGGTGCAGAGGCGAGGTGCCGATAAAGGTATGAATGCGCGGCGATTTCGCGTGTTTCACCGCCTCCCAGGCGCGGTCGATATCTTTGAAATTGGCACGCGCCAGGCCGCAGATCGTTGAATTGACCGAGCGTTTCGAAATCTCGGAAACCGCGTTGAAATCGCCTTCCGAGGCGATGGGGAAACCGGCTTCGATCACATCCACGCCCATTTCATCGAGCAGGCTGGCAATCTCCAGCTTCTCATTATGGGTCATGGTCGCGCCGGGCGACTGCTCACCATCGCGCAGGGTGGTGTCAAAAATGAATACGCGATCCTGGCTGTCGTTCTGTGCCATAGGAATGTTCCTTCGTATCTTTTGGATCTCAGCTGTTCCAGGTTTTCCTGATTTCAGGGGCTGTTCCTGGTAGCGGGGGCCGGGCGCTGGTCACTCTGAGCGGTCGCGCCCGGGGGCACGCTCAGAGGAGGCTGAGAAGAAGAAGGCCAAAGGGAAGGGACGGGCAAAAGCCCGTGCGCGCTGCCGAAGTGATGTTCGAACCCCTGGTCATGCTGCAAGGGTTAGCGAAGCCCGCGGGCTAAGAAAAGCTGTTTTTGTCCCAAATGCAGGCGCGGGCTCGATTTTTTATCCCCCGGGCAGAGGCGGGCAGGCATGAGGGGGCCGCTTGCGGGGCAGGGCAGGGCGGGAAGAAAGGTCAGAACAGGCTCTGATTCTTACAGGATCTGCGCCCGGGTCGGGTCTGGGGCGCGATGCCGCGCGCGCCCTTGGGTGCTGCAGAGCCGGCCTCTGCCTTGCCCCGGGGGGCAGGGCCTGGCCTGAAAAGCAAAACGCGGGACCTTTCCGGCCCCGCGTGGCTGTTTTCAGCGCCCCTGGCCCCTGTCAGGGCTGGGTGAGGATGCCTTCCTGCCAGGTGCCCTCGGCCAGTTCGCCGGTCTTATAGGTCATTTTGCCCGGGCCATGGCGTTTGTCGTCCTGGAAGCTGCCCTCATAGACATCGCCCGAAGGATAGCTGGCGATGCCCTCGCCCTCACTCTGGTTGTCCTTCCAGTCGCCGGAATAGCGGTAGCCCTCGGGCGTGGTCAGCTCGCCTTTGCCTTCGCGTCTGTCGGCTTTGAAATCGCCGTTATAGCTGGTGCCATTGGCATAGGTGACACTGCCTTTGCCCTCGCGCAGCCCGGCTTTCCACTCGCCCTCATAGCGGTAGCCATCCGGCCGGGTCATCACGCCCTGGCCCTCGGGCTTCGCGCGCGCAAAGCTGCCCTCATAGACCTGGCCATTGGCATAGCTTGCCTTGCCCTGGCCATTGATCACCCCGTTCAGCCAGTTGCCCTGATAGGTCGAGCCATCGGGATAGGTGATCGCGCCCTGGCCGTTCGGCTGATCGCCTTTCATCGCCCCGACATAGACCGAACCATCCGGATAGGTGACGGAACCCGTCCCCTCCATCCGGCCCTCAACCCAGGAGCCCTCATATTTGAACCCGTCCTGGGTGGTGAACATGCCCTGTCCCTGGCGCTTATCGGCTTTGAAATCGCCCTCATAGACATCGCCCGAGGCATGGGTGGTCTTGCCCTTGCCCTCACGCTTGCCATTGGCAAAGCTGCCCTCATAGACATCGCCATTGGGCTGGGTCATTTTGCCGGTGCCGTTGATCTGGCCCTCAGACCATTCCCCGGTATAGATCAGCCCGTCGGGCATGGTCAGCTGGCCCTGGCCCGCGCGCTGATCGGCCTTCATCGCCCCCTCATAGAGCGAGCCATCGGCATAGGCGATTTTGCCGCTGCCTTCCTTGACGCCCTGAACCCAGTCCCCCTCGTAGCGGTAGCCGCCCTTATTTTGCAAAACGCCCTTGCCGTGGCGCTGGCCGTTCAGAAATGCCCCGGTATAGGTCGCATCATTGGGATAGGTGGCGACACCCTCGCCGGTCATCTTGCCCTGGAGCCAGATCCCCTCATAGGTGCCGCCATCGGCGAAAGTGATCCTGCCTTTGCCCTCGGGCTGGCCTTTGTCGAAAGCCCCTTCATAGACTGAGCCGTTCGGATAGCGCGCTTTGCCCTGGCCCCGGATCTCTCCATCCACCCAGTCACCGGAATATTCATATCCGTTGGGCAGTCGGTAGCTTCCCTGGCCATGCTGACGGCCGTTTCTGAAGGTGCCTTCATAAACAGAGCCGTTGTCATATTGCTTGGTAATGATCTCGCCTTCGGCCTGGGCAAGGCCCGGCAAGGCGAAGGGGCCGGACAGCGCCAGCGGAACGGCAAGTGTGACGGCGAGAATATGTGCCGGGAAAATGCGCATTGCGGGAGGTCTCCGGATTGGATTGTGGCGAAAGCCTATGCGCTGCGCGGGGTTGCTGTCCAGACGCCGCACCTCAGAGCTGCGTGAGGCCCTGCCTGCTCTTTCCTGCCAGGGCTGATCATGGCAAAAGCGGGGACAGGCAGATGAGGACAGGTGATGCGCGAGAGATTCCAGCTGTTGATGGTCCAGGCCAATCCCGTGACCGGCGATATCGCCGGCAATGCGGCAAAGGCCCGTGCCTTCCATGCCGAGGGCCGCGACAGGGGCGCCGATTTCGTTGTGCTGACCGAAATGTTCATCACCGGCTATCAGACCCAGGACCTGGTGCTGAAACCCGCCTTTCGCGATGAGGCTATTGCGGCGATCGGGGCGCTGGCGCGCGACTGCGCCGAGGGGCCGGCCCTGGGGATCGGTGGTCCGGTCTGGCAGGATGGCGCGCTGTATAACGGCTATTATATCCTTGAGGGCGGCCAGGTGCAGACCAGGGTGCTGAAACATCACCTGCCGAATGATGCGGTTTTCGATGAAAAGCGCCTGTTTGCCTCGGCCGATGTGACCGGGCCCTATGTGGTGAAGGGTGTCCGGATCGGCTCGCCGATCTGCGAGGACAGCTGGCACCCCGATGTCGCCGAGACGCTGCAAGAGACCGGGGCCGAGATCCTGATCGTGCCGAATGGCTCGCCCTATCACCGTGGCAAGCCCGATCTGCGGCTCAATATCATGGTGGCGCGGGTGATCGAGACCGGCCTGCCGCTGGTCTATCTCAATATGGTCGGCGGCCAGGATGATCAGGTGTTCGACGGCTCCTCTATGGTGCTGAACCGGGGCGGCAAACTGGCCGTGCAGCTGCCGCAGTTCGATGAGGTGACCGAAATGGTCAGCTTCACCCGCGGGCCAGAGGGCTGGCAGGCAGAGCGCGGCACCATCGCCGAAATCCCGCCGGTCTATGAGGCTGATTACCGGGCCTGCGTGCTGGCTCTGGGTGATTACATGCGCAAATCCGGGTTTAAAAAAGCATTGCTCGGCCTGTCGGGCGGCATCGACTCGGCGATTGTGGCGGCAATGGCTGCCGATGCGCTGGGGCCGGAGAATGTGCATTGCATCATGCTGCCCTCGGCCTATACCAGCCAGCATTCGCTGGAGGATGCCGCAGGCGTGGCACAGGCGCTGGGCTGCCGGCTTGACAGCATTTCGATCAGCGGCGCTCAGAGCGCGGTCGGAGAGGCCCTGTCGGATCTCTTCGCCGGGACCTCGCCCGATCTGACCGAAGAGAATATCCAGTCCCGCCTGCGCGGGGTGATGCTGATGGCAGTGTCGAATAAATTCGGCGCCATGCTGCTGACCACCGGTAATAAATCCGAGGTCGCGGTCGGCTATTGCACCATCTATGGCGATATGAACGGCGGCTATAATCCGATCAAGGATATGTATAAAACCCGGGTGTTCAAAACCGCGCGCTGGCGCAATGCGAACCACCGGCCCTGGATGAAAGGCCCGGCAGGCATGGTGATCCCCGAACGGGTGATCACCAAACCGCCTTCGGCCGAGCTGCGGCCCGATCAGAAAGATGAGGACAGCCTGCCGCCCTATGAGGAGCTCGATCAGATCCTGGAGGGGCTGATCGAGCAGGATCTCTCGGTCGCCGATCTGATGGCAAAGGGCTTTGAGCGCGAGACGGTGCAGAGGATCGCGCATCTGGTGGCGATCAGCGAATATAAGCGCTTCCAGTCGGCCCCGGGCACAAGGCTGACCCAGAAGGCCTTCTGGCTGGATCGTCGCTACCCGATCGCCAACCGCTGGCGCGACAGTTCCGGCGCGTGACGGCGGGGCTTTATCTCTTTGCGGCCCTGGCCGAGATCCTGGGCTGCTTCGCCTTCTGGGCCTGGTGGAAACAGGGGGCTTCGGCGCTCTGGCTGGTCCCAGGGGTGCTGGCACTGGCGGCTTTTGCCTCGGCGCTGGCACTGACACCGCCCGATCAGGCCGGGCGCTCTTTCGCGGCCTATGGCGGGGTCTATATCTGCGCCTCGCTTGGCTGGCTCTGGCTGGCCGAAGGCGAGATCCCCCGCGCCAGTGATCTGATCGGCGCGGGGCTGGCGCTGGCAGGCGCACTGGTCATTCTGAGCGGGGCGGTGCGGGCCGGCTGAACCGCCCCGCTGCCGGATCCGGCGCTTCTCAGCCGCAGGTCAGTTCGGTGATCCGGTTGCGCCCGTCCACTTTCACATTCAGGCGGCTGGGCGAGTAATCGGCCGAGGCAATGCCATTCGGCGTCAGGATCCGCATCGGCTCGGAGGAGGGGCGGGCGGGCAGGGTGCTGACCGGCTGACCGATCAGGCCATAAAGCTGATCCGCGCCACATTTTGACGGGTGATTGCTCATATCGGGAACAACCGTTGTGGTCTCGGTCTCGACACAGGCTGCAAGAGCCAGCGGCAGGGCAGCGATCAGGGCGATGGATTTAAGGGTCATAGAAAACCTCCGGAAATAAGACACTGCAGATAACGCCAGGCCCCGCTGGTCTGGTTCCATGCTGCGAAAAAATTACCGCAGTTCCGGCAATCGCCCGGCTGCGGGCCCTGTCATGGGGGAGCTGGGGTGAAATGGCATGTGCACCGGGCTGTCACCACCAGGATGCCAGGAGGCTCGGCTTTACACGGGGCTGTACTCCGGGCAGAGGTAAAGCGGATTGCTTTTGGGTCCGGCCTCAATCAGAAAAACCGGGAGCTTATCAGGAGATCCTCTATGCGCACCCGTGCCGCCGTGGCCGTTGCTGCCGGTAAACCGCTTGAAATTATGGAAGTGAACCTCGAAGGCCCGAAAAAGGGCGAGGTTCTGATTGAGATCAAAGCCACCGGCCTTTGCCATACCGATGAATTCACCCGCTCGGGTGCCGATCCGGAGGGGATTTTCCCCTGTATTCTGGGCCATGAGGGCGCAGGGGTGGTGATCGAGGTCGGCGAGGGGGTGACCACGCTGAAGCCGGGCGATCACGTCATCCCGCTCTATACCCCGGAATGCCGCGAATGCTATTCCTGCCTCTCGGGCAAGACCAATCTGTGCACCGCGATCCGCAATACCCAGGGCCAGGGCCTGATGCCCGATGGCACCACCCGCTTCTCGATGCTCGATGGCACGCCGATCTATCATTATATGGGCTGCTCGACCTTCGCCAATCACACCGTCATGCCCGAGATCGCGCTGGCCAAGGTCCGCGATGACGCGCCTTTCGATAAGATCTGCTATATCGGCTGCGGCGTCACCACCGGCATCGGCGCGGTGATCAATACCGCCGGGGTCGAGATCGGCTCGACGGCGGCGGTCTTTGGTCTGGGCGGCATCGGGCTGAACGTGATCCAGGGCCTGCGCATGGCCGGGGCCGATATGATCATCGGCGTCGATCTGAATGACGATAAGGCGGTGATGGCGAAGAAATTCGGCATGACGCATTTCGTCAATCCCTCGAAGATCGGGGGCTCGGTGGTGCAGGAAATCGTCAATCTGACCAAACGCGGCAATGATCATATCGGCGGGGTCGATTATTCGTTTGATGCGACCGGCAATGTCAAAGTGATGCGCGATGCGCTGGAATGCTCGCATCGTGGCTGGGGTGTCTCGGTGATCATCGGCGTGGCTCCGGCGGGGGCGGAGATCTCGACCCGTCCGTTCCAGCTGGTCACCGGCCGGCAGTGGAAAGGCACCGCTTTCGGCGGCGCCAAAGGCCGCCGCGATGTGCCGAAATTCGTCGACTGGTACATGGATGGCAAGATCGAGATCGATCCGATGATCACCCATCACCTGAAGCTCGAAGAGATCAACCATGGTTTCGATCTGATGCATGAGGGCAAATCGATCCGCGCCGTGGTCACCTTCTGAAGGGCGTCAGACTTTAAAAGGGCAGAAGGGGGATAAACCCTTCTGCCCTTTTTGCTGCGGTCACTCCCGGGCGTGGTGCGGGGGCTTCGCTTCCGGGAGAACTCAGCTGTTCAGCGGGATGCTGATCTCGACCCGCATCTGGCCCGGGCTGAAGCTGCGCCGGATCTCCCCGCCCAGCTCAATGCGGATACAGGCCTCAATCAGCTGCGTGCCAAAGCCCTTTTTCTGCCGGCCGACGCTGCTGGCATCGGGGGTGCTGGTCGGCTGATCACAGAGGCCCTCTTCGTGCCATATCAGCTCCAGCCTGCGGCAGCTTCCCTCGCGGCTGACCTGCCAGTGGATGCTCAGCCTGCCACCGGGCAGGCTGCCGGCGCCATATTTCAGCGTATTGGTGGCCAGTTCATGCAGCGTCAGCCCCAAAGCCTGGGTTTCACGGGCGTCAAGCAGCACTGTTGGTCCCTCAATATGGCGTTCGGCCTCGCTGGCATGGCCGTCGTTGCTGGCGATCTGCGCCAGCTCGGCCTCGATCAGCGAGCGCAGATCGGCGCGGCCATTTTCGGACCGGGTCAGCATATCCTGGGCCCCCGCCATGGCCTGCAGCCGCCGGTTCATCGAAAGCACGAAATCCTCTTTGCTTTCGGCGCCCCGCGCCGCCTGCCGCGCCATGGCCGCGACCCTAGTCAGCGAGTTTTTCAGCCGGTGCGACATCTCACGCAGATGCAGATCTTTCTCGCGCAGCGCGGTCTGCTGCAGCCGGTTCAGCTCGCGCGCCCGCGCCATTGCCGCGCCGGTGGCCTGGGCGGCCAGGGCTGCGAGCAGCGCCAGCAGCAGCATCATCGCCGCGGTCAGCAGGGTGAAGGGACGGATGCCGAACATATCCTCGCCGCCCGGATCATGGGCCTCGATACGCCATTTGCGATTTGCCACCTCAATGATGATGCTGCCGCGCAGAATGCCTGAATGCTCTGAGAAATCAGGGCTGGTATAGAGCGCCAGTCCGGGCGAGGAGACATCGGTGACGCGGATTTTCAGCCGGTTATGGTAGGCGGCTGACACATTTTCAAACAGATCCCCGGCGCGCAAAGGCGCGTAGACGAGGGCGTCGGGCGGGCTGCCGGGCCCGGGATGCGAGCTGACAGAAAGAAAAATCAGCATCCCGGCCTGGCGACCGTCATTCATATCCTGGATCAGCACCACCGGGGCCGAGGCGGCAGGCTCGCCCGAGCTGAGGGCGGCATCCATTGCCATGCGCCGCGAGGGCTCGCTGTACATATCATAGCCGATAGCGGCCTGATTGCGCGCATTGGCGGGCTCAAGCAGCATGATGGTGGTGCGCAGGGCTGCGGAACTGTCGGGCCAGACCCGGCGCTTACCGCCGTAGTCGCGCGCAAGCCTTGCGTCGATTTCGGCGGCATTCTCCGGGCGGATGATCGGCACGAAGCCCAGCCCCTGCAATCCGGCATCCGAAGGCTGCAGGCCCAGTTTATGCACGTAATTGGCAAAGACATCACGGGTGAGGGTGCTGAAGCCAGTGGTATGGCCCGACTGAAAAGCCGTCTCGACCCAAGCCCTTGTGGCACGCAGGATGGTGATGTCGCGGGTGATCTGCTCGGTAGCGCTGCCGCCGAATTCGGCAAGGGTCCGCTCAAACGCCGCCTGATGTCTGGAAGATTCGATCCGGCCCACAAGGTTTGTGACCACTGCCCCGATCGCCAGGGTAAAGAAGAACGTGAGAAGGGTTCTGCGACGTCTTTTGAGCAAATTTTAGCCCTGTACCGTTGAACATGAACTGACACTGTCCGGCAGTCTGCTCCGGAAAAGGCCGGGATAAGCCCTCGCAACAAGAGGGTGACGTGCAGGGTAACGGCGGAGCCGCGCTGGTGCAACGCCTACATTCGGGCCTTGCCCCTCTGGTGCATGCTGTCTTGCCGGGCGGCGGCAGGACCACGGGAAATCGGGGGGTTGGTGTAGAATATTATTCTCTAACAGGGGCAAAAATCGCCCGATCCCTTTCCTTGTGAGGAGGGGGTGGTCGCGGGTAGCTTCCGTCAGAGAGACAGGGATCCGCACAGATGAGTATTTCCATCACCCAGATGACCCGCCGCTTCGGCCAGACCGAGGTTCTGCGTGGTGTCGACCTGACGGTCGGCAAGGGTGAGCTGGTGGCTCTGCTCGGGCCCTCCGGCTCGGGTAAGACCACTCTGCTGCGCATCATCTCGGGCCTTGACTGGCCCGACTCGGGTCAGCTGCGTGTTGCCGGCGAGGACTGGCTGAGCAAACGTGCTGAACAGCGCCGCACCGGATTTGTGTTCCAGCATTATGCTTTGTTCCCGCATATGAAAGTGCGTGACAATATCGCCTTTGGACTGACCGTGCTGCCGCGTGAACAGCGCCCCTCTGCCGCGCAGATCCGCACGAAAGTGGAGGAGCTCTTGCAGTTCCTGCAGATCCCGCAGCTGGCTGACCGCTATCCGTCCGAGCTTTCGGGCGGTCAGCGCCAGCGCGTCGCGCTTGGCCGCGCGCTTGCCATCGATCCTGAAGTGCTGCTGCTTGACGAGCCTTTCGGTGCGCTCGATGCCCAGGTGCGCCGCGATCTGCGCCGCTGGCTGCGCGAGGTGCATGAGGCCACCGGCACCACCACGATTTTCGTCACCCATGACCAGGAAGAGGCTTTCGAGCTGGCCGACCGGGTGGTGGTGATGGGGGCAGGGCAGATCGAACAGATCGGCCGCCCGGAAGAGATTTACGACAATCCCGCCACCCCCTTCACCGCCAGCTTCCTCGGGCTGACGGTCGAGATCCGGGTCACGCTGCAGGCGGGCCGGGCGGTGGCACCGGGGATTGATGCCTCGGCGCTCGCACTGCGCGATCTGCCGGACGGGCCGGCCACCCTGTTCCTGCGCCCTTCAGATATTGCGCCTGTCGCGGATCCCGAAGGGGCATTCATTGTCACCGAAAGCCTCTCGACCGGCGCTCTGCACCGGCTGCGGCTGGAGGGGCCGGGCAATTGTATCATCGAGGCCGAGCTGCCGCGTCGCGCGGGTGCTCCTGGCCTTGCTGCTGGGACGAAGGTCCGGCTGCGCCCCGAAACGGGGCAGATTTTCCCGGGTGCCGCGCGCCTCACCAGCCGCGCCGCCTGAAGACCATATAGCCAAATTAAGGAGTCACTCCCGTGAAATTCCGTCTTGTCGCTACTGCACTTTCCCTCGTTCTCGCGTTGCCGGCCTTTGCGCAGGATAAGCTGCTGAACGTGTCCTATGATATCTCGCGTGAGCTTTTCGCCGAGATTAACCCGGCCTTTGCCGCGAAATGGAAGGCCGAGACCGGCCGCGATGTGACCGTTGATCAGTCGCATGGCGGCTCTTCCTCGCAGGCCCGCGCCATTCTGGAGGGTCTGCCCGCCGATGTGGTGACCTTTAACCAGGTGACTGATATCGACGTGCTGGCCGAGGGCGGCATGGTCGATGCCAACTGGCGTGAGGCTTTCGCCAATGAGGCCTCGCCCTTCTATTCGCTGCCGGCCTTCCTGGTGCGCGCCGATAATCCCAAGAATATCAAAGACTGGGATGATCTGGTGCGTGAAGATGTGAAGGTCGTCTTCCCCAATCCGAAAACCAGCGGCAATGCGCGCTATACCTATCTGGCGGCCTATGCCTATGCGCTGGAGAAGAATGCAGGCGATCAGGCCAAGGCCCAGGAATTCGTTAAAGCGCTCTTTGGCAATGTGCCGGTCTTTGACCAGGGCGGCCGCGCCGCCACCGTGACCTTTGCCGAGAAAGAAATCGGCGATGTGCTGATCACCTTTGAGGCCGAGACCGGCGGCATTGCGGCGCAATATGCCGATAAGAACTTTGTCCGCGTCACGCCCTCGCTGTCGCTTTATGCCGAATTCCCGGTCGCTATCGTGACCGAGAATGCGAAAAAGAACGGCACGGAAGCGCTGTCGAAAGCCTATCTCGACTTCCTCTATTCCCCCGAAGGCCAGCGTATCCTCGCCGGGAAATTCAACCGCGTGCATGATGAGGCGGTGAAAGCCGAATTCGCCGCCAGCTTCCCCGAAGTGAAACTGGTCAATGTCGAGGAAACTTTCGGCGGCTGGGCGAAGATCAAAGAAGAACATTTTGCCGAAGGCGGCATCCTTGATCAGGTCTTCGTGAACCAATGAACCCGAACACTGCTCCCGCTCCGGCTGTAAAGCCGAAGCGGGTTCTTCCTGGCTTTGCCCTGACCATGGGTGTGACGCTGAGTTATCTCGGCGTCATTATCCTTTTGCCGGTCATCGCTTTGGTGCTGAAAGGCGCCGAGATCGGTCCGGCGCGGTTCTGGGCCATTGCCACCGCGCCGCGTACCCTGGCGGCGCTGCAGCTGACCCTGCTGGCGGCCTTTATGGCCACGGTGTTCAATGCGCTTTATGGCCTGCTGATGGCCTGGGTGCTGGTGCGCTATGACTTCCCGGGCAAGCGCATCCTCGATGCGCTGGTCGATATCCCCTTTGCTCTGCCCACCGCCGTGGCAGGGCTTGCGCTTTCGGCGCTGTTTGCCGCCAATGGCTGGTATGGCGCGCTGCTCGAACCCCTCGGCCTGAAGGTGGTCTTCACCATCTGGGGCGTGGCCATCGCCATGAGCTTTACCTCGATCCCCTTCGTGATCCGTGCCGTGCAGCCGGTGCTTGAGGATCTGGATCCGCAATATGAACAGGCGGCGCGCACCCTTGGGGCCAGCCGGTTTACCATTTTCCGCCGGGTGATCTTTCCGGCCATCCTGCCCGCCTTCATGGTGGGGGTGACGCTGAGCTTTGCGCGCAGCCTTGGCGAATTTGGCGCGGTGGTCTTCATCGCCGGCAATCTGCCGATGCAGACCGAGATCGCCTCGCTGCTGGCGGTGATCCGGCTCGAGGAATATGATTACAATGGCGCGGCCGTGATCGCGCTGGTCTTGCTGCTGATCGCTCTGGTGCTGCTGGTGGTCTCGAACCTGCTGCAGGCTCGGGCCATGCGCTATAAGGGGAAAACCGGATGAGCCATGCCGCCCCGCCACCCGCCGCCCTTGCGCCAAAGGAAAGCGCGCTGATCCCGCGCCTGCTGATTGGCCTCGCCGTGGTGCTGACGCTGCTTCTGGTCGTCGTGCCGCTGGCTTTTATCTTCTATCGCGCTTTCCTCGCCGGATCGGCGGCCTTCTTCTCGAATATTCTCGAGCCGAATACATTGCATGCGATATGGCTGACGGTGCTGGTGACAGTGATCGTTCTGCCGGTGAATATCGGTTTCGGCATTGCCGCCGCCTGGGCGATTGCCCGGTTTGACTTCCCCGGCCGCAAGGCGCTGCTGACCTTTATCGAGATCCCCTTCTCGATCTCGCCGATCATTGCCGGGATCTGTTATCTGCTGCTCTATGGCCGCAACGGGCTGCTTGGCCCTTACCTGCTCGCCCATGATATCCAGATCCTGTTCGCTTTGCCGGGCATTGTGATGGTCACCATGTTTGTCACCGCGCCTTTCGTGGTGCGTGAAGTGCTGCCGCTGATGCAGGCCCAGGGCTCGGAGCAGGAGCAGGCGGCGCTGACGCTGGGCGCGAGCGGCTGGCAGATTTTCCGCCGGGTGACCTTGCCCAATATCCGCTGGGCTTTGCTCTATGGCGCTGTGCTCTGCGGTGCGCGGGCAGTGGGTGAGTTTGGCGGTGTCTCGGTGGTGGCGGGGAAAATCCGTGGCCAGACCAATACCCTGCCTTTGCAGATTGATCTGCTGTTCCAGGATCTGAATGTCAGCGGCGCTTTTGCCGCCGCCACAACGCTGACGCTGATCGCGCTGGTGGTGCTGGTGATCAAGACAGTGATGGAAGCCCGGCGCTGAGCGCTTGGCCCCCTGCGTCACTGTGCGCAGGGGGCCTCAACCCTCTGCCCGAATGCGGAATTCTCCTTTGCGCCGCCGCGCCTATTTTGACGGCTACAGTGAGAATGGAGGGTGCCATGGCACAGAGAACCGAGCTTGGCCTTGATACATTCGGCGATGTGCAGAACGGCGCTGACGGCAGGCCGCTGCCGCAGGATCAGGTTTTGCGCAATGTCGTGGCCCAGGGCGTGCTGGCCGAAGAGGCTGGCATTGATTTTATCGGCCTTGGCGAACATCACCGCGACGATTTCGCGATTTCCGCCCCCGAAGTGGTGCTGGCCGCCATCGCCGGACAGACGCAACGGATCAGGCTTGGCACTGCGGTCACCGTGCTTTCGACCGATGATCCGGTGCGGGTGTTTCAGCGCTTTTCCACCCTGAATGCGATCTCAGGCGGGCGCGCCGAGCCGATCCTTGGCCGCGGCTCGTTCACCGAAAGCTATCCGCTTTTTGGCTATGATACCGGGGATTATGATGTGCTGTTCGAGGAAAAGCTCGACCTCTTCGCCAGGCTGGTGAAAGAGGAACAGGTTTCCTGGAGTGGCTCGACCCGGACCGGGCTGAAGGATCAGCGGGTCTATCCGCCGCTGGGGCCGGAGGGCATGGTCACCTGGGTGGGGGTGGGCGGCAGCCCGGAATCGGTGGTCAGGGTGGTGCGCCAGGATCTGCAGCTGATGCTGGCGATCATCGGGGGTGATCCGCGCCGCTTCCTGCCCTATGTCGATCTCTATAACCGCGCCACCGATCAGCTGGGCAGGCCGCGCCGCCCGGTGGGGGTGCATTCGCCGGGCCATGTGGCGGCGAGCGATGAACAGGCGATGGAGCAGTTCTGGCCCGCCTATCAGGCCTTTACCACCCGGCTGGGGCGTGAGCGCGGCTGGTCGCCGGTGACGAAAGACAGCTTCCTGTCAGAGGTGAAAACCGGCTCGCTCTATGTCGGCAGCCCCGGGACCGTGGCGCGCAGGATCGCCGCGACGGTGAAAGATCTGGGGATTGACCGCTTTGATCTGAAATATGCCACCGGCGCGATGGGCCATGATCAGCTCTGCGACAGCATCCGCCTTTATGGCGAGCAGGTGATCCCGATGGTGCGCGATATTCTCGCGGGCTGAGGGCGCGAAAGGGAAGGGGGCCGCAGGGCCCCCTTTGTCATTCCGGAACCGGATTGCCGCCGAGATGGCGCTCGCCCCGCGCTTCGGCGAGGCGCATCTGCTTTTCGCGTTCGCGGAAGCGGGCGCGGTCCTCGGCTGAATATTCCTCAAGACAGGCCGGGCAGCAAACGCCAGGCTCATAGTGCGGGCTCTGGCGGTCTTCGGCCGGGATCGGGCGGCGGCAGGCACCGCAGCTGTGGTAATCGCCCGGTACCAGCCCGTGCCCCACCGAGACCCGGCCGTCGAAGACATAGCATTCGCCCTTCCACAGCGATTGCCCGGCGGGCACTTCCTCGAGATATTTCAGAATGCCACCCTTGAGGTGGAACACATCCTCCACCCCCTGGCTGATCAGGTAATTGGTCGATTTCTCACAACGGATGCCGCCGGTGCAGAACATGGCGATGCGTTTATTGTGGAAGCGCTCTTTGTTTTCTTCCCACCAGGCCGGAAAGTCGCGGAAGCTGCGGGTTTCGGGATCGACCGCGCCCTCAAAGGTGCCGATCGCGACCTCGTAATCATTGCGGGTGTCAATCACCGCCACATCGGGGGCCGAGATCAGCGCATTCCAGTCCTGCGGCTGCACATAATGGCCGACGCTGGCTTTGGGATCGACGCCCTCGATCCCCATGGTGACGATCTCGCGCTTCAGCTTCACCTTCATCCGCCCGAAAGGCATGGTCTGTGCATAGCTTTCTTTGCTATCGAGACCGGCGCAGCCGGGCAGGGATTTCAGATGCGCGAGCACCGCATCAATCCCGGAACGGCTGCCGGCGATGGTGCCATTGACGCCTTCGCCCGCCAGCAAAAGCGAGCCTCTGACGCCTTCGGCAAGGCAAAGCGCTGCCAGCGGCTCGCGCAGCGCAGCAGGATCGGGGAAGCGGGTGAAGTGATAAAGGGCGCAGACGATGATCATAGCCGCGATTTGGACCCGTTTTGCGCTGAAATCAAGCTTTGCTTGACCTGAGGGGCCCGCTGTCGTCCAAGGGGGAAAGCCGCAGAGGAGAGCTTTATGCGTGGCGAGAATGAGGCATTGGTCGTCATTGATCTGCAAAATGATTTCTGCCCCGGCGGTGCGCTGGCGGTGCAGGGGGGCGATGAGATTATCGCCGGGATCAATGCTTTGATGGCGGAGTTTTCCTGTGTGGTGCTGAGCCAGGACTGGCATCCCCCCGGCCACAGCTCTTTTGCCTCCTCTCACCCCGGGGCCGCGCCTTTCTCTCAGAGCGAAGCCGGTTATGGGCTGCAGACGCTCTGGCCCGATCACTGCATTGCCGGCAGCCGGGGGGCGGAGTTTCACCCCGGGCTTGATCTGCAGCCGGCGCAGCTGATCCTGCGCAAGGGCTTTCGCCGTCCGATCGACAGCTATTCGGCCTTTTATGAGAATGACCGGGTGACCGGGACCGGGCTTGAGGCCTGGCTGCGCGCGCGGGGCATTGAGAAGCTGACCCTTGCCGGGCTTGCCACCGATTTCTGCGTGGCCTGGTCGGCGCTTGATGCGGTGCGGCTTGGATTTGCGGCAGAGGTGCGGCTCGATCTGTCGCGGGCGATTGATCAGCAGGGCTCGCTGGATGCGGCCTGTGCCGCCATGACAAAGGCCGGGGTCAGGCTGATCCCTCAGCCCTGAACCGGGGTCTTTGTCAGAACACTGCGCGCCGGGCAGCAGGATGTGCCTGTCTATCCGGCTGGACAGCAGGACAAGCAATTGATTTAACAGCCCTGCCCGCGCCCTCAGGAGGCCATAATGGTCGATATCGCCACCCGCGTTCACAATCACAACTGGAAGATCGATCCGATCGTCCGTTCGCTGATCGATACCGATTTTTATAAGCTTCTGATGTGCCAGTCGGTGTTTCGCAATCGCCGTGACACCAATGTCACCTTCTCGCTGATCAATCGCAGCAGGAATGTGCGCCTTGCTGATCTGATCGATGAGGGCGAGCTGCGCGAACAGCTTGATCATGTGCGCTCGCTGTCGCTGAAACGCGGCGAAAGCACCTGGCTGCGCGGCAATACATTCTACGGCAAGCGCCAGATGTTCCGCCCCGATTTCATGGAATGGTTCGAGGGGCTGCGCCTGCCTGCCTATCAGCTGGAAAAGCGCGACGGCCAGTATGAGCTGACCTTTGAGGGCAAATGGCCCGAGGTCATGCTCTGGGAAATTCCGGCGCTGGCGGTGATCATGGAGCTGCGCTCGCGCGCGGTTCTGAAAGATATGCGCAAGTTCGAGCTGCAGGTGCTCTATGCCCGCGCCCAGGCCCGGCTCTGGGAGAAGATCGAAAAGCTGCGCGAGCTGCCGGGCCTTAAAATGGCGGATTTTGGCACCCGACGCCGCCACAGCTATCTGTGGCAGGACTGGTGCGTTCAGGCCCTGCAGGAGGGGCTGGGTGAGGCATTCACCGGCACCTCAAACTGTCTGATCGCGATGAAACGCGATATTGAGGCGATCGGCACCAATGCGCATGAGCTGCCCATGGTCTATGCCGCGCTGGCCGGGGATGATGCCGAGCTGGCCCAGGCCCCCTATCAGGTGCTGGCTGACTGGCATGATGAACATGACGGCAATCTGCGCATCATGCTGCCCGATACCTATGGTACTGCCGGTTTCCTGCAGCATGCGCCGGACTGGCTGGCGGGCTGGACCGGGATCCGCATCGACAGCGGCGATCCGGCCGAGGGGGCCGAGACCGCCATTCGCTGGTGGCAGGAGCGCGGCGAGGATCCGCGCGAGAAGCTGGTGATTTTCTCGGACGGGCTGGATGTCAGCACCATTGAGACCCTGCACCAGCAATTCCAGGGCCGGGTGAAAGTGTCCTTCGGCTGGGGCACCAATCTGACCAATGATTTCCGCGGCCTTGTCCCGAATGAGGCGCTGGCGCCCTTCAGCTTGGTCTGCAAGGCGGTCTCAGCCGATGGCAGACCGACGGTCAAACTCTCAGATAATCCCAATAAAGCCATGGGCCCGACCCAGGAGATCGAACGCTATAAGCGGGTCTTTAAAGTCGGTGAGCAGCAGCGGCGCGAGATTTTTGTCTGAGCAGAGGCCTTACCGCGAAACGAAAAAGGCCCCCGGCATCTGCGCCTGGGGGCCTTTGATTTTGCCGCAGGGGGCAGGGCTCAGATCAGGGTGCCGAGCAGCCAGAACACCAGGGCCGAAATCAGCGCCGTTGCCGGCACGGTGATCACCCAGGCGGCGGCAATGCCCACGACATGGTGGCGGCGCACCAGCTTGCGGCGGCGGCGCTCTTCGGCGGACAGCGGCGTGCCTTTATGCAGGTTCTGCCTGCGGGCGCGGCGCTCGGCCTCCCATTCGCGGTAGAAGCCGACCCCGAAAATGCCGCCCACCGCGATATGGGTGGAGGAGACCGGCAGCCCGAGTGCCGAGGCAAAGATCACGGTGATCGCCGCCGAAAGCGCGACGCAGAAGGCGCGGATCTGGTTCAGCTTGGTGATCTGATCGCCGACGAGGCGGATCAGTTTTGGGCCAAACAGCATCAGGCCAAAGGAGATGCCAAAGGCACCGATGGCGAGGATCCACAGCGGCAGGCCAACCGATCCCGCCGCCATGCCATTACCCTGAACGACATGAACAATCGCCGCCAGCGGGCCAACGGCATTGGAGACGTCATTGGCGCCATGGGCAAAGGACATCAGGGCGGCAGCCGCGACCAGCGGCAGGCCGAACAGCTGTTTCAGCGAGCGCTTGCGGTTCTCCATGGTCGCGGATTTGCGCGCAATCACCGGGCGCATCCAGGCCCAGACCAGCAGACCGACGGCAAGGCCGAGACCCGCCGCGGTCAGGCCGGAAATATCGATAAGCTTCTTCAGGCCTTTGGTGGCGAGATAGGTGGTAAAAGTGCCCGCCATCAGGCCGACCAGGGCAGGCACCCAGATCCGGGCCGCGGCCAGCTTATCGGGCACATCATTGACGCGGGCCTTGATGATGGCAAGAAACAGCGCGGCAAAAATTCCGCCCAGCACGGGCGAGATCACCCAGGAGGCGGCGATCTGCCCGATCATGCCCCAGTTCACCGCGGCAAAGCCTCCGGCGACGATGCCGGCACCGACGACGCCGCCGACGATGGAATGGGTGGTCGAGACCGGCGCACCGGCCCAGGTGGCAATATTCAGCCAGAGCGACGAGGCGATCAGCGCCGCCAGCATGGCGCGTACGAAGACGCTTTCCGTGGCAACCGCTTCGGGAGCGACAATGCCACCGGCAATGGTCGAGACCACATCGCCGCCGGCGATCAGCGCGCCTGCGGTTTCACAGACAGCGGCGATGATCAGCGCCCCGCCCATGGTCAGGGCTTTTGACCCCACGGCCGGGCCCATATTATTGGCCACATCATTGGCACCGATATTCAGCGCCATATAGGCCCCGAACCCTGCCGCAGCGGTGATGATCAGCATGGTCTGGCCTTCACCGGCGAAGGCGGCGGCGATCAGGGCGCAGATGCCGATAAACAGCGCGGCAATGCCAAGCGCCACAATGGGACGCGAGACCGCATCGGCGGCATGCTCGAAGACGCTCTGGCGGTCCAGGTCTTTGTCGAGTGTCTTGAAGCGGTTTATCTGGGGCGGGCGGGGGTCGGTCATTCAACTCTCGTCACATAGGAGTGACAAAATCCTCAGGAAATTGTCACAATTCGCGCGCTGACTAGACCCTGGCTCTGTCGCTGGCAACCTGTTTTGATGCCCGGCTGCCGCCTCAGTCGTCATCACTGACGGCCCCGCGCAGCGATTTGACCGTTCCGCGCGCGGTTTTTGCGCTCAGCCGGCGCTGCTGGCTGCCCCAGGTTGGTTGGGTGGCAATGCGTTTCTTCGGCGCGGTCAGCGCCTTTGTGATCATCTCGACCAGCCGTTCGCGGGCAATTTCACGGTTGCGGGCCTGGCTGCGGGTTTCATCGACCTGAATGATCAGCGCCCCCTCCTGGCTCCATTTGCGTCCGGCGATCCGCTTCAGCCGGGCTTTGACCGCGGGCGCCAGATGCGGAGAGCGCTCGGCCTCAAAGCGCAGCTCGACTGCGGTTGCGACCTTATTCACATTCTGCCCGCCCGGGCCCGAGGCGCGCATGAAGCTCTCGCTCAGCTCCCAGTCGGCGAGAGAGAGGCTTTCGGTGATATAAAGCATGGCGAGACGGATCCGCAGGGGCAGAAGCACAGGGCAGGGGCCTGCGAGCCTGCCTGAAAGAGCGCTGGCAGACAAGAGAAAGGGCCGCCGGTATGGCGACCCTTTCCGAGTTCTCAGGAGATGGGCCAGTTAGGATAATGGCCCAATCAGCTGGTTGTCCGCTGAGGGGCTGCCCTCAGAAAACACCCCCTCTGACTGTCTTGACACCCCTCTCCAATATCACTCTAGACACTGGATCACCTCCTTTCGAATGTTTCCGATAGGTCGATGCTGACACAGATTTTGTGTCAATCAAGTGAAATTACGCATATTTTGTGATCAGACGTCGGGTAATGATGCGGAAGGGCACCAGGGCCAGCAAAGCCAGGCTGATTTTCACACACCAGTCGCCGATCGCCAGCGAGACCCAGAACGGTGCCAGCGGCCCAAAGCCCAGCAAAGCCACGGGTTCCGAGGCCCAGGAGGTGTCGACCGAGGGCTCAAGAAAGGCGAATGGCGCCGAGAAGGCGATGCTGAAAAACAGCACGGTATCGATTGAGGACGAGACCAGGGTGGAGGCAAGCGGCGCCTGCCACCAGGCCCGGCCGCGCAAGGCGCTGAACACCGAGACATCGCTCATCTGGCCGACCAGATAGGCCAGAGCCGAGCCAAGCGCGACGCGCAATGTCACCAGCGGGCCAAACTCGCCGCTGATCTGCGAGCCGATCAGCGAGCAGATCAGCCCGGTGATAAAGCCGAACAGCACCACGATCCGGGCAGCGCGCGCGCCCTGCACCCGGTTGATGATATCGCCGCAGAGGAAGGCGAAAGGATAGGTGAAAGCGCCCCATGTCAGAAATTCCCCATAGGGGAACTGCACGAGGATATTGGAGGCCAGAACAATGGCCGCCATGGCAATAATGCCAGGCAGAAGACGCGTCATGGATATAATTCCGTTTTGACAAGGTAGCGGACACTTGGCGCTGCTCAGAGCGCGTACAGACCGGCATCTACGCCGCGCCCCTGGCCGCGTCAAGCGCGGGGCAGGGATCAGCAGCGGGGCGTGAGCGGGCCGATTTCATCTGTCCCTGAAAGATCCCCGCCGGAGGCCTCCGGGCCCTTTCGGGCCCGGAGCGCATGTCAGTCCGAGGAAACGACCGAGGCGCAGGCCGCAGGCAGATCAGCCATGGTGAACTGGCGCGGATGCTTTTTCTTCGGCAGGTCTTCGTCTTTCGGCGCGGGTTTACCGGTCTTTTTCGGCGGGTTCAGATAATCGGTGACCCACCAGGTCAGCGTGTCATCACAGCCATCGCCGCCCTTTGACAGCTCTTCCACGCTCGGGCTCTGGGTCTCGCAGGCCCCGCCTGAACCGGAGGGGCATTTCAGCCGCACATGGAAATGCGTGTCATGTCCGGCCACGGGGCGCAGTTTGCGCAGCCATTCGCGGTCCGACCTCTTTGCCGATTTGCAGATTTCCAGCTTGATCGAGGCGGCGACAAAGATCCGGTCGACGCGCGGGTCTGAGGCTGCGACCTGCAGGAGATTGCGCGCCGCCGGGCTCCAGGCCCGGGTCACCGAGCGCTGATCGGCCGAACGCATCGGGATTGAGGACAGGCTTTCACGCTCGGCCACGCTCAGATCGAGCCGTGACGGCGCGAGCCACCAGATATCGGCATCAAGGCCGATCTGATGGCTGGCATGGCCGGTGATCATCGGCCCGCCACGCGGCTGGCTGATATCGCCGATATATAGCCCCTTGCCCCAGCCGATCCGGGTGGCGGCATAGGACAGGTCCATCAGATATTCGACCATTACCGGATGGCCCCAGTTGCGATTGCGCGACAGCCGCATCGCCTGCCAGTGCGGCCCGTTCTCGGGCATTTTCAGCAGCCCGGCCGCACAGCCTTTGGAATAGGCTCCAATCGGCATGGCGGCCTGGGCCGAGGGGGCGCGGTGGCTGCCAAACAGGTCTTTGGCCAGTGATTGCGCCCCGGCCTGAACCGGCAGAGCCAGGGCAAGACACAGGATGCTCAGAAAACGCGGAAAACGGATCATCGGGATTGCTCCCCTTTGGGGTGAACGAAGGCCAGAAGGATAAGGCTGAGCAGGAACAAGGCAATCAGCGGCGAGAAGCCGATGCGCTGCGAGCCGGAGATCATGGTGACAAGTGCGATCAGCGCCGGGGCGATGAAGCTGGTGACCTTGCCCGAGAGCGCGAAGAGGCCAAAGGCTTCGGCGGCGCGCTCAGGCGTGGTATGACGCAGCATCAGCGTGCGCGAGGCGGCCTGAACCGAGCCCCCTGCCGCGCCGATCAGGCCGCCGCAGATCATGAACAGCTGATCCGGGGTGGAAGAGGCCGGATCGAGCGCGATGCCCCAGATCTGCTCGCGGGTCATGCCGACCAGAACGAGGCAGACGAGGGTCAGGATGAGGACCGAGACCGCGATCACCGGCCTCGGGCCAAAGGCGCGGTCTGCCCGCCCGCCAAGCCATGCCGCAAAGACCGCCGCCACCGCGCCGATGATGCCGAAGATTCCGACCTGGCCGATCGACCAGCCCAGCACGCGCGAGGCATAGACGCCACCGAAAGCATAAAGCGCGTTCAGCGCATCGCGGTAAAGCAGCGAGGAGCCGAGATAGGCGGTGAGGCTGCGGCGAAAGCGCAGCGACAGGATCAGCTCTTTGAGATCACTGATGGCGCGGCCCATCTGCAACGGCCGGGCCTCGGTCTTCGGTTCTCTGACCCAGAGGAAGAAGGGGATCATGAACAGAATGAACCAGATCGCGGTGAAGGGGCCGACGATCCTGGTGCCGGTGCGGGTCTCGGCATCCTCGCCCAGCAGCGGCGGCAGGCCGAGATAGGTGCGCGGCCCCTGATCAATCTCAGAGGCGGTGGCGCCGACAATCCCCAGTTCCGGCCCGGCGAGGCTGTCATCATCGGGAACCAGCGGCTCTCCCTCTTCCAGCGCCGAGACCACGGCGGTGTCTATTTCCGAGCGGGTGTCGGGCGCGGTGATGAAAAAGCCCAGCATGATCACCAGGGCAACCACCCCGCCCAGATAGCCAAAGGCAAAACCCGAGCCGGAGATTGCCCCCAGATCCTCGTGATCGGACAGCGAGGGCATCAGGGCATTGGTGAAAATCGTGGCAAATTCCATGCCGATAAAGCCAAGGCCAAAGAAGGCCACGCCCCACCAGAGCATACCGATCTCGCCCCCCGGTGCCACCCACCACAGCCCCCAGGCGCCGATGATATAGCAGGCCGAGAAAATCCAGACCCAGATCAGCCGCCGCCCGGTGCTGTCGGCAATCGCGCCGAGGATCGGGGCGAGAATGGCGATAATCGCCGAGCTGGCGGCAATGCCCCAGCCCCAGAAGCTTTGCGCCGCGGCATCGGCCGCATCGGCATCAAGCCCGGTGCCGAGGTAATAGCCGCTGGCGATTTCCGCGAAATAGGGGCCGAAGATGAAGGTCAGCAGCAGGGTGCTGTAGGGCTGACTGGCCCAGTCGAAGAAATACCATCCCCAGATCCGTTTCTTCGCACTGACCATTTACACTGCCCCTTATCTCCAGGACCCGAGTGAATCGCGAAATCCCGGCTAAGGCAAGCAGGTAGCCTGGGTGCGGGCAGTTCAGCTCCTGGCGGCAGGGGCGGGCTCGGGCGGCCAGGGGCGCTCGGCCTCTGCGGCGATCCAGGCCATGGCCCAGCGGGGCAGGGCCGGACTTTCCGGCGCAAGGCCCAGCACGGCTGCCAGTTCGGCGGGCGGCAGGATGCCGCGCGCGCCCTTTGTCACCGCGCCACGGATCAGCACCTGCGAGGCGCATTCGCCTTGGCGCCAGATGCTCTGCTCAAGGTAAAGGAAGCGTTCGTCCCAGCCGAGCAGGCGCGAGCGCATCTCAAAGCGGTCAAAGGCGCGGATCCTTTTGCGGTAGCGCACCGAGGCCCCGGCCACCGCCATGCCCCAGCGCCTTTGGCGCAGGGTTTTGCCCAGGGGCGTGCGCGCGGCCAGCCCGATCCGGCCCAGATCATAAAGCGTCAGCGTGCGGCCGTTGTTCAGCTCCATCCAGGGATCGATATCCCAGGGCATACAGATATGGTGGCTGACCAGGGTGTCGAGAGCCTGAATCTGTGGCGCCCGCCGGGCCTGCAGGAAAACCGCCATCATCCGAATGAGAGGATACATTTCCGGCTCCTTCAACCTGGTCTTTACCCCGGCGCGCCAGGCTGTGAGGCCCGTGGCTAAGAGGGAGGTGACGAAAGCTGACGCGAAGGTCAAGATTTACCCGGCGTCCGAACCTTCCGCGCTTCAGGCAGGGCGGGGCGGGGATTGCCCTTCCGGGCGCTGCAGGTTACCTCTCATCCAAATCCGGGCAGTCATAAAACCACGAGGGCGCGATGACCTCTCTCTTCCAGATCCTGATGCTGATCCTTGATGTGGCACAATTCATTGTGCTGGCGCATGTGATCCTCAGCTGGCTGATCAATTTCCAGGTGCTGAATATCCGTCAGCCGCTGGTGGCGCAGATCTGGTACGGGCTGAACCGCCTGCTGGAGCCGGTCTATGACCGGGTGCGCCGCATTCTGCCGCAGATGGGCGGGCTGGATCTGGCGCCGCTGGCGGTGTTGCTGGCGATCTATGCCCTGCGCATCGTGCTGACCAATAACGCCGCCGCCTTCTACTGATGGGCGCGCCAGACCGCAGCGAACCCGCCAGGCTTCTGGCGGATATTTTCGGCTTTCAGGCCTTCCGGCCCGGTCAGGCCGAGATCGTCGCCGCGGTTACCGAGGGGCGCAATACCCTTGCCATCATGCCGACGGGTGGTGGAAAATCTTTGTGTTTTCAGCTGCCTGCTTTGTGCCGTGAGGGGGTGACCGTTGTCATCTCACCGCTGATCGCGCTGATGCGCGACCAGGTGCGCGGCCTGCGCGAGGCCGGGGTTGAGGCGGGGGCGCTGACCTCGGGCAATACCGATGAAGAGACCGAAGCGGTGTTTCAGGCCCTGGATGAGGGGCGGCTGAAACTGCTTTATATGGCGCCGGAGCGTCTTGCTACCGGCGCGACCGAGGCTTTGCTGCGCCGGGTCAATGTCTCGCTGATCGCGGTGGATGAGGCGCATTGCGTCAGCCAGTGGGGCCATGATTTCCGCCCCGATTATCTGCGCATCGGCGCGCTGCGCCGCAGCCTGAATGTGCCGCTGGCCGCCTTTACCGCCACTGCGGATGAGGAAACCCGGGCCGAGATCGTCACCCGGCTGTTTGACGGCCAGACGCCCGAAACCTTCCTGCATGGCTTTGACCGGCCGAATATCCATCTGGCCTTTGCCGCCAAGGATGGCCCGCGCGAGCAGATCCTGCGCTATGCGGCGGCACGGCGTGGCCAGTCGGGCATTGTCTATTGCGGCACCCGCGCCAAGACCGAGACCCTCTCCCAGGCGCTGCGTGAGGCCGGGCATTCCTCTCTCGCCTATCACGGCGGTATGGAGGCCGAGGTCAGACGCTCGGTCGAGACCAGTTTTCAGCGCGAGGACGGGCTGATTGTCGTCGCCACCGTGGCCTTTGGCATGGGGATCGACAAGCCCGATATCCGCTGGGTGGCCCATGCCGATCTGCCAAAATCAATTGAAAGCTATTACCAGGAAATCGGCCGGGCGGGCCGCGATGGCGAACCCGCTGAAACGCTTACGCTTTATGGCGCGGAAGATATCCGCTACCGCCGTTCGCAGATTGATGAGGGCCTGGCCCCGGCAGAGCGTAAGGCGGCGGATCACGGCCGTCTGAATGCTTTGCTGGGCCTCGCGGAGGCCCTGGCCTGCCGCCGTCAGCTCTTGCTGTCTTATTTCGGCGAAGCGAGCGGGCCCTGCGGCAATTGTGACCTCTGCGCCAGCCCGCCTGCAGTGTTTGACGGCACCGAAGCGGTGCGCAAGGCGCTGTCCGCCGTGCTGCGCACCGGCGAAAGCTATGGCGCCGGCCATCTGATCGATATTCTGACCGGCACCAGCAATGAGCGGATCCGGGGCCGGGGCCATGATCAGCTGCCGACTTTTGGCGTGGGCCGCGAGATGTCGAAAGGGGCCTGGACCTCCGTGTTCCTGCAGATGTCGGGGCGTGATCTGGTCCGCCCCGATAGTGAGCGCCATGGTGCTTTGCGCATGACCGAAGCGGCCCGCCCGGTGCTGCGCGGCGAAGAGAGCGTGATGCTGCGCAAACCGGCGCCGGTTTCAGGGGTCAAATTCACCGCCAAAGCGCTGGTGGCCGAGGAGGATGCGCCGCTGCTTTCCGCGCTGAAAGCAAAGCGCCGCGCCCTGGCCGAGGCGGCGGGTGTTCCGGCCTATGTGATTTTTGCCGATCGCACGCTGATCGAGCTGGCGACCAGACGCCCCTCCAGCCTTGATGCCATGGCCGGGATCACCGGCATCGGGGCGAAAAAGCTGGAAAGCTATGGACTGGCCTTCCTTGAGGTTTTGCGCCTGGCCGAAGATGGCACAGCCGGGGTGCCGCATCCGGCGCGCATGGCGCTGGCGGGCCGGGCGGAAGGCCAGGTCTATGATATGCTGGCCGAGGCTCAGATCCGGCTGGCGCGGGGCGAGGATGGCACCGGCAAGCCTTTGTCCTGCACTGCCGCCACTTTGCGCCAGATCGCCGAACGCCGCCCGCGCAGCCTGTCAGAGCTGGAGCGCGTGCAGGGCATGGGGCCGCTGAAAGCCGAACGCTTTGGCGCGGCTTTCCTGACCATTCTCGAAAACGCCGGGCGTGACGTCGCCTGAGCCCGGGCCAGGCTGATGGTGCCCGCAAAGTGACAGCAGGGCGGCAAAGCCCGAGCGGCGCAAAGGCTTATCGAGCCAGCCATCCAGCCGGGCCAGCAGACCGGGCGGCAGCTCCTGCCGCCTGTGTGGTTCTGCCATAGCCGCGATCAGCGGCTGGATTGTAGTCTCGCGGCGCAGCCTGGCCAGAGTATCGGCAAAAATCCCGGCCGCGCCGGCGCTGGCGGGGAGCGAGAGCAGGACCAGATCAGGACGAAAGGCCGCCATCGGCACCGCCAGCGCTGTGGTCTGACCGGCAAATGCCAGGATGACATTAAACCTGGCACAGAATTTTCGCAGCACCTGCTGGCAGGTCAGGTTTTCCTCCATCGCCAGCAGCCGCAGGGGCGTCTCGAGGCACGGGCCGGGGCGGGGGATGGGGCGGGGCGGCGGGCAGGGGCGTGCCAGCCCGGCGCCGAACAGCGGCGGCGGCGGGCTGAACAGCGGCGGCGTGGCGGCGCTTCCGGCAGGCCGGAGGGGTGCGGCGGCCAGCGGCCGGGCCGGGGCCCGGGCAGAGGGCGAGAGGCGGTCTTCAAGTGCCGCTGCGGCCAGATCCGCCAGATCAATCCGCAGCCCCGGCGCTGTTTTGCCGGAAAAAGCCGCGTCCGGGCACCTGCCGGGGGTTTCGGGCGGTGCCGGCACTGGCAGGCTGGGCCCGCTCAGCGGGTTTCGCATCGGCATATCGCTCACAGCACCCTCCTTCTGAGGCGGATCATCACGCTGGCGGCGCAGCGCAGCTTTGCCCGGGGGAGAGCGGGGGTACGACATTTCCCCTCTCGCCGGCAGGCAAGGTTTTCACCACTAGCATTACCGTAAAAAGTGAAGCAGGACTTAAAGACAACGCAGGGCTGTGCGCCTTGTCGTGGATTTATGCGCGTGGCAGTCTGTCACAGGTTATTGGTAGGGAGAGAGAGCGTTATGCGGAAACTGTTCAGATTTTTCATGGTCCTGGCGGTCTCTGCACTCCCATCCGCGCTCAGCGCCGAAGAGCTGATTCCGGCCCGTCGCGCGATTGTGAGCAGCGATGCTGATCTGCCGGGCGGCGATTTCTCTTCTGTATTTGATACAACCTCGGATGCCTGTGAGCGGGCCTGTATCGCGAATAAAAGCTGCGAGGCCTATACTTTCAACAGCCGCAATAACAGCTGCTTCCTGAAACAGGGCCCAGGCGAGGAAAGCTTCTTCCAGGGCGCGATCTCGGCCCGGATCGTCAGCGCACCGCCCGCGGCTGCGGGCCTTGCAAGCAGCCGCCGCGCCGAGCTGGATTTCCTGCCTCCCCATCTGTTCAGCGAAGCGCTGGATATGGCCAGCTCGCTCGGCCGCACCCATACCAGCGGCAGCTGGAGCGCGGAGGAACATCTGCAGTCAGCCGCAGATTCCGAGGCCCAGGGCGATATGATCATGGCCACCGCCTTCACCGGCGCGGCGCTGAATGTCGAGGACCGCCCCGATCTGTGGCTGGAATATGCCCGCCGCGCCTCGCAGACCGCTGATCGCGATGAGAATAACCGTTACTGGTATCGCCAGCGCGCGCTGCTGGCGGCGATCAATGGCTATCTGCGCTCGGAGCATCCGGCACAGCGCCATAGCCTGCTGGTGCAGATGGCTTTGGATCTGGAACAGCAGGGCATGGGGCGCGAAATGGTCCCGGCTTTGCGTCTGGCCCAGGATCTGCAGCAGCGCAGCGATACCGCGCAGCTGCTCGAGACCGCGATGGGTAAATATGGTTTCCGCATCGAGGATCATGTGGTTGAGGCCGATCTGGCCCGGCCGCGTATCTGTGCCCGTTTTACCGAGGATCTGGTGGCAACCGGTGTGGATTACAGCGATTACATCAAACTGCCGGGCGCGGGTCTTGCGGTTGAGATGCCCGATCAGCGCCAGCTCTGCCTGACCGGCGTGCAGCATGGCGAGCGCTATAGCCTGACCTTCCGTCAGGGCCTGCCCGCCGCTGATGGCCAGAGCCTCGCCAAAGATATCGAGCTGTCGATGTATATCCGCGACCGTGCTGCTGCGGTGCGCTTCCCGGGCCGGGGCTATGTGCTGCCGAAAACCGGCGATGCGGCCCTGCCGGTGGAATCGGTGAATATCGATACGATCGAGCTGGAGCTCTATCAGGTCACCGACCGCAATATGCTGCGCTCGATCCAGGAATATTACTTCGGCACGCCGATGGCCTATTACCAGGAATATGATTTCCGGGCCGATATCGGCACCAGCGTCTGGAAGGGCGAGGCCAGGCTGCTGCGTGAGGTGAACCGCGATGTCACCACCCGCCTGCCGCTGGGCGAGGCCTTGCAGGGTAAAGAGGCCGGGATCTACGCTCTGCGTGCCGCTATTCCCGGCTCGGACAGCTATGATACCGCACCGGCCTGGCAGTGGTTTGTGATCTCGGATCTGGGGGTGACCACGCTTTCGGGCGTCGACGGGCTGCATGTCTTCGTGCGCAGTCTTGCCAGCGCCGGGGCGAAAGCCGGGGTCACCGCTGAACTGCTGAGCCGCGCCAATGCCGTGCTTGGCACCACCACCACCGATGATCAGGGCTATGCCCGGTTTGATGCAGGCCTCGCGCGTGGCACCGGGGCCCAGGCCCCGGCGATGATCGTTCTGCGCGATGGCGACAGCGATATTTCTTTCCTGTCGCTGACCGATCCGGAATTTGACCTGTCGGACCGGGGGGTTGAGGGGCGTGAGCCTGCGCCGCCGGTCGATGTCTTCCTGACCACCGATCGCGGCGCCTACCGCGCCGGTGAGACGGTCTATGCCACCGCTGTGGCCCGCAATCCGGTCGCCGAAGCGGTCGAGGGCCTGCCGCTGACCGCCGTGCTGACCCGCCCGGATGGGGTCGAATATTCGCGCCAGCTGGTCGAGGATAAAGGCGCCGGCGGCTATGTCTTTGAGCTGTCGGTGGCGGGATCGGCGCCGCGCGGGGTCTGGTCTCTGGCCATTCTGGCCGATGCCAAAGGCGAGGCGCTGACCCGCAAGACCTTCCTTGTCGAGGATTTCCTGCCGGAACGCATTGATTTCACGCTGAAAACCGAAGGGGAAACCCTCTCGCTCAGCGAGCCGGTGGCCGCGCTTACGCTGGATGCGAAATATCTCTTTGGCGCGCCTGCTGCGGGTCTCGCGGTCGAGGGTGAGGTGCTCCTGCGCGCGGCGCCTGGCCTGACGGCCTTCCCGGGCTATGTCTTTGGCCGCCATGACCAGCCGTTTGAGACGCTGAGTGAAGGCCTTGGCGGCGCGGAAACGCTGGAAGATGGCAAGGCCTATATCGATGCGGCGCTGCCGGTGGCGGAAAATGTGGACCGTCCGCTGCAGGCCGATTTCGTGCTGCGCGTGTCGGAGGGCTCGGGCCGTCCGGTCGAGCGCCGCCTCTCAGTACCAGTCACGCCCGACGGGCCGATGATCGGCGTCAAACCGGGATTTGACGGTGTGGTGGCCGAAGGATCAGAGGCAAGGTTCAGCCTGATCGCGCTGGGGCCGGATCTGGCGCCGCAGCCGATGGAGGTGAAATGGACCCTGACCCGTCTGCAGACCGACTGGCAGTGGTATCAGAGCTATGGCTCCTGGAACTGGGAGCCGGTGACCTATCGCAGCGTGGTCGCGGAAGGCGCGGCCAGCCTCGGCGGCGATCCGGCTGAGATCAGCGCCAAGGTCGACTGGGGTCAGTATGAGCTGAAAGTGGAAGAGATCGGCGGCAGCAAGGTGGTCAGCTCGACCGGCTTCTACTCGGGCTGGTATGCGCCTGCCGATGTCAGCGCGACGCCTGACACGCTGGAGCTGTCGCTTGACCGGCCTGATTACAAAGCGGGCGACCAGGCGCAGCTGCGCATCGTGCCGCGCGCAGCCGGTACGGCACTGGTCACCGTGGTCTCGAACCGTCTGGTCGGGATGAAAGCGGTCGAGGTCAGCGAGGGCGAGAACCTGATCGCGCTCGATGTCACCGATGACTGGGGCGCAGGGGTCTATGTGACGGCCTCGGTGCTGCGACCGATGGATGTGGCGGCGGGCCGGGTGCCCTCGCGCGCACTTGGCCTCTCCTATGCCAAAATCGATCCGGGCAAACGCGCGCTGCAGGCGACAGTTGAGGCCGCCGATGCCGTCGATCCGCGCGGGGCGCTGGATGTGGCGGTGAAGGTTGAGGGGATTGAGCCGGGTGAGACCGGTTATGTCACCATCGCTGCGGTCGATCAGGGCATTCTGAACCTGACCGCCTTTAAATCCCCCGATCCGCAGGGCCATTTCTTCGGCCAGCGTAAGCTGGGCGTCGGCATCCGCGATATCTATGGCCGGCTGATCGACGGGCTGAACGGGGCCGAGGGTGAGGTGCGCTCGGGTGGTGATGCCGGCGCCCAGGCGCGCCTGCAGGCTCCGCCTCCCACCGAAGAGCTGGTGGCCTATTTCTCGGGCCCGCTTGAGGTGGGCGCAGATGGCTATGCGCGGACCTCGTTCACTTTGCCCTCGTTCAACGGTTCGGTGAAAGTGATGGCGGTGGCCTGGTCGAAGACCGGGGTGGGCCAGGCCGATAAAGAGGTGCTGGTGCGCGATCCGGTGGTGGTCACCGCCTCGCTGCCGCGCTTCATGGCGCCGGGCGATGCCAGCCGCCTGCTGCTCGAGCTGGTCCATGCCAGCGGTCCCTCGGGCAAAATGTCGGTTACGGCTGCGGCTGAGGGCGTGACCCTTGGCGCCTTCCCGGCGGATGTCACCCTGGCTGAGCATGGCAAACAGGTGATTGAGGTTCCGGTCACCGCCCTGCTGCCGGGGATCCATAAGATCACCGTCACCCTGACCACGCCCGAAGGCAAAGCCCTGGTCAAAGAGCTGACCCTGCCGGTTCAGGCCAATGATCCGGAGGTGGCGAAAATCTCGCGGCTCGATCTGAAATCGGGTGAGAGCTTTACCTTTGATCAGGCAGTCTTTGCCGATCTGCAGCCGGGCAGCGGCAAATCGGTGATGACCATCGGCCCGCTGGCACGGCTGAATGCGCCGGGTCTGCTGGTTGCGCTGGATCACTATCCCTATGGCTGCACCGAGCAGATGACCTCGCGCGCACTGCCACTGATCTATTTCGATGAAATGGCGCGGCTGCTCGATCTGAAAGGCGCCGATAACATCCGCGGGCGGGTCGAACAGGCCGTGGCCGAGATCCTGACGCGCCAGGCCTCCTCGGGCAGTTTCGGCCTCTGGTCGACCGGCTCGGGCGATCTCTGGCTCGACAGCTATGTGACCGATTTCCTCAGCCGGGCAAAGGCCCAGGGCTATGCGGTGCCGGATCTGGCCTTCCGCAATGCCCTGTCGAACCTGCGTAATCAGGTGAATTATGCGCCCGAATTTGATGCGAAAACCGAGGGTGGCGGCACGGCTCTGGCCTATGCGTTGATGGTTCTGGCGCGCGAAGGCGCGGCGGCGATCGGCGATCTGCGCTATTATGCCGATGTGAAAGGCGATGATTTCGCCACGCCGCTGGCCCAGGGCCAGCTGGCTGCGGCTCTGGCCTCTTATGGCGATCAGACCCGGGCGGATCAGCTGTTCCGCAAAGCCGGCACCAGGATGCAGGAGCGTTTCGCGGCTGAAAGCGGCAAAGAGAGCTACTGGCGCGCCGATTATGGCACCAACAGCCGCGATGCGGCGGCATTGCTGACCCTTGCCGTTGAATCCGGCTCGCAGGCGATTGATCGCGAGGCTCTGACCGACCGTCTGGTCAGCCGTGGCAGCAATCTTTCGACCCAGGAAGCGACCTGGATGCTGATGGCCTCGAATGCGCTGATCGACCGGCCCGACACTTCGGGGATCACCCTGAATGGCGCTGCCGCCGAAGGGCCGCTGGTGCGGATCCTGCAGGATGGGGCTGAGCCGGTGGTGGTGAAAAACGAAGGTGCGGATACCATCCTGACCCTCTCGACCTATGGTATCCCGGCAGAAGCCGAGCCTGCCGGCGGCAATGGGTTCACGCTTGAGCGCGCCTATTACACCCTGGAGGGCGAGCCCGCTTCGGCTGAGAGCGTGAAATCGGGGGATCGCCTGGTGGTCGTGCTGACCGTGACGCCCTGGGATCAGGCTTCGGCCCGGCTTTTGCTGGCCGATCCGCTGCCCGCAGGCTTTGAGATCGACAATCCGAACCTGATTTCGGGCGGATCGACCTCGGGTCTTGGCTGGCTGAATGATCTGCCGGGCGAGGATATCTCGAACCGCGCCAATCATGCCGAATTCCGCCAGGAGCGCTTCATGACCCAGGTGGACTGGACCTCGCGCAATGCCTTCCGCGCCTCTTACATCGTGCGGGCGATCTCGCCCGGGCAGTTCCACCATCCGGCGGCCTCGGTCGAGGATATGTACCGCCCCGATTTCCGCGCCCGGACCGGTATCGGCCAGGTGACGGTCACGGCAGAATAAGGCAGGGCGCGGTCCCATGCGCGGGCGCTGGCTTCTGAGCTTCGCCGCAGGCCTCTGGCTTGCGGCGGGGCTGCGTGACGGATTTGATGCCTGGGTCGATGCGACGGTTCTGCCGCCTTTGGTGATCCAGACCTCGACCGAGGTGCGCGACCGCGATGGCGCCTTACTGCGCGCCTATACCGTGGCCGACGGGCGCTGGCGGCTGAAGGCCGATCTGGCCAGCGTTGATGCCCGCTATATTGAGATGCTGCTGAATTATGAGGACCGGCGCTTTCGCGACCATGTGGGCGTTGATCCGCGTGCCATGGGCCGGGCGGTGCTGCAGGCGCTGAAAAATGGCCGGGTGATCTCGGGCGGTTCGACCCTGACCATGCAGGTGGCGCGGCTGCTGGAGGAAGGCAGCACCGGCGAGATGGGCGGCAAGCTGCGCCAGATGCGGCTGGCGCTGAAGCTGGAGCGCGCGCTTTCAAAAGACCAGATCCTCGCGCTTTATCTGCTGCTTGCCCCTTTTGGCGGCAATCTTGAGGGGGTGCGCGCCGCCAGCCTCAGCTATTTCGGCAAGGAACCGGCCCGGCTGACCCCGGCCGAGGCGGCTTTGCTGGTGGCGATCCCGCAATCGCCCGAAAGCCGCCGTCCTGACCGCGCCGCCGACCGGGCCGAGGCGGCGCGCGACCGGGTGCTGGCGCGGGCAGTGCGCTTTGGCCTGATCGGGGCCGAGGAGGCTGAGGCGGCGCTGCGCGAGGTCGTGCCCGGCCTGCGCCAGCCTTTCCCCGCCTATGCGCCGCATCTCGCCGACCGCGCCCGGGCCGGGGCACCGCTTTTGCCCCTGCACCGTCTGACCCTGGACCTTGATCTGCAAAAAAGGCTCGAGCGGCTGGCGGTGGAAACCGTGGCGGCGCGCGGCGAAAGCCTGCAGATCGCGATTGTGGTGGCCGATCACCTTTCGGGCGAAATCCTCGCCTCGGTCGGCTCGGCCGGGTTTAAGGATGATGGCCGCCAGGGCTTTGTCGATATGACCCGTGCCCTGCGCTCGCCCGGATCGACGCTGAAACCGCTGGTCTATGCTCTGGCCTTTGACGAGGGCCTGGCCCATCCCGAGACGCTGATCTCGGACCGGCCCATGTCCTTTGGCAGCTATGCGCCGCAGAATTTTGACCGCCAGTATCGCGGCGATATCCGGCTGCGGGAGGCTTTGCAGATTTCGCTCAACATTCCGGTGGTGGCGCTGACCGATGCTTTCGGCCCGGCGAAACTGATCGCCGCCATGGGCCGGGCCGGGGTGAAATACCGCATCCCTGGTGGCGAGCCTGGCCTTGCCGTCGCGCTGGGGGGGGTGGGGGTCAGCCTTGAGGATATGGTGCAGCTTTACGCCGGCCTTGCGCGCGGCGGGGTGGCCCTGCCGCTCAGCTGGCGTCTGGGTGAGGGCCGGGGCGAGGGGCAGAGGCTGGTCTCTGCGGTGGCGGCCTGGCAGGTCAGCGATATTCTGGCCGGTCTTGCGCCGCCGCCCGGCGCGCCTGCCAACCGGCTGGCCTATAAGACCGGCACCTCATACGGCCACCGCGATGCCTGGGCGATCGGCTATGACGGTGCGCATGTGATCGGGGTCTGGATGGGGCGGGCCGATGGCACGCCGGTGCCGGGCGCCTTTGGCGCCGATACCGCCGCGCCGGTTTTGTTTCAGGCCTTCAGCCGGCTGAAACCGGCACTGACGCCGCAGCCGCCTGCGCCTGCCGCGACCCTTTTGGTGGCTAATCGCCAGCTGCCGCAGCCCTTGCAGCGCTTTCGTCCGCGCAATGCCGCTTTTGTCGAGGAGGGGGCGCCGAAGCTGGAGTTCCCGCCCGACGGGGCCGAGGTCGAGCTGCTGCGCGCCGGGCTGAAGGTAAAGGTTTCGGGCGGCACCGGGCCTTTCACCTGGCTGGCCGATGGCACGCCGCTGGCGGTGGCCGAGGCGGCGCGCGAGACCTTTCTGCCGCTGCAGGGCACCGGCTTTGTCACCCTGAGTGTGATTGATGCGGCAGGCCGCTCGGCCCGGGCCAGGGTCCGGCTCTGGTAAGTCAGCCCGGCAGCAGCGGCCGCCGCCCCTCAGGGGTCAGCTCAGACACATCGCTTCCCTCGATCACAATCGCGCTGACCGGGCCGCCATAGCCGGCCGAGCTGTCGATATTCACCCGGTTGCCGAAATGCGCCGGGGTCTCAATCGCGGTATGGCCATGCACGATCAGCCGGCCGTGATCGCTGCTGTCTTCAAGAAAGGCTTTGCGGATCCACAAAAGATCGTCTTCGGCCTGATCGGCCAGGGCGATGCCGGGCCGGATCCCGGCATGAACAAAGAACACCTCGCCGCGCTGATGGCTGAGCGGCAAAGCCTCAAGCCAGGCCAGATGCGCCGGATCGACGGCGGCGAGGGCATCGCGGTGCACCGCCTCGACCGGCCGGTCAGCGGCTTTCTGGACGCCGTAAGAGCGCATGGTCTCGGCGCCGCCCACCCTGGGATGCAGCCAGTTCAGCGGCTGCGACAGAAAGGGATCGGCCCACCAGGGATCTTGCATGAAGCGGGTGAACAGCCGGTCATGATTGCCTTTCAGCACCAGCCAGTCCTCGCCCCTCTGCTGGCCCTGCATCAGATAATCGATCACCCCGGCACTGGCCGGGCCGCGATCCTCCAGATCGCCCAGATGGATCACCGGCGCAGAGCCATAGCGCTCCATATCCCTGGCAATCAGCTCATGAGCGGATTTCAGCAGGCTGAGCTGACCGTGGATATCGCCGATTGCATAGCTGCGCATGAGCAGGCTCCCTTCTGAGATGCGGAAGGCTTAGGCTTTAGCGCATTCCGAGAGCAAGGCCCGCCTTGCCCCCGCTGGCGCAAAGTGACAGATGTGTTTGCGCTAACATTGACGGGCGAAAGCATAAGGAGGTCAGAATGCAGCAAGCAGAGATCGGTCTGATCGGGCTGGGGGTGATGGGGGCGGCTCTGGCGCTGAACATCGCTGAAAAAGGGCACCGGATCGCAGTCTGGAACCGCACCACCGAAGTGACCCGGGCGTTTCACGCCGGGGCAGGTGAGCTGGCCGCACAGATCGTGCCGACGGAAAGCCTGGAAGGGCTGGTGGCGGCGATCCGCGCGCCGCGTGCGATCATCCTGATGGTGCCGGCGGGCGGGGCGGTTGATCAGCAGATTGCGGCTTTGCGGCCGCTGCTGGGGCCGGATGATCTGATCATCGATGCCGGCAATGCGAATTACAACGATACCGAGCGGCGCTCGGCCGAGGCAGAAGCGGCAGGCGTTCCCTTCATCGGCATGGGGGTTTCGGGCGGTGAAGAGGGCGCGCGCCATGGTCCGGCGATCATGGGCGGTGGCCCGCGTGCCGCCTGGGACCGGATCGCGCCGGTGATGCAGGCGATTGCGGCGAAATACCAGGGCGAGGCCTGTGCCACCTGGATGGGGCCGGGCGGGGCCGGGCATTTCGTCAAAACGGTGCATAATGGCATTGAATATGCCGATATGCAGATGATTGCCGAGGTTTACGGTTTGATGCGCGATGGCATGGGGCAGGGTGCCGCTGAGATCGCCTCGGTGTTTGAGGGCTGGAATGAAGGGGTCCTCAAATCCTATCTGATCGAGATTTCGGGCAAGGTGGCCCGGGCCACCGATCCTGCGACCGGCGCGGCCATGCTGGATGTGATCCTTGATGCCGCCGGGCAGAAGGGCACCGGGCGCTGGACCGCGATTGAGGCGCAGCATCTGGCGGCGCCGGTGCCGGTGATCGAGGCGGCGGTGATGGCGCGCAATGTCTCGTCGCGGCTGACAGAACGTGCAGCGGGCGAGGCGGCTTTCGGCGCCGGGCCCGAGGCGCTGCAGGGGGAGCTGAGCCTTGATGAGCTGGAAGGCGCGCTGATCGCGGGCAAGATCCTGTGCTATGCCCAGGGCTTCACCATGCTGGATGCGGCCTCGAAAAGCTTCGGCTGGGGCGTGCCGCTGCCGGAATGCGCCCGGGTCTGGCGTGAGGGCTGTATCATCCGCTCGGCCATGCTCGATGAAATGGCCCAGGCCCTGAGTGAGGATCCGGCGCGTAATCTGATCCTGGCTCCGGCATTCACCGCCTATCTGCAAAAGCATCATGGCGCCCTGCGCCGGGTCGTCGCCACTGCGGCGCTGAAAGGCCATGCCCTGCCGGCGCTCTCGGCCGGGCTGGCATGGTTTGATCTGATGCGCACCAGCCGTGGCACGGCGAATATGCTGCAGGGCCAGCGCGACTTCTTTGGCGCGCATGGCTTTGACCGGCTGGATGGCAAAGACATCCATCACGGCCCCTGGGGCAATCACGCCTGACAAGCAAAAAAAGGGGCACCGGTTATGGTGCCCCTTTTTTTTCCTATTCATCTGTCCGGAAATATCCCGGGGGGCGCGGGGGGCTGGCCCCCCTGCACCGGCCCGATCTCAGACCTCAAAGGCCAGGGGCTTGACCTGCTGGAACATGCCGGTCGCCTCGAGCGTCTCGACCACTTTGGTGTCGATCGGCGCATCGAGATAGAGCATCGCAATCGCATCCTGGCCGACCGAGGAACGGCCGAGGGTGAAATTCGCGATATTGACGTTGTTCTTGCCCATGGTCATGCCCAGCAGACCGATGATGCCCGGCACGTCCTCATTGGTGGTATAGAGCATATGCGCCCCGATCTCGGCATCGATATTGATGCCCTTGATCTGGATGAAGCGCGGCTTGCCATCCGAGAACACCGTGCCCGCAACCGAACGCTCACGCTTGTCGGTGACCATGGTCACTTTGATATAGGCGTCGAAAGTGCCCGATTTATCCTGTTTGGTGGTCGAGATCTGGATGCCCTTATCCTTGGCCACAACCGGGGCCGAAACCAGGTTCACATCCGGGTTCTGCGCTTTCAGCACACCGGCGATCACCGCCTGGTTCAGCGCGGCAAGGTTCATATCCGCGACTTTACCGTCATAGAGGATATTGATCGCCTTTACCGGTTCATCGGTCATCTGGCCGATGAAGGCACCGATATGGCCCGCGAGCTTGATCCAGGGCCCCATGACCGTGGCTTCCTCGGCGGTGACATTGGGCATGTTCAGCGCGTTGGAGACGGCCCCGGTCAACAGATAATCCGACATCTGCTCGGCCACCTGCAGGGCGACGTTTTCCTGGGCCTCGGTGGTCGAAGCGCCAAGATGCGGGGTCACGACAACATTCGGATGGTTGAACAGAACGTTCTCGGTCGCCGGTTCCACCTCAAACACGTCAAGCGCGGCACCTGCGACATGGCCATTGTCGAGGAAGTCTTTCAGCGCAGCCTCGTCGATCAGACCACCGCGGGCGCAGTTGATGATGCGCACGCCTTTTTTGGTCTTTGCGAGGTTTTCGCGGCCGAGGATATTACGGGTCTTGTCGGTCAGCGGCACGTGGAGCGTGATGAAATCAGCGCGGGCCAGCAGCTCGTCGAGTTCGACCTTGGTCACGCCCAGCTGTTTGGCGCGCTCTTCCGAGAGGAAGGGATCGAAAGCCACGACTTTCATCTTCAGGCCAACGGCGCGGTCGCAGACGATACCACCGATATTGCCGGCGCCGATCACCCCGAGGGTCTTGTTGAACAGCTCAACCCCCATGAATTTCGACTTTTCCCATTTACCGGCATGGGTCGAGGCCGAGGCCTCGGGCAGCTGGCGGGCAATGGCGAACATCATGGCGATGGCATGTTCGGCCGTGGTGACCGAATTGCCGAAGGGCGTGTTCATCACGATCACGCCTTTTTTCGAGGCGGCCGGGATATCGACATTGTCGACACCGATGCCCGCGCGGCCAACGACCTTCAGATTTGCGGCATTCTGCAGCAGTTTTTCGGTGACTTTGGTCGCCGAGCGGATCGCCAGACCGTCATACTGGTGGATGATTTCCGCCAGTTTTTCTTTGTCTTTGCCGAGCTTCGGCATGTAATCGACCTCGACGCCACGGTCGCGGAAGATCTGAACGGCGGTTTCGGAAAGTTCGTCGGAAACGAGAACGCGCGGTGCCATGGGCTTCATCCTTCAGGGATATAAGGGGGCATTCGCCAGGGCGTGATATCGCCCTGACCGCTGGTTTTGTCGTGTCAGTTCTGCAAAGAGATCAGGCCTGAGCGGCGATCTCGGCCTCGAAAGCAAATTCGATCCAGGGCATCAGCGCTGCGACATCGGCCTGTTCGACCGTTGCGCCGCACCACAGGCGCAGACCTGCCGGTGCATCGCGGTAAGCGCCTGCATCAAGGGCAACGCCTTCTTTTTCCAGACGTTTTGCCACGGATTTGGCGAAAGCCGCCGCGTCCTTGATGCGCGCATCGGTGAATTTCAGGCAGACGCTGGTGCAAGATGCCGTGGCCGGATCCACCGCCAGATTGGCGATCCAGCTTTTGTCAGCGATAAAGTTTTTCACCGTATCGGCATTGGCTTCTGAGCGGGAGATCAGCCCCTTCAGACCACCGATGGTCTGGGCCCATTTCAGCGCGACGAGGTAATCCTCAACGCAGAGCATCGAGGGGGTGTTGATGGTTTCACCCTGGAAGATACCCTCGATCAGCTTGCCGCCCTTGGTCATGCGGAAAATCTTCGGCATCGGCCAGGCGGGCACATAGCTTTCCAGACGCGCAACCGCGCGGGGCGACAGGATCAGCACGCCATGCCCGCCTTCGCCGCCCAGCACTTTCTGCCAGGAGAAGGTGGTGACGTCGAGTTTCGCCCAGTCCAGATCCATCGCGAAAGCGGCCGAGGTGGCGTCGCAGATGGTCAGGCCTTCGCGCTCTGCCGGGATCACATCCGCCGAGGGCAGACGCACGCCCGAAGTGGTGCCATTCCAGGTGAAGACCACGTCTTTGTTGAAATCAACCTCAGCAAAATCAACGATCTCGCCATAAGGGGCTTTGCGCACGGTGGCGTCGAGTTTCAGCTGTTTGACAACATCGGTCACCCAGCCTTCGCCGAAGCTCTCCCAGGCCAGCATTTCCACCGGGCGCGCACCCAGCAGGCTCCACAGCGCCATTTCAACCGCGCCGGTATCGGAAGCGGGGACGATGCCGATGCGGTAATCCGCCGGGACGCCCAGAATTTCACGGGTCAGCTCAATGGCTTCTTTGAGCTTGGATTTACCAGCTGCAGCGCGGTGCGAGCGGCCAAGCGGCGCATCAGCAAGCATGTCGAGCTGGAAGCCAGGGATCTTCGCGCAGGGGCCCGAAGAAAAACGCGGATTGGCCGGGCGCGTTGCCGGGGCGGTGAGTGCCATATCTGGTATCCTTACAGATAAATGCCTCTCGTTGGGGAGAGGTGTCCCGCCGCCGGGATTACGCGCAGCCCTTTAAATACACAAGAGAAATGTTTGCGGCGGCTGGGAATTCATCCCATGTTGCCCTGAACGATCCGGGAACGAAACTCCTAAACTGGCACAAATCTGACACAGCCATTTCCACGGGAATTGCTGCGCATGGCTAAGGTTTATAGCCTTCGCGGTGCGCGCCCTGGCGGTTGGGCGAAAGACCGCTGGGAATGGTCTAAGCGGGTTCGGCGTGACGGTGATCTGTCGCCCATGGCCCGGCTTGTCGCACATTCGCTCGCCATCGGATTCGCCAAATCGGAGACTGCAGAGTGTCGCCTTGGGGCTGCCACGCTGGCCGAAGATTGCGCGACCTCTGTTCCCACAATCGAGCGGGCTATGCGCGACCTTGAGCGCGCTGGATGGATCGAGCGCAAGGGCGGCAACGCGCCCGGCGTCCGGGCCGCGATCAGGTTCTGCTTCCCAGAAGATCGCCACGCAACTGCGACCGAACACCCATCAGATTTCAAGGGTGAACAGCCATCATTTCTGCCGGGTGAACAGCCATCAGACCCCCCTATATGGAGGAACCAAATTTGAACAATAAAAACCATGCTGCAAACGGGGTGCATCCGAGGGCAGCTTTGCGCCCGCCGAAACGCCCGAACATTGCGACCACTCTCGTTGCCCCCGGATCGGCGGCGCATGAGGCTTGGGATATCTGGCTGGCTGACCGGGGGTTCGCATCGCTGGACCGGATCGGGCAGGCAGTCGAGGGCGGGGGCTGGATCATGCCGACCACGACCGCACCGGCTGAAAGTTCCGAGATAGCCTACCGGATCGCCTTGGGCTGGGCGGGCTGGCTGAGAAGCAGATAATAAAAAAAGGGTGGGGCAGAGCATGGGACAGAAGTCCGAGAAGAACGAATGGATTTACGGGGCAAAGGGGATTGCCGCCTTTGTCGGGGTTGGGGTTGCGACGGTGAATAGGTGGCTATGGGATGAAAGCTCCGGCTTCCCAGCCCGGAAGGTGGGCGGGCGCTGGTTCGCCGCCAGCGCGGAAATCCGGGGCTGGCTGACAGGTTCAGAGCCGGGATCGGGGGCGAAAAGGTAAGTACGCCTGCCCTAGTGATCAATCTTGATCAATCCTGATCAATTTAAGCGACTAGAAACGAAACGGCGGGCGAGCGCACAAAATGGACTATGAAAAACCCGTCCATTCTCGCCCGCCTCTTCCGGCCACTGATCAAGTCCTCGCTGGCTGATCCGGGGCCGGATATTTTTGCCCAGTTCGGCATTGTTGGGCCGATCAGTTCGGCAGAGGCGCTGCGGGTTCCGGCTGTGGGTTCCGCGATCAGGCTGATTTCCGGGGTTGCTGCTAGCCTTGATGTTCAGGTCAAGGCGCGGCAGGCGGACGGGTCAGAGGTTGAGGTTCGTGATCATCCCGCTAGCACTCTTCTGACCGGCTTTGCCAATGACTGGACCTCGGGTTTCGATTTTGTTCGCGACCTAGTGATTGACGCCCTGACCGATGATCGTGGCGGGCTGGCTTGGGTCAACCGGCTTGGGGATGGCCGCCCATATGAGCTGATCCGCTTTAGGTCCGGCGTGTTCAATGTTGATTACAATCAGACCACGGGCGAGCCGATCTATCGGATTGAGAACCGCCTGACGCCTGCCGCTGACGTGATCCATTTGCGCGCGCCCTTCGGCAAAGCACCCCCCACACTAGCCCGCGAAGGGATCGCGGTTGCCCGCGCCCTGGCTAGCCATGCAGAAAAGCTGTTCGGTCGCGGCGCGCGCCCTTCCGGGGCGCTGATCTTCCCTAAGGGCATGGGTGAAGAAAGCGTTAAGAAAGCTCGCAAGGCTTGGCGTGAAACGCATGAGGGCGAGGATAGCGGCGGGGCAACTGCGATCCTGTATGACGGGGCCGATTACAAGCCCTACGCTTTTGCCAGCACCGATGCGCAGTTCATCGAAAACCGCATGTTTCAGATCTATGAGATCGCGCGTGCCTTCGGGGTGCCGCCTTCGATGCTGTTCGCGTTGGATCGGGCGACCTATGCCAATGGCGAACAACAGGGCATGGATTTTCTGATCAACTGCCTTGAGCTGTGGCTGAAAGGCCGTGAGGGTGCTTTGGCCCGTGCGCTGCTGACCCGCGAAGAACGGGCTGACGGGCTGGTGATCCGGTTCGACCGTGACGACCTGACCCGCGCCGATCTGACCGCCCGCGCCACTGCAATCAACAGCTTGATCGCCTCGGAAGTCCTCAACCCGAATGAGGGCCGGGGTTGGATCGGCCTTGGACCTTACGCGGGCGGCGACAAGTTCGGCAATCGCAACATCAACCCGGATCAGGGCGGACGCCCGACAAGCGAAGAGGTGCCGCCCAATGCAGTTTAATGACGTGCTGTTCATGGTTGAGGATCAGGACCGAGGCAAATGGTTTCCTTTACTGCATCCGGTGACCGGCGAGCCTGCCGGGATGCGGTTTCGCGTGGCTGGGCCGGATAGCCGGGCGCAGGCCAAGGCGATGGCGATCATGACCGATGAGCTTGCCGAGATGGCAGACGCCACGGGCCGGGTTGCCGGTGAGGATCAGGCGCGGGCGCAGGTCCAGCTTCTGGCGCGGATCGTGCTGGATTGGGATGTGACCGAGGGCGGAGAGCCTTTGCCGCTCACCTTTGACCGCGCTGTCAAGCTGCTTTCGGTTGCATGGGTCAGGGCGCAGGTCGATGCCTTCGCCGCCTCGCGTCGCGTCTATTTCGAGGGGGAAGCCGATGCTGCGGCTTGATTTCAAGGCAGCGCTTTCGGTCACCGATGAAGGCGCGATTGAAGGGTTGGCCTCGGTTTTCGGAACGGCGGATCGCGGCGGCGATGTGGTCCACAAGGGCGCTTTTGCTCAGGTCAAGTTCCCGATCGCGATGCTGGATAACCACGACCAGACAAAGGTGATCGGCGTTTGGTCTGAGGGTATCGAGACGCCAGAGGGCCTGCGGGTCAAGGGTCAATTCACCATGTCAGACCCTGCCGCGCTGATCGTGCGCGACAAGGTGAAAATGGGGGCTATGGGCGGTTTGTCCATCGGCTATCGGGCCTTGAATGCGCCGCGCCGGAAGGGTGGCGGGCGCGATTTGCGGGCCGTCGATCTTGCAGAAATCAGCGTGGTTGGGGTGCCGATGCATCCAGGCGCGCGCATCACATTGGCCAAGTCGGCTGAACAACAGAAAGGGGATCACATGGACCCGGAAGAGCTTGAAAAGGCGCTGCAAGGCGTTGAGACGAAAGCCATTGGCGCGATTGCGCCTGCGCTGGCCGAGGCGCTGAAACCGTTGACCGCGCGCCTTGACGGGATCGAGGCGAAAAGCAATCGCCCTGGTGGCGAAGGCGGCGGCACGGAAGTGACCTTGGAGCGCAAGGCATTCCAGTCCTATCTCAAGTTCGGGGATCGTGCGCCGGAGCTGGACCTGAAAGCCCTGACCATGGTTTCTGACGGGCAAGGCGGATATCTGGCCCCGCCCGAGTTCTCGGCGGAAATCATCCGTGATCTGGTCGAGTTTTCGCCTCTGCACTCGCTTGCATCCGTGCGCGGCACTTCGGCCCCGTCTGTCGTCTATCCGACCCGCAAGCCTTTCGGGAATGCGGTCTGGGATGATGAGATTGACGAAACCACGGAAAGTCCGACCAAAGATATTTTCGGCATGACCGAGCTGACCCTGCGCGGCATGTCCACCTTTGTGGATATCAGCAATGTGCTGATGCAGGACGCGCCCGAGGTTGAAACCGAAGTACGGGCGGCGCTGGCAGAGGACTACGCGAAGAAAGGAAGCGTGGCCTTCGTCAACGGCAATGGTGTGACGCAGCCGGAAGGCGTCATGGTCAACAGCAAGATCGCCAAAACGAAAAACGGCCATGCGACCAATCTTTCGGCAGATGCGCTGATCAATCTGCTTTATGCGATGCCCGCGAACTATCGCAATGCGGGTGCCTGGGCGATGAACGGCACCACGCTTGGCGCCATCCGCAAGCTGAAAGACGGGGATGGCCGGTTCCTCTGGCAGCCATCCTATCAGGCGGGCCAGCCGGAAATGATCCTCGGGCGTCCGGTGGTCGAGGTTCTGGATATGCCCGACATTGCGGCGGGTGCCTTCCCGATCCTCTACGGCGATTTCTCGGGTTACGTCATGTGGGCCGAGGATAGTCATATCATCCCGACGCCTGGCAACACGGTCGATTTGCGCGCGGTTGACGCCTTCATTCGCGAGCTTTGCGCCCGCTTCCATGTGCAGGAAATCGCATACGACAAGACATTCGCCGGGGTGATCATGGCGGATCAGGTCGAGGCCGGATTGCCAGCGGTCGAGATGCGGCAGGGCTGAGTTACGATGGGGCCAGCGGTGAAAGAGCTTGAGCGGGTCATTCTGGCCGGGCGCTTCCGCCATGGCGGCAATCCGATCCTGCGCTGGAATTTTGAGAATGTGCAGGTCGAGACGGACAAGGCCGGGGTGGATGCTCTGACCGATGGGCTGAAAGAACTGAACCTGCGGGCAGATGAATTTGTAGTTACCGGAGGTGGATCTGCGGCAGAGGCATTCGAGCGGCTTGGCTATTCTGCCAGCGAGTTAAAGCAAAAGCTCACGGACCCACATGGAAGACGGAGTTCTGGCCGTGCCATCGATCTGTGAATCTGATGTGATTCTGAAGCTCCTGCTTGCGACCAGCTTCGGCGATGGCGCTTTGCCCTATGGGTTCAGGGGGTCTCTCCCCTATGCGAGATGATGCGCTTCGCGGAGGTGCCGCAATGAGCCATAGCGAGCTGCTCGTCACCGCAACCGTCGCCGATCTGTGCCTGGAGGCAGATCCCGCATCTAGTGCTCCCCTCCCCGCAATCCCCGGTGATGCGGAAGCGCGCTGAATGGCAGAGATGCCTACGGGATTGGGACGCGGCCCTGAAAATCGATGCGAGCGATGCGTCAGAGATCTCTGGGGTCGCAAGGCAATGCGCCTTGCCGAAGAGATCCTCGATCTGCCTTCCACCGGTCCGTTCGATTTCATCGGCAAGCTTATGACCCACAGCATCGACGGAACTGTCTGCATTATCGGTGCAGATCGCGCAAATGAGTTGTGGGCCGCTGCCTTTGCGCTGCTGGGGGAGTGCGGGTCGACCGAGGTTAGTGGTGATGTCTGGGCGCCCGAACAGGCGCGAGACTTTGTCGCTGCACTCCCTCGCAATTTGCCTAATGGTTGATGGATCACAATTATGGGTTTTAAGAAACCCTTTTTTCGGTAATGGGTTTGTTGAGAACCAGTATAAGGAAACCCACAATGTCTCTTGGAACCGTTCGCTTGCAATCGCTCTCCGATCTTACCAGCCGTCCGCGCGAAGCAATTCGAAATGCCCAAAAAGCCGGGGCCGCGCCTTGGGATGAAGCCGAGTTCGTAGAGGGGGGGCAACGCCGCTATGACGGCTATCACGCCCTTGCTCTGATGCTGGCTGAGGGCCTGATGGCTCAGAAGATCAGTATGGATCTGGCAGGCCAGTTCGTGCGCGCTCATGGGAACGCAATCAAGCTCTTCCTGCATGAAGTCACGGAATCACAACCTGTTATTACGCCTCGTTTCGTCTTGGCGTTGCTGCGCGGCGTCGAAGACACTTGGACCGGCCCTGCTTGGATGCCGGTTGATCTGCATGGATACGGTACCGAGGCTGAGGTCATCGACTGTATTTCGGCGGAGGTGAAGAAAGTCGGTTCCTCTTGTGACACCCGGGGCGGGAATTCGCAGCGCCGCGTAATCAGTGGGCCGTGGTCTGCTGTTGTTTCGATCCCTGAAACCTATCGCCTTTTGAAGCTTCGGGCTGAAGCTGCTGGGTTCATCGTCGATGGATACCGGATTTTCAAGATCGCGAAGGATGAGGCTGAAGCAGAAGCCGAGGGCTGACATATGAAGGGGGGCTTTCGGGCCGAGGAGAGGGGGTATCCCTGGTTCTGCCTGGGCTGCCCCCTGAATGTGTCATGCTCTCAGGCTGTGGCTCCGGGGCCTGGCCTGAGCTGCTATGCTTGACGGTCCGGGCAGGCGCAGGGCTGATTCGCCGGGCCTGCCGTCCTGGTCCGGGCTAAAACGGGGATGGCCTGAGCGGCAGCCTTACAGGCCGTGCTGGCGCATCCGTTCCTCGATAAAGGCGCGTTTATCCCCGGTCAGATCGGGGACGGCGCCGAGATCGGTCAGATTGTCATAGCCAATGGTCGCGGTCATCAGGTCGAGCAGTACCTTTCTGACATCGAGACCGGCGGGGAATTCTCCTTCGGCGATACCGCGCCGGAGCGTGGTTTCCAGCTCGCTGCGCAGACGGCCCAGACCTTCGGCCACCGCGTCGCGTACTTCCGGGCCGGGATGGGCATCACGGGCCTCGCGCCACAGGCGCTTGGCGGCGATCATGGCGGGCTGCATGTCATCAGGCAGATATTCAACGCAGCTGGCGAGAACGATCAGCAGGCGCTGGCGGGGGGGCAGTGGCGCCAGAGCCGCGCTGAGAATCGGCTCAATCCGCGCCCAGACATCGCGCACGGCTTCGGCCCGCAAGGCCTCGGCCGAAGCAAAATGGTGGTGGATCTGTCCCGGCGAGCAGCCGAGTTCCTGAGCGATACGCCGGACGGTTGCCGCCGCAAGGCCCTCGCTTGTTACGAGCACCCGGACGACATTCATGATCTGCTCCCGCCGAGCCTCGCGAGACAAATACGCCAATGCCGCGCCTCCGATTTCATTATTTCTCTCAGCCTAACACAGAGTTTTACGATTTAAAACTGGACATGTGTTCAAGTTGGACATATGCCCAACGCAACCTGCCCTCATTCTCGCTTTTGACGGAATCCGCATGTCCATTGATCTGTCCCGCGCGCTTTTGCTTGGCGCTTCTGTTTCGCTTCTGGCTCTGACCCCGCTCGCAGCCCAGGAGGGCAGGCCGCCGCCGCCGGTTGGCGTGATCGTGGTTCAGGCCGAGGATCTGGCTGTCACCTCTGAACTGCCGGGCCGTATCGCGGCCACCCGGGTTGCTGATGTACGCCCGCGCGTCAGCGGCATTGTTGAGACGCGTGAATTTGAACAGGGCAGCGTGGTGAGCGAGGGGGATGTGCTCTTCCGCCTCGACAGTGCCAGCTATGAAATTGCCGTCGAGGCCGCCCAGGCTGGTCTGGCCCGGGCTGAGGCCGTGCTGAAAGATGCACAGGCGACGGAAAAGCGTTTCGCCTCGCTCAATGAGCGCAATATCACCAGCCAGGCCGAATATGAGACCGCCATTGCTGCGCGTCTGCAGGCGGCTGCAGCGGTGGCTGAGGCAAAGGCCAATCTGCGCGCGGCTGAGATCAGCCTCTCCTATACCGAGGTCAAGGCCCCGATTTCGGGCGTGATCGGCCGGGCCCAGGTCACCGAAGGCGCGCTGGTTGCCGCCGGCGGTGAGGTGCTGACCACGATCCAGCAGCTTGATCCGGTCTATGCCGATATTCAGCAGCCGGTCTCGGAACTGCTGCGCCTGCGCGCTGCGCTGAAGGGCGGGGCGCTGACCCAGGTGGAGCCGGGCGCGGCGAAAGTGGAAATGCTGATGGATGATGGCTCGCTTTATGACGAGCCGGGCAAGCTGCTGTTTGCCGAGGCCTCGGTGGAGCGTACCTCGGGGCAGATCACTTTGCGCGCCGAATTCCCCAATGCCGAGGGCGATCTGCTGCCGGGCATGTATGTGCGCGTCATGCTGGAGCAGGCCACCGAGACCGGCGCGATTGCCGTGCCGGGCCAGGCGGTGCAGCGCGATCCGGCAGGCAATGCTTTCCTTTATGTACTGGATGAGGCGGGCCTGGCGCAGGTGCGTCAGGTCAGGCTGGGCCGTTCGGATGGCAATCGCATGACGGTCAGCTCGGGCCTTGCGACCGGGGATGTGGTGATTGTCGACGGCTTCCAGAAAATGGGCGCGGGCGCTCCGGTCGCTCCGGTCTGCTGGGCTGATCCCTCAAAAGACGCGGCTCCGGCCGGGGTCTGCACCCAGCGTTTCGCAGCCCCGGCCGCCCCTGAGGCCGCTGCGGAAGCGGCTGTGAACTGAGGCAGCAGCAATGGCAAAGTTTTTCATCGACAACCCGGTTCTGGCCTGGGTCATCTCGATCTTCATCGTACTGGCAGGGGCTTTGTCCCTGCCGATGCTGCCCGTATCGCAATATCCCGATGTGGCACCGCCGCAGGTCACCATCTCGACCCGCTTCTCGGGCGCATCGCCTGAGGATCTCTATCAGCAGGTCACCCAGCCGATTGAGGAAGAGCTGAACGGCATTCCGGGGCTGCTTTATTTCGAGAGCACCTCGGAAGCCACCGGCGCGGTCTCGATCAACGTCACCTTCGCTTCGGGTACCGAGATCTCGCAGGCGGTGGTGGATACCCAGAACCGCCTGCGCCGCGTCGAGGCGGCTTTGCCGCAGCAGGTGCGTCAGCAGGGCATCACGGTTGAAGAGGCCGGTGCCGGCTTCCTGATGGTGGTCGCTCTCACCGCTACCCCGGAATCGGGGCTCGATGACGTGGCGCTCGGCGATTACATGTCGCGCAATATCGTAAATGAAATCAGGCGTGTACCGGGTGTGGGCAAGGCGCAGCTCTTTGCGACCGAGCGCGCGATGCGGGTCTGGATCGATCCGGCGAAACTGGTCGGCCTTGACCTTTCGGTCACCGAGATCAGCGCTGCCATTGCCGAGCAGAATGCGCAGGTCGCGGCAGGCTCGATCGGGGCTGAGCCGATGCCTCCGGGCACGCAGATCCAGGCCTCGCTGCTGGTTTCCGGTCAGATGAAAACCCCTGAGGAATTCGGCAATATCGTGCTGCGCTCACGCGATGACGGCTCGCTGGTGCGTCTCAAAGACGTGGCGCGGATCGAGGTCGATGCCGAGCTTTATGCCTTCAGCACCTTCCTCAATGGTCAGGAAACCGCCGCGCTGGCGGTGCAGCTGTCGCCCACGGGCAATGCGCTCGATACCGCAGCGGGCGTGCGGGCGGTGATGGACCGGTTGCAGCCGCTGTTCCCCGAGGGGGTTGAATACAGCATTCCCTATGACACCACGCCTTTCGTTTCGGCCTCAATCACCAAGGTTCTGATGACCCTGGTGGAGGCTGTGGCGCTGGTCTTTGTGGTGATGTTCGTCTTCCTGCAGAACTTCCGCTATACGGTGATCCCGACCCTTGTGGTGCCGATTGCGCTGTCGGGGACGCTGGCCGTCATGTATGCGGCGGGCTTCTCGATCAACGTTCTGACCATGTTCGCGATGATCCTTGCCATCGGCATTCTCGTCGATGACGCCATCGTGGTGGTGGAAAACGTCGAGCGGATCATGTCGGAAGAGGGGCTCTCTCCCTATGAGGCCTCGAAGAAAGCAATGGGTCAGATTTCCGGCGCTATTGTCGGCATCACCCTGGCGCTGATGGCGGTTTTCGTGCCGCTGGCCTTCTTCCCGGGTTCGGTCGGGATCATCTATCAGCAGTTCTCGCTGACCATGGTGGTGTCGATCTTCTTCTCGGCCTTCCTCGCGCTCTCGCTGACCCCGGCGCTCTGCGCCACCTTCCTCAAGCCGGTGGCCAAAGGCCATGGCCATGCGAAAAAGGGTGTGTTTGGCTGGTTCAACCGCAGCTTTGACCGCACCACCCGGGGCTTTACCGGCATTGTCTCGGGCCTCGTGCGCCGGGCTGGCCGGATGATGGTGATCTATCTGGCTCTGGTGGCCGGGGTTGGCTATTTCTACGTGAAAATCCCGGCCTCCTTCCTGCCGAATGAGGATCAGGGCTTCCTGCTGGCCAATATCCAGGGCCCGCCCGGTGCCTCGAGCTACCGCCTGCGTGAAGTGACCAAACAGGTTGAGGGCGCGGCTCTCTCGATGGAGGGCGTGGCCAGCATCGTGATGGTGCAGGGCTTCTCCTTCTCGGGTCAGGGTCCGAATTCCGGCCTTGCTTTCGTGCAGCTGAAAGACTGGAGCGAGCGCAAGACCCCGGAACTGCATGCTGATGCGCTGGCGGGTGGCTTCACCATGCGCCTGATGGGCATCCGTGACGCCTTTGCTTTCGCGCTGTCGCCGCCGCCGATCATGGGTCTGGGCAGCAGCTCGGGCTTCTCCTTCCGTCTTCAGGACCGCGCCAATAATGGTCAGCCTGCGCTGCAGGCTGCCATGGGGCAGATCCTCGGAGCCGCGGCACAGAGTGAGGTTCTGGGCCAGACCTATCCTGAGGGTCTGCCCGCCGGTCCGCAGCTTTCGCTGAGCATCGACCGCGAGAAGGCCAATGCCTTTGGCGTGACCTTTGGCGAGATCAACCGCACCATCTCGGTCGCGCTTGGTTCGGGCTATGTCAATGACTTCCCCAATGACGGCAAAATGCAGCGCGTCATGGTCCAGGCCGAAGCCTCGGCCCGCACCAATATTGAAGATGTGCTGAAGCTGAACGTGCGCAATGTGCAGGGCGGGATGGTGCCGCTGTCGAGCTTTGCCACTGCCGAATGGGGCTTTGGTCCGAGCCAGATCATTGGCTATAATGGCTATCCTTCGGTGCGGATCAATGGTTCGGCCAATCCGGGCTATTCCTCGGGCGATGCGATTGCCGAGATGGAGCGGATCGCCGCTGAACTGCCGCCGGGCTTTGCCTTTGAATGGACCGGTCAGTCGAAACAGGAGATTGAGAGCGGCAGCCAGGCCCCGATGCTGATCGGCCTGTCGGTGCTCTTCGTCTTCCTCTGCCTTGCTGGTCTCTATGGCTCGTGGTCGATCCCGCTATCAGTCATGCTGATCGTGCCGATGGGCGCCATCGGTTCGGTCGCTGCGGTGACCCTGGCGGGCCTGTCGAATGACGTCTATTTCACCGTGGGTCTGATCACGATTGTGGGACTTTCGGCGAAAAACGCGATTCTGATCGTTGAGGTAGCCAAGGACCTGATCGCCGAGGGCGCCGAGCTGATCGAGGCCACGGTCGAGGCCTGTCGTCTGCGCTTCCGGCCGATCCTGATGACCTCGCTGGCCTTCACCATGGGCGTGGTGCCGATGGCAACTGCCACCGGCCCTTCGGCTGCTTCTCAGAATGCCATCGGCATCAACGTGGTGGGCGGTATGGTCTCGGCGACGGTTCTCGGGGTGCTGTTCACGCCGGTGTTCTTCGTCTTCATCATGAAGCTGTTTGGCACACATAAGAAACTGAAGCCGAAGGCGACACAGACAGGTTCCCAGGCTGCCGCACATCCGGCAGAGTAAGATAACAGCGGGGGCGTGGTCTGAGCCGTGCCCCTGTCACCCTTTCCAAAAACTGCGGCCACGCCGTTTCCGCGATCTGAAAAGAAGAAACCATGAGCAGCACATCTCTTCCCCGGCGCGCGCGGCCTGGCCGCTTCCTGACCATTTTCCCGCTGACCCTGGCGCTGGCCGCCTGTGCGACCACGGAGTTTACCAGGCCGACGCCGGATCTGGCCGGCAGTTTCGCCGCCAGCGCGCCCGGCCGCAGCGCCAGTGGTGCCTGGTGGCAGAGCTTCCGTGATCCTACCCTTGACGGGCTGATCCGCCAGGGGCTGTCGCGCAACCTCTCGATCCAGGAAGCGATTGCGGCGATTGATGCGGCCGAGGCTGCGGCACAGATCACCCGTGCCGCCGATCTGCCCGGCGTCAGCGCCGGGGCGAATGCCAGCCGGGCCGAGAGCACCCAGGGGGGGATCACCGAATCCACCTCGGCCACGCTCTCGACCTCGTGGATGATTGATATCTTTGGCGGCAACCGCGCTGCCCGCGCGGCGGCTGTCGCGGAATGGGAGGCGGCGAAGCTGTCGCAGGAAGTCGCCCGGCGCACCGTGGCTGCGGCCGTGACTTCGGCCTATATTGATCTGCGCTTCTATCAGGAAAGCATCGCGCTGACCCGGCAGAGCATCACCAGCCGCCAGGAAACCCTGAATCTGACCCGGGATATGGTTGAGGTGGGTCAGGCCAGCCGTCTGGACCAGCTGCAGGCCGAGCAGGCCGTGGCCCAGGCCCAGGCCAGCCTGCCGGCGCTGGAGATCGGCTTTGACCGCTCGCTGAACCGCCTTGCCTCGCTGGTCAACAGCCGCTCGGCCACGCTGCGCCCGCAGCTGCAGAAAGGCGCCTCGCAGCCTTCGGCGCGGTTCAAACCCTCGGTCGGCCTGCCAGCTGATGTCATCCGTGCCCGTCCCGATGTGGCTATTGCCGAAAAAGGTCTTGCCGCCGCCGCCGCCCGCGTCGGTGTGGCAGAGGCCGCCTTCTGGCCCTCGGTCACGCTTTCGGGCTCGATTACCCCGGCCAATATCCGCGGCGGCGCCAATCCGACCTCCTGGGCGATCGGTCCGCAGATCAACCTGCCGATCTTCACCGGCGGGGCGAATAAGGCGCGTCTCTCGGCGGCAGAGGCCAATGCGGTCCAGGCCGAGCTGAAATGGCGTGGTTCGGTGCTGAATGCGGTGGAAGAGGTCGAGAACGGGCTTTCGGCCTGGAACCGCGGCGCTTCCAACGTGGCGGCGCAGCGTCGTCTGGTGGCCAATGCCCAGGAAACGGTCTCGCTGGCGCGTGAGGCCTGGGGCTCGGGGCAGACCGATTTCTTCACCGTCCTCGATGCCGAGCGCAACCTGCTGAGCGCGCGCAGTGCCCTTGCCGGTGCGGTACGTGACCTGGCGGCGGGCTATGTCTCGCTTTCGGTCGCGGCGGGCTCGCCCCTGCAATAATCGGGCCCGCGCCCGGTACATTCACATCTCTGTGACCCCGCTGCGCTGATTGTGATCGGCAGCGGGGTTAATTTTGCACCTTGCCGCACTTAAGCTGCCGGAAACAGACGGAGTGTAGGGTCATGAGTGGCAATCTGATGAAACGGCGCGCGCTTCTGGGGGCGGGCGCGGGTCTGGTGGCGCTCGCCGCGCCCACGCTTTTGCTGGCAGCCGAGGGCGCCGCGCCGCGTCACAATTCCTCGGCCTTTCGCATGCAGAGCTGGCGCGATCATTTCGACCGGCTCGGGAGTGGAGTGATCGTCGCCGATTTCGCCTCGCGCGCGGTGCATTACTGGGCCGGCAATGGCGAGGATTACCGGCTCTACCCCAGCTCTATCCCGCTGACCGAAGAGCTGACCCGGCGCGGCTATACCGAAGTGGTGCGCAAGAAAGTGGGCCCGAGCTGGACGCCGACCGCCAATATGAGGGAACGCGATCCCAGCCTGCCGGCTTTCCTGCCGCCGGGGCCGGATAATCCGCTCGGCACCCATGCGCTCTATCTCTCCTGGCCGGCCTATCTGATCCATGGCACCCATGACACGCGCAAGATCGGGCGGCCCTCGTCTTCGGGCTGTGTAGGCCTTTATAATGAACATATTGCCGAGCTTTTCGCTATGGTGCCGGTTGGCACGCGGGTCCGGCTGATCTGAGACTGTGGCTGCGCCGAAGAGGGACAGGATAATGCAGATGAGCGACCGGCGCGGATTTCTGAGCCTTGGAGCCGGGGCGGCAGGGGCTTTACTGCTCCGGCCTGGCCCGGGTGCGGCGCAGGCGCAGCCTCATGACAATCCGATGCCGTCGGAACTGCGCGCGGCGATTGAGCGCGAGGGCATGGCGCCGGTGCTGGGCAATCCGGCAGGCAATATCACCCTGACCGAATTCTTTGACTATAACTGCCCCTGGTGCCGCAAGATCATGCCGGTGATGCTGCAGCTGGTGGCTGCCGATCCGCAGCTGCGGCTGGTGTTCCGCGAATGGCCGATCTTTGGCGAAGACAGCTATGAGGCCTCGACCTTCTCGCTCGCGGCGCTGAAACAGGGAAAATATCTGGCGTTTCATAAGGCGCTGATGGCGGAGAAGGGGCGGGCCGGAAAGGCGACCGCAACCCGGGCTGCCAAAGCGGCGGGGCTTGACCTGGACAAGCTGAAGGCTGATGCCGGCTCGGCCGATGTGCTGGCGCATATCGATCACAGCATGGCGCTTGGCGATCATCTGGGCCTGGCAGGCACGCCGACCTTTATTGCCGGCCATGACGGGCTGTTTGGCGGGCAAAGCCTGAAAGATCTTCAAAAGCTGGTGGCCAATGCCCGCGCACAGCTGCTCTAGCCATCCCTGCGGCTGATAACATTTTGCTTTGGAAATGAAAAAGCCCCGGAACATGCCGGGGCCCTTTCACTTTGTCAGGTTTTGGGGCCGGGCCTTCCGGCAGGGGATCAGTCGCCGATCAGCCGGTCGCGTGATTTCAGCGCCTGAAGCCAGAACAGCCCCTGGGCCGTGCCGCGTGCCGGGCGGTATTCGGCGCCGATCCAGACCTGATCCAGCCCCGCCACCGCATCGCAGAGCCTCGGCAGCGAGAAGCCACCGCCGCCAGGCTCATTGCGCGAGGGGAAACCGGCGATCTGTACATGATTGACCCGCGCTTCATGGTCTTCCCAGACCCTTTCGGCATCGCCATGCAGCCGGGCCGCATGCCAGATGTCGAATTGCAGACCGATGCGGGGATGGTTCAGATCATCAAGGATCCGCGCCGCCTGATCGAAATCATTGAGGAAATAGCCGGGCATATCCTCGGGGTTCAGCGGCTCGATGGTCAGCCGCAGATTCGGCGCCTGTTCGGCGGCCCAGGCGAGGTTCTCGGTGAAAACCGCCTCGGCCTGGGGGCCGCGCGCCACACCTGCCATCACATGCACCGTCGGCACTTTCAGCCGGGTGGCATAATCGGCGGCATGCAGGAAACCATCGCGGAAGGTGGTCTCATCGCCCGGACGCGCGGCAAAGCCCCGATCCCCCGAGAGCCAGTCCCCGGGCGGGGTATTGATCAGCACGAGCGGCAGATCGCCCAGAGCCCGTTCCCAGTCGGCAACCGGGTGATCATAGGGAAACAAAACCTCAACGCCGTCAAAGCCGGTGCGACGCGCCCAGTCGGGGCGGTCGAGCATCGGCACTTCGGTGAAGAGCAGGGTCAGATTGGCGGCAAAGCGGGGCATGGGAATGGGGTCAGGCCAGTTCTGAAGATCGGATTACCGGAAAAAACTGCCCCGAGGACCAGAGGCCGAACCAGCTATCCCCCTCGTGGGTCTCGTGGCAACCCAAATCCACCAGACGGAAGAAGCTTTTGCGGTCAATCCGGGCCTCAAGCCCGGCGCGCACCATGATATAGGGCGAGGGGGCGTCGCTCGCCGGGTCCTGGACAATGCGCAGAACATGTCCGGGTCCGGCGGTGACCACATCCTCAGTGCGGGTGGTAAAGGTCAGGCTCTGATCGCGACCCTGGCCCGAGACCTCAAAATCCACCGCATGCAGCGGCGCATCCTCGACCGTGATCCCGACCTTCTCGACCGGGGTGACCAGGTAGTATTTTCCCGCTTCCAGCTTCAGGATCGAGGAGAAAAGCTTCACCAGCGGCGCGCGGCCAATCGGAGAGCCGAGATAATACCAGGTGCCGTCGCGGGCGATGCGGATATCAAGATCACCGCAGAAATCGGGGTTCCACAGATGAACGGGGGGCAGTTTCCCGCCCTTTGCCGCCGAACTCGCGGCCGCAGCCAGTCCTTCTGCCGAAGGCGATTTTGCATCTTCCTGTGCCATCCTGGCCTTCTCCCGGATCACTGCGCCCTGTTTCCGCGCTTGCACCGGTTCTGGCAAGGGGGGGCTGGCTGACAATCGCGTGCTCTGGTCTTTGTTCCGCCGCCTTTGCAGATTATCCCGGGGCGGCGGCCCGGCAGCCTGCTCCGCCGGCGCTCTCACGAGGATTTGTGCCTGCCCGGCTGGGGGTCGGGTTTTGCTGTTTGTACCCGGCGCGGGATTTCGATCTAATACAGCGCAACAGAAGATCAGGGAGCTTTTCGATGCAGGACCTTGCCGGTGCAGACCAGGCCCTCGTGGCCGGGATCGAGGCGCTCGGAGCGCGGCTTTCTGAGGCACGCAGCTCAATCGAGCGCCGCTTCATCGGCCAGGAAAAAGTGGTCGAGCTGGTGCTCTCGGCGCTGCTCTGCGGGGGGCATGCGCTGCTGGTCGGTCTGCCGGGCCTTGGCAAGACCCGTCTGGTCGATACGCTCGGCACGGTGATGGGGCTGAATGCGAACCGCATCCAGTTCACCCCCGATCTGATGCCCGCCGATATCATCGGCTCGGAAGTGCTGGAAACCGCGCAGGATGGCAGCCGGGCGTTTCGCTTCCTCGAGGGGCCGGTGTTCTGTCAGCTTTTGCTGGCCGATGAGATCAACCGTGCCAGCCCGCGTACGCAATCGGCCTTGCTGCAGGCGATGCAGGAAAAGGAAGTGACCGTCGCCGGGCAGCACCGCCCGCTGGGCCGCCCCTTCCATGTTCTGGCGACGCAGAACCCGATTGAACAGGAGGGCACCTATCCTTTGCCCGAGGCGCAGCTCGACCGCTTCCTCGTTCAGGTCGATGTTGATTACCCCTCGCGCGCGGTCGAGCGCGCCATCATCCTCGCCACCACCGGCACCGAGGAAGGCGAGGCGAAACAGGTGTTTGACACCGGCTCGCTGCTGGCTGCCCAGGCGCTGATCCGCCGTATGCCGGTCGGTGAGAAAGTGGTTGAGGCCATCCTCGATCTGGTCCGCGCCTGCCGTCCGGGCGAGGCCGAGGGCCGCGATCTGAAAGACAGCCTCGCCTGGGGCCCCGGTCCGCGGGCCGCTCAGGCGCTGATGCTGACGGTACGGGCGCGGGCTTTGCTGCAGGGCCGCCTTGTCCCCTCGGTTGAGGATGTGGCAGCGCTGGCCCAGGCCACGCTGACGCACCGGATGTCTTTGTCCTTTGCCGCCCGCGCCCGGGGCGAGACCCTGCCGGAGCTGATCTCGCGGACCTCGGCGCGCATTCTCGGGCTTGAGGCTGCCGCGTGACCAGCCTGCTGCAAGCGCGGGCCGAGGCGCTCGGCCAGTCGCTGCCGGCGCTGCTGGCCGAGGCCGAGCTGCTGGCAGCCACGCTGATGCTGGGCGAACATGGTCGTCGCCGTGCCGGATCGGGCGATGAATTCTGGCAATACCGCGCCGCGCATCAGGGCGATCCGGCGCGGGCGATTGACTGGCGCCGCTCGGCCCGCTCGGACGGGCATTTCATCCGTGAACGCGAATGGCAGGCGGCGCAATCGGTCACCCTCTGGGTCGATCCGTCGAAAAGCATGAGCTTTTGCGGCGATATATCCCGCGCGGCCAAAGGCGAGCGCGCCCGGCTGCTGGCGCTGGCTCTGTCGGTCCTGTTGCTGCGCGGCGGTGAAAGGGTCGGGCTTGCCGGGCTGGCCCCGCCGCGTTCGGGCCGCAGCCATCTTTTGCGCCTGGTCCAGGATCTGGCGCGCGCGGCGGAAACGGCCACGCAGGATTATGCCGCGCCCGAGACCGCAGGCATGGTCAGCCATGGCCGCGCCGTGTTCTTCTCGGATTTCCTCGGCCCGCTCGAGGGGGTAGAGGCATCGCTGGCAAAGGCGGCGGATCGCGGTGTCAAAGGCGCGCTGGTGCAGATCCTTGATCCGGCGGAAGAGGATTTCCCCTTCGACGGCAGGGTGGTCTTCGAATCGATGGGCGGCGCTGTCCGCCATGAGACCCAGCAGGCAGGCGAATTGCGCAGCCGCTACCTCGCCCGTCTGGCCGCGCGCAAAGACCGCCTGACCGCGCTCAGCCGCGCCGTTGGCTGGCAGTTTTTCACCCATCACACCGGCCAGCCCGCACAACCGGCTTTGCTCTGGCTTTACCGCGCATTGCAGGGGGGCGGCTGATGGTCATGTTCGGCCCGATCGGTTTTCTGACACCCTGGCTGCTCTGGGGGCTGATCGCTTTGCCGGTGCTGTGGTTTTTGCTGCGCGCCGTGCCTCCGGCGCCGCTGCGCAAACGCTTTCCCGGCGTCGTGCTTCTGCTGGGGCTGCAGGATGAGGATGCCGAGACGGATAAGACACCCTGGTGGCTTTTGCTGCTGCGCATGGCGGCGATTGCGGCGCTGATCCTTGGCTTTGCCGGGCCGGTGCTGCATCCCGAGCCGAAACCGGCGGGCTCCGGCCCCCTGCTGATCGTGCTGGATGGTGGCTGGGCCGAGGCGGGCGACTGGACGCGCCGGATTGAGCGCGCGGGCCAGGTGCTGGACGAGGCCGGGCGCGACGGGCGCATCGTGGCGGTGATCCGGCTGACCGATCTGCCCGAAGCGATCAGCTTCCGCAGCGCCGCGGCCTGGACCGGGCGGCTCTCGGCGATGGAGCCTGCGGCCTATGCGCCCCAGGGGGCAGAGGCCTGGGTCCCGATGCTTCCGGCCGGGGATTTCGACACGCTCTGGCTCTCGGACGGGCTGGCGCATGAAGGGCGCGACAGGCTGGCCGGTGTTTTCAGCGCCAGAGGCCATCTGACGGTGATTGAGGGCGGTGCGGCCCTCTATGCTTTGCACCCGGTGCGCTTCGGCGAGGGCGCGGTGATTGTCGCCGCCTCGCGGCTGCAAAGCGGGGCAGCAGCGCAGATCGAGGTGATCGGGCGCGGCCCGGATCCGGCGGGGATTGAGCGCGAACTGGCCCGGATCCGGCTTGATTTTGCCCCGGGCCAGAGCCGGGCCGAGGCGGAAACCGACCTGCCGCCGGAACTGCGCAACCGCCTCACCCGCTTTGAGATTGCCGGGCTGCGCTCGGCCGGGGCGGTGACGCTGACCGATGACAGTCTGAAGCGGCGTAAAGTGGCGCTGATCTCGCCTGGGGCCCAGGCCGAGGGGCTGCAGCTGCTTTCGCCTTTGCATTACCTGCGCCAGGCGCTGGCCCCGGTTGCCGATCTGATCGAGGCGCCGCTCTCAACCGCTTTGCCCGCCAGCCCGGATGTGGTGATCCTCGCCGATGTGGCGCGGCTGACCGCCACCGAGCAGGAGGCGCTGGAGGTCTGGGTTGAAAAGGGCGGGCTGCTTTTGCGCTTTGCCGGGCCGCGGCTGGCGGGGTCGGATCTGAGCCGGTTTGAAGAGGATCCGCTGATGCCGGTGCGGCTGCGCGCGGGCGGTCGCTCGCTCGGCGGCGCGCTGAGCTGGGGCGATGCCAAAAAGCTGGCCCCTTTCCCGGAGGGCAGCCCCTTCTTTGGCCTCGCCATTCCCGATGATGTGCAGATCGCCGAACAGGTTCTGGCCCAGCCCGATCCGACACTGGCCGGGCGCACCATTGCCGCGCTTGATGACGGCACACCGCTGGTCACCCGCAAGATCCTGGGCGAGGGCCAGGTGGTGCTGATCCATGTCACCGCCAATGCCGAATGGTCGACTTTGCCTTTGTCGGGCCTGTTCATGCAGATGCTGGAGCGGCTGGCGATCTCGACCCGCCCCTCGCTGCCCGAGGCCAGGGATCTGGCCGGCCAGCTCTGGGTGCCGGAGATGATGCTGAACGCCTGGGGCGAAGAGCGCGATGCGGGCGAGGTGGCGGGCGTGCCGGGGGAGGATCTGGCGAAAGCAATGCTTGAGGGGCCAGGCCCGGCCTGGCCACCGGGGCTTTATGCCGGACAGGAGCGCCGCGTGGCGCTGAATGTCATCGCGGCTGAGACCAGGCTGGAACCGGCGCTCTGGCCCCCGGGTGTGGTGCCAGAGGGGCTGGCGGCTTTGCCTGAACACTCGCTGAAGGGTGGGTTCCTCTCGGCCGGATTGCTGGCTTTGCTCGCCGATATCCTGGCCTCGCTCTGGCTGGCCGGGCGGCTGTCAGGCTGGCGGCGCGGCACGGCGGCGCTGCTGATCCTGGCCTTCCTGCCGTTTGCCGCCCCGGAAGCCCGGGCTCAGGAGAGCCCTGCGAGCCCCGCGCTCCGCGGGGACAGCAATCCGGCGGGCGCTCTGCCCGAAGGGCCGCAGCCTGGCGATGATTTCGCCATTGAGGCCACCTATGGCGTGGCTCTGGCCTATGTGAAAACCGGCGATCCGCAGATTGACGAATTGTCTGAAGCGGGGCTTGCCGGTCTGGGCGACCGGCTCTGGCAGCGCACCTCGATCGAGCCGCAGCCGCCGATCGGCGTCGATCCGGAAAGTGATGAGCTGGCGTTTTTCCCCTTCCTCTACTGGCCGGTTACGGCGGATGCTCCGACCCCCTCCGACGCCGCCTATGCGAAGCTGAACCAGTTTCTGCGCACCGGCGGCATGATCTTGTTTGACACCCGCGATGCCGGGGTCGCGGGTTATGGCGCGGCCACCGGCGAGGGCCAGGCGCTGCAGCGTATCGCGGCGGGGCTGGATATTCCGGCGCTGGAGCGCATCCCCGAAGATCACGTTCTGACCCGCACCTTCTACCTGCTGCAGAATTTCCCCGGCCGCTTCAGCGAGGGTACGATCTGGGTCGAGGCCGCACCCGAAGACGCGGATCAGGAGGAAGGCGCGCCCTTCCGTAATCTCAATGACGGCGTGACCCCGGTGGTGATCGGCGGCAATGACTGGGCGGCGGCCTGGGCCACCGATGCGAATGGTATACCCTTGCTGCCGGTCGGGCGCGGCGCCGCCGGAGAGCAGCAGCGCGAGATCGCCTGGCGCTTTGGCATCAATCTGATCATGCATGTGCTGACCGGCAATTATAAATCTGACCAGGTCCATGTGCCTGCTCTGCTTGAGAGGCTGGGCCAATGATGCCGCATCTGGTCTTTGCACCGCTGATCCCGACCGGGCTGCTCTGGTTGCTGGCAGGGGTGACGCTGGTGATGCTGGGCCTTGCGCTCTGGCGCGGCCTCGCGGGCTGGCTGCTGCGCAGCTTCGCGCTTGGCGCTTTGCTGGCGGCCCTTGCCGGGCCCTCGCTGCAAAGCGAAGAGCGTCAGGCGCTTTCCGATATTGTCCTGGTGCTGGTCGATGACAGCGCCAGCCAGGGCCTTGGTGAGCGGGGCGCGCAGAGTCGGGCTGCTTTGCAGCGGATCGAAAGCCGGGTCGCGGCGCTGGAAAACACCGAATTGCGGGTCAGGCGCATCGGGGACGGGGCCGAGAATACCGGAACCCTCGCGATGAATGCCATGGCCGGGCTGCTGGCTGAAGTGCCGCGCTCACGGGTGGCGGGGGTGATCCTGATCTCGGACGGAAGGGTGCATGATCTGGAGATGCGCCCCGATCTGCCCGCGCCCTTCCATCTGCTGCTGACCGGCGAGGAGCAGGACTGGGATCGCCGCCTCGTGGTGAAAAATGCCCCGGCCTTTGCCATTATCGGCGAGGAATTCCGGCTCGAGCTGATGGTTGAGGATCAGGGCAGGGTGCCCGCATCTGCGCCAGCCTATGCCGAGCTGACCATCGCCGTCGATGCCGAGGAGCCGCAGAGCTATACCGTGCCGGTGAATGAGCCGCTGGAACTGCCGGTCACCCTGCCGCATGGCGGGCTGAATGTGCTGCAGTTTGAGATTGCCGCCACGCCGGGCGAGCTGACCGCGCGCAATAACAGCGCCGTGGTGCAGATCAACGGCGTGCGTGACCGGCTCAGGGTGCTGCTGGTCTCGGGCGAGCCCCATGCCGGTGAGCGGGTCTGGCGCAACCTGCTGAAATCCGATGCCAGCGTTGATCTGGTGCATTTCACCATTCTGCGCCCGCCCGAGAAGCAGGATGGGGTGCCGGTGGATGAGCTGTCGCTGATCGCCTTCCCCACCCGTGAGCTGTTCGTTGAAAAGATCGAGGAATTCGATCTGATCATCTTTGACCGCTACCGGATGCGGGGCATTCTGCCGATGTCCTATATTGATAATGTGGTGCGCTATATCCGCAATGGCGGCACGGTTCTGGTGGCCTCGGGGCCGGAATTCGGGGCGGTCGACAGCCTCTATCGCTCGCCTCTGGCCGAGGTGCTGCCGGTCGCGCCGACCGCGCAGGTGGTCGAGGGCGGCTTTCGTCCGAAGATCACCGAACTGGGCCAGCGCCATCCGGTGACCGAGGGGCTGGAGAAATTCGCGCCGCTTGCGGCTGAGGGGGATGAGCCGGGCTGGGGCCGCTGGTTCCGTATTCTCGAGGTCGAGAAATTCTCGGGCCAGACGGTGATGGAGGGGCCGGATGGTATGCCGCTGCTGGTGCTGGACCGCGTCGATGAGGGGCGGATCGCGGTGCTGACCTCGGATCATGCCTGGCTCTGGGGCCGGGGCTATGAGGGCGGCGGGCCGCAGCTCGAACTTCTGCGCCGGCTGGCGCATTGGATGCTGAAAGAGCCCGATCTCGAGGAAGAGGCGCTGACCGCCACGGCGAGCGGCAATGTGCTGACCATCACCCGGCGCACGGTTGGAGAGACCCCGCCCGGGCCGGTCACCCTGACCGCGCCGGATGGCAGCGTGACCAGCCATGACATGCGCCAGCTTTCGGCGGGGAAATATCAGCTGATCTGGGAAGCGCCGGCGACCGGGCTTTACCGTCTCGATCAGGGCGATCTGACCCGGGTCATCGGCATCGGCCCGGCCAGCCCGAAAGAGTTTGAGCAAACCATCGCCGATGGCACGGCGCTTCTGGCGCCCAAACCGGGGGCCAGCGGGGCCTGGGGCAGCCTGACCCGGCTGGAGCCCGGCCTGCCCGAGCTGCGTCTGGTGGCACAGGGTCGCCCGGCCTCCGGGCGCGGCTGGATCGGCCTCACCCCGCGTGAGGCCTATGTGACCCTGGAGTTGCGTCAGGCGGCTTTGCTGCCGGGCTGGGCCTGGCTCATGCTGGCGGCCGGGCTTGCGATTGCGGCCTGGCTGATTGAGGGGCGGCGGGGCGCAAAGCGCTGAGCCGCGCGCGCCGCTTACTCTGACCGGCGCCTCAGCTGTCCGGGTCTCACTCTGAGCGGCGGTCGAGGATCACCTCGCGCGACTGCGACCAGAATTCCCGGCGCAAAAGTGTGGCGCTGGTGATCAGCGTGGCAAGAACCAGCGCCGCTTCGCCAAGGATCCAGGCGAGACCGGCAAGCGCAAAATAGATCGCGCGCAGGCCGCGGTTATAGCTTTTGGCGGCGGTGCCATTGATATCGGCGGCCTGTTCGGCGCGGTGCATCGCCTCGGGATGATCCGGATCATTGGGCACGGCCGCCATCAGAATGGCGCAATAGCCAAACAGCCGGTGCGCCCAGATGAATTTCAGCAGCGCATTGGCGAGAAAGGCCATGGGCAGCAGCATTTTCAGCGCCAGATCAATATGGCCGGTGGCAATCGGCAGATCGGCTGCCAGTTCCCGCATCGCCCCCGAATTGCCGATCATCGCTGAGCCGCCGCCAAGCGCCAGCATCGAGGCCGAGGCGAAGAAAGTGGTGCCCTGGCGCAGCGAGGCAATCAGCGAGACGTCAAACAGCCGGGGCGTGCGGGTGATGAAGGTATGCATCCAGTCGCGCCGGTAGGCCTGCATCAGGATGGTGACCGAGGGCCGGGCGCGGGGTGGATGCTCCACCAGCCAGCCGATGCCGAACCAGGCCAGAAAAATCAGCGCCAGCGCCAGCCATTCCGCAGTGGTGATATCAGCCAGAGTTTGCAGCGAGGACATTGCGGGGCCTCCGGGGGCAGAGGGGATCGGTAACACGGGCTTTCAGTCACTCAGGCAGAACACCCCCGCAGCGGGGGGAGAGAAAAGAACGGGCTCAGAAGGGTTTGACCACGACAGCCCAGAGGATAGCGATCACCGCGAAAACGCTGATCTCGTTGAAAATACGCAAGAACAGATCGCTCTCGCGGAACTCGCCCCGGCGCGCGCGCATCACCATACGCCCGGTCAGAATATACTGGATCACCAGGGCCAGCACCAGGGTCAGCTTCAGATGCAGCCAGGGCTGCATGCCCCAGTAGCCGATCACCAGCCAGAGGCCGGTGGCGAGCGCAATCACCATCAGCCCGGCGGAAAAGCGGTAGAGGCGGATCGTCAGATCGCCGAGCGGGCCAAATTCGCCCAGCCGCTGCCATTCGCGCTTCCAGTAGATCAGCGCGCGGGGCACGGCGAAGATTGAGGTCATCCAGCCCATGACGGCCAGAATGTGAATGATTTTGATCCAGTCCATAGGCCCAGAGGTGCCGAGTTTCCGCCCGCTTCACAAGAGGGGAAAGTGCCAGGGTGTAAAAGGCCGCATCTTCGCCCCCGGGCTGATGCAAAAACTTGCGTCACGCCGGGCTGCGCTTTAGCCATGAATGCGAGGACGGAAAATCAGCAGGGGGAGGGGAGCGGTGCAAATGCCGGATCCCGATCCGCGCATCCTGGCGCGGAAAGGTGACATTGTCGCAAAACTGGCCTCTGTGCTGGCGCAAGGGGCGCTGATCTCGGATGAGACCGGGGTACGCGCCTATGAATGCGATGCGCTGAGCGCCTGGCGCTGCCCGCCCCTGGCCGTGGCTTTGCCCGCCAGCACCGCCGAGGTCGCGGCAGTGCTGCGCATCTGTCATGACGAGGGGGTGCGCATTGTGCCGCGCGGCGCTGGCACCTCGCTCGCCGGGGGCTCGTTGCCGACCGCGGATGCGGTGGTGCTGGGCCTGTCGCGGATGAACCGGATGCTGGAGGTCGATTACGCCAGCCGCGCCGTGCATGTCGAGGCGGGGCGGACCAATCTTTCAGTTTCAGCGGCGGTGGGCGAGGCGGGCTGGTTCTATGCTCCCGATCCCTCGAGCCAGCTGGCCTGTGCTATCGGCGGCAATATCGCAATGAATTCCGGCGGCGCGCATTGTCTGAAATATGGCGTCACCACCAATAACCTGCTCGGCGTGACCCTGGTGCTGATGAGCGGCGAGGTGCTGCAGATCGGCGGGCCGTGGAATGATGCGGCGGATCTGGATCTGCTCGGCGTCATCTGCGGCTCGGAGGGGCAGCTCGGCGTGGTGACCGAGGCCTGGCTGCGCATCCTGCCAAAGCCGGAAGGCGCCCTGCCGATGCTGCTGGCCTTTGACTCGAATGAGGTGGCGGGGGAATGCGTCGCCGATATCATCCGCGCCGGTCTCTCGCCGGTGGCGATCGAATTTATGGACCGGCCCTGTATCACCGCCTGCGAGGCCTTTGCCAAAGCCGGCTATCCCGATTGCGAGGCTTTGCTGATCATCGAGGTCGAGGGCAGCGAGGGCGAGATCCGCGACCAGCTGGCCCGGATCCGCAGCGTGGCTTTGCGCCATAACCCGCTGGAGCTGCGCGAGGCCCGCGATGCAGATGAAGCCGGGCGGATCTGGCTCGGCCGCAAATCGGCCTTCGGCGCCATGGGGCAGATTGCCGATTACATCTGCCTTGACGGCACGATCCCGGTCTCAGCCCTGCCACAGGTTTTGCGCCGGATCGGAGACTTGTCGAAAGAATACGGGCTGGCGGTGGCCAATGTCTTCCATGCCGGGGACGGCAATATGCATCCGCTGATCCTTTATGATGCCAATAAACCCGGCGATCAGGAGCTTTGCGAGGCGCTCGGGGCCGAGATCCTTAAGCTTTGCGTCGCGGCGGGCGGCTGTCTCTCGGGTGAGCATGGCGTCGGCGTGGAAAAACGCGATCTGATGGATGTGCAGTTCACCCCGGCGGATCTGGAGGCGCAGATGCGGGTCAAGGATGTGTTTGATCCCGGCTGGCTGATGAACCCGGCCAAGGTGTTTCCGCTGGCCGCCTCGGCCAGCCGGCGCGGCGGTGGCGCTGCTGCCGCTGCTGGCGCAGCCCTCCGGGATATTTAAGGACAGATGATGATCAGGCCCGCAAGTGAGGCAGAGCTGGCAGAGCAGATTGCCGGACAGAAAACGCCGCTGTCCCTGCGCGGCGGCGGCACGCGCGCGCCCTTTTATACGGCGGGAGAGCTGCTGGATCTGCGCGGGCTGAATGGGGTCAGCCTCTATGAACCGGCGGCGCTGACCCTCATTGCGGGCGCAGGCACGCCGCTGGCGCAGATCGGGGCGATGCTCGCGGGCGAGGGGCAGCGGCTGGGCTTTGAACCGCCGGATTTTACCCGGCTTCTGGGCCGCGAGGGCGGCTCAACCCTTGGCGGTATAGCCTCGGAAAACGCCTCTGGTCCGCGCAGGTTTCAGGCGGGCGCGGCGCGTGACCATATGATCGGACTGCGCTTTGTTGATGGAAATGGTGTGATCACCCGCTCGGGCGGAAGGGTGATGAAGAATGTCACCGGCTATGATCTGGTGAAACTGCTGGCAGGCGCGCGCGGCCAGCTCGGGGTGATCAGCGAGATCGCCTTCCGGCTGCAGCCCCTGCCCGAAACCTCGGCCACGCTGGTTTTGCATGGGGCGACAGACCCCGAGGCGCTGATGGCGCGGGCGCTGGCCTCGCCTTTTGAGCTTTGCGGCGCCGCGCTTCTGGCGGGGCAGCCCGGCGCGCCCTTCAGCCTTTTTTTGCGGCTTGAAGGTTTTGCTCCTTCGGTCAGCTACCGGCTGCAGCGGCTGCGTGATTTGCTGCGCGGGGCGGCAGAGATCGAGGAAATCACCGATCCGGCGCAGTCTGAGGCGCTCTGGCGGCGGATCCGCGATCTGGAGGATTTCGCCGCGCATGCCCTGGTGATCTCAGCCGCGATCCGGCCCGCCCGTCTTGCCGCCTGTCGTGCGGCTCTGGCGGAAGTGGAGGGGCATGACGTGATCATTGATCAGGGCGGCGGGCTGTTGCATCTGGCCCTGCGCGCGCCCGAACCGGGTGAAGCCGCGGCGGCGCTGCAGTTGCTGCAGGATTTCTGCGCCGGTGAGGGGGGGCATGCGCGGCTGGTGAAAGCCCCGCCCGGCCTCTGGCCCCTGGTCTCGCCGCGCCAGCCCGAAGCCGCGGGCCTCCGCGCCCTGAGCCAGGCGCTGCGGGCAAAATTTGATCCGCGCGGTCTTTTCAACAGCGGAGCGCCCCTCTGATGCAGACGCATTTCACGCCCGAGCAACTTCTCGATCCGGGGCTGGCGCGCGCCAATAAGATCCTGCGCAGCTGCGTGCATTGCGGCTTTTGCACCGCCACCTGCCCAAGCTATCAGGTGCTCGGCGATGAGCTCGACAGCCCGCGGGGCCGGATCTATCTGATCAAGGAAATGCTCGAACAGGGCCGCCCCGCCGATGCGCGGGTGGCAAAACATATCGACCGCTGTCTTGGCTGTCTGGCCTGTATGACCACCTGTCCCTCCGGCGTCGATTACGCCCATCTGATCGAGGCGGGTCGCGACCATGTTGCCCGCACCTGGCGCCGACCGCTGGCCGACCGGCTGCTGCGCGGGCTGCTGGTGCGGCTCCTGCCCTATCCGGGGCGGTTCCGCCTGGCGCTTCTGGGCGGCAAAATCGCCCGGCCCTTCCGTCGCCTGATCCCGGATGCGCGGCTGCGCGCGATGCTGGAAATGGTGCCAAAGCAGATCCCGCCGGTCTCGCGCGGCGATGACCCGCAGCTTTACCCGGCCGAAGGGGTGCGAAAAGCCCGGGTGCTGCTGCTGACCGGCTGCGCCCAGAAGGCGCTGAACACCGATATCAATGCCGCGACGATCCGGCTGTTGCGCCGGGCGGGCTGCGAGGTGGTGATTGCCGAAGGCGCGGGGTGCTGTGGCGCGCTGGCGGCGCATATGGGCGAGAGCGCGCGGGCGAAACACTCCGCAACGGCGCTGATAGCGGCGGTGCTCGCCGAAGCCGGAAAGGGCGCGCTGGATGCGGTGGTGATCAATACTTCGGGCTGTGGCACCACGGTGAAAGATTACGGCCATATGTTCCAGGATGATCCCGCTATGGCCGAAGCGGCGGCCAGGGTGGCGGCGCTGGCGAAAGATGTCACCGAGCTGCTGGCCGGGTTTGATCTGCCGCCAGTGGCACAGCCGCCCGGTCTGCGTGTGGCCTATCACGCTGCCTGCTCGCTGCAGCATGGCCAGAAGATCCGTGCCGCGCCGAAGGATCTTCTGCGCCGCGCGGGGTTTGAGGTGGTCGAGCCCGCGGACAGCCATCTGTGCTGCGGCTCGGCCGGGACCTATAATCTGTTGCAGCCGCAGATCTCGGCCGAGCTGCAGCGCCGGAAGGTGGCGACGCTGGAGGCAAAAGCCCCCGAGGTGATCGCGGCGGGCAATCTGGGCTGTATGATCCAGATCGGGGCGGCAACGCAGCTGCCGGTGGTGCATACGGTTGAACTGCTGGACTGGGCCAGCGGCGGGCCGCGTCCGGGAGCGCTTGGTGAGGCCTAGGGACGGGTCCAGGGGCCGGGGACCAGGGCGAGGCGGCGCGGCCACAGCGGCGCAGGCTTTGCCCTGCGCTCCTTGTCTTTGCCGTGAAAGCGCCGGAATGATCGGCCCGAATACTGGCTGAACGGCAGGTCGGGGCCGCCTCCCGACCAGGCCCCGGGGCCAACAGGATCTGGTGTGATGTTTCGTTTGACCGCAACTTTGTGCCTCGCTTTGCTGCTGCTGCCCGGGGCGCTGTGCGCCGAGGGGAAGGGGGGCCTGCCCTCGGCCCCGGTTGGTATGCGCACCGCCGATGAGGCGCGGGGCTGGCAGGCGGTGGGCAAGCTGGTGCTCGGCTCGCGCGGTTTCTGCACCGGGGTGCTGATCGAGCCGCAGCTGGTGCTGACCGCCGCGCATTGCCTGTTTGACCGCGATACCGGATTGCGGCTGCGCGACCAGAGCATCACCTTCCAGGCGGGCTGGCGTAACGGCAGGGCCGAGGCTTACCGTGGCATCCGCCGCTCGGTCGCATTGCCCGATTACATCTATTCGGTGGCCGAAGAGATTGAGCGCGTCGGGTTCGATGTGGCTTTACTGGAGCTGGATCAGCCGATCCTGCTGCCGCAGCTGACGCCCTTTGCCACCGGAGCGCGCCCGCGGCCCGGCGATGCGGTCAGCGTGGTCTCCTATGCCCAGGACCGGGCCGAAGTGCCCTCGATCGAGCGCGACTGTCAGGTGATGGTGGTCGATACGGCGGCGCTGGTACTGACCTGCGATATTGATTTCGGCTCCTCCGGGGCGCCGGTGTTTTCCTGGCGCGAGGATGGCAGCGCCGAGGTGGTCTCGGTGATCTCGGCCAAGGCGGATTACAGCGGCCAGAAAGTCGCGCTTGCGGTGCCGGTGGAAGAGGCGCTCAGCGATCTGCGGCTTGAGCTGGCCCGGGCGGCTGAGGCGCGGCCCAACAGCGGCGAGGGGGTGCGCATCCTGTTGGGCGGGGCGGCTGGCAGCAGCGGCGGCGCCGGCGGCGGGGCAAAATTTGTCCGGCCCTGAATTTTGGCGGCCCTGAATTCTGACGGCCCTGAATTCGGAGATCCCTGAATTCCTCGGGCCCTGAACCGTGCGGTGCCGCAGCAAGACCGCGCGCCGGGCCAGACGGAATATCTGCCTGGATCTGACCCTTGAAACCCGGCGAAAGCCTTCCCAGATCATGCTCATACCGGGTGCCATGACGGGCCCGGTCAACCGCCCGGCCCCTGCGGGGGAGGGCAATCAGACGAGCATCGCTTTCTGGAGGATGATCATGCGCGGATTTGATTTCGCACCGCTTTACCGTGCCACCGTTGGTTTTGACCGCGTGGCCGATCTGATGGACCGTGTGCTGGCCAGCGATGTCGCACAGCCCGGCTATCCGCCCTATAATATCGAGAAAACCGCTGATCACGGCTATCGCATTTCGATCGCCGTCGCAGGTTTCTCGCCCGAAGATCTTTCGGTTGAGGTCAAGGAAGGCAGCCTCTTCGTCTCGGCCCGTAAATCGGCTGAGGAAGGTGAGCGCAGCTTCCTGCATCGCGGCATTGCCACCCGTGCCTTTGAGCGCCGTTTCGCGCTGGCCGATCACGTCCGGGTTGAGGCCGCCAGCCATGAGCATGGTATGCTGCATATCGACCTGGTGCGTGAGATCCCCGAGGCGATGAAGCCGCGCCGGATTGAGATTGCGGCCCCGCTGAACCCGGCCAGGCCCGCGCTTGAGGGCAAGCTGGAAGCCAGCGTCAACTGACTTCCAGCAGCCCCTCAGCTGACCCTGAAGGCGCGCCCGGGCAACCGGCGCGCCTTTTCTATTGGCCGCGGGCAAAGGCAGGGGGCCGAGAGCAAAGGCTGGGGTGTCAGGATGCCGCCAGCCGGTGCCGGAATCGCGCTGCAACTGGACCTAAACCCCGCTCTGAACTGGACAAGTGGCCTTATACCTGCCACCCGGATTGCAAAGAATTCTGCGGAGGTTTCCATGCTTGATACCGTCACCAATTTGCGCGCGCTCCTGAAGGATCCTTCGCTTCTGGTCGAAAAAGCTTTCGTCGCCGGCGAATGGATTGAGGCCGATGACGGCTCGACCTTTGAGGTGACCAACCCCGCGCGCGGCGATGTGATTGCCCGCCTGCCCAACCTCGGCCGGGCCGAGGCTGCCCGGGCCATTGCCGCAGCCGAAAAGGGCCAGAAGGCCTGGGCGGCGCGCACCGGTAAAGAGCGCAGCCAGATCCTGCGCAGATGGTTCGAGCTGATGATGGCGAACCAGGATGATCTCGGCACCATTCTGACCGCCGAAATGGGCAAGCCGCTGGCCGAGGCCAAAGGCGAGATCGCTTATGGCGCCTCCTTCATCGAATGGTTCGCCGAGGAAGCCAAGCGGATCTATGGTGAGACCATCCCGGGCCATCAGCCCGATAAACGCATCACCGTGATCAAACAGCCGATCGGTGTTGTTGCCTCGATCACGCCCTGGAACTTCCCCAATGCGATGATCACCCGCAAATGCGGCCCGGCTCTGGCGGTGGGCTGCGCTTTCGTGGGCCGGCCGGCGGCCGAGACCCCGCTTTCGGCCATCGCTCTGGCGGTACTGGCCGAGCGCGCCGGCATTCCGGGCGAGATTTTCGCGGTGATCACCTCGGCGCGGTCCTCGGATATCGGCAAGGAATTCTGCGAGAACCCTTCGGTGCGCAAGCTGACCTTCACCGGCTCGACCAATGTCGGCCGTATCCTGCTGCGTCAGGCGGCGGATCAGGTGCTGAAATGTTCGATGGAGCTGGGCGGCAATGCTCCCTTCATCGTCTTTGATGATGCCGATCTCGACAAGGCGATCGAAGGCGCGATGCTGTCGAAATTCCGCAATAATGGTCAGACCTGCGTCTGCGCCAACCGCATCTATGTCCAGTCCGCGGTCTATGATGCGTTTGCCCAGAAGCTGGCGGCGGCTCTGGCGAAAGGTACGGTAGGCGATGGCCTGTCGCAGCCGGTGCAGTTCGGCCCGCTGGTCAATGAAAAGGCGGTGCTGAAGGTCGAGGAGCATATCGCTGATGCGACCTCGAAAGGGGCGAAAGTGGTGGCGGGCGGCAAACGCCATGCTCTGGGCGGTGCCTTCTTCGAGCCGACCATCCTGACCGATGTCACCCAGGACATGCTGGTGGCCCAGGATGAGACCTTCGGCCCGATGGCACCTTTGTTCCGTTTCGAGACCGAAGAGGAAGTGGTCGGCTATGCCAATGATACGATCTTCGGCCTCGCCTCCTATTTCTACTCGCGCGATATCGGCCGCATCACCCGCGTCCAGGAAGCGCTGGAATATGGCATCGTTGGCGTCAACACCGGCCTGATCTCGACCGAGGTCGCGCCATTTGGCGGCGTCAAGCAATCGGGTCTTGGCCGCGAAGGCAGCCATCACGGCGCCGAAGACTTCCTCGAAATGAAATATATCTGCCTCTCGATCTGAGGCAGCTGCGGGGCAGGGGCCTGAGGGCCTCGGCCTGATCTTCGGGGGGATGTTCCGGCGCCAGCTGAGCCGCTTTCATCTGTCGACAAATATCCTCAGGGGGTGAATGAGCCCCGCAGGGGATCAGAGGGGGCGCGAGCGCCCCCTTTTCTTTTGTGCTAAGGTACTGAAAAGGCGGCTGCTATCAGATAGCACCGCGCTGTTTTCGCCTGACGCGCCGCTGATTTTGCCTGACAGGCGGCCCCTTGCCATTCTGATCGCATCGCTGTCGTCCTCTGGTCCCTCTGCCCGGGCCAGGCGGCGGCGCCCGCATCAGATCGGAAGGAGATCACCATGCTGCCGCGTTTTCGCATTCTCGCTGTGACGGCCCTGACCGCAGCCTCGGTTGCGCTGACCTCAATGCCTGCTCTGGCCTGGGGCAAGAAAGAACAGGGCTTCGTTGCCGGTGTTGCCGCCGCAGTGCTCGTCGATCAGCTGATCGAAGGCAGCCGGCATCGCCGCGCCACCGAGGCCCCGCGTTATTATGAAGAGCCCCGGCGCTATGTCGATTCCGGCCCGCGCTATGAGCCCCGCTATGAACCGCGCTATGAGGCGCCGCGCCGCTCGACCAAAAGCTACAGCTCGGTGCATTCGACCCCGGCAGCCCAGGCCTTCAAGACCTATAGCCCCGGCGAGCGTAAGGCGATCCAGCGCGAGCTGCGCCGGGCGGGCTATTACAATGGCGGCATCGACGGCGTCTTTGGCCCCGGCACCTATACTGCAGTTACGGAATGGGCGCGCGACAGCGGGGCCGGGGGCAATCTGCGCACCACCGGCGGCGCTTTCGCGGTCTATGACGGGCTGCTCTACTGAATGCGCGGCCTTTTGGCCTGCCGCATCTGGTCCCCCGCGCCCTGCCCGGGCTGCGGGGGAGTGTCATATCCGGCGCCGGGGGCAAAGCCCGCCGGTAATTTTTTTCACCCGCCCCCAGGGATTGCCTGATGGCCCGCGTCTGACTAGCACTATGCTGATGGAAACCCCTGATGAAACGCTCGCCACTGCGGCAGCAGCCGGAGACCGGGTGGCCTTTGCCACGCTGGTGAACCGGCATTACGACCGCATCTTTGGCCTCGCCTGGCGGATGACCGGGCTGCGCGCCGATGCCGAGGATCTGGCGCAGGATATCTGCGCCGCTTTGCCGGCCAAACTGGCCGGCTGGCGCGGAGAGGCGAAATTCACCACCTGGATCTACCGGGTTGTGGTCAATGCCGCGCATGATCTGCGCCGGCGCCAGCAGAGCCGGGCCCGGGCCTCAGAGGGCTGGGGCGACTGGGAACTGGCGCGCCAGGATGAGATTGCCAGCGGGCGCGAGGCCGGGGCCTGGCTCGCGGCGGCGATGCAGCAGCTCTCGCCTGAACTGCGCGACACGGTGGCCCTGGTTCTGGGCGAGGAGATGACCCAGGCCGAGGCGGGCCTCGTGCTCGGGGTCTCGGAGGGGACGATTTCCTGGCGTATGTCTGAGGTGAAAAAGCGCCTGCGCGTCCTTGCGGCGAGAGAGGCCGGATGATGGATGGACTGACTGATCTGCGCGCCGCCCTGAAGGCTGCGCCCCCGGCGCCCGATCCGGGGGCGCGTGCCCGTGCGATTGCACTGGCGGTTGAGAATTTTGACCGTGCCCGGCGGGCGCCGCAGGCGGAACCTCCCGCGGTGGCGGCTGCGGGGGCGGGGCTGGCTGCGGCCGGGGCGGCGCGGATATCGCGCCTGCGCCTTGCTTTGCGGGTGCTGCTCTCAAGGCCCGCGCTGACGGCGACGACATCGGTTGCAGCCCTGGCGCTGGGGGCGGCGGTGATCCTGCCTTTGGGCGAGGTGCTGCCGCAGCGCGGGGCCGTGCTTGCCCCCGCCGCGCCGGAACAGCCCCTTTCCGCCCCGGCGGCTGGCAATGCCAGCTCAGCCGCTCAGGCGGATGCCGAAGCCGGTGCGGTGGCGCGGGCGGCAGAGGCCGCGCCGCCGGTCGCGGAAATGAGCCGCAAAAGGGCCGTGCCCCCGGCGGCACCAGATCTGCTGGCCCTGCCGCAGCCCGCCCCGATGGCCGAAGCTGCCGCGCCCGGGGGGCTGGCGGATCAGGATCTGGCCGGGGCCGTCTTGCGCCAGAGTGCCGATGCGCCGGTCCCCAGCCTGTCGCTGCAGCCAGAGCCGTCCGCATGGCAGGCTCTGGGACATAGCCTTGACCTGGGCTACTGGCCCGGGCCGGGACAGATCAGCCCCGGGGCGCTGGTCAATGCTTTCGACTATGGCCCTGACGAGGCCGGGGCCGATGCGGCTTTCACCAGCCAGGTGGCCGTGCAGCCTGCCCCCTGGGATCCGGCGCGCTATCTGGTCAGCATCAGCCTGACCGGCAGTCTGGGGGGCCGCCTCGCGGCAGAGGAGGCGGCGCCGGAGCTGTCGGTGATCTGGGATCCGCAGCAGGTGACAAGCTACCGGCTGCTGGGCCATGACAGCCGGGACAGGCCCGGGCGGGGGCTGCAGATGACCGCGCTTTATGAGGTTGAACTGGCCGGTAAGCCTGATCAGCCGCCGGGTGCGGATCTGGCTTTGTTGCGCCTTAACGGCAATGCGGCTGCGCCCACCCTGTGGGAACAGCCGCTTACCGGGCGCGAGGCGGCGGATGCGGATGCACGCTTTGCCGCGGCCATCGCCGGTTTTGCGCTGATCCTGCAGGGCGACAGCGCGGTTAAGACCTGGTCGCTGCGGCAGGCGGCGGATCTGGCCGAGGCCTCGCGCGGTGCAGATCCCGAAGGGGCAAGGGCTGAGGCGGTGCGGCTGATCCGCCGCGCAGACAGCCTTCCGGACTGACTAAAAATCTCCGGCGGGCCTGTGCCTGCCGGAGATTTTGCTTTGCTTTTGCTTTGCCGCAGATCAGCTCTCAGCTCTCAGCTCTCAGCTCTCAGCTCTCAGCTCTCAGCTCTCAGCTCTCAGCTCTCAGCTCTCAGCTCTCAGCTCTCAGCTCTCAGCTCTCAGCTCTCAGCTCTCAGCTGTTGGCATGCATCCGTTCGATATAGGCGCGCATTTCCTCGCCCTGCTGGCGGGCATCGCGCAGCCCCTCCATGGCCGCGCGCAGCTCGGCCTCGGTCTGGGCGATCTGATTGCTCAGCTCGGTCTCACGGGTCTCGAGATAGAGCACGGCCTGATCGCGTTCTTCCTCGGCCTCATGCAGCGACTGGGCCAGCCGCTCCAGCTCGGACAGATCGGTTCCGGCATTGCGCGAGAAGCGATGCAGCAGCCAGTGGCAGAGCCAGCCCATACCGAAAGCGAGCAGGAGAATGATCGAGGTGGCGATTACAAATTCGGTGCGGTTCATGCGGCGGTCAGTCCCTCGGCTCTTTCGGCGCTGTTTTTGTGCCATATCCCGGGCAGCGGGGCCAGGCTTTCGCAGTCCTGGTTCAGTTCTTATCGGCCGGGCGGGTACGCGGGCGGATGGTTTTTTCCTCGGGGGCGAGGGAGGGGCCGGTATCTTGCGAGAAATCCGGGCCTGGCTCCGCCGCTTCTGCCCCGGCGCTGACCGGGGCGGGTGGCGCCGCTGCCTCCGGTCTGGCTGCGTCGTCAGCCGCAGTCTCTGCAGCCGCATCTGCTTCGGTGTCACTTTCCGCTGCCTGCGGAGCGGGCGTGCCGCCGATCAGGGTAAATTCGATCCGGCGATTGGCCTCGCGCCCCTGTTCGGTGGTGTTATCGGCGATCGGGGTGCTTTCGCCATAGCCTTTGGCAATCATATTCGACGTATCGACGCGGCGGCCCAGCAGGGCCATCTGCACTGCCTCGGCCCGGGCCTGGCTCAGCGCCTGATTGCCGCCGGCCGAGCCCTGGGAATCGGTATGTCCGGCAATTTCCAGCGCGATGCCCGGGCAGGTCAGCAGCACTTCGGCGATTTTGCCGACCAGCGGCGAGGCATCGGGCACGATCTCGGCCGAGCCGGGCTGGAAGGTGATCTTTGAGCCCTGCATCAGCCTGGCCACATCTGCGGCGCATTCCTCTGGTGTCGGCAGGGCCGCCAGCGGGTCAAGCTTCTCGTCATATTTCACATCAACGCGGAAGCTCTGCCCCTGGCCCAGCCCCGAGGACAGGATCTGCGTGACCCGGCCGCGCGCATCCATACTGCCGGTCACGCCCTTCACCTCGACGGTTTCCGAGCGCACGAGCAGATTGCCCTCTTCCAGCTGGGATAAGGATTCCAGGCCTGAGAGCACCCGCACCGGCCAGCCATCGGGCAGGGTGGGATCAAGCACGGTGCCGACATAGACATTCGAGGCGCCAAAGGCGGCGCGGGCAAAGGCCTCAACCACGTTTTGCTGGCGCTCATCGACCAGACGCCCGCGCAGCTCGACCCGGCCCGAGGGCAGCAGGCGGGCGGTGAATTCGGCCGGGCCACGCGCCTCGGCCTCCGGGGTCGGCGGCAGCGGGTCGATTGAGAACAGATCGGGCAGGCCGGCGCGCAGATCACCGAGGCTGTTCTCAAAAGCGGCTTCGGTCACGCCTTCGCCGGCGGCGAAAGTGACATCAGCATCCTTAAAGGTGACCGAACCGGCTTCCATCGAGGCGACGGCCCGGATCGCGGCCACGGCGGCCTCGGCCCAGCGTGGCGTCGGGGTGCCAAGGCCGATGGTGCAGATCGTCGGCCCCTCCATCCCGGCGGCAGCGGCGGCGGCGAGGATCGCCGAGCGGGCGCGTTCGGTATCGGCCGAGCAGGCGTCAAAGCGCAGCCCCTCGGCATCTTTGATAAAGCGCAGGGTGAAGGGGGTGATGACCGGGCGCGGCGCCGAGATCGCGGCCTCCAGCGTCACGCCCGCGGGTTTGCGCCGGTCCAGCTCGGTTTCAAAACGGCGCTTCTCGGCGGGGCTGTCGGCAATGGCCGTGACTTCAACCAGCCCGGCCGAGACCGAGATTTTTGAGCGTTTCAGCAGGCCGAGCGCATCAATGCCGAAGCGCAGCGAATCCTCCCAGGCCTCGGGGGCGGGCCAGTTGGCGGTCTGCAGCATATTGGCGGGCTCGCTGCCCGAAGCGGTCAGGGCGCCGGCTGCCTCCATCAGACTGTCAAGGTCAAAGCCATTGCCCTCGCCGGCGGCCGGGATCAGGCCGCCAAGCTGGATACCGTCATCATTGCGCAGCATCTCAACCGAGAAACGCGGCGCCTGGATGGCGGTGGTTGGTGTGACATCCAGCAGATCGCGCACCCGGCCACTGTCGATCAGCGTGCCGACGAGGTTCAGGGCGCGAAAGCGCGCGGCCTCATTCGGCGCGGTGCCGCTCAGCTGCACCAGCATACCATCGGTCGCCACCTCAACCCAGTCGATCCGCGCCTCGGTCAGACGCTCGCGGATCACACTGGCTGAACGGCTCTCGATCATCAGCACCGTCGCCAGCGAGATCCCCAGCATCGTCAGCCCCGCCACAATGAAGGCGAGAATGGCCAGGGCGACACGGGGGAGGGAAAGAATTCGCTGGGGCAAGGGGGTCTCAGTCTGGGAACACCCGCTATACGGGCAGGAAAGAATGCCATCAGGCCGCTGTCAGCTTCCTAGGCCCTCTGCCCCGGCGGATCAATCAGAGCAGAGCGGCGACGGCAAGAAATGGCACAGCGATCAGCCCGGCATCGCGGTTTGAGCGGAAAATCCGCAGACAGACCGCCGGATCATCCAGATCCATGCGCCGCATCTGCAGGCCCATATGCAGCGCAAAGAGCCAGACCCCGACCAGGGCGGTCAGCAGCGGAGCCGGGCCACGCGAGGCGGGAATTGTCAGGATAATCGCTGCCATCATCAGCAAAATCGTCAGGATCAGAAAACCGAGCAGCCAGCGCGGGCTGTTGTCACCAAACAGCCGGGCGGTGGATTTCACCCCGATCAGCGCATCATCCTCTTTATCCTGATGCGCATAGATCGTGTCATAATAAAGCGTCCAGCAAATGCCCGAAAGCCAGAGGATCACCGCGGCCAGCGGCACTTCACCCGAATGCGCGGCCCAGAGCAGAATCGCCCCCCAGTTGAAGGCGAGGCCAAGGAAGACCTGGGGCCACCAGGTGAAGCGCTTGGCAAAAGGATAGATCGCCACCAGCGCCAGCGAGGCCACGCCAAGCCAGACCGAGAGCCAGTTATAGCTCAGCAAAATCAGCGCCGAGATCAGCGCCTGGGCGGCCATCCACAGCAGCGCCCCTTTCACCGTCACCTGACCCGAAGGGATCGGGCGCGAGCGGGTGCGCGCCACCGCGCCGTCGATATTGCGGTCGGTAATGTCATTCCAGGTACAGCCCGCGCCGCGCATCAGAAAGGCACCGATGCCGGAAGAGATCACCAGCCAGAGGTCAGACCAGGCAAAGCCCCCACCCTCATTGGCGGCAAGCACCACCGCCCAGAGGCAGGGGATCCACAACAGCCAGGTGCCGATCGGGCGATCCGCCCGCGACAGCCGCAGCCAGGGCCGGGTGGCAGGCGGGGCCAGCCGGTCCACCCAGTTGCCGCGGGCGGCATCTGCAACATGGCCGCGCGCGGCCTCTGGCATTTCATTCGTGGGGATCATAACTTGCCTCTATGGCAGGGCCGAAAGTCAGACTTTATCTAGAGCAGCCCCTCGGGCAGGGGCAAGTCATCCTCGTTGAAGAGGGGGCGGCGAATTATCTCTTTGCTGTCATGCGCCTTGGCGCAGGGGCAGTGGTGCATGTTTTCAACGGACGCGATGGCGAATGGCTGGCCGAGGTGGGCGAGGCGAATAAGCGTCGCGGCACCCTGATCTGCCGTGAGCAGAGCCGGGCACAGGATTATCCGCCCGATCTGTGGCTGCTGTTCACCCCGATCAAAAAAGAGCGCACAAATTTCATCGTCGAAAAGGCGGTGGAACTGGGCGTGGCGCGGGTGCTGCCGGTTTCGACCCGGCGGATGAATTCCGAGCGGCTGCGCCAGGATAAGCAGCAGGCCCATGCGGTTGAGGCAGCCGAGCAATGCGGCGCGACCTCGGTGCCGGAAGTGGCGGCGCTGACGCCGCTGGCGGCGCTGCTGACAGACTGGCCGGCAGAGCGGCGCATCTACTGGGCCGATGAGATCCGCGCCGGAGAGGATCAGGCCTGGCGGGGCGAGGCGGGCGCGCCTGCCGCGATTCTGATCGGGCCCGAGGGCGGCTTTACCCCCGAGGAGCGGGAGCTTCTGCACTCTTTGCCCTTTGTCACCCCGATCGCGCTCGGGCCGCGCATCCTGCGCGCTGAAACGGCAGCCATGGCGGCGATCACCCTCTGGCAGACGCGTTTCGGAGACTGGCGCTGATGGCTTTCCTGCGCCCCGAAGTGCTGACGCTGTTCAGGCGCTGGTCCGGGGTGCTGGAGGGCGGTCTGCTCAGTCTCGCCGGGCTCTGGCTCATCAGCCATCCGGGCTGGATCACCCTGATCCTCGGTGGCAGCCTGACGGCGCTCGGTGCCTCATGGGCTTTGCTCGCCTGGCGGCGGATGCGCTTTGCGGGCGATCCTTCGGCGCCGGGGCTGGTCGAGATCGACGAGGGGCGGCTGAGGTTTCTGCATCCCACCCTCGGCGGTGAGATCAGCCTGAATGATCTTGCTGATCTGCATCTGCTGGAACTGCAGGGCCGCCGGGTCTGGCGGCTGAAAGATCTTTCGGGCCAGGCGATGCTGGTGCCGCTCGAGGCCTCGGGCGCGGAACGGCTGTTCGATGCGCTTTCGGCTTTGCCAGGGCTGAATTCAGCCGCCCTGGTCGGGGCGCTGGACCGTGGCACTGCAAGGGCGACGGGCAGCTCACTTCCGGTGCAGAATTTACAGGAAACCCGGGTCTGGAGCCGCAAAGGCAGCGGGTTGCGCCAGGTCTGAGGCCTCGGCCTTTATGATGAAGCGGGCCTCCCTCTCTTGACAAAAAGCCCCGGCAAAGGGACAGGTCAGGCCCGCGAAACCGCGCGCAAAGATAAAGAGCCACCAACCGGAGTTAGCCCTGATGTCGATACCCCAGTCCGGTGGCGGCCCGATCGAAGATTTCGCCCAGCTGGCCGGGCTGCTGGAAAGCGGCTGTAAACCTGCCTCGGACTGGCGCATTGGCACCGAGCACGAGAAATTCGGCTGGCTGACCGACAGCCGCCGCCCCTTGCCCTATGCCGGTGAGCGCTCGATCTCGACGATTTTTTCCCGTCTGGAACAACGCTTTAACTGGCAGCCGGTGAAAGAGGGCGAGAATATCATCGGGCTGACGCGCAATGGCGCGAACATCAGCCTCGAGCCGGGCGGGCAGTTTGAGCTTTCGGGCGCGCCGCTGGTTTCGGTGACCGAAACCGCAGCCGAGCTGGATCAGCATTTTGCCGAAGTTGCGGCGGTGACCGAAGATCTGGGCATCCGTTTCATGGGAATCGGTGCCGCGCCGGAATGGTCGCATCAGGATATGCCGGTGATGCCCAAGGGCCGCTACCGGCTGATGACCGATTATATGGGCCGGGTCGGCACCCATGGCACGCAGATGATGTACCGCACCTCGACGGTGCAGGTGAATCTCGATTACGCCTCCGAGGCGGATATGGTGAAGAAGATGCGGGTGGCGCTGGCCCTGCAGCCGGTGGCAACCGCGCTCTTCGCCTCATCGCCCTTCTTTGACGGCAAGCTGAACGGCCATAAATCCTGGCGTTCGCGGATCTGGCGCGGCCTCGATAACAGCCGCACCGGAATGCTGCCCTTCGTCTTTGATGAGGGCATGGGCTTCCAGGCCTATGTCGACTGGGTGCTCGATGTGCCGATGTATTTCGTCTATCGCGACGGGGTTTATCACAATGCGCTGGGTCAGTCGTTCCGCGACTTTCTGAAGGGCGAGCTGCCGGCTTTGCCGGGCGAGAAGCCGACCCTGTCGGACTGGGCCGACCATCTGACCACGGTCTTCCCGGAAGCGCGGGTGAAGAAATATATCGAGATGCGCGGCGCCGATTGTGGCGATAGGGCGCATGTTCTGGCTTTGCCCGCCTTCTGGACCGGGATCATGTATGATGATGCGGCGCTGGATGCGGCCTGGGAGCTGGTGCGCCATCTCGATCAGGCCAGCCGCGAAGAGCTGCGCATTGCCGCCTCGGTCGATGCTTTGCAGGGGGTGGCGGGCGATGTGAGGATCGCCGATCTGGCACAGGCGGCGGTCTCGCTGTCCCATGCCGGGCTCAGCGCGCGCGGCTATGGCGAAGAGGCTTTGCTCGCACCGCTGGTGACCAGCCTGAAGGCAGGCAAGGTCCAGGCCGACCGCTGGCTTGATCTGTACAAAGACGAATGGGGCGGCTCGCTCGAACCCCTCTATGCCGCTTCGAGCTATTGAGCGGCTCCGGGCCGGGAGGCTGCGGAACTTTCAGAAATTCAGATGAATTTCGCCCTGATCCCAATGCCCCCGGACCAGCCGTCCGGGGGTATTTAATTTGGGATAGGCGGCAATACGGTCGCGGAAGCGGTCATTTGAGAGGATGATACCGCCCTCTTCGCTGGCAAAATCCAGCAGGAACGGGTCTGCCTGTTCGCCTTTCGGCACCACAAAGACCTGATCCGGCGGCAGGCCAAGCTCAGCCGAAAGGCGGTGCGCCGGCATATAGGCGTTGTAAAGCTTATAACCGGCATTGGCATCGAAGATGACGCCGACCTTATAGCCCTTTGCCTTACAGGCGCGGGCTGCCGCCCGGACCGGGGTCAGGTCAGGCTGATTGTCGCGCCAGTACATCAGATTTGAGCCGTCGATCACCGCCAGATCGCGGCGACCTTTGCGCCATCCCGGTCGTGGCGCAGGGGGCTGCTTGCCGCGCCGTGGCGCGCCATGGCCGGCGCGCCGCGAGGGGCGGATGCGTCGGCGGCGCGCGGGGGCAGGGCGGCTGAGCCAGAGATGGCGCAGCCAGAGGATAAGCCCGAGCAGGACAGCAGGCAGCAGAAGGGGCCATAATTCTGCCAGTTCTGCCATCTGCCGTTTCCCTCAGGCCTGTTTCTTTGCGCCGATCCTCGGCTCGGTCCCGGCTTTGATCCGGGCCAGATTGCCCCAGTGCCGGATATAGATCAGTGCCGTCAGCACCAGGGTCAGCATCAGCAGATCGCCCCGCTCAAAGGGCACCAGCCAGAGCGGCGAGGTGGCGGCAGCAAGCAGCGCCGCGGCCGAGGACATGCGGGTCAGGAAGGCACAGGCCAGCCAGGTGGCGCAGATGCAAAGCCCGACCGGCCAGGACAAAGCCAGCATCGTGCCAAGGAAAGTGGCGACGCCCTTGCCGCCCTTAAACTTCAGCCAGACCGGGAAGATATGGCCGATGAAGGCGGCAAGCCCTGCCAGCTGCATCGCATCATTCTGACCGATCAGCGCTTTTGCGAGCAGCACCGCCACCGCGCCTTTGGCACCGTCAAGGATCAGCGTGGCCAGGGCCGCGCCCTTATTGCCGGTGCGCAGAACATTGGTCGCGCCGATATTGCCCGAGCCGATCTGCCGCAGATCGCCAAGCCCCATGACCCGGGTCACAATCACGCCAAAGGGCACCGAGCCGAGCAGATAGGCGAGGAGGGCAACCAGCGCCAGGGTCGTGCCGGGGGTGATCAGTTCAGGCATCATTCACTCTCCGCTGCGAAAGACTTCGGCGCCGCCAACCCAGGTGGCCAGCACCCGACCCTCCATCCGTGCGCCGTCGAAGGGGGTGTTTTTGGATTTGGAGCGCAGTTTGAAACGGTCCATCAGGAAGGGGGCATCCGGGTCGAACAGCACCAGATCGGCGGGCGCGCCCTCGCTGAGGCGGCCCTGGGCCAGGCCAAGGCGGCTTGCGGGGTTCAGCGCCAGGGCGCGGAACAGCTGCGGCAGGCTCAAATGACCGGCATGATAGAGCCGCATGGCCGCCGGCAGCAGGGTTTCCAGCCCGACCGCACCGGCATCGGCCTCTTCAAACGGCAGGCGCTTTGATTCCTCATCCGCCGGGCTGTGGAACGAGGCGATGACATCGATCAGCCCATCCGCCAGAGCGGCGATAATGGCCTGGCGATCCTCTTCCGAGCGCAGCGGCGGGGTCATTTTGAAGAAGGTGCGGTAATCGCCCACATCCAGCTCATTGAGCGTCAGGTGGTGGATCGAGGTGCCCGCCGTCACATCAAGCCCTGCTGCTCTGGCGCGCGCCAGCGCGGGCAGGGATTGGGCGGTGGTGATCTGATCGGCGTGGTAGCGGACCTTTGTCATCTCGGCCAGCGCGAGATCGCGCTCAAGCCCCATGCGCTCGGCCATGGGCGAGACGGCGGGAATGCCGCGGAAGCTGGCGAATTTGCTGCTGGTCGCCGCGCCGCCTTTTGACAGGACCGGCTCCTGGGGATGGCCGACGATCAGCGCGCCGAGCGAGCGGGCATAGGTCATGGCGCGCGAGAGCGCGCGGCTGTCGGCCGAGACGCGGAACACATCGGTAAAGGCCAGGGCACCGGCATCGAGCAGGAAGCCGATCTCGGTCATCTCGCGGCCGTCGCGGCCCTTGGTCAGCGCCGCCATATGGCGGATGCGCACCGGCGCGCTTTCTGCCGCACGGCGGGTCACGAATTCCAGGGTTTCGGGGGTATCAATCGCCGGATTGGTATCGGGGCGGGCGATGATGGTGGTGACGCCACCGGCGGCAGCCGCCAGACCGGCCGAGCGGAAGCTCTCGCGGTGACGCTCGCCTGGCTCGCCGATTTTGACCCCCCAGTCGATGATCCCCGGCGCAAGGCATTTGCCGCCGCAATCGATCACCACCGCGCCTTTGGCGGGCTTTTTGCAGGCCTCGCGGATCACGCCATCGACCACGGTCAGGCTGCCGGGCGCATCAGACAGGGTTTCAGGGTTGATCAGGCGGGCATTGGTAAAATGGAGAACGGTCATTGCGGATCCGGACGGGAATGAAGGTGAGGGCGCCAGGGCTGCCGGGGCAGGTCTGAGACCGCTGTCTTATCGGCTATACGCTGAAAACCAGCGCGGGTGTAGATCCTGTTCACGCAGGGCGGGCCTGTTATTGCGGGGCTTTCATTCCCGGCGCCCGCGCGGTGGCTGGCGGGCGGCGATGGTGTCGCGGACCAGGGTAAACACCCGGCGGGCCCCGGGGATCTGCTCAAAGCCGATCTGTTCACCGCTGCGGGCAAGGCTGGCGAAATAGCCCGGCAGATCGCCGCGAAACAGCGCTCCGGCCTCAGCCTTGCGGCGGGTCAGCCAGACGCTGCCGGGCAGGCCTTCCTCGAGTTGCGGGCTCAGCTGACTGTCGAGCGGATAGCGCTCTAGCCCCCTGCGACCCAGGACCGAGGTGGCGATGAAGGCATTGCGGTCGGTGAGGGTGTAATAAGAGCCGCGCAGCCGCAGCCAGCGGTAAAGCGCCGGGGCGATGCTCTGGCCGAGCAGCTGCAGCAAGGTGAACAGGCCAATACCGATCAGAAACAGCCGCACCACAAAGGGCGCGCCTGAGGTCATAAAGAAGGCAAGGGTGAGCCAGAACAGGGCAAAGCCGCTCATGATGAGGTTTGCGCGAACCTGGGGCCGGATCAGGATCGAAAGATCAAACCGCGCCTCGGGCTGACCCTGCCAGAGGATCACTTCGCCGGGATCAAGAATATCCTCCCAGCCGGGCGGCGGCGGTCTGGACTGATCGGGATCGGTCAAGGCGGTCAGCCTCCGACCCAGACGAAGACCACGGTCAGCAGCGCCAGCACCACCAGGGCGGCGGTGGCGACCATGCCGCTCATCCTGGCGTCAGATTTAGGCTTCTTGGGGTTGCTCGGGGTCATTGCCAGGTTCCTTCAGGTAAAGCATCGCGCAAGGCATCACGGCTGCTCCGGGTCAGGCAGAACAATATGGTCACAGTGCCACGCCCGGCAGTGGTGTTACGGATCCAGATCTGATTGCCCCGGCCAGCGCCGAAGCTATGTTCCGCCAGCGCAAGATCGCGCCTCGACTTCCGCCCTGGCAGGCTGCGGCGGATGATAAAACGCCGGTCGGTCAGCTGATAGCGGATTTTCAGCCCGCCGAAGGGCAGCAGGACCACCACCGGCAAAGAAATGAGTCCGATGAGGCCTGAAAGCACCGCAAAGAGCCACCAGCTCGTTGTGCCGGGGCAGTCATGGCTGCAGGGGCCGGGATCGGTCAGAGACCAGAGCGGCATCAGCCCGATCGCCAGCCCGCCGAGCGCCAGCAGCCACAGATAAAGCGGATGCGGCCGCCCTTCCCAGAGCAGCTGCTCGGGCGCCTCAGGGCTGGCCGGATCCTGTGCCACGCTCAGATATAGGTCTCGGCGATTTTGCGGCCACGCTCGGCGCGCAGATTGCGGGCCAGCAGATCCATACAGGCCATGCGCACCGCGACGCCCATCTCGACCTGGTCCTGGATGACCGAGCGGTTGATGTCATCGGCAATCTCGCCATCGATCTCGACACCGCGGTTCATCGGGCCGGGATGCATAACGATGGCATCGGGTTTGGCATAGGAGAGCTTTTCCGCATCGAGGCCAAAGCGGTGGTAATATTCGCGCATCGAGGGCACGAAACCACCATCCATCCGCTCTTTCTGCAGCCGCAGCATCATCACGACATCGGCGCCTTTCAGCCCCTCGCGCATATCCTCATAGATCTCGGCGCCCAGCTCGGCAAAGCCCGAGGGCACCAGCGTGGTCGGGCCGATCAGGCGCAGGTTATTGCCCATCTTGCCCAGCAGGATCAGGTTCGAGCGCGCGACACGGCTGTGGGTGACATCGCCGCAGATGGCGATGGTCAGCCGCTCAATCCGGCCTTTGGCGCGGCGGATGGTCAGGGCATCGAGCAAAGCCTGGGTCGGGTGTTCATGGCGGCCGTCGCCGGCATTCAGCACCGCGCAATCGACTTTCTGCGCCAGCAGGTTCACCGCACCCGAAGCCGCATGGCGCACCACGAGAAGATCGGGATGCATGGCGTTCAGCGTCATGGCGGTATCGATCAGCGTCTCGCCCTTCTTCACCGAAGAGGTCGCCATATTCATATTCATCACGTCAGCGCCAAGCCGCTTGCCCGCGATCTCAAAGCTCGACTGGGTGCGGGTCGAGTTCTCGAAGAACATGTTGATCTGCGTCATACCGGCAAGGGCATCGCTCTGTTTCACCGTTTTGCGGTTCAGATCGACATAGCGGTCAGCAAGATCGAGGATGGTGGTGATCTCGAGCGGTGAAAGCTGTTCGATCCCCAGGAGGTGACGGGCGCGGAAGGCCATGGGCAAAGATCCCTGAGATTACGTTTCCGCTTATGGCAAAGCCGGGGGTGCGGGGCAAGCGGGACGGGGTAAAGCAATCGGGATTGCTGTGGCCCGGGGCGGGGCTTAGTCTTGGGCCATGGGATTCGAAGCCGATATCTGCGCCGACTGGGAAGCAAGCCTTGCTGCACTGGCATGGCAGCTCGATTGCGGCATTGACGAAGCGCTGGGCGAGGCGCCGGTCAATCGCTATGAGGTGGTGGCTGAAAAGCCCGCGCCGCATGCATCTCAGCCGCATCAGGCCGTGGCCAAGTCTCAGCTCAGGGGCGGGGCCACTCTGGAAGAGAGCCCACCCGCTCCGAAAGCGGATCCGGTGGCGCTGGCCGAGGCCGCAGCCGCTGCGGCGGGCAGTCTGGAGGCGCTGAAGGCGGCGGTCGGGGCTTTCCCGCATTGCGAGCTGAAAAAAGGCGCGCGCAATACTTTGTTTGCCGAAGGCAATCCGGCAGCGCGGGTAATGGTGCTGGGCGAGGCGCCGGGGCGTGAGGAAGATATTGCCGGGCGCCCCTTTGCCGGTCAGGTCGGCCATCTGTTCGACCGGATGTTCGCCGCGATTGGCCTCGCGCGGGAAACCCCGGATGCAGCGAAGGCGCTTTATCTCAGCAATGTGGTGTTCTGGAAGCCGACCGGCGACCGCGCCCCTGATCCCGCCGATATCGCGATGCTGATGCCCTTTACCGCCCGCCATATCGCGCTCGCCGATCCGGATGTGATCGTGGTCATGGGCTCGGTGGCGCTGGAGGCGCTGACCGGGCAGCGCTCAGTTCTGCGGGCGCGGGGCAAATGGCTGAAGGCCTATGGCAAGCCGGTTCTGCCGATGCTGCATCCCTCGATGGTGATGAAAAGCCCGGAGGCAAAACGCGATGCCTGGGCGGATCTGCTGGCTTTGCAGGCTTTTTTGCGCGGGAAGGGCTGAGGGGCCATGCCGGTTGATCTGCTGACGCTTCTGGCCTTTCTGCCCGCCGCGCTGGCGCTGAATCTGACGCCGGGGGCCGATATGATGTTTGTGCTGGCCCAGGGGCTGCGCGGCGGGGCAAAATCGGGGATGGCGGCCAATCTGGGCATTGCGCTGGGCTGTTTTGTCCATGTTCTGATCGCGGGGCTCGGTCTTGCGGCGCTGCTGAAAGCGCATCCGGCGGCCTTTGAGCTGATCCGCTGGGGCGGGGTGTTCTATCTTTTGTGGCTGGCGGTGAAATCCTGGCGCGCAGGCCCGCCGCAGCCCGGCCGGGTCAGCCCGGCCCCGGCGTTGCGGGTGTTCCGTGAGGCGCTGGTCGTCAATCTGCTGAACCCGAAAGTCGCTTTGTTCATCCTTGCCTTCGTGCCGCAATTCGTCTCTCCGGCGCAGGCCGTTCTGCCGCAGTTTCTGATCCTCGGCCTGGTGATCTGTGCCGGCGGGCTGCTGATCAACGGGCTGGTTGGGCTTTTTGCCGGGCGGATCGGCGCGAAACTGGCGCAGTCTTCGGGCTTTGCCCGGGCAATGAACCGGATTTCTGGCCTTGTTTTCGCCGGGCTGGCTTTGCGCCTGGCTGTGATGGAGCGTGCATGAGCCGCGAATTTATCCCCTGTCGCATTGCGGTGCTGACGGTTTCCGACACAAGGGGCCTCGCCGAGGATCGCTCGGGCGATAGCCTTGTGGCGCGGCTGGAGGGGGCGGGGCATCTGCTGGCAGCCCGCGCCATTCTGACCGATGATCGCGCAAAAATCGCGGCGCAGCTGCGGGCCTGGATCGCCGATCCGGAGGTGGATGTGGTGATCTCCACCGGCGGCACCGGGCTGACCGGCCGCGATGTGACCGTCGAGGCGCATCACGATGTCTATGAAAAGGAAATCACCGCCTTTTCGACCGTCTTCACCATCGTCTCGATGCAGAAGATCGGCACTTCGGCGGTGCAGAGCCGCGCCTGTGCCGGGGTGGCGGGCGGAACCTATCTCTTCGCGCTGCCCGGCTCGACCGGGGCCTGTAAGGATGCCTGGGATGAGATCCTGGTGAAACAGCTCGATTACCGGCACGGCCCCTGCAATTTCGTCGAGATCTTCCCGCGTCTCGAAGAGCATAAACGCCGCAAGTAACAGGGCCTCCGGCGGGGATATTTAAGGACAGATGAAAAGCGCGCGGCTCTGCTGCCCTTCATCTGTCTGAAAATATCCCGGGGGGGCAGGGGGGCCGCGCCCCCCTCATGCCGGTCTCAGGGCGCGCGGCGCAGGGCCTGAGCCATACAGTGAATGCCGCCGCCGGTTTTGGAAATCTCGGCGGTTTCGACCTCGGCCACGTCAAAGCCGCGTGCCTTCAGCTGGCCGATCAGTTTCTGCGAGCTGGTCGGGGCGATGATGCGGTCACCGCCGAGCGACATGAAATTGCAGCCAAGCGCCATCGTGTCCTCGAAGGGCACATCGATGATCTCATGGCCTTTGTTTTTCAGCCAGCTGACGATGCCCGGCTCGGTGCAGGCGAGACAGACCGCGGTCAGTTTCGGTGCAACCGGCACCACCATCAGATCGATATGCACATAATATTCGTCGATAAAGGCGAGGCGGACCTCCCAGCCCTCCTGCTCAAACCAGGAGGCGACCTGGCGCGAGCCTTCCTCATTCGAGCGCGCGCCGCCGCAACCGATGAGCAGCACGCCCTCCTCGATCACATTGAAATCGCCGCCCTCAAACGTGCCGGCGGTCACCATGTCATAGACCGGGATGCCGAGGCTTTCATAATGGCGGATCGCCGCGTAATTCTCGCCGCGCCGCCAGGGCTGGCTCATCGCGGTGATCACCGCGCCGTAGGGGGTCATGACCGAGCTGTCACGGGTATAGACCTGCATCGCCAGTTCCGGCTCGGGCGGCACGGTATGGACGGTTACGCCAAAGCTCTCATAGGCCGCTTTCAGCTCTTTATGCTGGGCCTGGGCGATCTGGATATTGCAGGGATTCTCGCGCAGATGTTTGCGCGACAGCGAGGAGGTCGCCATATGGCGCAGATAGGCCGGATCGCCGAGCAGCACATCTGTCAGCGCATCGGTTTCATTCTGAAACCCCCAGTGGCTCAGCGGCGCGGTGCCGCCCCCCGCCTTGCGGCGCTGCAGCGAAAACGGCTCATTACGGGTCTGTACGTTCATCGTCTTTCTCCTTGAGCTGCCGGTCAGGCGCCGGGCATGGATGAGGGGATCCACCAGTCGCGCCCGCGCGGCGTGGTGACATATTCGGGCCAACGGAAATTAACCGGTGCCGGGTAGTCGCAGAGCGGCGGGATCCAGGCGCTGCCGCCGATGCCGCCGCCGGTGCGGGCGTCAAATTCGGCCTGCATCTCTGCGCGCAGACCGGCATCGGTCAGGATGCGCAGGGCCGAGAGGCTGAGGACTTCAGCGGCTTTGGCGACCATCGGGTCGATGGTCGTGGGGATGCCGCCAAGCGCATTCATCACCCAGGCCGGGTAGCTATAGCCTTCGGGGGCCTGCAGCGCCGGGCGGGCGATATAAAAGCGCGCGGTCGGCACCTGCCAGCTCATATCGGTATAGTCATCCGAGGTGGAATTCAGCTGCGAGGGCGGCAGGTCCTGGCGCAGGATGCGCTCGGCCTCGCGCGGATCCTGCAACCGCTCCATCTCGGCGATGAAGGGGCGCTCCATTGGCGCAAGGCCCAGTTCGCGCTGGATGTCGCGGGCGATCTCGCGGGCGGGCTCGCCCCATTGCGGCGCGCCCGCCTGCTGCATCGCCTGCCAGACCGCCCCGGCAATGGCGTGATTGGCAAGGCCGGGACGCGATTTGCAGACCCAGTGCCGCTCGGCCCGGCAGCCGGTCATCTCAGCAATATGGCGGGCATTGCGGTCCAGCACCGAGGTCACCGCCTCGGCCATGGCGAGGGTCGGCACCCGGATCATATACTGGATCTCGGCGAGGCCCGCGGGCAGGTTATCGGCGGTGGCCTGGCCTGCGGTCAGCACCGCCTCAGAGATTGACCAGCCGCCCTGATGCGGCAGCATCGATTCGCGCAAAGCCTTTGAGGCATTGAACATCTGGATCAGCGCCTCGCCCGCGCCAGGCGCGCGCACCGCCGAATGCGATTGCGGGATCGGCGCGCCGTCTGAGGCCATCATGCCCGCGCCCCAGGCCTCGGGCGCGTCGCATATGAAGCGGTAGATCATCGCATAGGCGGCACCACAATGGGTGTCGAGCCGCACGGTATTGCACATTGGCAGCATGTAGAACGGGTGGAAGGACAGCATGGCTGTCAGCCCGTCATAATAGCCTTTCGCGGCATGGATCGGCTTGGAGCCACGCACCTTTTCGGCCGGCTCGCCGGTAAAGCGCAGCCCGCCTCTGATGCCGTGTTGCTCCATTGCCGCTTTGGTGGCCAGCAGAGCGGCGAGGCCGGCAATGCCAAGGCCCGAATGTGGATCAGTATGGCCGCCGGCCTGGAAGCCCAGGCCCGCACGCGGCTCGCGACGGGTCGAGGCGGCCTGGCAATTGCCCGGCACCGCATCATATTCGGCATACATGCCGATCACCGGCCCCTCGCCATTTGACCAGGTGGCGCAGAAGGCAGTGGGCATGCCGCCCGAGCCTTCCTCCACCGTGAAGCCCTCGGAGCGCAACCGTTCCACATACCAGGCGGCCGAGCGATATTCGCGCCAGGCGGTCTCGCCGAAACCGAAAATCGTGGCGCACCAGTCCGAATGTTCGCCCGCCCTGGCGGCGAGGGCGGCAAGAGCGGTTTGCTGAGCTGCGGTGAGGGCGGGAAGGGGGGCTGCGGTCATCGGGGCGCCTGTCTGTCAGAATTTGCGCAATCCATCGGGCTGATGCGCTGGATTGGTGCTTTTTCTATGGCTAACAGTGGTGCGGCGGGTTCAGATAGTGAAAGCTTTTCGCGCGAACGTGAAACGAAATTCACCTCGCGGATGTGGCGGGATAAAACAGGATCTCAACCATGGCGCGTATCCCCTCGACCCAGGCCCTGCGTGCGCTGGAGAGCTTTGCCCGGCATGGCACGGTCTGGCAGGCGGCGGATGAGCTGAACCTGACACGCAGCGCGGTCAGCCATCAGCTGCGGCTGCTCGAACGCGATCTGGGGTTCCGGCTGATGAACCGGATCGGCACCAGGGTGGAGCTGACGCCCCAGGGCCTGGCCTATGCGCTGGATATCCGCCGGGCTTTATCGATGATCTCGGGCTCGGCGATGCGCAATGCCTCACGTGGGTTAAGCGGTGCGCTGACGGTCAGCTGTCCTCCGGGCTTTGCCTCAAGCTGGCTCTGCGGCAAGGTGGCGGGATTTACCGAGGCCTGCCCGGATATTGCACTTTCGGTGCTGACCCCGCGGCGGCTGGATGATGTGTCCAATCCGGATGTCGATATTTTCATTACCTTTGGCCTTGGTAATCTGCCGGGGATGGAGGTTGAACTGCTGCAGCATGTTGATTTTACGCCGCTTTGCAGCCCGGCCTATCTGAACCGCTTTGAGCTGAAGGGGGATCCGGCGACGGTGCTGAGTGCCAGTCTGCTGCATCTGGGCGATTATGAGGACTGGGAGACCTGGTTCCGCCTTGCCGGTCTGCCCGAGCCGATGGCGCAGCAGGGCATTCGTTTTTCCGATATGAATCTGGTCTATTCGGCGGCGCTGGGCGGGCAGGGCGTGGCGATGGGCGATGAATTTATCTGCCAGGATGCCATGCAGAGCGGCCAGCTGGTGCGGCCCTTTGATCTTTCGGTGCGCTCGGCGCGCTCCTATTTCATGGTGATCCCGCCCGAAAAAACCGGCAATCCGGCGGTGGCGGCTTTCAGGGAATGGCTGATGGAGTCTCTGATCGGTAAAGATGCCTTTACTGATCGGCGTCTCTGACAAAGACAAATTTCATTTCCTGAAGCCGCGAAAAACTTTCTATTGTTTTCGCAGGCCAGCCATTCCAGGCTGGCTCAGATCACCGGATCCGGCTAGCGGCGAGGCTGGTCTGAACCGCAGAAAAATACCCCGGTCAGCACGCAGGGCCGGGTGAGCAGGACCGAACAGCGGATTTCGCATAGCGACAAGGGCAGCGCATTGACTGAGGCAGCAGAGATTGGCGCAAGCGGTATCGGCAAAAGCTTCGGGCGGTTTACCGCGCTGAAGGATATCACGCTGACCATCGGTCGGGGAGAGTTTCTGACCCTGCTTGGCCCTTCCGGCTCGGGCAAGACAACCTTCCTGATGGTGCTTTCGGGTTTTGAGCCGGCCAGTGCGGGCCGGCTGACGCTGAATGGCCGCGATATTACCGAAACCCCGCCCGAGGCGCGCGGTTTTGGCATGGTTTTCCAGGGCTATGCGCTGTTCCCGCATCTGACGGTCGAGGAAAACATCGCCTTTCCGCTGAAGGTTCAGGGGCGGTCGGCTAAAGATATTGCCGCCCGGGTTAAGGAAATGGTGGAAATGGTCGGGCTGGGCGGACATGGCCATAAAAAGCCCGCGTCGCTCTCGGGCGGGCAGCAGCAGCGCGTGGCTCTGGCGCGGGCGCTGGCCTATGCGCCGCCGGTTCTGCTGCTTGATGAGCCATTCTCGGCGCTGGATAAGAATCTGCGCGGCCAGATGCAGGAAGAGATGCGGCGTATCCACCAGGATACCGGCACCACCTTTGTTTTCGTGACCCATGATCAGGAAGAGGCGCTGGCCCTGTCGTCGCGTATTGCCATTTTTGAGCGCGGCCAGCTGCAGCAGATCGCTCCGCCGCGCGAGATCTATGAGCGGCCTGCCAATCGCTTCGTTGCGGAATTTCTTGGCGATATCAATATTCTGCCGCTGGAGGCCGGAGGCTTTGAGGGCCGCAGCCTCCGCCTGCCGCCGGGCCAGGGCAGCAATCTGGCGATCCGGCCGGAATATATGGAGCTGAGCCTTGCGCAACCGGCGGAGGGTAATGCCATCCCGCTGCGGCTGAGCGATCTGACCTATCTCGGCGCGACCACCCGTCTGGCGCTGACCACGGCCGGCGGCGTGCCGGTGGTGTTGCAGCGGCCCACGGCCAGCCTGCCCGAGGGCCTGAACCCGGGCGCAGAGCTCTGGACCTCCTGGGAGGCGGGTCGCGGTTTTCTGCTCTGATTACCCCGCCGGTAAGGACCGCCAGCAGAGCGGCCACCGGCTCACATCCTGACAGGGAGATACAGAATGAACGGTGCGTTTCAGCGAGACCAGCTGGAAATCCTGGCGGCAAGGGCGAAAGCCGGCCGGATTTCACGGCGTGATTTCAACCTCGGCCTTGCCATGCTGCTGGGCAGCTCTGCCCTCGGCCTTGCCGGCCGGGCCGATGCTCAGACCAAAGAGCTGGTGATGGTGAACTGGGGCGGCGATGCGATGACCGCCTATGATGCGGCCTATGGCAAACCTTTCCAGGAAGAGACCGGCATTACCGTCCGTCTGGATGGCTCGGGCCCGACCGAGGGCGCGATCCAGGCCCAGGTGGAAAGCGGCAGCCCGACCTGGGATGTGGTCGATGTCGATGCTTTCTCGGCCGAGGCGCTCGGCAAGCGCGATATCATGCAGAAAATCGACTATAATGTGGTCGATAAAACGAAATTCCGCGAGGGCTTTGGCTGGGAATATGCCTCTTCCTCGTATTTCTTCTCATATGTCATCGCTTACGATTCCACCAAATATGGTGATAACCCGCCGAAAAATCTGAAAGACTTCTTCGACACCGAGAATTTTCCAGGCAAGCGTGCGCTTTACAAATGGGGTACCGGGGTCTGGGAGGCGCTGCTGCTGGCCGATGGCGTCGGCAGAGATCAGCTCTACCCGCTGGATATCCCGCGCGCGCATAAGAAGCTGGCCGCGTTCAAGGAGCATGTGGTCGGCTACTGGGGCGGCGGTTCCGAGAGCCAGAGCCTGCTGCTCGAGGGCGAGGCCTCGATGGCGATCATCTGGTCGACCCGTGGCCGGCTGATCGAGGAAGACAGCGGCGGCGATGTGAAATTCATCTGGACCGATGGCATGATCTCGCCCGGTTCGCTTGGTGTGCTGAAGGGCAATCCCGGCGGGACCGAGGCGGCGATGCAGTTCCTCGCCTCGGTTCAGGCCCCGGAAAAGCAGGTTGTCATGTTCAATATGCTGGGCCAGGGGCCGGCCAATCCGGCAGCCGATGCGCTGATCCCGGCAGAGGATGCGCGGTTTAACCCGGTCGCGGCCGAGAATGCCGCCGGGCAGATCCCGCTGGATATGGCCTGGTATGAGGAACATTACGGCCCCACCCTCGATGAATATCTGAAGATCATCTCGGCCTGAGCCGGGCAGGGCCGCGCGGGACAACTGAGGTTCCGCGCGGTGTTTTCTGATCCAAGCACCACCTCTGGGGGGCCGATATGACCCGCTCTCGTCTGATCCTGCTGGCGCCGCTGCTGCTGTTTCTGGTGGCAGCCTATCTGATCCCCTTTCTTGGGGTGATGCGCTGGAGCGTCACCCTGCCAGAGCCGGGGCTGGGCCAGTATCAGACCGCGCTCAGTGATCCTTTGATCCTTGGCGTGCTCTGGCGCACCTTGCGGATCTGCGCCCTGGTGACGGTGGTCACGCTGATTATGGCCTATGCCATCACGCTGATCTGGATCCGGGGCGGGGCGGTGATGCGGCTCATTGTCGAGCTGTGCATTCTGATCCCCTTCTGGATTTCGGTGCTGACCCGGGCCTTTGGCTGGCTGGCAATGCTGTCAAACCGCGGCATTCTCAATACGCTTGGTCAGGATCTGGGGCTGCTGAGCGAGCCTTTGACCATGGTGCGCAATGAATTCGGCGTGGTGGTTGGCATGGTGCATTTCCTGATTCCCTTCGCGGTCTTCCCGCTGGCCTCGGCCATGCGGGCGGTGGATGAGCGGGTCTTGCTGGCTGCGCGCGGCATGGGCGCCTCGCGCAGCCGGATTTTCTGGCAGCTCTTCGTGCCGATGACCCGGGGCGGGATCTTTGGCGCGGCGCTTCTGGTCTTTGTGTTTTCGCTTGGCTTCTTTGTCACCCCGGCCATCCTCGGCGGCGGGCGTTCGGTTCTGGTGGCCGAACTGATCTGGCTGCGCATCTTCCAGAGCCCGGACTGGGGCCTTGCGGCGGCAATCTCGGTCATTCTGATGGCGGCGATTGCGGTGCTGATGGGGCTGACGATGAAATATGCGAAAGGCGGCCCGCAATGATCCGTCTCAAACCCTCGCTGCTCGCCACGATCCTGGCCGGTTTCGTCGCTTTGTTCCTGCTGATGCCGCTGATTGCGGTGGTGCCGGTCAGCTTTACCCCGAACCGCTACCTCTCATTGCCGGGGGGCACATGGTCTTTGCGCCATTATCAGGCGCTGCTTGATAACCCGGCCTGGGGCCAGGGGATCTGGCTTTCGGTCAGGATTGGCCTTGTGACCAGCGTGATCGCCACCAGCCTTGCGGCTTTGTTCGCGCTGGGGATCTGGATGCTGCGGCCGCGCTTTGCCGGGCTTTATATGGGGCTGGCGCTGATGCCGATGGTGGCGCCGCCGGTGGTCTCGGCCCTGACCCTCTATTTCTTCCTGACCACGCTTGGGCAATGGAATGGAGTGGTCGGCTATGACACGTTCTTTGGCGTCGTGATGGCGCATGTGGTGATGGTCGCGCCTTTTGCCGTGGTGCTGCTGAGCGTGGCTTTGGGCCAGGTTGACCGCCGTATTGACCTTGCGGCCCGCTCGATGGGGGCGGGGCTGGGGCGCCGGATTTTCGGGGTGATCCTGCCCAATATCCGCTTTGGCCTGATCACCGCGTTTTTCCTGACTTTCGTGCTCTCCTGGGAGGAGATCGGGGTCACGCTCTTTATCACCTCGGTGAATGCGGTGACGCTGCCGCGCATGATGTGGATGGGGCTGCGCGATAATATCGATCCGGCGATTGCCGCAATCTCGGTGGTGCTGATTGCCATTGTGGTGCTGGTGGTGCTGGTCAGAACGGCTGTCGCTTTGCGGCAGGGAAGGAGTGAGACGTGACTACAGATGATATTTCCACCGGCGTCTATCTGACGCGGCTCCTGCGCGCCCGTGGGGTGGAGGTGGTGTTCGGCATCCCGGGCGTACATACGGTTGAGCTGTACCGTGGCCTTGCCGGGTCCGGGATCCGCCATATCACCCCCCGCCATGAGCAGGGCGCCGGTTTTATGGCCGATGGCTATGCCCGTGCCAGCGGCAGACCCGGGGTCTGTTTCATCATTTCCGGGCCTGGCATGACCAATATCGTCACGGCTATGGGCCAGGCCTACGGCGATTCCGTGCCGATGCTGGTGATCTCGACGGTGAATGCGCATGGCCGGATGGGGTCGGGGCGCGGCTGGCTGCATGAGCTGCCGGACCAGCAGGCCCTGGTCTCCGGCGTCTCGGCCTTTTCACGCACGGTCAATGCGCCCGAAGAGCTGGAATCGGTGCTTGCTGAGGCTTTCGCGGTGTTTGAGGGCGGGCGCCCGCGCCCGGTGCATATTGAGCTGCCGATTAATGTGATGCTGGCCCCGGCCGGGCATCTGCTGGTAGGCGAGGTGGCGAAGATCCATCGTCCTGCCCCTTCACGCACCGCGCTGGAAGAGGCGGGGGAACGCCTGGCCTCCTGCCGTTCGCTGGTCATTCTGGCCGGGGGCGGCGCGAAGGGCGCCCGGGTGCAGGATCTGGCGGAACGGCTGGATGCGCCGGTGGTGATGACCACCAATGCGCGCGGGCTCTTGCCGCCGGGCCATCCGCTGGCGGTGGCCTGTTCGCCCTCTCTGCCCGAAGTGCGGGCGCTGATCCGGGGGGCCGATGGTATTCTGGCGCTTGGCACCGAATTCGGACCGACCGATTACGATATGAATGAGGATGGCGGGTTCGAGCTGCCGAAGCGGGTGGTGCAGGTCGATCTGGACCCGCGCCATATGGTGCGGGGTGAGGCTGGGGGCAGCCGGATCGTCGGCGATGCCAGTGCCTTTGTGGAGGCGGTGCTGGCCGAAGCGCTGCCGCTGGGCGGTGCATGTGGCGCAGGCGCGGCGGCGGCAGGCCGGGCGGAAGCGGCGCGCGGGCCGCTGCCTCTGGCCTATCGACAGGATCTGGCCCTGCTCGACCTGGCGCGCGACACCCTGCCTGAGGCGCGGTTTGTCGGTGACAGCACCCAGCTGGTCTATGCCGGCAATATGGGCTTTGCCGCCGCGACGCCGGGCAGCTGGTTCAATTCGGCCACGGGCTATGGCACGCTCGGCTATGGTCTGCCGGCCGCGATTGGCGCGAAACTGGCCGATGACCGGCCGGTGGTGGCGATCTCAGGCGATGGCGGGCTGCAGTTTTCGCTCTCGGAACTGGCCTCGGCAACCGAGGCTGAGCTGCCGGTGATCCTGCTGCTGCATGACAATAAGGGCTATGGCGAGATCAAAAGCTATATGCTGGCGAAGAATATCCCGCCGCTGGGCGTCGATATCTATACGCCCGATCTGGCGGCGATTGCCAAAGCCTCGGGCTGGCATGTGGAACGGGTGAGCGCGCTTGCCGATCTGCCGGATTTCCTGAAGGCGGGGGCATCGCGCAAAGGCCCCACCATGCTGATCTTTGGCGATGAGCTGCGCAGACAGACCGGCATCGTCTGACGGTTTCAGGGAAAGAACGAACAAAAAGCCCCGGATCAGCACGGATCCGGGGCTTTTGATTTTCACTTATCGAACAGTTCAGCCGATTGCCGCGGCTTTCACATCCTCGTCGATATGCTCGACATACTGAGCAAAGTTCTTCGAGAACATATCGACCAGGATCCTGGCCTGCGCGTCATAGGCGGCCTGATCGGCCCAGGTCTCGCGCGGGTTCAGCAGAGTTGCATCGACGCCTGCCACCTCAACCGGAACCTCAAAGCCAAAATTCGGATCCTTGCGGAATTTTGCCTTCGACAGCGAGCCGTCGAGCGCGGCCGTCAGCAAAGCCCTTGTGGCTTTGATCGGCATACGCTTGCCGGTGCCATGCTTGCCGCCGGTCCAGCCGGTATTGACCAGCCAGCATTCGGCGCCGGTTTCGGCGATCTTCTTTTGCAGCAGCTTGCCATAAACCTCGGGACGACGCGGCATGAAGGGCGCGCCGAAGCAGGTCGAGAAGGTCGGGGTCGGCTCGGTCACGCCGCGCTCGGTGCCCGGGGTTTTCGAGGTGAAGCCCGAGAGGAAGTGATACATCGCCTGGGCCGGGGTGAGGCGGGCGATGGGAGGCAGCACGCCGAAAGCATCACAGGTCAGCATCACCACATTCTTCGGCTGGCCCCCAAGGCCGGTTGCCGAAGCATTGGAGATGTAATCCAGCGGATAGGCGCAACGCATATTATCGGTGAGCGAATTGTCTTCGTAATCCAGCTCAAACGTGTCTTTGTCCCAGACCATGTTTTCGATCACGGTCGCAAAGCGATGCGTGGTCGCATAGATCTCGGGCTCGGCCTCGGCCGAGAGATTGATGGTCTTGGCGTAGCAGCCACCCTCAAAGTTGAAGGTGCCCTCATCCGACCAGCCATGCTCATCATCGCCGATCAGGATGCGCGAGGGATCTGCCGAAAGCGTGGTTTTTCCAGTGCCCGACAGGCCGAAGAAGATCGCGGTGTCATCGGGATTGCCGATGGCATGGTTGGCCGAGCAATGCATCGCCATCACGCCCTTGGCAGGCAGCAGGTAGTTCAGGATGGTAAAGACCGATTTCTTATTCTCGCCCGCATAGGCGGTATTGGCGATAAGAACGGTTTTTTCCTCAAAGTTCAGCGCGATGACCGTGTCGCTGCGGCAGCCGTGGCGGGCCGGATCGGCTTTGAACGACGGCAGGTTGATGATGCTCCATTCCGGCTCAAACGCATCAAGCTCGGCGCGCTCGGGGCGGCGCAGCAGGTGGCGGATGAAGAGGTTATGCCAGGCCAGCTCGGTGACCATACGCACGTCAACGCGGTGGGCCGCATCGGCGCCAGCGTAAAGATCCTGGACGAAAAGCTCACGGCCTTCGATATGGGCCAGCATATCCGCTTTGAGCAGCGCCCAGGCCTCCGGCGTCATCGGGGCGTTGTTTTCCCACCAGATGCTGTCTTCGGTGGCAGCGCTGCGCACGACAAATTTGTCCTTCGGCGAGCGGCCGGTAAATTTCCCCGTATTGCAGAGAACAGCGCCGCCCTTGCCAAGATGGCCCTCGCCGCGGCTGACCGCGGCTTCGACAAGTGCAGGCTCCAGATAGTTATAGTGAACGGCGGCGGCACCTTTGATGCCCTGGTGTTCCAACGTACGTTTAGGGTTCACACGTCCGTTCATAGTCATCTGCTGCAAGCTCCGTTTGCCGCGGGCCTCCCGCGCGGCGTGAGGGTAAGGCTGCACCCGGGCCATGGGTGCAAAGCACTAAAGGCCAACCCTGGTTGACCATGTGGCGGGCTATATCATGGTCGCCGGAAAGGAAAATAGCGCGATTTCGTGTAGTTAGCGCAATCACGCTCAGGTTAGCGCAACCATTTTGCGCTGAGGCGCCGGCTGGGGCAGATATCACATGCCTGTGGCGAATCCGCTCCGCTTTGAGGCGAGTGCGGAGGGAGTGATTCGGATTTATATTGATTCCGTGACCTGGGCAGCAGAGAATGACGCAAAATTTATTGAGCAGAGCAGGATCAGTCATGTCGCGAATTGCTTTAGTCGACGACGACCGCAATATTTTGACTTCGGTATCGATGACGCTTGAGGCCGAGGGCTTTGAGGTCGAAACTTATAATGATGGTCAGTCGGCGCTTGATGCCTTCAGCCGGCGCATGCCGGATATGGCGGTGCTGGATATAAAAATGCCGCGTATGGACGGGATGGACCTGTTGCAGCGCCTGCGCCAGAAGACCTCGATGCCGATTATCTTCCTGACCTCCAAGGATGATGAGATCGACGAGGTGCTCGGCCTGCGTATGGGGGCCGATGATTACGTCAAAAAGCCCTTCAGCCAGCGCCTGCTGGTCGAAAGGATCCGGACTTTGCTGCGGCGCCAGGAGGCGGGCGCCGGGGTGGATACGCCGGTTACCGAAGAGAATAAGGTGATTGAGCGCGGCAATCTGCGCATGGATCCGCTGCGCCATGCCGTCAGCTGGAAGGGGCGCGATGTCTCGCTGACCGTGACCGAGTTTTTGCTGCTGCAGGCGCTTGCCCAGCGTCCGGGCTTTGTGAAGTCGCGCGATCAGCTGATGGATGTGGCCTATGATGATCAGGTCTATGTCGATGACCGCACCATCGACAGCCATATCAAGCGGCTGCGCAAGAAAATGCGCTCGGTGGATGAGGAATTTACCGCCATCGAGACGCTCTATGGCATCGGCTACCGCTATAACGAAGAATGAGCGCAACCCCGCGCCTTGATCCGGAGCAGGCCAGCCGCAAACCCAAAGCCGGGGATGTGTTGCTGGGCGAGGACTGGGATTCTCCGGACAGCATTCCTGATGAGCAGCGCGACCGCCGCACCCGCGGCGGTTTCGTCTCGCTCAATCGCAGCCCGCTGGCCCGCAAGATCATCATTTTTAACCTGATGGCCCTGGTGCTGCTGGTGGCCGGGGTGCTGTTTCTCAACCCGTTCCGCGATTCCCTTGTGCTGTCGCGTGAGGCCGGGCTGATCCGTGAGGCAGAGCTGATCGCCAGCATCTTTGAGACCAGCCGCAGTGCAGGTGCCGAACCAGAGGCACCGGCTGCGGTGCTGGAACGGATCAGCCTTGCGCCGGGCGTCGATGCCTTTGTTTTTGACACCGAGGGCAATCTTCTGGCCAGCCGTACCGGCCCGGCCAGTGCGGCGGCGGGCAAGCCGCGCCCGACGCTGATCACTGATTTCCTGAACTCGGTCTGGGATGGGGTCGCGGTTGTGCTCTCGCTCAGCCGCCCGCCGGAACAGGCCTTTGATGGAGAGACCCTGGCGCGGGATATGCTGCCCGATCTGATCGCCGGTCAGACCCGTTCGGTCACCGGCCCCGATGCCGAAGGCGGGACGCTGTTCTCGGTGGCAACCCCGATCCGCAGCGGCGATGCGATGATCGGCGCCATCGCCCTGACCTCGGCTGCGGGCGAGATTGACGCGCTGGTGCGCTATGAGCGCGAGCAGATCCTGCAGGTCTTCCTCGTCGCCCTGCTGACCTCGGTCGGTCTGTCGCTGGTGCTGGCCTCAACCATTGCCAATCCTTTGTCGGATCTGGCCGCAGCGGCCGAAGTGGGGCGTGACCGCGATGGCGGCAAGGTCTCGACCGGGCGGGTGCGGATCCCGGATCTGGCGGCGCGGCCCGATGAGATTGGCCGGCTGTCGGTGGCGATGCGGGGCATGGTCTCGGCGCTTTACGACCGGATCGATGCCAATGAGCAGTTCGCGGCCGATGTGGCGCATGAGATCAAGAACCCGCTCGCCAGCCTGCGCTCGGCGGTCGGTTCGCTGCGCTTCGTCCGTAAGGAAGAGCACCGCGAGAAACTGCTGGATGTGATCGAGCATGATGTGCGCCGGCTCGACCGGCTGGTCAGCGATATCTCCAATGCCTCGCGCCTCGATTCCGAGCTGGTGAAAGAAGAGGAGGAGGAGTTTGACCTCGTCCGCACCCTTGGCAATCTGTCGCAATATCTGGGCCAGCAGGCCGCAGAGGATGGCGTCGATTTCATCTCGGATCTGCCGCCGGACCGGATCGTGATCCGCGGGCTTGAGGCGCGTCTGGCGCAGGTCTTCGTCAATCTGATCACCAATGCCATCTCTTTCTGCGAGGAAGGGGATGCGGTGCGGGTCTGGGCGCGCCAGCGCGACAACCGTGTGCTGGTGGTGGTCGAGGATACCGGGCCGGGCATTCCGGAACAGGCCCTGACCAAGGTGTTCAAGCGCTTCTATTCCGACCGGCCGGAAACCCATTTCGGAAATAATTCGGGCCTTGGCCTGTCGATCTCAAAACAGATCGTCGAGGCGCATGGCGGGGTAATCTGGGCCGAGAATATCCGTCAGCCCGGCGTCGATGCCGCTTCGCCCCCGCTTGGCGCGCGCTTCGTTGTCGGTCTGCCGGTCTGAGCCGGGCGGTGACGGATCCGGTAGAGAGCATGGCACAGAGCATGATCCTGCATGCCAGCTGCATTGCGATTGCCGGCAAAGCCCTGCTGATTCTCGGGCCTTCGGGGTCGGGGAAATCGGCCCTCGCGCTGAAGCTTATGGCCTATGGCGCGGGGCTGATTTCAGATGATCAGACCGGCTTACGGCGTGAGGGCGTGAGGCTGATCGCTTTTTGCCCTTCGGCAGCGATTCGCGGGCTGATCGAGGCGCGCGGCATCGGCCTGTTGCGCAGTCCGGCCGCGATACCATCTGAGGTTGTTCTGGTGGTCGATCTGGCTCAGCCAGAGCAGGACCGATTGCCGCCTCGCCGTACAATCAGCCTTGCCGGCTGTCTCCTTCCGCTTGTGCTGGGCGCACAGAATGACCATCTTGCAGAAGGATTGCTCGCCTGGATGAAAGGCGGGCGGCAGGAGTAGTTATGGGCGAAGGTCCGGAAATCAGTGTTGTCTTTGTCACGGGACCCTCCGGGGCAGGGCGGACCACAGCGGTCCATGTGCTGGAAGATCTCGGCTATGAGGTGGTTGATAATATCCCGCTCAGCCTGGTGCCGCGGCTGCTGGAAGGGGCCCCGCCCGAACGTCCGATCGCGCTTGGTCTTGATATCCGCAACCGTGATTTCAATGCCGGCGCCCTGGTCGAGCTGATCGATACTATGGGGCGCAATCCGGCAGTGGTGCTCCAGGTGCTCTATCTCGACTGCGAGGCCGGAGAGCTGGTCCGGCGCTATTCCGAGACCCGCCGCCGCCATCCCCTGGCCGGGGATAGCCCCGATCAGGGCGTCGAGCGCGAGATCGATCTGCTGGCACCGATCCGGGCCAGGGCAGATCATCTGATTGATACGACTGATCTTTCGCCGCATGATCTGAAGGCCGAGCTGTCGCGCTGGTTCGATCTGGGCGGCAGTGGCAGGCTTGCCGTTTCGGTGCAGTCTTTCAGCTATCGCCGTGGCCTGCCGCGCGGCGTGGATATGGTCTTTGACTGCCGCTTTCTGAACAATCCGCACTGGCAGCCGCATCTGCGCGATTTCGATGGCCGCGCCCCTGAGGTTCTGGCCTATCTGCGCACGGATCCGAACTTTGAGCCTTTCGTCCGCAAGCTGCAGGATCTGATCGGGTTTTTGCTGCCGGCGCATCTGCAGGAGGGAAAGGCACATCTGGCCATTGCCTTTGGCTGCACCGGCGGTAAACATCGCTCGGTTGCACTGGCAGAGCTGATCGGCACTGCCCTTGCACAAGAGGGTTGGCCGGTGTCAAAACGGCACAGGGAACTGGAACGCAAGGCCGCGGCAAATGCCGCCCCAGCTGGCAAGGTGTCAGATAGTTGATCGGGATTGTCATCGTCGCTCATGGCGGGCTGGCGCGGGAATATCTCTCCGCCGTCGAACATGTGGTCGGACCACAGACTGGCATGATCGCCATCGCTATCGAGGATGAGCATGATCGCAGCCTGAAACAGGCTGAGATTATCGCAGCCGCCAATTCGGTGGATAGCGGTGAGGGGGTGGTCGTGGTCACCGATATGTTCGGCGGATCGCCCTCAAACCTGTCTTTGCCGGCCTGTACGGCTTCGGGACGGCGTATTGTCTATGGCGCAAACCTGCCAATGCTGATCAAACTGGCGAAATCGCGTGATCTGCCGGTCAGCGTCGCTGTGACAGCGGCGCTTGATGCCGGGCGCAAATATATCAACAGCCTCGATCTCGGGGGCGGTGCCTGAGGGGGCGGGGCTTGCGTCAGTTTAAAATCGTCAATGAAAAGGGGCTGCATGCCCGTGCCTCGGCAAAATTTGTCGAGACGGTCGAGGCGCATGATGCCCGCGCCACGGTCGAGAAGGACGGGATGGAGGTCTCGGGTGATTCGATCATGGGGCTTTTGATGCTCGCGGCATCGCGTGGCACCAGCATTGCCGTGACGACCTCGGGTCCCGAAGCGGAGAAACTCGCCGATGCGCTTGAGGCTCTGGTTGCCGCCCGCTTCGGAGAGGATTATTGAAAGCCCTTGCCCCGGGCTCGGTTCTCGTGACCCCGGCCAGACGCTGAGGATTGCCGTTCCGTGACCGAAGAACCCCCAAAACCAGAACAGGCACCCGCTTCATCTGCGCCGGACAAGGCCTATGATATGCGCCGGCTGTCCTATGCCGGCACCTTTAAGAACCCCTTCAAGGCCAATAGCATCCGCGCGATCGAATGGCTGACGGCGAAGGTGACGCTGCTGCGGCTGATCCGCAGTTTCGAGAAATCCGGAGCGCCCTTTGGCGCCCCGTTCTGGCCCAAGGCGATCCGCCATATGGGCATCCGCATCGACACGCCCGAGGCCGAGATTGCCCGCATCCCGGCCAAAGGCCCGGTGGTGGTGGTGGCAAATCACCCTTCCGGCCTTGTCGATGGGATGGTGATGGCCGAGATGGTGGCCCGGGTGCGGCCGGATTTCAAAATCCTGACCCGCTCGCTGCTGACCGGCATTCCCGAGGTCGAAGAATTCATGATCCCGGTGCCCTTCCCGCATGAAGAGAATGCGCGCGAAGAGGGGCTAAAAATGCGCAATGCGACCATGGCGCATCTGAAGGCGGGGGGGGTGATCATCCTGTTCCCGGCCGGAAAGGTTGCGATGTCTGAGACCTTCTTCGGCCCGGCAGTCGAGGCGGAATGGAATGTCTTCACCCATAAGATCGTGAAATCCACGGGCGCCACCATTCTGCCGATCTATTTCCCTGGTCAGAACAGCCGTATCTTCCTGATCGCCAATAAAATTTCGGACACCATCCGTCAGGGGCTGCTGCTCTATGAAATCCGCCGATCCCTGTTTAAAGCGCAGCGCCCGGTGATCGGTGAGCCGATCCCGGCCGAGGAGCTGAAGAACTGGGAGGGCAATCCGCGCGGCTTCCTCGCCTGGCTGCGTCAGCATACGCTGGATCTGGCAAAGAAAATCTGAATGCGGGGGGGGGGGCTTGACCCTACCCTGACCCGGCACTGTGGCAATGCCCGCTGGCTGAGATAAAAAACGGGGGCAGGGCCCCCGTTTTTCGTTTCAGCGTGTCGGAACCGGGGTTTCGCCGCGGTAATCATAAAAGCCGCGCTGGGTCTTGCGGCCCAGCCAGCCTGCCTCGACATATTTGGTCAGGAGCGGGCAGGGGCGGTATTTGCTGTCGGCAAGCCCGTCATAGAGCACGTTCATAATGGCAAGGCAGGTGTCGAGGCCGATGAAATCGGCCAGCTCCAGCGGCCCCATCGGGTGATTGGCGCCAAGCTTCAGCGCCTCATCAATCGAACGCACATTGCCCACGCCCTCATAAAGCGTATAGACCGCCTCATTGATCATCGGCACCAGAATCCGGTTCACGATGAAGGCCGGGAAATCCTCGGCCGAGGCTGCGGTTTTGCCCAGCCTGCCCACCACTTCCAGCAGCGCGTCATAGGTCGGCTGGTCAGTGGCAATGCCGCGGATCAGCTCAACCAGCTGCATCACCGGCACCGGGTTCATGAAATGGAAGCCCATGAATTTCTCAGGCCGGTCGGTACGCGAGGCGAGGCGGGTGATCGAAATCGAAGAGGTGTTCGAGGTGAGGATGGTCTCAGGTTTCAGATGCGGCAGGAGCGCATCGAAAATCGCCTGTTTGACGGTTTCACGCTCGGTTGCGGCCTCGATGACCAGATCGGTCGGGCCGAGCTCTGCCAGGGTCAGCGTGGTGCGGATTCGGGCAAGCGCGGCATCGCGCTCCGCCTCGGTGATTTTGCCCCGGCTGGCCTGACGCTCCAGATTGCGCCGGATGGTGTCGAGGCCTTTGCTGAGCGAATCCGCATTCACGTCGTTCAGCAGGACGTCATAGCCGGCAAGCGCGAAGACATGGGCAATCCCGCTGCCCATCTGCCCGGCGCCAACAATTCCGACTGTCTGAATAGCCATATTTTGCCTCATATTCTGCAGATGCGAGGTTAAGCGCAGCCTGAGGCTACCGCAATCCCCACAGAAAAAAGGGGCGCCGCCGGCGCCCCTTTGCGAATAAATCAGCTCTGAAAGCTCAGAGCTTTGCCGTCAGCTCCGGCACGAGGCTGAACAGATCGCCGACGAGGCCATAATCGGCCACCTGGAAGATCGGAGCCTCTTCGTCTTTGTTGATCGCGACGATGACTTTCGAATCTTTCATCCCGGCGAGATGCTGGATCGCGCCCGAAATGCCGACCGCGACATAGAGATCGGGGGCCACCACCTTGCCGGTCTGGCCGACCTGCCAGTCATTGGGGGCAAAGCCGCTGTCGACCGCTGCACGGCTGGCGCCCACGGCGGCATTCAGCTTGTCTGCCAGCTGCTCGATGATCGCGAAGCTGTCTTTCGAACCGACACCACGGCCGCCCGAAACCACGATTTTCGCCGAGGTCAGCTCCGGGCGGTCCGAGGCCGCCACCCGGTTTTCGACAAAGCCCGACAGGCCTTCGTCAGCAAGATCCGCCACCGTCTCAACCGCAGCCGCACCCGCCTCAGCCGCTGCCGCGAAAGCAGCCGTACGCACCGAGAAGACCTTCTTCGCGTCCGAAGATTTTACGGTCTGAATCGCATTGCCGGCATAGATTGGCCGCTCAAAGGTTTCAGAATCGATAACGGCGGTCACATCGGTGATCACCATCACATCCAGAAGCGCTGCGACGCGCGGCAGGATATTCTTCGAATAAGCGGTCGAGGCGCCGAGGATATGACTGTAATTGCCCGCCAGCGACACGACCAGGGCGGCCATCGGCTCGGCAAGACCATTCAGCTCGCCCGCATTCAGCACCTTTGCCACGCCCTCAAGCTTTGCCGCTTCGGCCGCAGCCGAAGCCGGACCTGCCACGAGGATATGGACCTCGCCCAGCGATTTTACTGCCGTTAGTGCTTTGGCAACCGAATCGGTAGCAAGCTGGCCATTGTTGACATCTGCAATCAGGAGAACAGCCATCAGATCACTCCCGCTTCGTCTTTGAGTTTTGCCACCAGCTCCTCAACCGAAGCAACTTTGACACCTGCCTTGCGGCCGGCCGGTTCGGTGGTCTTCACCACGGTCAGACGCGGGGTAACATCAACGCCGTAATCGCCCGGGGTCTTGGTGGCGAGGGGCTTGGCCTTGGCCTTCATGATATTCGGCAGCGAGGCATAGCGCGGCTCATTGAGGCGCAGATCGACGGTGACGACCGCCGGCAGCTTCACTTCGATGACCTGCAGGCCGCCATCGACCTCACGGGTGACTTTGGCTTTGTCGCCCTCAATCACCAGTTCCGAGGCGAAGGTCGCCTGGGCCTGGCCGAGCAGCGCCGCCAGCATCTGGCCGGTGGCGTTCATATCATTGTCGATCGCCTGCTTGCCGGCGAGGACCAGGCCCGGGGCCTCTTCCTTCACCACGGCTGCCAGCAGCTTGGCAACGGCGAGCGGCTCGATATCGGTGTGAACATCGGCGGCGGCTTCGATCAGGATCGCACGGTCTGCGCCCATAGCGAGCGCATTGCGCAGGGTTTCCTGGGCTTGCTTGACGCCGATCGAGACCACGACCACCTCGGTGGCGATCCCTTTTTCCTTCAGACGGATCGCCTCTTCCACAGCAATCTCATCGAAAGGGTTCATCGACATTTTGACATTGGCCAGATCAACGCCCGAGCCATCGGCCTTCACGCGAACCTTAACGTTGTAGTCAATCACCCGTTTGACAGGTACTAGGACCTTCATGCGGCATATCTCCTTGATCTGAGGGGGGGGCGTTACCGGCCCTCACAAGCTCCCGGCAGGAGTGTTAGCGCAGGGGGGGGCGTTTAAACAGAGCAAATGCGACCGATACCATCGCACAACGTCGCGTTAGTGATGCCCGTTTCCGATCAGCCCTGCTGCATACCGGTCCCGGGAAAAAAAGGGATTGCCCCTGTCCACCTGCCTGACGCAGCCCAAATTCGGGGGGCGGGTATCCCTGCGAGAACGCCCGCAGCACAGCTGTGGGCGCGGCGAGAAAAACCGGCTGTTTCTGCAGCCCTGAAGGGAACTGGCCCCCGGCGGGGGCCGTTCGCAGGGACTGGGGGGGAAGGTTCAGTTCTCCCGGGTCAGGCCCGGCACCCAGAGCACATCATCAGCCCCGTCATTATTGGCGATACGGCCGACGACAAAGAACCAGTCTGACAGACGGTTCAGATAGCGGACCGCCTCAGGGTTCACCGCTTCATGTGCCGCCAGCTCGGTTGCAAGCCGCTCGGCGCGGCGGCAGACGGTGCGGCAGAGGTGAAGCTGGGCCGCAAGCGGCGAGCCACCGGGCAGAATAAAGCTGCGCAACGGCTGCAAACGGGCGTTCAGCGCATCAATTTCGCGCTCGAGCCGGTCGACCTGAGCGGCGACCATACGCAGAGGGGTATAGGAAAGCGTATGGTCGAGATGCTGATCCGGGGTCGCAAGATCCGCGCCCAGATCGAAAAGATCATTGGAAATACGGGCCAGCCCCTCGGCAATCTCACCCCCGGCATGCAGCCGGGCAAGGCCAACCGTGGCATTGGTCTCATCTACGGTGCCATAGGCCGAGACCCGCAGATCATGCTTGGCCACCCGCGCGCCATTGGACAAAGCGGTCTCGCCCTTATCGCCGGTGCGGGTGTAAATTTTCGACAAAACGACCATAGTTCTCTCCCTCAGGCCGCGCGTTTGCGCGACCAGTCCGAACCCTGGTCAATCCGGTCAGCCGCGCATGAACCAGGCGAAGGCGACAATCAGGACCACGGCAATGAATTGCGCTATCAGCCGCCAGCGCATCAGCCGGTTGGCATGGCGGCGGTTGAATTCGCCGCCCCTGGCGAAAACGCCGATGCCAAACATCAGAATGGCCGCGACGACCAGCGCCATAAACGCAGCAGCAAGAAACAGCGGATCGTTCAGCATGGCAAGGCTCCTGTTCTGTGCCGCATTTTAGGCGCAAAGCCTGCAAATGCGAAGCGCGAAAGTGCCGCAGGCGGCAGCCGGGCCGGGGGATCAGCCTTTCGTGATCAGCCAGTCCAGCGCGGGGCGGGGCAAAATCCAGCGGGCAAAGGCCATCAGCGTCGTGGCTTTGGTCACATAATAGCGCGCAGCGGGACGCGGGCTTTCCAGCGCTTTCACCAGTTTAGCCGTTACCGCCGAGGGCGGCAGCTCAAAGCGGTCGGGCGCGTTTTTTGAATGATACAGCCGGTGCAGCAGGCCGCGATATTCCTCGGCCCGGGCAGAATGCTCCCAGTCGACCCATTTTTCGAAATGCGGAATCGAGTTTTCGCGAATGCGCGAGGTGATCGGCCCGGGCTCGATCAACACCACCTCAATGCCTGTGCCGCGCATTTCCAGCCGCAGCACATCGGTCATGCCCTCCATGGCGAATTTGGTCGCGACATAGGCGCCACGCCATTTCATGGCTACAAGCCCCAGCACCGAGGAGCAATTGATGATCCGGCCAGCACCTGCTTCGCGCATCATGGGAATGATGCGACGGGTAAGATCTTGATATCCAAAGAGATTAACCTCAAAAATCTCACGCAGAGCGCCGCGCGGCAGATCCTCTACCGCGCCGGGGCAGGCAAAGGCACCATTGTTGAACAGCGCGCCAAGCCGGCCATTATTGCGGCTGCGCAGCTCTTCCACGGCGGCGCTGATGCTTGCCTCATCGGCGTAATCGAGCGCGAAGCTCTCCAGCCCCTGATCGCGTAGCCGGGCGCAGTCCGCCTCCTGGCGGCAGGTGGCAAAGACGCGCCAGCCGCGCGCTTTCAGCCCGAGCGCGGCATCCAGCCCGATGCCCGAGGAGCATCCGGTGATCAGAATCGACTTATCCATAAATCTGCCCGCTTTTTTCTCAAAGGATTAGGGGCAGGCCGGGCATAGGTCAAATGGCAGATAGGACGCAGGCTGCCAGGGCCCGGGGTGGCGGCCTCAGTCTTCAACCGGCAGCAGCAGCCGCGCGGCGACAAAGCCGTGAATGCCGTCGCCTTCGATGGAGACCTCGACCCATTCGCTGTCGCTGGTCCCGACCACCTGCACGACCTCGCCTCCATAGAGCCGGCCCACCACTTCACTGTCAGTCGAGGGGCCGAGGCGCACATTGGCTGAGCTGGCCTGAACCACCCGCAACTCGCGTGCGGTGCCAGGCGCCTCATCAGCAAGTGCCTCATCAAGGGGCTGTAACAGGGTGCTGCTCGTGACAAGGCGTCCGCCATCGCTTGGATCGGCATAGAGCGAGGGCTCTGATGCTGCCGGGGTTTGCGGCGCGAGGGGCGTGACTGCACCCTCAAGGCCAGGCAGTGCTGAAAGGGTGAAAACCGGCTGCGCTTCGGGCAGGGCGGTTTCCGGCTCGGGCAGGGTGCCGATGGTCGGGGCAGCAATCAGCTCAACCGGCGGCGGCAGATCGCTCAGGGTAGATTTCACCGGCTGATCCGCCGCTGCCACGGCCACTGTGGGAGAGAAACTGCGGCTGAGCGCGATGACTGGCTGGCCACTGGCCTCGGCGGCGGCAAGGCCGGGGCGCAGCTGGCCATGGTCCCGGCCGGCGATCAGCAAAACGGCAAAGAGGGTCGCAGACAGCAATAATGTCGGGCGAAGCATTGAAAACACCAGATTTCAGGCAGCAGCAGCGTGAGCTTTAACACAAGGGTAAGAAATCGTCAGGTATAAAATCCTGAGGAGATCAGGGGGGCTGAAGCCACAGGCGAAGGGGCGGTTTCCGCCAGGCAGAGCGGCAGAAACGGCTCAGGTCAGAAAGGGGGCTGGACCCGGAAACGGGGGGCGCATACACAAGATACATGTCCGAAGAAGATGACGATATCCAATCCTATGGTCTTACCGTAGCCGAGCCGCTGTCGCGTGCGATTGGTGAGCGGTACCTGACCTATGCGCTCTCGACCATTATGCACCGGGCTTTGCCCGATGCGCGTGACGGGCTGAAGCCGGTTCACCGGCGAATCCTCTATGCGATGCGTGAGCTGAAGCTGACTGCGACCGGCGGTTTCCGGAAATCGGCCAAGATTTCCGGTGACGTGATGGGCAACTACCACCCGCATGGCGACGGGGCGATCTATGATGCGATGGCGCGCCTCGCACAGGATTTCAACGTGCGCTATCCGCTGGTGGATGGCCAGGGCAATTTCGGCAATATTGACGGCGATAACCCCGCCGCGAGCCGCTATACCGAGGCCAGGCTGACCGCTCTGGCCGAGACGCTGATGGAAGGGCTGACCGAGAACGCGGTCGATTTCCGCCCGAATTACGACGGCACTCTGGAAGAGCCGGTGGTGATGCCCGCCGCTTTCCCCAATCTTCTGGCCAATGGCTCCTCGGGGATTGCCGTGGGCATGGCGACCAATATCGCGCCGCATAATCTGGATGAGCTGATCCTCGGCTGCCAGGCTATGCTGAAAGACCCTGAGATCAGTGTCGAGGCGCTGATGGACTTCATCCCGGGCCCGGATTTTCCGACCGGAGGGGTGATTGTTGAGCCGCGCGAGTCGATCCGTGACGCCTATCTGACCGGGCGCGGTGCATTCCGCCTGCGGGCGAAATGGGAGATTGAGGATCTGGGCCGTGGCGCCTGGCAGATCGTTATCACCGAGATCCCCTATCAGGTGCAGAAATCGCGCCTGATCGAGAAGCTGGCCGAGATCATCCAGCTGAAAAAAGTGCCGCTGCTGGCTGATGTCCGCGACGAATCCGCCGAGGATGTCCGCATCATTCTTGAACCCCGGGCGCGCAATGTCGATCCGGCGGTGCTGATGGGCATGCTGTTCCGCAATTCGGATCTCGAGACCCGGTTCTCGCTGAATATGAACGTGCTGATCGATGGCCGGGTGCCTAAGGTCTGCTCGCTTAAGGAAATTCTGCGGGCCTTCCTCGATCACCGCCGCGATGTTCTGCGCCGCCGCTCCGGGCATCGCATTGAAAAAATTGATCACCGCCTTGAGGTGCTCGAAGGCTTTATCATCGCCTATCTGAACCTCGACCGGGTGATCGATATCATCCGCTATGATGAGGATCCCAAACAGGCGCTGATGCGCGAGAGCTGGGGCGGAACCTTCCCGCGCGCGCTGTCAGAGAAGGACTACCGGGCGCCTCAGCCGTTGGCCAAAGGCGCCGAGGGGGAACTCTCTGAGATCCAGGCCGAGGCCATCCTCAATATGCGCCTGCGGTCTTTGCGGCGTCTCGAGGAAATTGAGCTGCGTCAGGAACGTGATTCGCTGATGGCGGAACGCGCCGGACTGGCCGATCTGCTGGAAAGCGATAAACGGCAGTGGAAGAAAATCAGCCAGGAGCTGGAAGAAATCCGCAAAAAGTTCGGCAAGACCTGGGCCGAGGGCGCGCGGCGCTCGGCCTTTGCCGATGCCGGTGAGATTGAGGATGTGCCGTTTGAGGCGATGATCGAGCGCGAGCCGATCACGGTGATCTGCTCGAAAATGGGCTGGATCCGGGCGCTGAAAGGCCATGTCGATCTCTCGGCTGAGCAGAAGTTCAAAGACGGTGACGGGCCGCGCTTTGCCTTCCATGCCGAGACCACCGATAAGATTTTGCTGGTGGCCGAGAACGGGCGTTTCTTCACCCTGATCGGCGCCAATCTGCCGGGCGGGCGCGGCATGGGCGAGCCGGTGCGGCTGATGGTCGATCTGCCCAATGACACCGATATCACCGATATGATCCTGTTCCGCGCGGGCGAGAAATATCTCGTTGCCTCGACCGCGGGCGATGGTTTCGTGGTCAGCGCCGAAGAGCTGGTGGCGCAGACAAAGGCCGGAAAACAGGTGCTGACGGTGAAAGATGGCGCCAGATCGGCTTTGTGCCGCAAGATCACCGGCGATCATGTCGCTGTGGTGGGCGAAAACCGCAAACTGCTGGTCTTCCCGCTCGAGCAGCTGCCGGAAATGGGCAAGGGCAAGGGCGTGCGGCTGCAGAAATACAAAGACGGTGGCCTGTCTGATGCGATCACCTTTGCGCTCAGCGACGGTCTCAGCTGGAAGGATCCGGCCGGACGCACCCGCAGCGAGACCGATCTGAGCGAATGGCTGGGGCCGCGCGCCGGAACGGGCAAGATGGCGCCGCGTGGCTTCCCGCGGGACAATCGCTTTGCCTGAGAGAGGCGCTGCCTGATTCAGATCTGACGCCCGGGCCCTTCAGGATCCGGGCGTTTTTCTTTCAGGCGCAAACTTCAGGCTTCAGGCCAGGCCGGAGGCGGGCCGCCGCTCGCCCGGCAGTCCGGTTGCGGCAGCGGCTACAGTCGTTTATCCCCGCTGACAGGACACGGGCGCGCCGGTCGGCGCGGCCATATATAGGAGAGCCTGGCTTTGTTTCTGCGTCTTCCGGCCTGCCTGACTGCCCTCATTCTGCTCGCCGCCTGCGGTGGTAAAAATGACCTGAAGGACCCGCCGGTGCCGCTGGGAGACTTCGTTCTGGGTCATAATATCATCGTGGCCGAGAATGTGCAGAAAGTGCCGATCTCGCGCGATGCCAGCCCGGCCGAATGGGAGGCCTCGATGAAAGAGGCGGTGGCGGCGCGCTTTGGCCGCTATGAGGGCAGCCGTATCTATAATATCGGCATTTCGGTCGATGGCTATGCGCTGGCACCGCCCGGCATTCCGGTGGTGGCCGCGCCGAAATCGGTGCTCGCGATCACGGCCAATATCTGGGATGACGCCACGGCGACCAAACTGAACCCCGAGGGTAAGTCCTTCACTGTGTTCGAAAGTCTGTCGGGTGAGACGGTGATCGGCACCGGGCTGACCAGCACTAAGGCGCAGCAGATGGAAGCGCTGAGCTTTAACGCGGCCAAAAAGGTCGAGGGCTGGCTGCTCGAACATCCCGAATGGTTTGGCATGACCAAAGCGCAGCAGGAGGCGCTGATGGCAGAGCGCGAACTGCAGATCGAGGGGCAGAGCAAAGCCGATAAAGCTGCGGCCAGGGCGGCAGAGGCTGATGCGGCTGCCGAAGGAAAAACGGCGCAGAAGGGCAAAAGTAACTTCGGCCGCTGAGGGAGGCGCGGCGCGGCTTTGCTCCGCCGCACCGCACGCAGCCGGGGGCGGAAAGCCGCGGCTGCGTGCGGCGCGGCAGGCTCTGGCGCAGCCGCCTCGCCGGGCCGGAAGCCGGGCTTGTCCGGGGCTTTTTCTCTGGCGCTGCGTCAGAGGCGGCACAGCGGCGCAAATCGCGTTCAAATCCCCGGCTTTTCCCCGAGCAACCCTTGATTTTCTTTGCCCGCAGTTATAGATCGCCGCCCGAGAGAAGCTAGGGTCCCCTGCCGGGGCCCGCAGAAATTAAGGGTGGCCCCTATGGCAAAGGCAAAGTTTGAACGGAACAAACCGCACGTCAACATCGGCACCATCGGCCACGTTGACCACGGCAAAACCACGCTGACCGCTGCGATCACCAAATATTTTGGTGACTTCAAAGGCTACGATCAGATCGACGGCGCGCCGGAAGAGCGTGCACGCGGCATCACCATTTCGACCTCGCACGTTGAATATGAAACCGCTGACCGTCACTACGCCCACGTCGACTGCCCCGGCCACGCTGACTATGTTAAGAACATGATCACCGGTGCGGCGCAGATGGACGGCGCGATCCTCGTGGTGAACGCAGCTGACGGCCCGATGCCGCAGACCCGCGAGCACATCCTGC
>NZ_JACDXX010000011.1 GCF_020539525.1 Pseudogemmobacter faecipullorum | reverse complement strand
TGAGCGCATCGTTATAGGCTGGCCAGTTCCTGGTCCTGTAGGTCGGGGATGTGGGTCTGCTCATGCACCCCAGCTACCATGCTGGATTCACGAGATGAATCCCTCACGGGATTTGCGCAACAGAGCCTCTCGGAATATAATCTCTACGCGATTGATCAGGAGCTGAAGGACCTGGTCCGGGCCGAGCAGCTTGAGACAGAGATCATTCCGCTGATCGGCTCGGTGCAGAATTCAGGCCGGGTCCTGAGCGCGCTGCGCGAACATGCGGTCGAAACGGTCTACCACGCCGCGGCCTATAAACATGTGCCGCTGGTCGAGGGCAATGTGATCGAGGGGATCCGCAATAACGTCTTTGGCACCCAGTCGCTGGCAGAGGCGGCGATTGCCGCCGGGGTCAAAGCCTTCATCCTGATCTCAACCGATAAAGCGGTCCGGCCAACCAATGTCATGGGGGCCTCGAAGCGTCTGGCCGAGATGGTCTGTCAGGCTCTGGCACAGCGGGGGCCCACCCGTTTTTCTATGGTGCGCTTTGGCAATGTGCTTGGCTCTTCCGGCTCGGTGATCCCGCTGTTCCGGCGCCAGATTGCCGCCGGGGGGCCGGTCACGGTTACCGACCCTTCGATCACCCGCTATTTCATGACCATTCCCGAGGCAGCGCAGCTGGTCATCCAGGCCGGGGCTATGTCTGCCGGGGGGGAGGTCTTCGTCCTCGATATGGGCGAGCCGATGCGGATCGCAGATCTGGCGGCGCGGATGATCAAACTCTCGGGCCATAATCCGGTCATCCGGACCGGGGATGCCGCCGCGCTGAGCGGGGGCGAAGATATCGAGATCCGCTTCACCGGGCTGCGGCCGGGCGAAAAACTATATGAAGAGCTGCTGATCGGCGATAATCCGGAACAAACTGAGCATCCGCGTATTATGACGGCGCGCGAGGGCTGCCTGAGCGCTCAGGAGCTGCAGCAGGTTCTGTCGCAACTGATGCAAGCCTGTATGACGCATGATATCCGCACCATCCGCCGGCTTCTCACAGAAGCCGGCACGGGCTATCATCCGAATGTGCCCTTGTGAACCGGCCTCACCCCGCCGCCCGGGCCGGATTGCCGGAGAGATAAAATCCCGGCATGCCTTAAGCAAAGCAATGAAAATAATAAAAATCCGGACTGCTGCTTATGACAAAAGCTGATCCAGCCACCGCGCCGCACTGGCTGATCACCGGTTCAACCGGCAGGGTCGGTCGCCTGCTGATGGCGGCATGGCGCGCCGAGCCACCGGCCGCGACGCTGCTGCGCCAGTTGCGCAAGGCCAGTAGTGCGACTGCGGCGCATGGGGAAATCCTCTGGGATCCGCTGGCCGGTGCTCTGCCCGCCAGCCTGCCAAAGACAGAATGCCTGATCGCCTATGCCGGCATTACCCCCGCTTATGGCGCGGATCTGGATCTCAATGCCGCGCTGGCAGAGGCCACATTCCGCGCCGCCGCCAAGGCCGGAATCCCGCGCATTCTGATCACCTCCTCTTCCGCCGTCTATGGTGTGCCGGATGGCGGAACTGCCGCGGATGAAGCCATCCCGTTGCGGCCGGTCAATGCTTACGGGCGCAGCAAAGCGGCGATGGAAGAGATCTGCAGCATCTGGCGGGACCGGGGCCTAGAGATCTGCTGCCTGCGGATCGGCAATGTCGCAGGGGCCGATGCCTTGCTGCTGAACGGTCAGGCGGCGCAAGGCAAGCCGTTGAAAATAGATCAATTTTCTAATGGCACAGGGCCTGTCCGCTCTTACATCGGGCCCTTAACCCTGGCGCGTGTCACCGCAACACTCGCCGCATATCCCGCCAGGCTGCCCACCACACTGAATATCGCAGCGCCCCAGCCTATCGCCATGAGCGATCTTGCCTCTGCCGCCGGATACGCCTGGGAATGGCAGCCGGCCCCTGAGGCCGCACATCAGGAAATCACCCTGGACACCAGGCTGCTGCAATCTCTTTACAGCTGCCAGCCCCTGGACTCGGCGCCAGCAGAAATGGTCCGGCAATGGCAGCTCAACCCGCCGGACAGGGTAAACGTCTGAATGCATCGCCCCATCTGAATCTGCTCAGGTTAAGCCGCTAATCTGAATGCCTCGGCAGGCGAGCGCATGGCAAGCGCCTGATGAGGACGGCGGTTGTTGCAGAAGCTGATCCAGTCACTGATCGCCCGGGTTGCGTGCCGGATGCTGTCGAAGCGTTGTCGAGGGGAGGCATGCTCCTTCAGTGCCCGGATCACACGCTCGATCCATGCCGTTTTGCTGCGGGCAGTGTGGGGTGATGAACTCCTGCTGCAGCCCATAACTGCGGACCAGCGCCGTGAACTTGCGGCTGGTGAAGGCCAGGCCGTTGTCCGACCTCAGCAGGAACTCGCGGCTGACCCGGCCCAGGGTACCGAACCTGGGGATCAGGGCATGCTCCAGCGCACTGGCTGCGGTTGTGGCCTTGCCGGATCGTGACAGATGCCAGCCCAACAACTCGCGGGTGTGGCAATCGATGACCAGGGCCAGCGTGGCCCTGCCATCGCGCCCGGCCCAGACCCGGCACATGTCGGTTGATCAGCTGACGGGATTGCCTCGATCCGCGGCCGCATCCCGATGGGCCGCTTGCGCACCTGCCAGCCCTTGAGCTGGAAGACACGCTGCACGGTGTTTTTGTTGAAGCCGAGAAGCCAGGCCACTGTCCTGTAGCCAAACGACGGTTCCTGCCCGATCATAGCCTTGATCGGCTCGGCAAAGCGCGGATCGACCTTCGGAGCCGCTTTGGTTGGCCGGTAATAGACCGTTCGGCGCGGAACCCCAAACCAGGCGCAGAGCCAGGTCAGCGGCACCTTGATGCCCTCGGCCAGAAGGCCCTGCTGGATGCGCTGGATCATTTGTCGTCCCATTCGCCATTGGGCTCGAACCAATGGCGCCTCAATGGCTCATACATCCAGCAGGGCCTGGTATTTTTTTCTGGCACGCAGCTCCAGCATGGCCTCGCCATACGCCTCCTGAAGATCTTTCAGCTGCTTCTCGTATTGCTCCCGGATGTCGAGCGGGTTGGCCCGCAGCGAGTTCTCCATCCCCGCTTCGCGTCATCAACTCAACCCTCAATCTCAGAGGGCGAAAGGTCGAAGGACCGGCTGGCCTCCGCCACCGTGGTCTTGCCCTGAATGATCCCGATCACCAGCGCCGCTTTACGCTTCGCCGTCCAGCGTTTGATGATGTCATCCATCGTCATACTCATCGCTACCTTCTCCCTTGTAGCATGAGCAGGAATTCAGTGGGTCGATACAGATATCGGCAACGCGGTGATCATTCAGACCATCCACCATGCCTTCGATCACGGCACGGGTGGCATCGGTTCTGGTCATATCCGTGTCGTCGGTCAGCACGGCTTGTTCGGGGCGGGAACCTTTCACAGGTCTTTCCTTTCATAAGGTTAGGTCAGGATGCAAAGGGGTGAACCCGAGGCAGGATATAATCGCGCTGCAGCCGGTTACGGGCGGGGTGGCGCAGGGTCATCCTTTGGCCGCTCCCTGGGTCAGCCCGCTGACGATGCGGTTCTGGAACACCATCACCAGCACAAACAGAGCTGCGGTGATCGATACAGCAGCGGCCACGGCGCGGAGCTGATCGGTGGGCGCTGTTTCGCGGTTGAAAAGCCCGCAATGGCCGGAACCATGGTCTGATCGGAGGCATCGAGCAGCAGCGAGGTCACAAGAAAATCATTGTAACCCAGAAGAAAACGGAACAGCCCCGTGGTGGTTACTCCCGGCCATATCACCGGCATGATCACATGGCGGAAAGCCTGGAAAGGCGTGCAGCCATCGACACGTGCCGCCTCGTCCAGTTCGGCCGGAATGTTTTCGAAAAACCTTTTCAGCATCCAGATGGTAAAGGGCTGGTTGATCGCCACCAGAACCGCGATCACTGCCAGAGGGTGGCCGTATAACCTGGGCGCAGTATCGCCCAGCAAAGGATGCAGGATTTCAGCCGGGTTGATGAAGAACGACAGATAGCCGGTGACCAGAACCGAATGTGGCAGTGCCCGGAAGATCAGGGCAAGGATCAGGATCCAGAAGGGGACAGCCGGGGCTGATCCGTCACATCTTCGGGGCGGGTGTGAAAGTGCAGAGGGCTTCGTTGCCGGGGAAGGGCCACAAGGCCCGCCCGGGGAGCCCTTCCCTAGTCAGTTACCTCAGGCCATTCCATGTCAGTTCTTCCGGCATCCCGACATGGCCAGGATTCCCGGATCGTCCGGGGGGCGCGTAACTTTTATCCGGCTTTCGGATAGCGCTTCGGTTTGTCGGCTCTGCATCCGCAGCCAGCAGAGCGGCAGATCTGCAGTGCCATCACGCCCGGGCAGGGCCCTTCGGCTATTGCCCGGGATTGCAGCCATTGCGCTCCCTGATGCGGGCAGGCTGCGCTCCGCTCTGCTGCCGAATGGTGCAAGGGTGGCCAATGGGGTGAGCTGCCGTCGTCACGGCCGGGCCCGGATCTGTGACCCGGCCCGGCTGCCCGCCTCAGCCCTGCAGCAGTGGATCAATCGCCTCAGCAATCGTCAGCAGACGCGCGTCCTGTCCTGACAGCGCGCAGAGCTGCAGCCCCAGCGGCGCGCCGGAGCGGGTCTGGCCGCAGGGCAGGGAAATGCCACAAAGTTCGAGGCAATTGGCAAGGCGGGTATAGCGCGATAGCGGGATGGTCTGCTCATCCACCTGCTCCAGCCCGGCCGAAGGGATCGGCGTGCCGGGCATGACAAACGCATCAATCCCGGACCAGCGCTGCGCGAAATCAGCCGTCATCTGCGCCAGTCTGGCTTTTTCGGCAGTATAGGTGCCGGCGCTGACCGCGGCCCCGGCCATGACCCGGGCGCGGACATGCGGATCCATCCGCGACTGCGGATCGGCGGCGATACTGCCGAAATGCTGCCAGGCCTCATAGGCGACAATCGTCCCGTTGAGCTGCTGCAGCGCGCTCAGGCTTTCGGGTAGCTGCAGATCGGTGATCCTGTGCCCGGCTGCTGCCAGTCTGTCGCGGATCTGCAGATAATTCTGCAGCATCTCAGCATCACAGGGGGCCAGATCAGCGGCGGTGACACAGGCCAGATGCAAGGCACCTGGTACTCCTTCGACCGGCTCCAGCGCCTGATCTGCCATCACGCCGCAACAAAGGCGCAGATCATCGACAGATCTGCCAAGCGCCCCGATCGTGTCGAAACTGCCCGCCAGCGGCGCAACCCCGGTGAGCGGGATCAGCCCATAGCTGGGCTTAAAGCCATAGATGCCACAGAGCGCTGCCGGAATACGGATCGAGCCCCCTGTATCAGAGCCCACTGCCAGCGGCACAAAACCGGCAGCAACCGCAACCGCCGAGCCGCTGCTTGAGCCGCCGGGGAACCAGTCTTCCTGGCCGCCATGCGGGTTCAGGGGCGTGCCGCGCTGCGCATTGGTTCCCCAGCTGCCCATGGCGAATTCGACCATATGTGTGGTGCCGATGATATTGGCCCCGGCCGCACGCAGCCGCGCCAGCAGCGGTGCATCAGCCGCCGCCGGCTGGTCTTTGTAACAAAATGAGCCATGCGCCGTGGCCAGCCCCGCCACATCCACCAGCTCTTTGACCAGAACCGGAATACCATGCAGCGGACCAGGCCTCTGACCGGCCAGCCGTGCTGCGTCCAGCGCATCGGCCCGGGACAGGGCTTCGGCCTCAAAAAGCTCTGCGACCGCATGCAGCCGGTCATTTCCCGCCCTGATCCGCGCGATACTCGTCTCAGCCAGCCTGCGCGCGCTCAGCCGCCCCCCGGCCTGTTCACGGACCAGCCCGGCAATGGAATCTGACCACGTGCCTGAAATTTCTGCCACATCACTCACTGTCCATCCTCCATCACGGCCCTGGGACTGCATCACCCGGCGCGGATCCGGCCCCGGATTATGCGCCCAAGGTAAGGAGTTTAGCGGGTTGAAGTCGAAGCCGGATCGCGCTTCGGTATGACGCTAAGTGACGCTTTATCAGGTGCAGCTCTCTGCGTTTCAGCGATGGCTTCCGGCTGGCCGCAATCGCAGCACCTCAGCATACTGCGACAAAACAATCCGGGAGGAGGTCGCGATGAGTTTCATCGCTATAACCGAGCAGGCGGCAAACGGGCTGATCATCAGTTCGCTCTACGCGCTCATCGCTTTGGGCATTGCGCTGATATTCGGGGTGCTGCGCATCGTGAACTTTGCCCATGGCGAATTTTATATGCTGGGCGGTTATGCCTGCTATCTGGCGGTTACCCTGCTGGGCCTGCCGCCGGTCTTCGGCGTTCTGGCCGGGGTCATTGTGCTGCTTCTGGTGGGCGCCGGGGTCGAGCGGACGCTGATCCGCCCCATTCATCAGGGCCGGATCGACCGCCCCGATGAATATGCGATCATGATCACTTTCGCGCTTTCGGTTTTGCTGCTCAATCTGATGAATTCGGCCTTTGGTCCCTGGCCGCAGCGGCCCCAGGCGCTGATCTCGGGCGTGGTGGAAATCGGCCCGGTGCTGATTCCGGGGGACCGGCTGGCCGCCGCGCTGATGGGATCGGCGATCATACTTGCCTTCATGGCCGTGCTGCGCTGGAGCTGGATCGGCATGGCGGTGCGCGCCGTCAGCCAGGACCGCTCAGCCGCCCAGGCCTTTGGCATCAATATCGACCGGGTCTCAACCGCAGCCTTTGCGGCCGGGGCAGGCCTTGCCGGGGCAGCCGGCGCGCTGATCGGTCCGGTGTTCAACGTGGTTCCGGCCATGGGGGTCGTTCCCTCGATCAAAGCCTATGTCATTGTGGTGCTGGGCGGGCTTGGCTCGATCCGGGGCGCATTGCTCGGGGCGCTGATCCTTGGCCAGGTTGAGAGCTTTGCGCCGATGCTGATCCCTGATCCCTCACGCGGCATGGCCTATCGGGACGCCTATGGCCTCGTGGTGCTGGTGCTGGTGCTTCTGATCCGGCCGCAGGGCCTCTTTGGCCGCAAGGAACGCCGCGCATGACCCGCCTCTCCGCAACCAATCGCATTGCCGCAGGCATTTTCGCGCTGTTTTTGATCCTGCCGCTGTTCGGACTGGCCGATTACTGGCTCTATACGATCACGATCGGCTTCTATTATGCGCTGCTGGCCTCGTCCTGGTCACTTCTGGTGGGCTATGTCGGTCGTATCAGCTTTGCTCAGGCGGCAATGAGCGGCTTTGGCGCCTATGTGGCTCTTCTGACTGCGGGCCATTTTGGCCTCTCCCCCCTGCCCGGGATTTTGCTGGGCGCACTGGCGGCAGCCGGTTTCGGGGTGGTGATCGGCGTGCTGACGCTGCGGCTGCATGGCGCCTATCTTGGCCTGACCACTATCGCTTTTGCCGAGATCCTGCGCATCACCGCCACGGCCGAGCATAAGCTGACCATGGGAACCCGTGGGCTGCCCGCGCCGCCGCTCTGGGAAGGCATTACCCAGCTTGGCTATTACTATGTCTTCCTTGGCGTGCTCCTGGCCTCGCTGGGGCTGATGATCCTGCTGCTGCGCTCGCGCATCGGGCTGTTTTTCCAGGCGATCCGCGAGGATGAGGATGGCGCGGCAAGTCTGGGGGTGCGGGTCACGCTGTGGAAAGTGCTGGCTTTTGCGCTCTCGACCGGCTTTGCCGGGCTGGCTGGCGGCTTCTATGCGCATTTCATCCAGCTGATCGCCCCCTCGATGATGTCGATGCAGGAAATGGGCTATATCCTGTCGATGGCCGTGATCGGCGGCTTCTCCAATATCATCTACGCGGCGCTTGGCGGCATTTTGCTTCAGGGTCTGCTCGAAGCCCTGCGCGAGATCGGCGAATGGCGACTGGTGATCTTTGGTCTGATTGCCATTCTGGTGCTGCGTTTCGCCCCGAACGGTATTTTTGGCAGCCTTGAAAAATGGCTGGGGCGGAGGAAAAACTGATGTCGGGACAATTGCAGATCCGCAGGCTGGTCAAATCCTTTGGCGGCGTCCAGGCGATCAAGGGGATTGATCTGACCTTTGCCCAGGGCGAGCTGATCGGCCTGATCGGCCCCAACGGTTCGGGGAAAACTACTTTGCTGAACATCATCGGCGGCTATTACAATGCCACATCCGGCGATGTGCTGCTGGACGGCCAGCGCTGTGACGGCAAAAGCCCGGTGCAGCTGGCCCGCGCAGGGATCGGCCGCTCATTCCAGGTCACCAAGGTTTTCAAACGCCTGACCCTTATGGAGAATATGCTGGTGGGTGCCCTGGCGGTGCCTGGCACCTCACGCAAAGCAGCCGAGGAGCGCGCGCGCGCGGTGCTGGAGACGCTGCTGCTGACCCGGCTTGCCGATCAGCCGGCCTCGAGCCTGTCAGGCGGTCAGGCCAAACTGCTGGAATTTGGCCGCATCATGATGCTCTCGCCCAGGGTGGTTTTGCTCGATGAACCTTTCGGTGGTGTCCATCCTGACCTGAAACGCTTCATGTATGACAAGATCCGTGAATGGAATGCCAGCGGGGTGACCATTATTCTGGTCAGCCATGATATGGGCTCGATCTTCGGTCTGTGCCGCCGCGTGGTGGCTTTGTCCTATGGCGAGATCATCGCCGATGGCCTGCCCGAGGCTGTGAAAGCCGATCCGGCGGTGCTGGAAGCCTATCTGGGAGACAATCATGCAGCTTGAGGTTACCGGCGTTTCCGCCGGCTATCAGCGCGATATCGACATCCTGCGCGAGGTCAGCGTCATTGCCCGCAAGGGCCAGCTGACGACCATCATCGGCGCCAATGGCGTCGGTAAATCCACCCTGCTGAAAACCATTATCGGCCAGCTTCGCCCGCATAAAGGCACCATCCGCTGGGGCGAAACCGATCTGACCCGGCATGGGCCGCATGATCTCGTGGGCATGGGGATTGCCTATGTGGCGCAGCGCCATGCATTATTTCCGGAAATGACGGTGGCCGAGAATATCACCATGGCCACCTGGTCCTTCCGCCATGACAAGGCCCGCAGCCGCGGCGCGGCGGACCAGGTTTTCGCCCGGGCCCCGCATCTGGCCGAATTCGCCGGCAAACGTGCCGGGCTGATGTCGGGCGGCCAGCAAAGGCTGTTGCAGCTGGAGCTGGCGCTGCTGTCCGATCCGCAGCTGATGCTGATCGATGAACCCACCGTGGGCATCGATCCGAAACGGGCGGGTCAGATTTACGAGCATCTGCGCCGGATCGTGGCCGAAGAGGGCCGCACCATCCTGATGGTCGACCAGAATGTGATCGCCGGGGTGGATGTGGCCGATTATATCTATGTGCTGGAACTGGGCGGCAATAAAATCGAGGGCAGCCGCGCGGTCTTCGACGCCCAGTATCGTGACCGCATCGCAGACTGGCTGTTCTGATCTCTCTGGTTCAGCCAGGGTAAAAACTGCTCTGCCCGGGCCTCAGCTGGGCGGAGCAATGATCATTCCGGGCTGGATTCCGGGCTGGGTCAGATAGTCGCGCACGAAGGGGCTGATTTCCGGGGCATCAGGAGCGCAGAGCCCGCAGCCGCGCAAAGCGCGCGAACGCTGTACATTGCGCCCGACATATTCGAGGCAGATCCGCGCCGAGACCGGCTCATGGCTGCTCAGCGCCGAGACACCCATGGTCATTCCCACCAGCCGCGACACCCGGTTGGAATAGTTCAGATAGAGCACCGTATGGGTCAGCTCGCTCTGGGTGATCGTCTCAAAATCGAGCAGATGCAGCCGGTCGCCCACCGGCATGATCATCCCGTCATATTTGAACACTTCGGGCGGGGCACCCGTGCTGTGGACCTCTTTCAGCCGCTCGATCCGGCGATAAAAGGTGTAGCTTTTCCAGCCGTAGATGAAGACCAGCGAGCGCAGAAACCGACCGGGCCGGGTGTAGGAATAGCGGTATTCATAATAATAGCCATGCAGGCGGCGCACCTCGGCCGGAGAGCTCACCGCCTGAGCCAGCATATCCTTCAGCCGTGGCGGCACCGGAAGATCCTCAAAAGCCGCATTCGGGCGCAGCCGGATGATGTCGCGAAACTGCTCGGGCGGCATCAGAATCTCGAATTCATCGACCCCGAGAAAATCACAGATCCGCCGCATGGTGCCCCGCGAGGGGAAAGCCGCGCCGCCCAGATATTTCACGAATTGCTGCCGGTTAATCCCCAGCTTCCGGCAAACCTGCGCCACCGAAGGATAATAGCTGACCGCCAGCTTCAGATTGGTGGCGAAATTCTGGGCCGAGGGATCATCGCGCATAGAGGTGCACCTTTGTTCGCTGCAGGTAGCGTCATATTATCCGGCGTATTTCATTGAGCAAGGGCTGGGCTGTTGCGATGCTGACGCCAGAAAATGTCGAGAAGGCCGCAAGGATGGCCCGCGACCACAACAGAGGAGTTGACATGAAGCGCCTGACATCCCTCGTCACTGCCGCCGCCCTGCTGGCCGGTTCGGCCTCCTACGCCCAGGAGGCGATCAAAATCGGTGGCCTGGCCCCGCTGTCGCCGCCCGGCGGCGTACAGACCGGCCAGTCGCTGCGCGATGGCATGATCCTGGCCATCGAAGAGCTGAACGCTGCCGGTGGTCTGCTGGGCCGCCCGCTGGAACTGGTGGTGGAAGACACTGCCGGCACGCCCGAAAAAGGCATTGCCGCTTTTGAGCGCCTGGCCTCGAAAGAAGGCGTGGTCGCCGTGACCGGCGAAGCGCATTCGGTGGTCTGCACCGCCGTCACGCCGCTGGCCGAAAAATATAATCTCGCCTTTGTCGCTGGCGAATGCTGGTCGGATGAGGTGACGGCCGCGAAAAAACCGCAGGTATTCCGCCTGACCGTGGCCAATTCGCTGGTCTATTCGGTCGCCGCTGACTGGGTTAAGGAAGCGGGCTTTAAGAATATTGCGGTGATTGCCGAAAACTCGGACTGGGGCTTTGGCGTCATCGATGTCTTCACCCAGAATCTGAAAGACAGCGGCGCCAGCGTCATCTCTTTCACCGGTGAGAACTCGACCACCGATTTCACGCCGCAGCTGCTGGAACTGCGCCGCGCCGATCCCAAGCCCGATCTGATCGTGGCAGGCTATACCGGCTCAGCGCTGCTGCTGCTGCTGAAACAGGCGGCTGACCTCGGCCTCGCACCTTCGGCTGAAACCGCGATTTTCTCGGCCGGTTCCGATGCGCTTGAGCCGGAATTCTGGACGGTGATGGGCGATAAAGGCGTGCATGTGATTGCCAATCCGGCCGGTCTGCCGGGCCGCCCCGACACCGAGAAGGCACGTAAATTCAGCGCCGATTATGAAGCGCGCTTCGGCCGCCCGGCCAATGCGGTCTCGATGGAGGGCTATGATGGCATCATGGTGATCGCCGAGGCGATCCGGGCGAAAAACTCGGTCGAAAGCGATGCCATTCAGGCTGGACTGCGCGACACCAACTGGGAAGGTCCGCGCGGCGTGATCAGCTTCTCGCAGGAAAGCGAGCCAGCCTGGAAATCTCAGCAGTGGCTGGGCGTTCCGATCTTTGTCATCCAGTATACCGAGCCCAACCAGTCGCCTTCAGACGCAGCCGTGCTCTGGCCGCCGGCAGAAAAAACTGTGGAAGAGACAGTTCTGAAACCCTGATCTCTGCCCGGGCGGGCCGGTTCATACGGCCCGCCTTCCAGCCTCCGGCCCCCTTTTTCAGCCTCTGCTCCGGAATTCTCATGTCCCGTATTGTCTATCTCGATGGCACCTATCTGCCCGAAACCGAAGCAAAGGTCTCGATCTTTGATCGTGGCTTCCTGATGGCCGATGCGGTCTATGAGGTGACCTCTGTGCTCGATGGCAGGCTCATCGACTTTCCGGGGCATCTGGCGCGGCTTGGCCGCTCGCTTTCGGAACTTTCGATCCGCAACCCGCTGCAAGACCAGGACTGGCTGGAGCTGCACCGCAGTCTGATCGCGCGCAATGGCATGAGTGAGGGGCTGATCTATCTGCAGGTCAGCCGCGGCAATCCCGGCGACCGCGATTTTGCCTACCCTGCGGCAGATGTGGCGCCCACGGTGGTGGCCTTCACCCAGAGCAAAAACAATCTTGCTGCCAATCCCCAGGCCGAAACCGGGCTGCGGGTGATTTCGCTGCCCGATATGCGCTGGGTGCGGCGCGACATTAAAACCGTGCAGCTTCTGCCTTCTTCCATGGCAAAAATGGCCGCGAAAGCCGCCGGTGTCGACGAGGCCTGGTTTACCGAAGCCGGGCTGGTGACCGAGGGTACCTCCAGCAATGTGTTCATTCTTAAAGCCGGTCATCTGATCACACGTCCGCTGTCGCAGGATATTCTGCATGGCATCACCCGGCGCGCGGCGCTGCGGCTGGCAGACGAGGCAGGTCTGGTGATTGAGGAACGCGCTTTCAGCATTGACGAGGCGCAGGCCGCGGATGAGGCCTTCCTGACCTCGGCCTCTTCTTTCGTGCTGCCGGTGACCGAGATTGACGGCATCCGTCTGGGCGACGGCAAGCCCGGCCCCGTCTCACGCGATCTGCGCCGGATCTATATTGAAGAGATGCGCCGCGCGGCGATGTGAAATTCTGCCGGACTGCCGGACTGCCGGACTGACAGCAGTCTGCCGCCCGGGTCTGTGGCCCGGCTCTGCCAGCCTTCTGATATGATAAAGGCCAGGCCTTAAGGCCTGGCCTTTATCCGTGCAGGGCCCGGGGGCGCTGACCGGGTGCTTACAGATAGAGATGGCGGATGGTGTCGTTTTTCACCATTTCGGCGCTGGTGCCGCTGATTGCCACCTGGCCGCGCACCAGAAGATAGCCCCGCTCGGCAATCGATAATGCGGTTTCCGCATTCTGTTCGATCAGCAGAACGGCTTTGCCCTCGTCGCGGATCCGGGCCACGATTTCAAAATATTCACTGATCAGCTTCGGCGACAGGCCAAGCGAGGGTTCATCCATCACCACAAGGCGCGGATTGCCGATCAGGGCCCGGGCCAGGGCCACCATGGCCTGCTCACCGCCCGACATTGTGCCTGCGCCCTGGCCGAGCCTCTCCTCGATTCGGGGAAACAGCTTTGCCATCTTTTGCAGCTGATCGCTGAAACTGAGATCGGGATTACGGGCGGCATCAAAGGCCAGCCGCAGATTGTCACGCACCGTCAGTGTGGGAAAGAGCCGCCGGCCTTCCGGTACAAATCCCACGCCCAGAGAGGCAAGACGCTCAGGGCCGACCTCCTGCAGATTTCGGCCGGCGATCTCGACCGTGCCCCCATCGAGCGGCAGCAGGCCGCAAAGCGCGTTGAATGTCGTGCTTTTGCCCGCGCCATTCGGGCCGAGAAGGCAGACCATTTCTCCCTCGCCGACATGCAGCGAGACCTGGCGCAGCATCGGGACCGGGCCGTAGCTGGTGCTTACAGCGTTCATTTTAAGCATTTTGCGACGCCTTTTGTCCGAGATAGGCCTCCTGCACGCGCGGCAGCAGCCGCACATCGGCGAAATCACCATCGGCAATCTTGCTGCCGTAATCGATCACCGCCACCCGGTCCGGCAGGGACGAGACCAGCCGCATATCATGCTCGATGATCAGATAGGACAGCGAGGGCCGCTCGGCCATGGTGCGGCGCACATCCTCCATCAGGGCATCAGTATCGCGGTCATCCATACCCGAAGAGGGCTCGTCGAGCATGATGACCTTCGGATCCGAGGCCAGGGCCCGGGCGATCTCAAGCCTGCGGCGGTCGGCCTGGGGCAGTGAGCCGGCCAGGCTGTGACGTCTGGCATAAAGCTCGGGCGAGATGGCCTGCAGCAGATCCCCGGCTTTCCCGGCCGCAGCCTCAAGCTCGGCGCGGGCCTTGCCGGGCCGCAGCAGCGCATCAAACACCCCGGATCTGGTGCGGCAATGCATACCAATCACCACATTATCGATCAGCGACAGATCGTTGAACAGCCGGCTCGACTGAAAGGTCCGGGCAATACCGGCGGCGGTGATCTTATGGGCGGGCCAGCCGGTGATATCCTGCCCCTCGAGCAGGACCTCTCCGGCCGACGGCCGGTAGACACCCGAGATCATATTGAACAGGGTCGATTTTCCCGCGCCATTCGGGCCGATGATGCACAAAACCTCATTCGCCGACAGCGCGAGATTGACGTCATTTACAGCCACAAGCCCGCCGAACCGGATCGTCAGGCCCCGCACCTCTAACAGGGGGGTCATTTTTGCTCTCCATAATTGCGGGTCCGCTGCGGGAACAGGCCCTGCGGCCGCAGGATCAGGAACAGGATCACGATGATGCCGACAAACAGCAGGCGGTAATCCGAGAAGATCCGCAGCTTTTCGGGCAGCATGGTCAGGAAGAAGGCGCCGATGATCACGCCGAGCGTATTATCCATACCGCCGACGATCACCATGGTCATGATGGTGACCGAGACGAGGAAGGTGAAATTGTCCGGCGAGATATAGCTGACGTAGAAGGCATAGATCGTGCCCGCGAAAGCCGCGAGGAAAGCGTCGACGCCAAAGGCCAGCATTTTGTACCAGACCACATCAATCCCCTGGCAGCGCGCGGCAAGAGGATCGGCGCGCAAAGCGTTCCAGGCCAGGCCGACCCGGCTCTGATGCAGGCGTCTGGCCGATACGATCGAAAGCCCGACCAGCGCCGCCGAGAGGTAATAGAAATTGGCCTGAGCCGGCAGGCGGTAGCCGAAAACCGTCAGCGGCCGGGCGAAGGAATGGCCAAAAAGCTCAGGCGCGGGAATGCCCACCAGCCCGTTCGGCCCGCCGGTCCATTCGAAATTGTTCAGCAGCTGATGCACCACAATGCCGAAGGCGATGGTGACCAGCGCCAGATAGCTTTCTTTGGCCCGCATCGAGGGAAAGCCCAGCAAAAAGCCAAACAGCGTCGCCACAACCGCCGAGGCGGGCAGGGCCAGCCAGAAGGAAACGCCGAAGTTCAGCGCCAGCAGTGCCGAGGTATAGGCGCCGATCCCGTAAGAGGCACCGGTGGCAAAATTCGGGATATTGGCCGATCCGAGCTGAAAGTTCAGCGCCAGGGCCAGCACGGCATAGAGCATCGACACGATCAGCAGGTGAAAAGCATAGCTCGAGCCCTGCAGGCAGAAGGGATAGATCACAACGATGGTGATCCCAAGCAGGATCGCAAAGCGCTGTTTTTCGGCAAAGGCCGTGACGATGCGCTCTTCCAGGGCGGGCCGCAGCTGCAGGGCGGCAAAAATCGCCGCCATCACCGCCAGCAGGGCGACGATCACCGGGGTCCGCTCGCTGAGCAGGAAGCTCCAGAGCAGAACCGCGCCTGCCAGCTGGGTGCCGGCGACGATCAGAAAACTGGCGGTGCCGCTCGGCGTGCCGCGCGCGGCGGCTGAAGTTTGTGCAACATGCGCCATGGATCAGACCTTTTCGAACACGGGCTTGCCGAGCAGACCCGAAGGCCTGAGCACCAGAACCGCGATGACCAGAAGAAAGATGAAGACCAGCCGGTAGGCCGCCCCGTCCGGCACGGTGATCTGGACCAGCGAATCGATGCCCGCGATCAGCAGGCTGCCAAGCACGGCGCCCTGCATCGAGCCGAGACCGCCGATCACGGCCGCCGAGAAGCCGATCAGGCCAAGCTGTACCCCGAAATCAAAACGCACGACCCCGGCATGGCTGACGAAAAACACCGCGCCGATCGCGCCAATGGCCGAGGCGATGAAAAAAGTGGCGGCAAAAATCCGGTTGGGCCGGATGGCCATCAGCCGGGCCACGGAACGATCCTCGGCCACGGCGCGGATGCGGATGCCAAGCGGCGTATGGTGCAAAAGCACGAATAGAGCGGCCACCATGGCGATGGTCGTGCCGATCACCACCAGCGAGAACACCGGCACCACCAGATCACCGATACGGATCATATCACCGGCGAGCGCGGGGAAGGGTTTGGGGTTTGAGCCCTGCGGATAGAAGGTGCGGATCAGCTCGCGGATCACCGTGCCGAGCGCGACCGTGGCCACCAGCGCCATCATGGCCGGTGCGGCGCGGAACCGGCGGATCACCAGCCATTCCAGCAGCACGCCAAGCAGGCCGATCACCAGCATCGACAGCAGAACCGCCAGCAGGAGCAGCCAGGGCCCGGCAGCCGGTGCCAGCCAGTAGCTGGCGACCTGGACCGCGCCCAGAGCCACGAATGGTGCCGCCATTGATACGTCACCATGTGAGAAATGGATAACATCGAGCACGCCGAACAGCAGGCTGAATCCGAGCGCTATCAATGTATAAATGCTCCCGAGCACAAGCCAGTTCATGATGTGCTGCGCGATCAGAGCGTCCATGCAGAATACCTCCCAGATATACTGTCGCGTTTGTTTTTCCCCATCGATAGTCGCAGGCCCCGCGCTGGCGCAAAGGAAAAGCTGAGTCTCAGACCCACGGATTTTCTGAAGCATCAGATCAGAAATTGTTTCTTTCGGTGCGCTCAGGCTTCCAACACCATGCAGCTTCAGCACCATAAACGGCCCGCCCCTGCTCGCGGGGGTGAAGGATCAAAACAGCACATAACGGGGAAAACCAATGACGAATGCCTTTCTGCGCCGACGTTCCGTCCTGTCGGCTCTGACCATTACAGCCGGGCTGGCGGTTTCGCCCCTCGGGCTTGGCACCGCGGCCCTGGCGCAGGATAAACCGACCATCAAGCTTGGCTTTATCGGCCCGGTCAGCGGCGGGAATGCCCAGCAGGGGCTTGGCGCCCAGAACGGTTTCCTGCTGGCGGTCGAGCAGGCGAATGCCGGCGATTATCCCTATATCGTTGAGCCGGTTGTGCTTGATGATGCCTCTGATCCGCAGACCGGTGTTTCCGCTGCGATGAAGCTGATCAATGATCCCGATGTCATTGCCGCGACGGGGCACTGGAACAGCCCGGTAGCGCTGGCCACCATGCCGGTCTTCAGCCGCGCAGGCATGCCGATGATCGTCTGGGGGGCGATCAGCCCGAAGATCACCGAACAGAATCTGCCGGAAATCACCCGGGTCACCCCGACCCTGGTGACCGAGAACAAGCCGCTGGCCGAATGGGCCGCCGGTGAGCTGGGCGCGAAAAAGATCGCCATTATTGCTGATACCAGCGATTACGGCACCGCCAATACCACCGCTTTCGCCGAGTTTTTTACCGCAGCCGGGGGTGAGGTGTCCTCGAAGGATCTGTTCCCGGTCGGGACCATTGATTTCCGCGCCAGCCTGACCAAGCTGCGCGAAAACGCGCCGGATGCGCTATATTTCGGCGGGGTGATCGCCGAAGCCGGAATTTTGCGCAAACAGATGATCGAGGTCGGCCTCAATATTCCGATGATCGGGATTTCGGGCTTCTATGATCCCGAGTTCATCGCTCTGGCCGGAGCGGCGGCCGAGGGCACGATGGTCAGCTATCCCGCCTCGCAGTCGAATCCGAAGCTTGAGCAGATGAATGCGGATTATGCGGCGCGTAAATTTGCCGAGGACAGCAGCCCCTACACGAAATATGCCTATGATTCGGCTAATATTCTGCTGACCGCGATCAAAGCCACCGGCATCGAGGATAAGGCCGCGCTGGCCGAAGCCATCCGGGCGATCAGCTATGACGGCGCGCTTGGCACCACCAGTTTCGATGCCAATGGCCAGACGCAGATTCCGGTCGCCATCGAAATCAAAGAGGTCAAAGACGGCGCCTGGGTTTCCCGCGCGAACTGATCGCTCACCTTTGTCAGACCTGGGTCCGGGCCCCTGCCCGGACCCTTTTGCCGCCTGAGCCTCCGCCCGCCGCAAGCATCAGAAAAACTGCGGCTCTGCTGCAAAAACCCATATTTTTACCGTTCAGTTTCGCGCGCTAGTCTCGGCCTGAGCCCAATCCCCGACAGTTTCAAGAAGGACAGACAATGATCAGGACAGGTCAGCAATACCGCGATTCGATCCGCGACGGCCGACGCGTTTGGGTCAATGGCGAGCGTGTCGATGACGTCACCACCCATCCGCAGTTCAAACCCCTGGTCGATGTGCGCGCCAGAATCTTCGACATGCAGCACGAGGCGGAACATCGTGATCTGATGACCGTCGCCCAGGACGGCGAGCTCAATGCGCTTGGCTCGGCTTTGCCTTATACTCAGGACGACTGGTGGGCCAAGCGCCGCTCGACCGATCATATGCTCAATACCATCGGCGGCGTGGTCACCCGGGTGGGTGATGAGACGGTGGGCGAGATGTGGTCGCTTTACGACGGCCAGGATGTGCTGAACGAGGTTGATCCGCAGTTCTCGAAAAACATCGAGCGCCATATCCACCGCGTACTGAAAGAAGATCCTTTCCACGTCTCGGCCAATACCGACCCTAAAGGCGACCGTTCAAAGGCGCCCCAGGATCAGGATCCGGACATGCTGCTGCATGTGGTCAAAGAGACAGATGCCGGGATTGTTGTGCGTGGCGCAAAATACGAGACCGCCGCGGCCTATGCCAATCAGGCCTTTACCAAGCCGACCATTGCCAACTGGGGCAATAATGCGCTTTCGGATTACGCCGTCGGCTTCATCTGCGATCTGGGCAGCCCGAATCTGCGCTTCCTGTGCCGCACCGGCTTTGCCGGCCGGGCCGATGCGCGCGACTACCCGCTTTCCAATAAATTCGACGAGGTCGACACCATCGTTATTTTCGACGATGTGCTGATCCCCTGGGAAAACGTGCTGTTCTATCGCCACACCAAAGCGGCGACCTTCATCCGCGCCACGCTGCACCGCTATTCGGCCTTTGCCTTCGTGCAGCGCAATCTCAAGCTGGCCGATATGATGATCGGGGCGGCGCTGTTTAACGCCCGCCAGACCGGGCTGGAAAAGCAGCAGGCCGTGCAGGAAAAGCTGGCCCAGCTGGCGGTTTACCGCGAGGGTATCAACGCCCATCTCACCGCCTCTATCGCGCTTGGCGAGCGCTCGCCGGCCGGGCTGATGATGCCCAATCAGTCTCTGCTCTATACCGGCCGGGTGCTGGCCTGCAGCCAGCTGCATCAGATGATGCATATTGCCCGCGAACTCTGCGGCGGTCAGATCTGCGTCACCCCCGATGTGGCCACCTTCGAGAATCCGGAAACCAAACCCTGGCTCGATAAATATTATTCGATCAATGATGAATGGGTGTCGGATGACCGGCGCAAGCTGCTGGCCTTTGCCCGCGACATGCTCAATTCCGATTATGCTGGCCACCGCCTGACGTTCCAGCTTTTCGCCCAGAGCCCGCCCTTCGCCCATCTCGGGGCAGTCTATCGTAACTTTGGCTGGGAGGGCCCGCTTGCCTTCGTCAAGGATGCGGCAGCCTTGTCGGATCGGGTCATGGCTGGCCAGAGCGCGAGCAAAGGTGACAGTGCAGTGTCGCACTGGTTTGCCAGCCAGAACGAGGGCGCAGCCCGCTCGGCCGCCGAGTAATCCCTGCCGCGCGCGGCCCTCAGTCTCTTTGCGGCTGCGCGCGCCTTTCATTTCTACCTCAGCAGAAAGATCAGGATCATGATCCACAAGCGCATCCGTCCCTTCAACACCAAAGAGACCTATCCCGAGCAGAAGCTCGACAATGACCTGAGCCAGGGCGTCGTCGCCCGTGGCACCATGGTTTTCCTGCGTGGCCAGGTGGCCCAGGATCTCGACACCCGTGAATCGCTGCATATGGGCGATGCCGGGCTGCAGACCGCCAAAACCATGGCCAATATCAAAATGCTGCTTGAGGAAGCCGGCAGCCAGATGGAGCATATCTGCCGCATCGTCGTCTATGTGACCGACATCCGCTACCGCGAGGCGGTCTATCAGGAGATGGGCAAATGGCTGAAAGGGGTTCACCCCTGCTCGACCGGGATCGTGGTGCCGGCTCTGGCGCGCCCGGAATGGGTTGTTGAGATTGAAGTGACCGCCGTTATTCCCGACGCGGCATAAGGGGGCAGCAATGACCTTCTCCATTTCCGCACGCTGCGCCGAGACCGGGATGATTGGCATCGCTGTCTCCTCTTCCTCGGCCTGTGTGGCGGCAAGATGTGCCCATGCGCGTGCCGGTGTGGGCGCAGTGGCCACCCAGAATATCACCGATCCGCGTCTGGGCCCGAAGGGGCTGGATCTGATGGCGAGCGGTTTGTCGGCCCAGGATGCGCTTGCGGCGCTCAAGCGCGATGCGCCGCATCTTGAGTATCGCCAGCTGGCTCTGGTCGACAGCCAGGGCCGCACCGCCAGCTTCTCGGGGGCCAATACCCTTGGAACGCATCGTGTGGCCGAGGGGCCGGGGGTGGTGGCGGCCGGCAATCTGCTGGCTGATCCCGGCGTGCCCGAGGCGATGGTCGCAGCCTTTGTGAACGGCACTGGCCATCTCGGTGACCGGCTGCTGGCGGCGATGCAGGCGGCCGAGGATGCCGGGGGTGAGGAAGGGCCGGTGCATTCGGTTGGCATGCTGATCACGCGCGAAGAGGCCTGGCCGATTGCCGATCTGCGGGTGGACTGGGCGGATGAGGATCCGATCGGTCAGCTGCGCCAGCTCTGGGAACGCTGGAAGGGCGAGATGCAGGCCTATATCGATCGCGCCCTGAATCCTTCGGTTGCCCCCAGCTACGGGGTTCCGGGCGATCTCTGACATTCTGATCCGCCGGAGCCTCGGGTTCCGGCGGGTTTTTCACATGAGGACCCCTATGGATACGCGCCGGATTCTGGAACGGCTGATCGCTTTTCCCACTGTCAGCCGCAGCTCAAACCGGGCGCTGATCGCTTTTGTCTCGGATCTGCTGGATCAGGCCGGGATCCCCTGGGAGCTGGCGGAAAGTCCCGATGGCACCCGCGCCAATCTGTTTGCCACGCTTGGCCCGGCAGACCGGCCGGGCGTGATCCTGTCAGGTCACAGCGATGTCGTGCCCGCAGAAGGCCAGGCCTGGAGCCGCGACCCTTTCACTTTGCATGAGGCGGAGGGGCGGCTCTACGGGCGCGGCACCGCTGATATGAAGGGCTTTCTGGCCTCTGCGCTGGCGGCAATGCTGCGCGCGGCAGGCGGGACGGTGCTGCAAAACCCGCTGCATCTGGCCATCTCCTATGATGAGGAAATCGGCTGCGTCGGCGTGAGGGGGCTGATTGAGGCGCTGCGGCAGCGCCCGCTGCAGCCGGCCTATTGCCTTGTGGGCGAGCCGACATCGATGCGGATCGCCTCAGGTCACAAAGGCAAGGTTGCGCTGCGCGCCTGCTGCCATGGCACAGCCGGTCATTCCGCCCTCGCGCCGCTGGCCCTGAATGCGCTTCATATCGGTGCCGATTTTCTGGCAGTGCTGCGCGCCGAACAGGCACGGCTGATGCGCGAAGGCGCGCAGGATCCTGATTACGACATTCCCTGTTCCACCATCCATGCCGGGGTCATGTCCGGCGGCAGAGCGCTGAATATCGTCCCCGATCTCTGTGAGATTGATTTTGAAATCCGCAATCTTGCTGCCGATGATCCCCAGGAGATCCTGGCGCGGATTGTCCAGGGTGCCGAGGCGCTGATCGCGCCGCTGAAACCGGCTTTCCCGGCCGCCGGGATCACGATCGAAGAGGTGAATGCCTATCCGGGGCTGGACACTTTGCCGGATGCGGAAGTGGTGGCCTTCTTCCGCCGGATCGCCGGGATCACTGCGCCGGGCTGCAAGGTGGCTTTTGGCACCGAGGCCGGTCTCTTCTCGCAGATCCTGGGTATTCCATCGGTGATCTGCGGCCCGGGCGATATGGCCCAGGGCCATAAGCCCGATGAATATATCGAAATCAGCCAGCTGGCGGCCTGTGACCGGATGCTTGAGAACCTGCTGACCGCCCTGCGTGAAGGTCTGTAACATTGCGTCGGGGCCGGGGGCTGTCCCCTGCCCCGGCATAGCACCCGCTTTGGAAAACGCCCGGGGCCGGTTCCGGCTAAACCTGTTTCTTCCCAAAGAAATACAATCGGTTATGCTTCCGGGGCCCGCAAGTTTTCCTATCTCTTGCACCACAGGCTGGCCTATTCTCTGTGGAGAGACCGAACAGAAGGAACCGCCCCCGATGCGTTTTACCCTGCGCCAGCTGAGTTATTTCGTTGCGGCCGGCCAGACCGGCAGCGTCACGCGCGCGGCAGAAGCGGTCAATATCTCGCAGCCCTCGATCTCGGCCGCGATTGCGCATCTGGAAACGGAACTCGGGGCCCAGCTTTTCGTGCGCTATCATGCGCAGGGCCTGTCGCTGACCCCCGCCGGGCAGCGGCTGCTCAGCGCCGCGCGCGAGCTGCTGCGCGACAGCTACGGCCTATATGAGGTGGTTAATTCGGCCATGGGGATTGTCGCCGGGCCGATCACCGTCGGGGCGTTCCGGACCTTTGCCCCGCTGGTTCTGCCCGAAATCTGGAGCGGCTTTCAGGCCAGATATCCCGATGTCAGAATGAATGTGATGGAGGGCAGCGAAGCTGAGCTGCTGGAAGGTCTGCGCACCGCCAGGCTCGATATTGCTCTGACCTATGAGCTGAGCCTGTCGCCCGATATGACCTTCGTGCCGCTGGCGCATGTGCCCACCTATGTCCTGCTGGCCGCCGATCATCCGATGGCCGGGCGCAAAAGCCTGCGTCTGGCCGAACTGGCCGAGCAGTCTTTCGTGCTTCTCGATATGCCGCTGACCCGGCAATATTTTCTGTCGCTCTTTGAAAAGATGGGGCTGGCGCCACGGATTCTGACGGAAACCAGCTCACCGGCGGCCCTGCGCTCATATGTGGCGGCGGGGCTGGGCTATTCGCTGATGACGATGCGCCCGGCCAATATGCGCGCCGAGAATAATCTGCCGCTGGCCTATGTCGAGCTTGAGCAGGACCTGCCGCCGATGAAGCTGGGACTGGCCTGGCTGACTGCGCTCAAAAGGCCGCGCGTCTGCGAGGCCTTTGAGGAGTTTTGCTGCGAGCTGGCGCAGCAGGGCGCTTTGCCTGGCATGGCCCCGCTGCCCGGGGCGGATGAAATGGATCATATTTTCCACGGATAAGGCCCAGAAATTCATTCTTTCCCCACAGGCCTGGCGCGGGGAAACTGGTTCTGACACAGAGTAAGGAGCCAGAAGTGGACGGGACCATCAGCGACACGATCCGCGACAAATTCGTCCAGGGCATGAGCCATGCCGCCTGCACGGTGAACATCGTGACCACCGACGGACCGGCAGGCCGGGCGGGGGTCACGGTCTCGGCTATGGCCTCGGTCTCGGCGGACAGCCCGCTGCCGACCATGCTGGTCTGCGTGCATCATCTCAGCCCTGCTGCGGCCAAAATCGTCGAGAACGGCGTGCTCTGCGTGAATGTGCTGCGCGATGATCAGTCCTATATTTCCGATACTTTTGCCGGCCGGTTCCGCGACGAGATCGGCGATAAATTCGACTGCACCCAATGGGTCAATATGCCTGGCGGCGCGCCGCGCATCGAGGATCCGCTGGTGGCTTTTGACTGCCGCCTGCTTTCGGCCGAGCAGGTCGGCACGCATCATATATTCCTGTGCGAAGTCATGGAGGTGCACAGCGCCAGAAGCGGCTCGCCGCTGATCTATGCCAATCGCGGCTATGGCACGTCGCGGCGGATCGAGGGGGCGAAATCGCTGGCCACGGCGCGCATCAGCAGCGGCAGGCGGCTCAGCGTGGGCTGTTTCCATACATTCGGCCCCTATGTGATCCCGCGGCTTATTCTGCAGATGGAGGGGCTGGAAATTGATCTGGTCGAAGGCGATCAGCGCCGGCTGCGCGAAAGCCTGCAGGCGGGGGAAAGCGAGATTGCCCTGCTTTATGATCACGATCTCGACGCTGATTTTGAGACCCTGCTGCTGCAGGAGCTGCAGCCCTATGTGCTGTTGCCGGATGGCCATGCCCTGACCGATCAGGCCGAAATCCTGCCAGAGGATCTGGCCGCCGAGCCGATGGTCCTGCTCGATGCGCCGCCCAGCTCGGATTATTTCCTCGGGCTGATGCGGGCGGCCGGTATTGAACCGCTGGTCGCGCGCCGCACCCCTTCGTTTGAGATGCTGCGCAGCATGGTGGCCCATGGTCTGGGCTATGCGCTTCTGGTGACAAAATCCGCCTCAGAGATGAGCTGTGACGGGCTGCGGCTGGTGTCGCGCCCGCTGATCGGCACCCATGCGCCCGGCCGGGTGGTGATCGCCTGGCGCCGGGGGGCCGAGCTTTCTGCCCCGGCCCGGCGCTTTATCGAACTGTGCCGCCAGGCTTTCGAGCGGGCTGACAGCTGATCTGAAAAAAGAAGAGGGGGTAAATTCCCCCTCTTATGTTCAGCTCTGTCGTGGTGCTCAGCTGGTCGTGACCGGGGTAAGGCCAATCCAGAGCCCATGGCCTGAGAGGGTTTCACCGGCTCCGGCCAGCGCCGTATCCTCGGCCCCGAGGCGCAGCGCCTCGCCGATTTGCAACCCTTCCTCCAGCGCGAAGACGACATTCAGCTCTGCCGTGGTCCGGCCGGTGCCGCGCAAAATCTGCGGCTCCTGTAGCTGCCACCGGGCGCGGCTGGCCATGACATTGAACACATGCACCAACCCGCCCTGCGGCAGGCCATTCGGGGTCAGGCCGCTGTCAAAGCGAAAGGGCGAGAGCGGTGCCAGCTCGGCGCGGTGGTTGCCAAAATCCAGCATGAGGCCCTGGCCAGAGATCACGGTGATGATACGCTCAGCCCCGGTGAAAGCAGAGAAAGCGCCTTCGGCGCTGATCTCAGCTCGGCTGAGGCGCAGCCCGAAATCGTCCCGGCTGGAGCCTTCGGGCAGAAGCAGGATCTCATCTGTGACCCCCATCCCGTTTTTCCAGGGCTGGCGATCGTATCGGCTGGCAGGCAGGTGACGAAGCATTCTCTCTCTCAGTTTTCTGTCAGAACGGGGGCGTGTTTTCACAGGCCAGGGGCAAAGGCTGTCCGCGCCATGACGCTGCCGGGGCCAGGACAGGCACAGAAATATTTGCCCCACAAACCGGCGAAGCCCTCTGATCATCCATCCCGCTGATCTGCCACAGACCGCAGCGCAGCCCCGGATCCGGAACCGGACCCGGAACGGGCGCGACAGAACCCTGGCCATCTAGGGTGACTGTAATATCAGTGCCCGGGCGCCTGAGAATATAGCGCCCCGCCGGGGGCTGGCAGAGCAGCGGATCCAGTGCAAACCCTCCGCTGTCATCGCGGATGAGATCAACCGACCAGGGGGCGCCCAGCAGCCGCGCCGCATGGCCCAGGTCTCCGGCGCGGATCGCGGCCCGCACCCCGGTCGAAGAAACCCGCGTCCCGGCAAACTGCTGATCGGCGAAAGGCTGTACCCGAAAGCCATAATGCTGCCCGAGCCGGGTCAGCAGGGGCAGATCGCCGGCCCTGCCCTTGCCGAAGCGGAAATCCTCGCCTGCCATCACCGTCGAGACCCCAAGCGCCTGGCTCAGGATCTCACGCGCGAATGCATCGGGGGTCAGGGCTGCAAACTCCGCATCAAATTGCGGCTGATAGAGATAATCGACATCAAGCCCTTCGAGCAGCCGTAGTTTGCTTTGCCGCCCTGCCAGACGAAAGCCCTGCTGATTGCCGAAGAACTGCCTGGGATGGGGCTCGCAGGACATGACGCCCAGCGGAATTGCGCCAGCGATTTTTCGCGCCGTGGCCAGCAGGGCGCGATGGCCAAGGTGGAAGCCGTCAAAATTGCCCAGAACCAGCAGCCCGCCGCGCAGCGGGCTGTCCAGCCTCAGCGCGGTAACCACCGGCAGGGCGGGACGAGGCGGGCGCGGCGGGAGGTCGGGGACAAAACTGATCACAAGCGCGAACCGTTCTTTCAGAGCTTTCTGCAAAAGCTAGGATCTGCGTGGGAAAAAGAAAAATCCGTTCTTCTGACCCTGCCGCGAGGATTATCTGATGCAGCGCGGGCAGGGCCGCGCCCTCTGGCTCTGGGCCAGAGAGGTGACGGGCTGCAGAGCCCTCGGGCGAAAGCCTGGCGGGTTCCTGCGCGCCATCAGCCCGGATCCGAAGCTTCAGATCGCCAGCGCCCGGGGGATCCATGCGGTAGAAGCGTTGTATCCGGGGGGCTGTGGCTGGTGATGCAGGGGCTGAATGTGCCCCCGAACAGGCACCGCTGTGCTATGCCCCCCTCAATGGCCATTCAGCTGGCCCGCGACGGGCGGGGCGGCGGTGGTTCCTGATGCCGGATCCGTGCGGCCCTGCCGGGCGAGCCGGGCCTGCTGTAGCTGGCTGGCCCTCTCTGTCGTTACAGGCTTTCGCCACCATCCAGCACCAAAGCATGGCCGGTCATGAAAGCGGCGCGATCTGAGGCCAGATAAACCACCGCCTCGCCGATCTCGGCGGCCGAGCCGAAGCGCCCCATCGGGATCGTGTCGGACACATAGCTTTCAAGACCGGCCCGACCGCCCATCTGCGCCTCAAATCCGGCATTGAAGACGGTATCCACAAATCCCGGGCACAGAGCGTTGCAGCGGATATTATAGCGGGCATAATCCGCCGCAATCTGGCGCACCATGGCAATCACCGCATGTTTTGTCGTGCAATAGGCAATCATTTCACGGTCATACTGCACTCCGGAATTCGAGGAGGTGATGATCAGCGAACCACTGCGCCGCGGCACCATAAGCTCCATTGCGGCCTTTGCGGCGATGAAATGCGCCCGGACGTTCAGCCGCCATGACAGATCCATGCCTTCGGCGCTTACCTGATCCAGCCGTCCCGGCACCTGAACACCGGCATGCGAATGCAGCACATCAAGCTGGCCGTAGCGTTCGGCGGTCCCGGCGATGGCGGCCCGCAGCGCATTGTCATCGCTTACATCAAGGCCCATTGCCTCGGCCCGGCCCCCGGCGCTGCAGATTTCGGCGGCGACCTCACCGGCGCGTCCGGCCTCCAGGTCGCTGACCACGACAATCGCCCCCTCGCGCGCCATGGCAATTGCCCCGGCCCGGCCAATTCCCGATCCGCCTGCGGTGACAAAGGCCACCTGGTTCCTGAGTTCCATAATTGAGTTTCTCCGGTCTGGCGGGTCAGTTGCGGCGCTTGCGCAGGATCACCTGGGCGGTGATCAGCAGGATAAGCGAGGCAAGAAGGACCATCGTGCCGATGGCATTGATCTCGGGGGTGACGCCACGGCGGATCGAAGAAAAGATATAGATCGGCAATGTCGTCTCGGAGCCGGCAACAAAGAAGGCGATGATGAAATCATCAAAGCTGAAGGTGAAGGCCAGCAGGAAACCGGCCAGAACCGCCGGGGCGATCTGCGGCAGGGTGATCTGAATAAAGCTGCGCATCGGCGGGGCCCCCAGATCAGCCGCCGCCTCGAGCAGCGAGCGGTCCATGCCCTGGAGCCGGGCCCGCACGATCACCACCACCAGCGCCATGGTAAACAGCCCATGGGCCGCGATCAGCGAGCCTTTGCCAAGCGCAAGCTGGGGCGCAGAGCTGCCAAACAGGCTGCTGAGCAGCGGATTCAGCGCATCAAAGGCGGTGACAAGCGCGATCAGCGTGGCAATGCCGATCACAATTCCGGGCACCATCACCGCCATATAGAGCGCCGCGTCATAGATCATACGCAGCCGCCCCCGCAGGCCCTGCAGCGCCACCGCAGCCAGGGTGCCGGCGATGGTTGCCAGAAAAGCCGAGGCCAGTGCCACGATGAAACTGGTCTGCAGCGCGCCGGTGACGAAAGGATTGCCAAGCGCCTTGCCGTACCATTGCAGCGAAAATCCGGTGAACTGCGTCGCATGACGCCCGGCATTGAGCGAAAACAGCGCGATGATCCCGATCGGAATATAAAGAAACAGATAAACTGCCAGAGCATAGATCCGCATCATCGCCTCACATCAGTTCGACATCATCGCGCCCGCCTGAAAGCCGGCGGATCGCCTTCAGATAGAGCGTGACGGTCAGCAGCATCACAAAGACCAGGGTCGCGGCGACCGCAGCGCCGAAGGGCCAGTTGCGCGACTGCAGGAACAGATCGACCAGCGCATTGCCGACAAAGAAGACCTTGCCGCCGCCGAGGATCTGCGGGATCAGAAATTCTCCCATCAGCAGGATGAAGACCAGCATGGATCCGGTCGCCACCCCCGCCAGCGATAGCGGCAGCGTGACCTGACGAAAGGTGCGCCAGGGAGGGCTGCCGAGATCGGCCGAGGCCTCGAGCAGGCGCCGGTCCAGCTTTTCCAGCGCCACATAGATCGGGAAGACCATCAGCGGCAGATAGCCATAGACAATCCCGGTCATCACCGCGACCGGTGTATTGATCAGGCGAATGCGGCCAAACCCCAGTTCGGCCAGAATGGCGGGCAGGCCATTGCCGCCAAGGATCTGGATCCAGGCATAGGAGCGGATCAGGATCGAGGTCCAGAATGGCACAATGATCAGGATCAGCAGCAAAGTCCGCCAGCGCGGATCGGCCTTCACCGCCAGAAAATAGGCGAGGGGCCAGGCGATCAGCAGGCAAAGCAGCGTGCCAAACGGCGCGAGGGTCAGCGTGTTGAAAAAGGCTGAGCTGCGCGCGCCGAGATTGGCGTAGTTTTCGAAAGTGAAGGCCGGGACATATCCGCCCGCGGCCCCCCTTTCGCCAAAGCTGAAGATGATGACGACCACCAGAGGCAGCACCAGCATGCATAAAAGCCATGCGGTTGCAGGTGCCAGAAACAGGGCGGTGCGCAGAGATGGCCGCATCGGTTTCGTCCTTATGCCGCCTTGAAGCGCGCCATGATCTCGGCGCGTTCAGGGTTGGTCAGTGTGACCGCCGCGCCAAATTCGAGCGCGTTCAGCAGATCTGCCGCCGGGAACAGGATCGGGCTGTCGCGCATCTCGGCGGGCAGCAGCGCATCGGCGCGGGCATCCCCGGTCGGATAGCCGTGGAACAGCGCTTCTTTCGCCGCCATTTCCGGCTCCAGCAGGAAATTGATCAGCGCATAGGCCGCATCTTTATGCGGGGCCGAAGCCGGAATGGTGAAGAAATCCGACCAGAGCTCGCCGCCTTCCCTGCCGAGGATATAGGCAACCTCGGGCATATCGCGCTGCAGCTGCACCGCATCCCCGGTCCAGCACATTGACATGCTCGCATCGCCCGAGCGGATCGAGGGCTGATAATCCGAATTGATCGCAAACAGATGCGGCTTGGCATCGATCAGCAGTTTTTCGGCCTCGGCCAGCTCGGCCGGATCGACCGAGTTGAAGGAGTAGCCAAAATATTTCAACGCATTGCCGATAGCCGTCAGCTGGTAATCATGCACCATCGCCCGGCCCGAAAGCTGATCGCGTGCCAGATCCCAGAACTCTTTCCAGGTGGCGGGGGGCGCCGCACCCTCAAGATCGGCGGTATTGATGCAATAGCCCGTGGTGCCGATATTGCGCGGAATGGCATAGGTTTTGCCATTGATCACGCCGGGATCGGCAAAGCGCGGATCGGTCGAAAGCTTGTCAAAATTCGGAATGCGGGACAGGTCCAGCTCTTCGATGATCCCCTCTTCGGCATAGGTCGAGATGGTGTAATTCGTGGCCACGACCACATCCCAGCCCGAGCCGCCCGCCTGCAGCTTGGCCAGCATTTCTTCGTTTGAGCCGAAGACATTGACATCGACCGCGGCATTCGTCGCCAGCCGGAAGGCCTCAAAATCAGCCGGATCATGGTAATTTGGCCAGGTGGCGATCACCACCCGGTCGCCGATCGGCGTCTGAGCGAAAGCACGGCGGCTGAGCCCGGGCATCGCGCCCGCCATCACTGCCATTGCCGCGCCCAGCCCGGTCACATTGAGGAAATCGCGCCGCGAGAGCGAGCCTTTGCGATAGCTTTCCAGCCGCTGCAGGAATTCTTTCGGGGGGATATGGTCACGATGGGTCATTTTCGGTTTTCCTGTTGTTGGGGTCAGTGCCGGGCCGTCACACGCAGCCTGGTCGTTGTGTTCTTGGGACAGGCTCAGTCAGTCAGGATAAAGGCCGCGCCCTGGCGCCAGCTGACCTGGACCCGGCTGCCCGGGGACAGATCCGCAGCATCGGCCGAGCGTGGCATGACCGCGACGAGGCGCCCGATGGCCCCCGAGCGCAGATGATATTCGGTATGCTCGCCAAGGAAGATGCGATGGGTGATTTCCATGGCATGGCCGCTGCCCTCGCGGGCGAGTTTTACCTCTTCGGGGCGCAACAGCAGCGTCACCTCGCGGCCTGGCTCCACCGCCCTGCCCCGTGCCACAAACTGCAGGCCTCCGGCCGCTTCCGCCAGGATCGCGCCGGTCTCTGCCGAGGTGACCCTGGCCGGAATGAAGTTTGAGCGGCCCACGAAATCAGCGACATAACGGCTGGCCGGGGCATCATAGAGCTCTTCGGGCGTGCCCACCTGGGCAATGCGGCCATGATCCATGATCACGATCCGGTCCGACATCGACAAAGCTTCTTCCTGGTCATGGGTGACAAGGATGAAGGTAATGCCAAGCTCGCGCTGCAGCGCCTTCAGCTCAATCTGCATGTCGTGACGCAGCTTTTTGTCGAGCGCCGCCATCGGCTCATCGAGCAGCAGGATTTTCGGCCGGTTCACAATGGCACGGGCCAGGGCGACCCGCTGCTGCTGCCCGCCTGACATTTCCCAGATCCGCCGCGGGCCAAAGCCCTGCAGGCGCACCAGCGCCAGCGCATCCTCTACTGATGCGGCAACTCCGGCCTTTGAGGGTTTCGGGCGGCGCTGGTTCAGGCCGTAGGCGACATTCTCGGCCACGCTCAGATGCGGGAAAAGCGCATATTGCTGAAAGACCATATTCACCGGCCGTTTCCAGGCGGGCAGACCATTGGCATTCTGGCCGTCGATCAGCACCTCGCCCTCACTGGCCTGTTCAAAGCCCGCCAGCATCCTGAGCGCTGTGGTCTTGCCGCAGCCCGAGGGGCCAAGAAACGAAAGGAACTCGCCCGGCGCGATGGCCAGGGTCAGTCCGGTCGCTGCGGTGACCTGGCCATAGCGTTTGGTCACATTGCGCAGCTCTGCAATTGGTTGACTCAGCATTCCCTGTTCGTTCATCTATACCCCAAGACAAAGAGAATGTTAAAAATTCAACCAGTGGCTGTATATATCACAAAAGGCATAGACAGATCGTGTCTGACGCATCTCATGCAAGGGGAAACAGTTCTGAAACCCTGATGGCCAGCCTCGCAGAGGTGATTGAAGCCACGGGATCCGACGCCTTTTGTCCGGCTCTGACCCGCTGGCTGCGCCAGGTGGTGCCCTATACGTTCACCGTGGTGTTTGGCTATCAGGGCGAGGGCAGACCCATTGATCTTTATGATGATTTTCCGCAGCATCGCCGCGCGGTCTTCGTGACCGACTATCTTGCGGGGCCCTATCTGCTGGATCCCTTCTGTCAGGGCGCGATCCGGCCGGTCGCGCCGGGGCTGTACCGGCTGAAAGACCTGGCGCCGGACCGGTTTTACCAGGCTGAATATTTCCGCACCTATTATATGCGCACCGAGATCGCCGAGGAGATCGGTTTTTTTGCCGAAATGCCGGGCGATTGTCATGTGGTGTTTTCGCTGATGCGTGAGGAAAAGTCCTTCCCGGCCCCGGCCTTTCGCCGGCTCGAAGCCCTGGCCCCGGTGGTAACCGCACTGATGCGGCGTCACTGGGCCGGGCTGGCCCAGGATTTCGCCAGCCGCTCGGAAGCCGGGCCGGTGCTGAGCCGGCCGGAACTGGACCGGCTGACCCCGCGCGAGCACGAAATTGTCGGCTGGATTTTAAAGGGCTATTCGGCCGAAGCCACGGGCCAGGAGCTTGGTATCTCGCAGGGCACGGTGCGCATCCACCGGCGCAATATTTACCACAAACTGGGGATCTCCTCCCAGCGCGAGCTTTTCGCCCATTTTTTCAGCCTGTCAGAAGTCCGCTGAGGCCGGGCCCGCTGCTGACCGGCCCGGGGCCCGGTCCGGGCAGGCCGCGCGCCCTGGGCCTCCCGGCCATCATGCCCCCCGGCACAACCCGCCTGAAGCTGCGTTTCCCTTCCCGCAGATCCCGCCCGCCCCGCCCCGATGCAGCGCCAGGCGGCAGCTGAAGGATGTATTGATCCGCCCCGGCTTCTCCTTTAGGTGATCTTCGATCAATCAGCCAGCAATCCTGTCGGACAGCCCGCTACCGCGATGACCAATAGGATTTCAAATGCGCAATCTGACGTATTATCTCTGCCTGGCGGCCTGCTCGCCGCTTGCTTTACATGCCGAAACCCGCAGCAGCAGCCCTTCGACCTATCTTGGTGAGATCGTTCTGTCCACGGAAGAGCGCGCGGCCGGTTCGGGCTCGGTCACCCGGGTCGAGGGCGAGCAGATCGAACGCGCTCAGGCCAGCACTCTGGTCGATGTGATCCGCGATGTGCCGGGTGTGAACGCCATTCACCGCGGCAGCGTTCTGACCTCGCAGCCCAGCATCCGTGGCTTTGGCGGCAATCATCACTATCCCGGCGATCCGGCCACCAATGTCTCGGTGGATGGCGTGTCAGGCGATGGCGGCAGGATCTATCAGAATGCCACCGGCATGATCACGGATCCGGCGCTGATGAAATCGGTCACCGTTGCTATGGGGCCGCTGGCCTCGCTGGAACATGGTTCGGGGATCTCGGCAGGCTCGATCGCGGTTGAAACCATCAATGGTGCCGATCTGACCGGCGATGAGATCGGGCTGAAATTCCGCCAGATGGTGGGCGGCAACAGCAATGGGGACGGCTGGGTCACCTCTTCCACCCTGGCCTGGCAGCCGGCGCAGAACCTTGATTTCCTGCTCAACTACACCCGGCGCGCCCAGGGGGAGCAGGAAAATGGCGATGGCACGCTGCTGGGGCAGCGCGGCTTTAACGTGCCGAACCTGATGTTCAAGGGGCGCTGGCGTATTGATGAGGCCAATAGCCTGACCTTCAGCCATACCCGATATGAAAGCGCCGAGCGCGACGTTCCCTATACCAGCATGATGAACAGCGCCGTTTTCGGCAATGTGAACCGCGACCGTGAGGGCAGCTCAACCTGGCTGGCCTGGAATTACACGCCTGCCGTCAGCAGTCTGATTGATCTCGAGCTGCGGATTTCGCGCTCGGAACAGATCAGCGATGTGGAATCGCTGACCCCGGGCAAATTCAGCGCGACGGCTGAGGGGATCTATGATCAGACCACCGACCGGATCACGCTGAAAAACACCTCGTCTTTGCTGACCGGCGCGGTCAGCCACCGGCTGCGCTATGGCCTTGACTGGTCGCATCAGGATCGCCTGCGCTCGCCCCGTCCCGGGCAGACCCGCGCCGAGGAAGCCGCCGATTACACCCGCATCGGCTTCTTCGCGATTGATAATATGGAATTTGGCAATGACTGGCAGGCCAGCCTCGGGCTACGGGTCGAGCGTCAGACCATCGGTGACAATCTCGGCGGCGATTACAGCGCAACTGCCCGCACCCTCGGGGCCGGGCTGGAAAAAGGCTTTGGCAACGGGCTGAGTGCTTTTGGCTCGCTGACCTATACCGAGGGCCTCGCCTCGCTTGATGTCTATAGCGGCCGCTATGCAAATGGCGCGCTGCATGGCGATAATGTGCAGCAGTCGCGCACCTATGAACTGGGCCTGAAATATGAGGCCGACAGCCTGTTTGCCGATGGCGACAGCCTGACGCTGGGCCTGACCGCCTATCAGACCTCGATCTGGAACCCGATGTATTCGGCGGCGGGCAATGCGACCCTTGGCTATGATATGAAAGGGATCGAACTGCAGGCCAATTACGCCATGGAAGAGGGGCTCTATGCCCGGGGTTCGGTCAATTTCGTGGATCATACCGAGACGGCGCTGGCTGGCGGTGTGGTGACGCGCAAAAACTATGCCTATGATCCGGGCCATCAGCTGGGCCTGACCGTGGGTAAGCGCTTTGGCAATGGGCTCGATATGTCCTGGCATGTTCAGGCCGGTGAGGGCGTCTATTCGGCCGCGCGCGCGAATGCGGGCTGGGCCGTGCATGATGTGAAGGTCAGCTATACCGCGCAGGCCGGGGCGCTGGAGGGCGTGGTCTTCGATCTTGGGATCGATAACCTCTTTGACCGCGCCTATCATACTGCGATCTCGCGCCTTGATGAGCCGGGCCGCAATATCAAGCTCAATATCTCGAAAACCTTCTGATCCCAGGTCTTCCCGGCCCCGGCCCCGGGCAGCGCCAGTGCCAGGGCCGGGGCATCAGGCATAAAGCCCCGCCACCTTAGCCGGGGTTTGCACAACATAAAGGTCAGGCCCTGTGGCCTGACCTTTTTCACAACAAAGAACTGCCGGAGCATTGTGATCGTGCAGATCTGGCGGAATAACCTTCCCCCCGGGCCCGGAGGGCTGAGCCGGGGCTAAGCGGGCAGGGCCTGGGCGGGCAATGACAGTGTGGAAGGACAGGAGACAGGCCGGCAGGCTGGTCAGCAGCAGCAAAGTTTCAGCCGTGCCTCGCCAATCCTGCCCAGCCGGTGCTGTCCAATCAGTGCTGCAACTGATCCAGCGGCATGGCCCCCTGCTCAATCCGCCTCGCGCAGGCGGTAGCCGACCCCGGTTTCGGTGGTGATATATTCCGGCGCTTCGGCGCTGTCGCCGATCTTCTGGCGCAATTGCCGGACATAGACCCGCAGATATTGCACCTCGGCGGTATCGCCCCAGACCTGCGACAGCAAATGCTGATGGGTGATGACCTTGCCCGCATGCTGCACCAGAATGCGCAGGATCTCATATTCCTTGGGCGAGAGCTTCACCTCGCGCTCGCCCAGCCTGACGATGCGCCGCACCAGATCAACCGAGAGCTCACCGGTCTGAAACAGCGGCCGCTCGCCCTGCTGCTGCAGCCGGTGGCGCAGCGCCACGCGGATCCGGGCGGCAAGCTCCTTCATGCCAAAGGGTTTGGTCACATAATCATCGGCCCCGAGCTCAAGCGCGCGGACAATCCCGGTCTCATCCGTCCGGCTCGACAGGATGATGACCGGCAGTTCCAGCGCCCCGGCCCGCCAGCGCTCCAGCAGCTCATGGCCCTGCAGATCGGGCAGGCCCAGATCGAGCAGGATCAGATCGGGGCGTTCGGCCGATACCAGCTCACCGGCTTCGCGGCCATTGCGCGCCTCGATCACCGCATAGCCCTCGACCGAAAGCCCGGTGCGCAACAGCTTGCGGATCGGCTGCTCATCATCAACCACGAGAATTTTCACATCATTCGTGGTCATTCATCCACCTCCGGCAATCGGGCATCCACCGGGACCGGAAGACGCAGGGTAAAGACCGCACCGCTGCGATCCCGGCGATTTTGCGCAGTGATCGTGCCCCCCATCGCGGTGATGAAGCCACGACAGATCGCCAGGCCAAGGCCGGTTCCCGCCTGAACCTGATCGCCCTTGAGCACACGATAAAAGATATCGAACACCCGTTCCAGATCGGCCTCCGGAATGCCCGGCCCCTCATCCTGGATCTGCAGGATCAGCTGCCCACCTTCGGTCCTGGCCGTGATGCGGATCAGGCTCTGGGCCGGGGCGTATTTCGCCGCATTGTCCAGCAGGTTGAACAAAACCTGTTCAAACAGCACCGGGTCAAGCCGCAGCATCGGCAAACCCTCGGGCAGGCTGACTTCGGTGCGGTGCTGCGCCAGCAGCTTTCCGGCCCGCCGCAACACCGCGCCTAGCGCCTCATCGAGCGCCAGTGTCGACAGGTTCGGCGCAGTGGCACCGCTCTCGATCCGGGTCATATCCAGCAGATTGGCGATAAAACGGTTCAGCCGCTCGGATTCGTCGACCACCGTCAGCAGCAGATCGCGCCGCCCCGCTTCGGGCAAAGCCGTGAAATAGTCGCGCAAAGTGCCTGCCGCGCCCATGATCGCCGCCAGCGGCGTGCGCAGATCATGCGAGATCGAGGTCAGCAGCGCCGAGCGCAGCCGGTCGGCCTCGGCCCCCAGCTTTGCCTTATCCAGATCTCCGACCAGCTGGATGCGCTCAATCGCCAGCGCGGCCTGATCGGCCAGGGCGTCAAACAGGCGCTGCTGATCGGGGGTCAGCAGCGGGCCGGTTTTGTCATTGTCGAGCCCGACCACGCCGATGGTCTGCCGCCCGGTGCGCAGCGGCAGGTAAAGCCGCCGTGCCCCCGGCAGGGTATCGGCGCCGCGCCCGGCCGGGTGATTATGCTCAAAGGCCCATTGCGCGGCGGCGATATCGAAATCGGCCAGAGTATCATCGGGTGGAAAGCCCGCCCGCACTGTCACCCGGTTGCCCTCGGGCAGGAGCAGCACAGTATTCACCCGCAGCATACTGGCCATATGGTTGACCGCCACCCAGAGCACATCATCGAGCGTGGCGGCAATCGAAAGGCGTTTTGAGAACAGATAGAGGCTTTCGGTCGTGCGCGCCCGCGCCCGCGCCACCCGTGCCGCCCGGTGGACCCGCGCCGTCAGATTCGAGGTCAGCGCCGCCGCCGCGAGGAAAGTCACGAAGGCGACCACGCTTTCGGCATCGTCAATGGCCAGGGTATAGAGCGGCCAGAGAAAGAAGTAATTATAGGCCAGCGCCCCCAGCACCGAGGTGAAAAGCGCCGGCCAGAGCCCCGCCGTGGCCGCCGAGGTCAGGACTGCCATCAGGAAGATCAGCCCGATGTTGCGCACCCCCATGACATGGAACAGCGCCATGCCGATTGCGGTGGCTATGCCGACATAAAGCACCGCCAGCAGCCAGGGCAGCAGATGAAAGCCGGCCTCACCCCGCAGGGTCAGGCCGCGCCGTGATACCGGCCCGGAGGGGTCCGATCCGGCGATGACATGGATGTTCAGCCCGCCCGCTTCGCGGATCAGCTCCTGCGAAACCGGGGTGTCGAACCAGTCCCGCCAGCGCGGGCGGGGGCTGTGGCCGACGATCACATGGCTGACATTATTTCCCCCTGCATAGCGCAGGATCTCGCGGGTGACGGTCTGGCCCGGCAGGGTGACCGCCTCGCCGCCCAGGCGCCCGGCAAGGCGCAAAGTCGCGGCGATCTGATCCTTCCGGGCCTCGGACAGGCGGCTGTCCCCGGCCAGCTCGACATGCAGCACCGACCAGGAGGCGCGCATCCGGTCGGCCTGGCGCTTGCCATAGCGTACCAGCGCCGGGCCGCGCGCACTGCCGTCGATACAGACCAGGATGCGGTCACCGCTGGGCCAGGAGCCCCGGATCCCCTGGGATTGCATATGGTTCAGAAGCTGTTCATCCACCCGCTGTGCGGTGCGCCGCAGCGCCAGTTCGCGCAAAGCGGTCAGATTGCCGGGCGAGAAATAATTGCGGATCGCCCGCTGCGCGGTCCTGGGCAGATAGACCTTACCCTCATTGAGGCGCTTGATCAGATCGTCCGGGGTGATGTCGATGATCTCGATATCATCGGCGCGGTCAATCACCGAATCCGGCACGGTTTCACGCACCCGGATCCGGGTGATCTGCGCCACCACATCATTCAGGCTTTCCACATGCTGGATGTTCAGCGTGGTATAGACATCAATCCCGCGATCGAGCAGCTCGAGCACATCGAGATAGCGTTTCGGATGGCGCGAGCCCGGCGCATTGGTATGGGCCAGCTCATCGACCAGCACCAGCGCCGGTGCCCGGGCGATGATCGCATCCAGATCCATCTCATCGAGCTTTTGCCCGCGATAATCGATCTCGCGCCGGTCAATCAGCTCGAACCCCTCGACCAGCGCTGCGGTTTCGCGGCGGCCATGGGTTTCCACCACGCCGATGACCACATCCACACCATCGGCCTGGCGCGCCCGGCCTGATTGCAGCATCTCCCAGGTCTTGCCGACCCCCGGCGCCGCACCGAGGAAGATCTTAAACCTGCCACGTCCCTCCTGCGCGGCTTTTTCCAGCAGAGCATCAGGAGAGGGGCGGCTGTCATCATCGCTGATCTGATCGGGCATTTGCCACATATGTCCTCGGGCTGTCAGTGTTGTCAGTGTTGTCAGCGCCGCCCTGCCTTTTGGCACGCGCGCGCGCCCCGGGCCGGAACCCGCCGCCAGCCGCAAGACGAGAGGGTCCGGCCCGAGACCCTCTCGCCAGCCTCTCACTTTTTCAGAGAGGAAAGCGAGAGGAGCCGATCAGGATGACATTAAAATCCTGACAGGATCGGGCGGGTTCCGGGCCTGACTCTGTCAGATCGGGCGATGTTTCGCCGCCCTGACCGCCTGAAGGCCAAAGCCATTCCGGGGGACGACGTCCTTCCTCAACGGCAAGCACCAGGCCAGGCGGTCAGGTGTGTTTCTCAGCATAAGTGCCTCCGGATCATGGGTTTACGGCGCGATCCGGCGGTGTCTGCCGGAAATCAGGCCCGGATACAGCCTGCCTGCCGGCGGATGGGACAGGGCCAGGAGGCTCAGGCAACCCGACCCCGCCGCCCTCAGCTCTGCATTGCCGCGTCCAGCGCCAGATTGAGCTGCAGCACATTGACCACCGGCTCACCCAGCACCCCCAGCAGACGCGGCCTGGTATGGTCGCGCAGCAGCTGGCGCAAACGCGAGGCCTCGATCCCGCGCGCCGCCGCCACCCGTTCCACCTGGAAAGCGGCCGCCTCAGGCGAGATATGCGGATCAAGGCCGCTGGCCGAGGTGGTGACGAGATCAATCGGTACCGGCTGGCCGCCGTTTTCGGCGCTCAGCCTTATGGCCTCGGCACGGACCCGCCCGACCAGCGCGGCACTGGTCGGCCCGAGGTTTGAGGCGGCCGAGGCGCTGGCATCATAGCCCGCGCCTGCGGCCGAGGGGCGGCCATGGAAATAGCCCGGCCCGGTGAAGACCTGGCCGATCAGCTCCGAGCCGATCACCGCGCCGTCTTTTTCGATCAGGCTGCCATTGGCCTGATGCGGGAAAACGGCCTGGGCGAGGCCGGTGATTGCCAGCGGATAGGCGAGGCCGGTGATCGCGGTCATGCCAAGGATCATGACCAGCGCCGGACGGATCTGTCTGAGAATGGTGTTTCCAGCCATTTAAGGGCCCTCCTTACACAAGGCCTGCGGCGGTGATCGCCACATCGATGAGTTTGATCCCGGCGAAAGGCACGAGGATGCCGCCCAGCCCGTAGATCATCAGATTGCGCGACAGGAGCGCAGCGGCGCCGACCGGGCGGTATTTCACGCCTTTCAGCGCCAGCGGGATCAGCGCCACAATGATCAGCGCGTTGAAGATGATCGCCGAGAGGATCGCGCTTTCCGGCGAGGTCAGCCCCATGATGTTCAGCCCCGAAAGCTGCGGATAAAAGGCCAGAAACATCGCCGGGATGATGGCGAAATATTTGGCGATATCATTGGCGATTGAGAAAGTGGTCAGCGCGCCGCGCGTCATCAGAAGCTGTTTGCCGATCCCGACCACTTCAATCAGCTTGGTGGGGTCACTGTCGAGATCGACCATATTACCGGCCTCGCGGGCGGCCACGGTGCCGGTGTTCATCGCCACGCCGACATCGGCCTGGGCGAGCGCAGGCGCATCATTGGTGCCGTCGCCGCACATGGCGACCAGCTTGCCCTTTGCCTGTTCCTCGCGGATCAGCGCCAGTTTCATCTCCGGCGTGGCCTGGGCAAGGAAATCATCCACCCCGGCTTCGGCGGCAATGGCGGCGGCGGTCATCGGATTGTCGCCGGTGATCATCACCGTGCGGATGCCCATGCGGCGCAGTTCGGCAAAGCGCTCGCGGATGCCGCCCTTGACGATATCTTTGAGGCAGATGACCCCGAGCAGGCGGCCATCGCGCACCACCGCCAGCGGCGTGCCGCCCTGTCGGGCGATGCCATCCGCGATGCTCTGCAGCTCGTCGCGCGGCCCGGCCGGGTTCAGCCGGTCGCCGGTGGCGGATGCCGACAGCCCGATATATTTCAGCACCGCATCCACCGCGCCCTTGCGGATGCTCGTGCCATCGATATCCACCCCGCTCATCCGGGTCTGGGCGGTGAAGGGCACGAAATGCGCATTCAGCCTGGCCATATCGCGGCCGCGGATGCCGTATTCCTCTTTGGCCAGCACCACAATCGAGCGGCCCTCGGGGGTTTCATCCGCCAGCGAGGCCAGCTGGGCAGCATCGGCCAGCTCCTCAGCGCTGACGCCAGAAACCGGGTGGAAGGCACTGGCCTGACGGTTGCCGAGCGTGATGGTCCCGGTCTTGTCGAGCAAAAGCGTATCCACATCGCCCGCCGCCTCGACCGCGCGGCCCGACATGGCCAGCACGTTGAAGCGCACCAGCCGGTCCATACCGGCAATGCCGATGGCCGAGAGCAGCGCACCAATGGTGGTGGGGATCAGGGTGACGAACAAAGCCACCAGCACGATGACCGGCACTGCGCCCCCGGCATAGCTGGCAAAGCTGGGGATGGTGACCACGGCCAGCACGAAGATCAGCGTCATGCCCGCCAGAAGGATGTTCAGCGCGATCTCGTTCGGGGTCTTCTGGCGCTCGGCCCCTTCGACCAGTGCGATCATCTTATCGATGAAGGTCGAACCGGCGGCGGCGGTGATGCGCACGCGGATCCGGTCGGACAGCACCTGGGTGCCGCCGGTCACCGCCGAGCGGTCGCCGCCGCTTTCGCGGATCACCGGGGCGGATTCACCGGTAATGGCCGCCTCATTCACCGAGGCCACGCCCTCGATCACCTCGCCGTCCGAGGGGATGATATCGCCCGGCTCGACCAGCACGATATCGCCCACCTTCAGGCTGTTACCGGGCACGATTCGAAAAGCCTCACCCGTGCCGCTCAGCAGCCTGGCCTGGGTATCAGAGCGGGTCTGGCGCAGGGATTGCGCCTGGGCCTTGCCGCGGCCCTCGGCCACGGCCTCGGCGAAATTGGCAAAGAAGACGGTAAACCAGAGCCAGGCCACAACCTGCAGTGAAAAGCCGGTATTTGCGGCGCCGGTCAGCATGTCGCGGATCAGGAGAACCGTGGTCAGGGCCGAGACCAGGGCGACGACGAACATCACCGGGTTGCGGGCCATTGCCTTTGGGCTGAGCTTGCGAAAGGCATCGCCCGCCGCCGGTATCAGAATGCCAGTATCAAAGATACTCGCGGATTTGGACTGGTCCATGAGAGACTCCAGCAGGTTCATTTATCGCGGCTTGCGGCGGGTCCGGTGGGCCCGGATTTCGGGCGCAGAAGGCGAGGGATCGTCACAACAGCCGCCAGGATTGTCAGAGCGGGAGAGAAATGTGGGGCCTCAGGCCCCGGATCTTTCTTCCGCCCCGCAAAAACGGGGCGGAATGCGCAGGAAGAGGGATCCTGATCTGCATGTTGCGCGCCTCTCAGAAGCTCTGGCCCAGCTGCATCGCCAGATGTTCGACGATGGGGCCAAGGGCGAGGGCGGGCAGGAAGGTCAGGCCGCCGACGATCAGGATTACGCCCATCAGGAGGCCGACGAAGAGCGGCCCATGGGTCGGGAAGGTCCCGGCCGAGGCAGGCACTGAGGTCTTGCCCACCAGCGATCCGGCAATGGCCAGCGCCGGCAGAATGACCATGAAACGCCCCATCAGCATCGCCAGCCCGATGGTGATATTGTACCAGGGCGTATTGGCCGACAGCCCGCCAAAGGCGGAGCCATTATTGGCCGCGCCCGAAGTATAGGCGTAAAGCACCTCTGAGAAGCCATGCGGGCCGGGGTTCCAGATCGCGCCGCTGCCCGCCGGGAGCACCAAAGCAATCGCGGTGAAGCCAAGGATCGCCAGCGGCAGACACAGAATGGCCAGCATCGCCATCTTGACCTCGCGGCCCTCGATCTTCTTGCCCAGATATTCGGGCGAGCGCCCCACCATCAGCCCGGCGACGAAGATCGTCAGCACCACGAACAGCAAAATACCGTAGAAACCCGCGCCGACACCGCCGATGATGATCTCGCCCAGCATCATATTGATCATCGGGATCATGCCGCCGAGCGGCATGAAGCTGTCATGCATGGCAATCACCGCCCCGCAGGAAGCTGCGGTGGTGACGACCGCGAAGAGGGCCGAGCTGAGGATGCCGAAGCGGGCCTCCTTACCCTCCATATTGCTGCCCTCAAGGCCCAGCGAATGCAGCAGCGGGTTGCCCGCAGCCTCGGCCCACCAGGTGATGGTGACCCCGGCGAGGAACAACAGGCCCATGGCGGCAAAGATCGCCCAGCCCTGCCGCGGATTGCCCACCATACGGCCGAACACATTGGTCAGCGCCGCGCCAATGGCAAAGATCGAGACCATATGGATCAGATTGGTCAGTGCGGTCGGGTTCTCGAAAGGATGCGCGGCATTGACGTTAAAGAAGCCGCCGCCATTGGTGCCCAGATGTTTGATCATCATCTGCGAGGCCACCGGCCCCTGGGCGATGCTCTGCGGCGCGCCCTCAACCGTGGTGGCAAGTGTATAGGCGCCGAGGTTCTGCGGCACCCCCTGCCAGACCAGCACCATGGCGCCGATCACGCAGACCGGCAGCAGAATATAAAGCGTGCTGCGGGTCATATCGACCCAGAAATTGCCCAAACTCCTGGCGGATTTGCGCGAAAACGCCCGGATCAGTGCGATGGCGATGGCGATGCCGGTCGCGGCCGAGACAAAATTCTGCACCGCCAGTCCGGCCATCTGGGTAAAATAGCTCAGGCTCGTTTCCCCGCCATAGGCCTGCCAGTTGGTATTGGTCACGAAGCTGACGGCGGTGTTGAAGGCCAGATCCGGCGCCACTCCGGCAAAGCCCTGCGGATTGAAGGGCAAAGCACCCTGGAAGCGCTGGATCAGATAGAGCAGCAAAAAGCCTGCAAGGTTGAACATCAGCATGGCTGCGGCATAGCCGGTCCAGTGCTGTTCTTCCGGCTCACGCATGCCCGAGAGGCGGTAAAGGCCGCGTTCGAGCGGAGCGAAAATGGGAGAGAGCAGGCTCCGCTCTCCGCCCAGAACGCGGGTGATATAGCCGCCAAGCGGCTTTACCAGCGCGATAATGATCCCGACAAAGATCAGGATCTGGATCCATCCATTGAATGTCATTTTGCCTGCCCTCCGGGTCAGAACCGCTCGGGGCGGGCAAGGGCGTAAAGCAGATAGGCGGTCACAAAGACCGCCACCCCGCCGCCCAGCATGTAATCAAAAAGCATATCAGTCTCCGCCTCAGAGCTTTTCGCAGACCCGGATGTAGCCAGACATCAGGGCGAAGAAGCCGGCCGCTATGGCCAGAACGATTATGTCCATGTCGCGAAATCTCCTGGATCAGGGTTGGCCCTCTGCTGCGGGCACCGGGTTGCAACAGAGGGCATGGCGCTCCGGCTGGTTACGCGAACCGCAGGGCGCCTGATCAGAAGATAGGGCGAGAGCGCATAGGGCTTCGAGATGAGCCGACAGGCGACTTTATAGGAAAAGCATAAAGGTTTTGCGCCGGAACGGCCGTTTCGGCTGGCAAAACCCCCGCCGGGCCTGCCGAAGGCTTCAGGACGTAAGCGGGACAGCGCAACAGGGATGCGAGATCAGAATCGCTTGCCCCTCAGCAGCACGAGCCTGGCCGGGGCAGGTTTTCAGGGGTGAAAGCCCGCGTGGTTTTTGCGGGATCTTGGGGGGGCGGTTGCGGCGCAGACCAGCCCGGGGCTGCAGCGCAGGAAGCCAGTCCCCTGAGCGCAGAACTCTATGGTGCCGGCATGCGGTGATCCTGGCTCCTCCTGCCCCGGAAAGGATCGCCATCAGCACATCATGGGGCCATGAGAGCCAAAAGCGCCGGCCTCTGGCCAGCGCTTTGTGGATTTCAAGGATTGCAGAGCGCAGCTGCGCTCAGCCCAGATCGCCGCCGCCGATCGGCAGGGTCACGCCGGTGATATAAGAGGCTTCATCCGAGGCAAGGAACAGGATCGCCCCGGTCTGCTCATCAAGCGTGCCATAGCGTTTCATCAGACTTGAGGCGATGGTCTGATCGACAATCGTCTGATAGTGATCGGCGCGCTGGTCGTTTTCGGCATTCGGATTGCGCGGAATGACCCGAGGCGGCGCCTCGGTGCCGCCCGGGGCGGTGGCCACCACCCGGATGCCACGCTCGGCCACTTCCCAGGCCAGGCTGGCGGTGATCGCATTCACCCCGCCCTTTGCTGCCGCATAGGGCACCCGGTTCAGCGAGCGGGTGGCAATCGAGCTGACATTCACAATCACCCCGGCAGAACGGGGCAGCATGTGATCGAGCGCCGCGCGACAGCAGAACAGGGTCGGGAACAGCGAACGGCGCACCTCGGCCTCGATCTGATCCGGCTGGTAGAATTCATAGGGCTGGGCCCAGATCGTGCCGCCGACATTATTCACCAGAATATCGACCTGCCCCATCTGATCGGCGCCGAACTGCAGGGCCGCCACGCATCCTGCCCAGGTTTCCAGATCTGCCGCCATCTCATGCGCCACACCGCCTGCGGCACGGATTGCCGCCGCCACTGCGATGCGCTCCTCCGAGCGGTCGATCAGCACGACCTCAGCCCCTTCGGCGGCCATACGCTCGGCCACGCGGCGGCCAATGCCCTGGGCCGCGCCGGTGATGACGGCCTTCTTTCCTTCAAAGCGCTGCATAACTGCGCTCCTTTCCTTGGGTCAGATCAGATATCCGGGCCAGGCATCACAGCCTGGCCCGGATCGTCTTGCGCGCCGGGCAGAGTTACTCGGCCGGATGGGCTTTCATCACCGGCAGCGGGCGGCCCTCATAATACGCTTCTTCCGCTTCCGGGCTGATGCCATTGCGGCGCTGCCATGAGGCCAGCCAGGCCACGAAGAACGGCATGGTGAAGGCGGTGCAGACCACAGCGGTGGCCACCTGGGCCGAAGCAATCCCGACAATCGGCTCGAGCGAGGGATCGATCATCGCCAGCGCTGCCGGGGTGGCAATCGCATTGCCGGCGGTCGAGGCCTCTGCCGCACCGGCAACCATATTGCGGGTCGGGCGCGGATGGCGGCGCAGAACGTGCCAGAGATAGAGGGCGAGCATCGCCGCGCCGCCCGAGAACACCACGGTCATCAGGCCAAGCAGGATGCCCATCGCGCCCGAGGACAGCAGCACCGAGAAATTGATCCCGGCGCCGATGGCGAAGGCCGCGAAGGGGATGATCAGCTTTTCACCCGGAGCGAGGAATTTGCGCGCAGTCGGGCTGGTATTGCCCAGAATAAAGCCAATCAGCATCGGCAGAATAGCGGCCAGCAGGGCGGCCATCGGGAATTCTGCCAGACCCGCCGCGCCAAGCGCGATCATGGTCAGGAAGGGGCCGTCATTGATCGACAGCACCGAAATCGCGCCCTTATCGGTTTTATTGCCAAATTCTGAGGTCAGCGCGACGAAAAGCGAGCCATTGGAATTCGACATGGCGGCAATGATCGCCAGCGGCAAAAGCCCCCAGAGCGTGCCATCGGGCATGACGAAAGCCACAAACAGGCCGAACAGCACCGCGATGCCGTATTTCGCCAGCAAAAGCACGATGCCCTTTTCTACCGCCGGAACCGCCGCGCGGACATCGATCTGTGCGCCGACGCAGAAGAAGAACAGGCCAATCAGGGCCGGCAGGCCGCTTTTGAACAAAGCGGTGGTAAAGCTGCCCAGCTCCAGCACGCCTGGGGTCAGGCTGGCGACCACAGCGCCCAGGAACAAAGGCACGATCATCAGCGCGCCGGGGATGCGTCCAAGCTGACGCAGCAGGGTTTCCATGTGATATCCTCCCATTACGATATCGTCCCCGGACGCGGTTTAATGCGTGGGGGGTCAGGTTTGGCGGAGCTGCCAGAAATTCTGAAAATTCAGTAAGATCAGAGCCTTGCATCTCTGATCCTATGGTTCTTCCCCGGGAAGATTCTGCTCAGTGAACCGCCCCCTCGCTCCTCGGGCGCAGAAGGCGAAAGAAAGGCCCTGCAGTCAACTTATCCGCGGGTATCAACCGATACCCGCAAGGCTATTGCTGCATTGCGGCGCATTATTTCGCAGCGCCCGGGCGGAAGCCTGAGTTCGCCGGTAAGTTATTGTCATCCTTTATAGCCGCAGCGCAGAAATATTACGCCTTCAGGTCGGGCTTTGCGCGCATATCGCGAAAAGGTATCGCCCCATACCTGGACGAACCGGCGCTCCCTCGCCCACAAGCACAGGCGAAAACGCAAGCAGTTTGCCCGCGCGGCTGACCGGGGAGTCAGGGCGGCGGACTTTCGGAGGAGAAAGAAAACATGTCAGCCGTAAGCATTGATACCGTCACCGATGTTGTCATCGCCGCTCTGGGCAAAAACGGTCCGATCACGGATCGCAACCGCGTCATTCTGACCGCGCTGATCCGTCATATCCATGACTTCGCGCGTGAGGTGAAACTGCAGCATGACGAATTCCTGTTTGCCTGCGACTTCCTCGCCCGTGCCGGTCAGCTGACCGATGACAAGCGCCAGGAATTCATCCTGCTCTCGGATATCATCGGGCTTGAGGTGCTGGTGGATATGCTGAGCCATGGTGCCGAGGAAGGCGCCAGCGAATCGACCGTGCTGGGCCCGTTCTACCGTGAGAACCCCCCGGTCCTGCCGAAGGGCGCCACCATCTCGCAGATGCATTTTGACAATGAGGAAACCATCTATTTCGAGGGCCATGTCCGCGATACCAATGGCAATCCGATCGAAGGCGTGCTGGTCGATGTCTGGGAGGATGCTCCGAACGGTCTCTATGAGAACCACGATCCGAACCAGCCCGACTATAACCTGCGCGGTCGTCTGACCACCGATGCGAATGGCCATTATGCCTTCCGCGCTGTGCTGCCGGTCGCCTATCCGATCCCCGATGACCACACTGCAGGTGAGCTGATCCGCGCCATGGGCCACCATCCGATGCGCCCCTCGCATATGCATTTCATGCTGCAGAAAGACGGCTACAAGCGTCTGATCAGCCAGGTCTTCGACTCGCGCGACAAATATCTTGAGAACGACTCGGTCTTTGCGGTGAAAGAAAGCCTGATCGGCACCTATACCAAAGCCGCGCCCGAGCTGGAGGTCGATCTGCAGATCGCATTCGACTTCACCCTCTCGAAAGCCTGAGCCCTGTGCAAAAAGCCGGGCGCAAAAAGGCGCGCCCGGCCTGTTTTTTCTGACTGACAGGTTCCGCCGATGGCTCTGACATTACACTGGTCGCCGCGTTCGCCCTATGTCCGCAAGGCGATGGTGGCACTGCATGAAAAAGGCCTGATGGATCAGGTCAGCATCATCCGCACCGCCGCAGATCCGCTGATCCCGCATGAAGGGCTGATGCAGCTGAACCCTTTGAGCAAAATCCCGACGCTGGAGCGCGAGGGGCAAAGCCCGCTCTGGGACAGCCGGGTGATTATGGAATGGGCCGATCTGACCGGAACCAGCGGGCCGCAGCTTTTCCCCGCCGATCCGGAACAGCGCCTGCAGGTCCTGACCCTGGAAGCGGTCGGCAATGGTCTGCTCGACATTGCCTTGCCCTGGCTGGTCGAGATCCGGATGCGGCCGGAAGCGGCACGCTATCAGCCGCAGATCGACGCATACCGGCGCAAAAGCATTGCGGTTTTCGACTGGCTTGAGGCCAATATCACAAGCATTTCCACCAGCGGATTCAACGCCGGGCAGCTGGCGATCGGCGTGGCGCTGAAATATTTCGACTTCCGCTTCGAGGCTGAGGGCTGGCGCAAAAACCGCCCCCTGCTGACGGCCTGGTTTGACGACAGTTTCAGCCAGCGCCCCTCGGTGCTGCAGACCGAATTCCGCGACGATCCCCGGCCCCTGGCCTGAGGCCCGCCAGGGATCTGCCCCAGACAGTGCTGAGCACAGGTAAATTATGAAAATCACCCGGATCGAAGCGATCCCCTATGCCATTCCCTATCTGAAACCGCTGAAATTCGCCTCGGGCGCGGTGCATGTGGCCGAGCATATTCTGGTGCGTGTCCATGGCGAGGACGGGCTTTACGGCGAGGCCGAGGCCCCGCCGCGCCCCTTCACCTATGGTGAGACCCAGGCCGGGATCAAAGCCGTGATCGAGGGCATTTTCGCGCCGCAGATCACTGGCCTGAATGTGCTCGAGCGCGAAAAGATCCAGGCCCGGATCAACCGCACTGTCGGCAATCCCTGTGCCAAGGGGGCGCTGGATATTGCACTCTGGGATCTGGCCGGAAAGCTGCTGAACCAGCAGGCCACCACTTTGCTGGGCGGCTATACCGACCGGCTGCGGGTCAGCCATATGATCGGCTTTGATGATCCGGCCAAGATGGTCGATGTGGCGCAGAGCTTTGTCGAACAATATGGCATCACCACCTTTAAGGTGAAGGTCGGCCGCACTCCTTTCCAGCTCGATGTTGCGGTCTGCCGGGCGCTGCGGGCGCATTTCGGCGATAAGGTCGATCTCTATATTGATGGCAATCGCGGCTGGAGCGCCTCGGATTCCGCGCGGGCGCTGCGGGCGATGGAGGATCTCGATCTGCTCTTCGCCGAAGAGCTGAACCCGGCCGATGATGTGATGGGGCGGCGCTGGCTGGTGAAACAGGCCAAAATCCCGTTCTTTGCCGATGAATCCGTCTCGCGCCCGGCAGAGGTGGTGCGCGAGCTGCTCGATGGTTCGGCCACGGCGATCTCGATCAAGACCGCGCGCACCGGCTTTACCCAGTCGCAGCGCGTGCTCTTCCTGTCAGAATCGCTCGGGGTCGAGAATTACATCGGCAATCAGATCGACGGCCAGCTGGGCACCATGGCCTCGCTGGTCTTCGGATCGGCCTATCAGGCGACCTCGGGCCGGGCGGCAGAGCTGTCCAACTTCCTCGATATGAGTGATGACCTGCTGACCGAGCCGCTGCAGATCGCCGGGGGCGAGATGGTGATCCGTCCGGGCGCCGGGCTCGGGGTCACGGTCGATGAGGATAAACTCAGCCGCTACCGGCTCGGCAGATAAGGAAGCCTGCCATGCCCGTGACCGTTCCCCAGCTTAAGGCCACCTTTCTGGCTGGCAGCGAAGATCTGCCCTTGCTGGTGGTGCTGCCCTCGCTGGGCACGGCCGCCGCCGTCCTGTGGCGTGAAACTGCAGCCCTGCTTGCTGGGCAGTTCCGGGTGCTGGCCGTTGATCTGCCAGGCCATGGCGCCTCACCGGCTGCGACCGGGGATCTGACCATGGCGGCGCTGGCAGCGGCGGTGCGGGCCGCAGTCGCGCCCTTTGCCGCGGGCGAGAAATTTCTGTGTGCCGGGGTTTCGATCGGCGGCGCGATCACCCTGCAGCTGGCAAAGGAAAGCCCGGAGCTGCTGTCAGGCGCGGTGGTGCTCAATTCGGCGGCGAAGATCGGCAGCACTGCGGCCTGGTCCGAGCGCGCCGATCTGGTGCAGCGCGAAGGCACCAGGGTGCTGCGGGCCGGATCCGAAGCCCGCTGGTTCGCCCCCGGTTTTGCCCCCTGCCCCATTTCAGAAGAGCTGCTGGCAACGCTCAACGCCGCCGATGCCGGCAGCTATGCCGCGCTCTGCACCGCGCTGGCGCTGTTTGATCTGCGCCAGGACCTGCCCGCCCTTGCCCTGCCCATGCTGGTGATCGGCGGCATTGCCGATCTGGCCACCCCGCCCGCCGATCAGCAGGCGATTGCTGCAGCCGTGCCGGGGGCGCGGGCTGAGATCCTTGCAGATGTCGCCCATCTCGCCCCGGCGGAAAGGCCGCAGGCGGTTGCGGAGCTGATAGCGGCCTTTCGGGGTTGAACCGGCAGCGCCAGGCTGTCAGGGCGGCAGCGGCAACAGCTGAGAGAGGCCGGCCATGAATTTTCGCTACCTCGCGTATTTTATGGCCGTAGCCGAGGAATTGCATATGGGGCGGGCCGCCGAGCGTCTGGGCATCGCCCAGCCACCGCTGTCGCGCCAGATCAAGCAGTTTGAGACCGAGCTCGGGGTCTTGCTGTTTCACCGCGGCCGCAATGGCATCAGCCTGACCCAGGCCGGGCAGCGCCTGCATGAACGCGGCCTGCAGATTGAAAGCCTGGTGCGCGATACCGAACGCGAGGTCAGCCGGATCGGCCAGGGCATGGAGGGGCGGATCCGGGTCGGCTATGTCGGCTCGGCGGTCTATGGCATTTTGCCCAATGTGGTAAAATCCTTCCGCGCGCACTTCCCCGAGGTCGAGCTGGCGCTTTTGCCCATGAACAATGACCGGCTGAAGGCCGGGCTGATCCGGCGCGAGATTGACCTCGCCATTGCCCGGCCGGAACTGCATGACAGCGAGATCCTGTCGCGCCCGCTGATGAGCGAAGAGCTGATCCTCTGCGCCCCGGATACTTTGTTCCCCGGGCGTCAGATCATCGCCCCGAAAGAGATTTCCGGCCAGCTGCTGGTGTTATACCCTGAATTCCCGCGCCCGAGTTTTGCCGATCAGGTGCTGCAGAGCTGCGCCGCGCATGGGATTAACACCGACCGGGTTCTGTTCACCATGGATGTGAACACCGCGATCGGTCTGGTGGCGGTTGGCGAGGGGCTGGCGATTGTCCCGCAGTCGGTCGGATCGATGCAGCGCAATGGCATCCGCTTCCACAGCTTTGGCCCCTCGATTGGCAAAACCGGGGTCTCGATCAATCATCGCATTGATGATCAGGGCATCCATGTGAAGAATTTCGTCACCATAGCCCGCAACGTCGCCCGGGCGCTGTGAGGGCCGCACCACAGCTCGGGTCATGAGCCCGGAGTGAAGCGCCGTAAGAAAGCCCTGCGGCAGCCCCATACGGGGCAGGCGCAGGGCGCGCCGACAGCGCAGAGGCCGAAGCTTCCCTCTCTCCGCCAGTGCTCTCGCCGCAGCCCTATTCTGCCGGAGCAGGGGGAAGCATGAGCTGACAGCCCTTTACCATCTTGGAGCAGAGCCGCGCATCTGCCAGGATCCCCTCCAGGCATTACGGAGGGCTCAATGACGGCAGTCGCGCTGCCCCGCACGGTTCGGGCCAAGCTGCTGATCGCAATTGCCACGATGCTGACGCTGATGCTGGGTTCAGGCATTCTGGCCATCAGCGGGCTCAATCGCACCGGCAATGCGCTTTACTCGCTCAGTGATGAACGCCTTCCCGATATTCTCGCCGCCACCAGGCTCGCGCATCAGAGCACGGCGCTGGCGGCGCTGGCCCCCTTTGTCAGCTCGGTTGAGGTGATGAACCAGCTGGAGGCCGAAACGCTGCGGATTGATGGCATGATCCGTGACCTGGGTCTGCTGGTGACCGATCTGCCCGACAGCGCCTCTTTCGCCGGTGAGGCCGGGCAAAGGGTGCGCGACCTGGCCAGCGGCCTGTCGCAGGCAACCCGGCAAATGCTGGAGGCCAGCCGGAATTCCCTGGAATTGCGGGCCGAGATGGTCGAGCTGCAATATGGGTTTGAGCGCCAGAGCGAGGCCCAGGAGGCCCTTGCCGCCGCGATCTGGGCCGGGCCGCGCCAGCTGTTCTCGGAGGCTGTCGAGATCATTCTGGTGGCCCGGATCGCCGAAGGCATCTGGCAGCTCGATCAGCTGGAGGCCCGGTTCGGCCAGGTGCGGGCCAGTTTGGCGGCAGTTGAATTCCCACCCAGGGCGGAGTGGATTCCGCGTTTTCTGGATCAGCAGAGCAGCCTTTTCGATCTGCGCCGCGCGCAGCTGAAATCGCAGCAGCGGGTCCGTTTCCTGCTGGCCTCGATCCATACCCTGTCAGCCGATATGGGCGCGGCAGTGGCCGGGATCGTCGCCACAACCTCGGCCGCCGCCGAGGCGCAAAGCCAGGCGCTGAGCGCGACGCTCGAGCGAACCAAACGCAATATCACCATTCTGGGGGTGATTGCGCTGAGCGCGGCGGCGCTGACCGCGCTTTATGTGCTGAGCGATCTGGCCCGCAACCTCGATGCCGTGACCCGGGCGATGTCGCGGCTCGCCGCAGGCGACCGCAATGCCGCCATCCCCGGCCTGCAGCGCAGTGACGAGCTGGGCAGCCTTGCCCGCGCCGCCAGCATTTTCAAAGATGCCAGTTTCGAGCGCCAGCGGCTGGCCGAACAGGTGATCGAGGGCAACCGTCTGGTCGAGGCGACCTTTGCCAATATGAGCGACGGCATATCGGTTTTTGACCGCGAGCAGCGCCTGGTTTCCTGGAATCCCCGCTTTCTGACCATGACCGGCCTTGCCGCCGACCGCATCCGCCATGGTCAGAGCTTTGGCGCCATCGCGGGGGCGATGCAGGCAGCGGGGGTAACGCTGCACGGGCTGGATGGCGGCCAGATCTCTCATCCTGAAACGGTGGATCTGCGCAGCAGCAGCGCCGCCTCATATGAGATGCACCACCCCGACGGGCGGGTGATCGAGATCCGCAGCCAGCCGATGCCCGAGGGCGGATTTGTCACCGTCTATATGGATCAGACGGATCGCCGCCGCATTGAGCGCCAGCTGCACCAGGCGCAGCGGATGGAGGCGGTGGGGCAGCTGACGGGGGGCATCGCCCATGATTTCAACAATTTTCTCGCCGCGATCAGCGGTAATCTGCAGATGCTGCAGGACCGCCTTTACGAAGACCCCGAACTATCCCCCCGGATTCTGCGCGCGCTCGATGCAACGGAACGCGCGGCTTCGGTGACCGAGCGCCTGCTGGCCTTCTCGCGCCAGCAGGCGCTGCAGCCGGAACTGACCCGGGTGGATGAGCTGATGTTCAACCTTCTGGAACTGCTGGGCTATCGCCTCGCGCCCACGGTCGAGATCCGGGCCGATATCGGGCCTGACCTGCCGGCCATTCTGGTTGATCCGGGTCAGCTGGAAAACGCAGTGCTGAACCTGTTGTTCAACGCCCGCGACGCCTTGCCCGAGGGCGGCACCGTCACCATCAGCGCCGCGCTGAGCGAGGGAGCGCTCACGCTGACGGTCGCTGATCAGGGCATCGGCATGTCGCAGGACGTGCTGGCGCGGATCTATGAGCCGTTTTTCACCACCAAGAACAACGGGCGCGGCTCGGGCCTGGGGCTGAGCATGGTCTATGGCTTTATTGCCCAGTCGGGGGGCGAGATCGCGGTCGAAAGCCGCGCTGGCGCAGGCACCAGGGTGCAGATCCGCCTGCCGCTGGCAGGGGCTGTGCCGGGCAACGCCATAGGCGGCGGGCCCGTTGAGGCCCCGGAGCGCGGCAATAAACCGGGGCGGGGCCAGCATATACTGCTGGTGGAGGATGATCCTCTGGTGCGCGAGACCGCGGCCGATATGCTGCTCTCCCTCGGCTACCAGGTGCGGATGGTGCCGGATGCGGCTGCGGCCCGTGAGGCGCTGGCGCAAGGCCCGTTTGATCTGCTGTTCACCGATATTCTGTTGCCCGAAGGGCAGACCGGGCTTGATGTGGCGCGCGAGGCCGCGACATTGCAACCCGGGCTGCCGGTCCTCTTTGCCTCGGGCTATATGCAGATCAAAGGCGCGGGCGCGCTGCATCTGCCGGAAGGGGCCACATTGCTGCGCAAACCCTATCGCAAAAGCGATCTGGCCAGGGCGGTCAGCGCCTCGCTGCACCGCCCCGCCGAGGATAGCGCGACCTGACCCTGCCCCGGTGATTCTGCTTTCTTTCAGCGAAACACATCATTCAAGTCAGGCCTCACGGGATAAAATCCGTTCACCCGCCTGCACGGGCATTCTCCGCGAGAAGGATAATATATTCATTATTATACATTAAATTCAGGATAATTTTCGCTGACCGCTCAGGCGTCTCGCTTTCTGCCCATCCACAGGACGGCACTTCTTCCCAGGCCAGCTTTTGGCTTGATTATTTATTATAGCAGATTGAAAATAGATCCTGGAGGAGGTGCCCTTGCTGTTCTTTGCTGACATTGCAAAAATCGGGAAAATCGCGACGTTTTCACAGATGGCTCTGCCTGACGGGGTCACCAGCACCCCTGCGCTGATCCTGAAATCGGGGCAGAGCATTGTCTGATCACAGCCTTGATGCCCTCGCCCGTCTTATTGAAAGCCGTTCGGCCGGGAAGAGCCGCTTTCTCATCGCGCTGGCCGGTCCGCCCGGGGCGGGGAAATCCACCATGGCCCGCCGCCTCGCCGAGCGGCTGAGCCATGCCGATATCCTCCAGGCTGACGGCTATCATTATGACAATATCCTGCTCGATCATCTCGGCCTGCGCCATCGCAAAGGCGTTGCCGAGACCTTTGACATCCCGGGCCTCGCGGCGATGCTGCACCGGATCCGGGCAGGCGAAGAGGTGATTACCCCGGTGTTTGACCGCCGTCTTGATCTGGTGCGCGGGGCGGCCGGGCGTCTGCTGCCGGAGATCAGACATGTCGTGGTCGAAGGCAATTATCTCGCGCTTGCCAGCGGTCCCTGGGCCCAGCTGCGCCCGCTGTTCGATCTGACCGCCTATATTGAGGTACCGGAAGAGGAGTTGCGGCGGCGGCTGACTCAACGCTGGACCGATCTCGGCTGTTCCGGGGCAGAAGTGGCGGAACATGTTGATGGCAATGATATGATCAATGCCGAGCTGATCCGCGAGCAGAGTCTGAAGGTCGATTTCACCCTGCGCAACTGATCGCTGGCAGCCGCCCGCGATGAAAGGCCCGCCCCTGGCGGGCCTTTTGCCGTTCCGGGCCCGCATAAATGTTAATGGATGATGAACAAACCTGCCCCAAATCGCAGATCATTCATTCACATAGAAACGGTTTCATCGCGCAGAGGTCCCGCCTGGCGGGAGGGGAGGAGACAGCGATGCAGCCCGTTCTGGAGATGAGGAACGTCTCGAAAACCTTTGGCAGCGTGACGGCGCTGTCCAATGTGCAGCTCTCGCTTTATCCGGGCGAAATCCATGCGCTGATGGGAGAGAACGGCGCCGGAAAATCCACGCTGATGAAAATCCTCTCAGGGGCCTACCGGCCCGATGCCGGGGCCGAGATCCTGATTGATGGCCAACCGGTGCAGATCACCGGCCCGATCAGTGCTCGGGCGGCGGGGGTGTCGATCATCTACCAGGAACTGGCGCTTTCGCCAAACCTGTCGGTGGCTGAGAATATTTTCCTCGGGCGTGAGCTCGCCCGGGGCGGCGTGCTGCGCCGGGCGGAAATGCAGGCCTCGGCCGCGCCGGTGCTCAGACGTCTTGGCGCAAATTTCGCACCCTCGACCATCGTTGGCACGCTGAACGTGGCCAATCAGCAGCTGGTCGAGATTGCCCGCGCGCTGCATGCCGATTCACGCATTCTGATCATGGATGAGCCAACAACCGCGCTTTCGGAACGCGAAACCGAAGGGCTGTTCTCGATGATCCGCCAGCTGCGCTCTGAGGGGCTGGCCATCGTCTATATCTCGCATCGGATGAACGAGGTCTATGAGCTGGCCGACCGGGTCTCGATCCTGCGCGACGGCAGCTATGCCGGAACGCTGAACCGGGCCGAGGCCTCGCCGGATGCGATTGTGAAACGCATGGTCGGGCGTGAGCTGAGCTCGCTTTATACCAAGACCAGCAGCGGTGCGGCAAAGACCGCCGCGATCATGCTTAAGGTGCGTGATCTCTCTGATGGCCGGCGCGTGCATGGCTGTTCCTTTGATCTGCGGGCGGGCGAGGTGGTTGGTCTGGCCGGGCTGGTTGGCTCTGGCCGGTCTGAACTGGCCCAGGCGGTGTTCGGGGCACGCCCGCGCAAAGCGGGGGAGATGTGGCTGGAGGGCAAAGCCTTTGCACCGCAGTCGCCACAGGATGCCATTGCCGCGCGTGTCGCCTATCTGACCGAAGACCGGCGCGGCGACGGGCTGTTTCTGGACATGTCCTGCGAAGAGAATATCAATACCGGCGTTTTGCGCGATGATGCGCGCTGGGGCATGTTGCTGAACCGCAGCCGTGCCCGCGAAAGGGCGAATGAATCCATCCGCTCGCTCGCGGTGCGGGTGCCGAATGCCAGTTTCCCGGTCGGGGGGCTGTCGGGCGGCAATCAGCAAAAGGTGCTGCTGTCGCGCTGGCTGCAGATCCGGCCCCGGGTGCTGATCCTTGATGAGCCGACACGCGGCGTAGATATCGGCGCGAAATCCGAGATTTACCGCATCATTGACGCGCTGGCCCGGGAGGGGGTGGCGATCCTGGTCATCTCATCCGAGCTGCCAGAGGTGATCGGTGTCTCGGACCGCATTCTGGTCATGCATGAGGGCCGGATCAGCGGCGAGGTTGGCGGCGAGAGCGGGATCGCGCCCAGCCAGGAAAATATCATGGCATTCGCCTCAGGGGTCGGGCTGGCAAACGCCGCCTGAGACCAGAGCCGGACCCTGTTCTGGTCCGGCGTTACACAATGAATGGCCGGTATCGCCTGCACATTGCCGGGCCATCACGTCCGGCAGCGCCAGGACTTCAGCGGTGAGAGGAGGAGCAGGATATGAGCTCAACGGAGACAGAAATCGGGGTCAGCATGGCCGAACGGCAGCGGCGGCTGAAGGCAATGATCGCGACACTTGGCATGTTGCCGGTCCTGATCGTGGTGGCGATCGGCTTCCATTTTCTGTCGGAGGGGCGTTTCTTCACCGGTCAGAATATCTCGGTGGTGCTTCAGCAGGCTGCGGTGAATATCGTTCTGGCGGCGGGGATGACCTTTGTCATCCTGACGGCGGGGATCGACCTCTCGGTCGGCTCGGTGCTCGCGGCGGCGGCGATGGCCGGGCTGATTGTCTCGAATATGCCCGGGCTCAGCTCTTTCTGGATTTTTGCAGCACTTGGCACCGGACTTGGTTTCGGCATGCTGAACGGTTTACTGATCTCATCCCTGAAGCTGCCACCCTTCATCGTGACACTTGGCGCCATGACCGCCGTGCGCGGCATCGCCCGGCTGATGGGCAATGATACCACGATCTTCAATCCCGAAATCCCCTTTGCCTTTATCGGCAATGGCGCGATCCCGCTTATTCCGGGCATCTTCTCGCTGCCCTGGCTGGCCGTGATTGCGCTGCTGGTGATCCTGGTCTCCTGGTTTGTGCTCAAGCGTACCGTGCTCGGCACCCATATCTATTCGGTCGGCGGCAATGAGGCGGCGGCGCGGCTCTCGGGCATCAAAGTGCCACGCATCTATCTGATCGTTTACGGCATTTCGGGCCTTTGCGCCGGGCTTGGCGGGGTGATGCTCTCAACCCGGCTTTACGCCGCGAACGGGCTGCAGCTGGGTCAGGCCTATGAGCTCGACGCCATCGCGGCGGTCATCCTCGGCGGCACATCCTTTGTCGGCGGCGTGGGTTCGATCTGGGGCACGCTGGTCGGGGCGCTGATCATCGCGGTTCTGTCGAACGGCCTTGTGCTGATCGGGGTCTCGGACATCTGGCAATATGTGATCAAGGGTCTGGTGATCATCGGCGCCGTGGCGCTCGACCGGTTGCGTCAGAGGGATTCTGCCCGGACCTGAGGCCGGGAAGCAGCAGGCCGGATGCACAGGCGGGTCAACTGCATCCGGCCCCCATGTTCAGACCCGGGAGGAGAGATTTCATGTTCAGACACACGCTGATGGCAGGGGTTGCCACCCTGGCGCTGCTCGCTGGCCCGGTGCTGGCCGAAGAGCCGGTGGCAGATAAAAAGCTTGAGCGGATCGGCATTTCGCTCGGCACGATGAGCAATCCCTTCTTTGTCGCCCTGGCGCGCGGCGCCGAGGCCGAGGCAAAGAAGGTCAATCCCGATGTCCAGGTCATGGCCTTCGGCTATGATTATGACATCGCCAAACAGTTCAGCCAGATCGATAATTTCATCTCGGCCGGGGTGGATCTGATCCTGCTCAACCCGGCAGATGCCTCGGCGATCGGCCCGGCGATCAGACGCGCGCAGGAGGCGGGGATCGTTGTGGTGGCGGTGGATACCTTCGCGGAAGGGGCGGATGCCGTGGTGACCACCAATAATGTTCAGGCCGGAGAAATCGCCTGCCAGTATATCGTCGACAAGCTGAAGGGCGAGGGCAATGTCATCATCCAGAACGGCCCGCAGGTTTCGGCGGTGATCGACCGGGTCAATGGCTGCAAATCGGCCCTGGAGGCGGCGCCGGGCATCACAATTCTCTCCTCAGACCAGGATGGCAAAGGCACGCGCGAAGGCGGGATGAATGTGATGCAGTCGCATCTGGTTCGCTTTGCCGATATTGACGCGGTTTTTGCCATCAATGATCCCCAGGCGATCGGCACGGATCTGGCAGCCCGTCAGCAGGGCCGCAGTGGCATCATCATCTCCGCCGTTGATGGTGCGCCCGATATCGAGGTTGCGCTGAAAGATGCGGGCGCCGTGATGATCGAGGCCTCGGCCTCGCAAAACCCCTATGACATGGCGCGGCGCGCGGTCGATCTGGGGGTGAAAGTGCTGCAGGGCGAAGAACTTGCCGCGCCGGTCGAGCTGATGGATTCGAAGCTCGTGACCCGTGAAAACATCGCCGATTATATCGGCTGGGCCAGTGACCCTGCCGTTACAGACTAAGGTAAACTGACGGGAGTTAAGCGGGGGGGCCGCAGCCATAGTCCAGCCCGCCAGACCCCGTATCTGCTGCGGCGGTTCAGGCTTCATCTTACGGAGCTTGCAACCGCCGCCTTTTTCATTAGCCTCCGGCTGAGGGAGGATGTGCATGAGGCCGGTAGTCCGCTATTTCACGCGACTGCAGCGGCGGCTGGCCCCGCTGTGGCTGATCGCGCTGACAGCTGCGCCCCCGGTTCTGGCCGAGACCCCGCAGGCCCCCCGCCTGGTCGAGGTGATTATTGCTGATCTCTCCAATCCGTTTTTTGCCCATCTGGCGCGCCAGATCGAAACCAGTCTCGCAGAGGCTTCGCCCGGGACCGAGGTCGTGGTCCGCTCCAGCGGCTATGATCTGAACCGCCAGCAACGCCAGATCCGCGATGCGGTGCTGGCCGGCGCAGATTTCCTGATCGTGAATGCGGTCAATACAACCGGGCTTTCCGGGGTGATTGCCGAGGCCCGTACCGCCAGGATACCGGTGATTGCGGTTGATGTTAAAGCCGCGGGGGCAGATGCTTTTGTGACCTCAGACAATTTCGAGGCCGGGCGGATCGCCTGTGACTATATCACCGAACGACTGGGCGGGCGGGGCAATGTGCTGATCCTCTATGGTCCGCCGGTTTCGGCGGTCTTCGACCGCAACGCCGGCTGCGAGGCGGTGCTGGACCAGCATCCTGGTATCACCATCCTGACCGAATATGGCGATTCCGGCGGCAGCCGCCTCGGCGGGCTGACCTATATGTCCCAGCTTCTGCCGCGTCTGCCGCATATTGATGCGGTGTTTTCCTTCAACGACCCGACCTCGCTTGGCGTTTTACAGGCTGCGCGCGAGGCGGGCCGCAATGAGTTCTTCATCGTCTCGGTCGATGCCTCGCCCGAAGGGATCCGCGCCATGGCCGAGGAGGGCAGCCTGCTGGTGGCCAGCGTGGCGCAATATCCCAAAGCGATGGCCGATCAGGTGATGACCACCGCCATGGCGCTCTGGCGCGGAGAGACTGTCGCAGAACGCGAGCTGACGGTTCCGGTGCAGCTGCTCACCCGCGAGATGCTGGCGAAGGTCACGAATTACTGGATGGATCCGCTGTGACCCCCGCAGCCGGGATCCGGCAGAGCATCGCAGTGGTCGAGGATGATCCGGCCCAGGCAGCGCTGCTCTGTGAATTTCTCGAGGCCGAAGGTTATCTGCCCCGCCCCTGCCCCAGGGCGCGCGAGCTTGCCGAGCTGCTCGCCGGGGAAACGCCCGCGCTCGTCCTGCTCGATCTGGGCCTGCCCGATGAAGACGGGCTGGCACTGGCGGCGCGGGTGCGGGCCCTGCACCAGATCCCGATCATCATCCTGACCGGGCGCGGCTCCGAGATCGACCGGGTGGTCGGGCTTGAGATCGGCGCCGATGACTATCTGGTCAAACCCTATAGTCTGCGCGAGCTGGCCGCCCGGATCCGGGCGGTGTTGCGCCGCAGCACCGGCGCTGCGCTGCCCGCTGCAGTGGCCGGGCAGCCGCTGCGCGAAGGCTTCCGGTTCGATGGCTGGGCGTTCGACAAGCTGCGCCGCAGACTGACCGATCCAAAAGGCAATGCTGTCGAGCTGACGGTTGGTGAATTTGACCTGCTGGCGGCCTTGCTGGCGGCACATGGCCGGGTGCTGTCGCGTGGCCAGCTGCTGGATATGACGCGGCGCGGCCATGATGCGGTTTATGAGCGCACGATTGACGTGCTGATCCTGCGGCTCCGGCGCAAGATCGAACCCGACCCCGCCCATCCGAGGCTGATCATGACCGAACGCGCCATCGGCTATCATTTCGCGGGCGCGGTTGAGGTGGTCTCAGCCGGGTGAGGCGCAGCTCAGGACAGCCGCCCGGCCAGGGCATCTGACCGCTCGCCCAGCATCAGCACGCTGGAATCCGGCGCGAGCAGCGCCGAGACCGGCAGGGTTGCCGCCCCCACCGGCGAGGCGAGGGCGCCAAACCCGCCCCCCATCAGCTCCGGCGCGACGATCCCCTCTGCCGCAGTCGCGGAAAACCGCGCCTGCACCAGGGCCAGCAGTTCAAGATGCAGATTGCGCGGCAGAATACTGTCAATGATGATCGCCCTGAGATCGATGACAGAGGTGATCGCGAGGATCGCCTCGGCCAGCGCCCCGGCACAGTCGAGACACCAGTCCCGCACCGGCTGGCGGGCCGCATCGGGCAGGGGATCCAGCCCCCGGACCCGGCTGATCTTCAGCCCCTGTGCCTGCAGATGATCCAGCAGCACATAGACCGAGGCGCGGTGCATCAGGCTGGTGCGGTGCGCAGACGGCACCGCCGCCGTACTTAACCCCGAGGGCGAGACCGGCAGCGGCCCCAGGGCCGCACTATTGCCATGCGGCCCGGTATGTACCCTGCCATCAAGCACCAGGCCGCCACCGATAAAAGTATCAATCGAAATATGCATGAAATCGCGAAACCGCATGCCCGCGCCAAGTACCAGCTCGGCATGGGCAGCGGCAGTGGCATCATTCTCGACAAAAACCGGCATCTCGCCACTGTCGAAGAACGTCATCAGATCGATCGACTGCCAGCGGCTGCCGAGATCTTCGGGAAAGCCAAGCGTCTCGCTCCAGCTGCCCAGAAAATAGGGGGCGGCAATGCCAAGCCCCGCGACAGTCGCCCCCGGCACCCGGCTGACCCGGGCGCAGAACTCCTGGATCGCGGCATTGCCCGCCCGCCGCACCCGGACCGGGTCCGGAAAATCATAATCCTGCCCGATCCGGGCGCAGATCTCACCGGTGAAATCCAGCATCACCGCCTCTGTCGCGCGGCGGCCGATCCTGATGCCGATGCTGTAGAGCCGGGTTGGGTTCACCGCATAGAGCACCGAGGGCGAGCCGCGCCTGCCCAGCCTTTTGCCAAGCTGCCTGACGAAACCCGCCTGTTCCAGCCCATCAATAATATCGGCAACTGCCGCCGGGGTCAGATGCGCGATGCGGGCCAGATCGGATTTGGAAGCCTCACGCTGATGGCGCAGGGACTGAAGGATGACACGCTCATTATACTGCCGCAGCCTGGCAGAATTGCTGCCTTTTCCTGACAATCGCTTGCTCTCTGTGCTGTACCGGCGTGCTCTCCCGCGCCCTGCCCCAGCCTATCCTTCCTCGCCAGAGCAGGGTCAAGTCTGTGGCCCGCCCGCATCCTAAGAAATCAGCCCGCTGCGGCATATTTAAGAGAGCAGACAGATGAATTCCCCGCGTTCGGGTGGCCAGGCTTCAGCCGCCCGGCAATACCAGCCGGCGCTCATCGCCGGGCCAGCTGCGCCGCCCGAAAATGACGCGCGCCGCCTGACAGGCGCTCTTCGCGCAGCGCGATCCCATAGACCGCTGAGAGGCTGGCCTCTGACAAGGCGGTCGCAACCGGGCCATTGGCAACCACACCGCCTTTGCCCGCCAGCAGCGCCTGATCGCCGATCATCGCCGCCTGATCCGGATCATGCGTCGAGAGCAGGATTGCGATACCCTTGGCTTTCAGCCTGAGAATGGCCTGCAGCACCCGGTGGCGATTGGCAAAATCGAGGCTTGCGGTCGGCTCATCCATGATGATGGCCGATGCATTCTGCGCCAGAGCCCGCGCAAGCAGCACCATCTGGCGCTGCCCGCCCGAAAGCGCGCAAACCGACACAGGCGCCAGATCGGCAATGCCCAGCTCTTCCATCGCGGCCAGGGCCCGGTTCTGCTCGGGCTTTCCCGGCTGGGCCAGCAGGCCGAGGCGGGCCGAAGCCCCCATCAGCACCAGATCCAGCGCCTGAAAGCCAAAGCGGGTGTCAAGCGATTGCGGCACATGGGCGAAGCAGGCCGCGACCTCTCGCCGGCGCAGGGCCCCGATTGGCCTGCCCTCTAGCAGGATCTCACCCGAAAGCGCCGGAAGAATACCCAGCAGGCTGCGAAACAGCGTGGTTTTTCCGGTTCCATTCGGCCCCAGCAAGCACAGAACCTGCCCGGCACAGAGGCTCAGGCTGATATCTGAAAGCACTGCCCCGCTGCGATAGCCGACGCTCAGATGACGGGTTTCCAGCAGCGGCGTCATGGCGCCACCATGGTATTCTGCCGGGCGAGGATCCAGACGAAGAGCGGCGCGCCCAGCACCGCGGTCAGGATGCCGAGCGGTACTTCGGTGCTGGCAATGCTGCGCGCCAGGGTGTCGACCAGCACCATGAACCCTGCGCCCAGCAGGGTGGCGACCGGCAACAGACGGTCAAAACGCGGGCTGCTGATCATGCGCGCCATATGCGGGACCATCAGGCCGATCCAGCCGATCACACCGGAGAGCGAAACCGCTGCGGCAGTCATAAGCGTGGCGCAAAGGATGACCAGCAGCCGCATCTTGCCCGCGGCCACCCCCATGGACCTGGCCTCATCATCGCCAAGCGCCAGCAGGCCAATACGCCAGCGCAACAGCAAAAGCGGGATGAAGCCGAGCAGAATGGGTGGCAGCGCCAGCCAGATGTCATTGCGTTTCACCCCGGCGAGGCTGCCCATCAGCCAGAAAGTGATGGCGGGCAATTGCTGCTCGGGATCGGCGAGCAGCTTGACCAGCGCGATGCCCGATCCCGCCAGGGCGCTGATCGCGATGCCGCAGAGCACCATGACCAGCGCATCGCCGCCAGGCTGCAAGGACAAAGACAGCAAAAGCACAAGCGCCACCACGCCCAGACCGGCGGCAAAACCGCTGAGCTGGATCAGCAGCACCGGCAGCCCCAGCAAAATGCCAAGCACCGCACCAAAGCCAGCCCCGACTGAGACGCCGAGGATATCAGGCGAGACCAGCGGATTGCGAAAAGCGGTCTGAAAGGCCGCCCCCGAGGCGGCCAGCGCCGCGCCGATGATCAAGGCCGCCAGCACCCGCGGCAGGCGGATATTCCAGAGCACAATCTGGCTCTGCATATCGCCCCCGCCGGTCAGCGTGGCAAAAATCTGGCCCGGAGACAGGGTGAATGGCCCGGTTGCCACCCCCAGAACCAGGGCGAGGCACAGCGCCAGAACCAGCAGGGCAATCAGGCCGCGATCACGCACCGAGCAATGCCCTGACCGCCGCCTCATCCAGGCTTACCCCATAGAAAAGCTGATAAAACTCTATGATCTCCTGGTGCAGATCGCCCTCAGCCCGGTCCGGGAAAAACTGATGCGCCAGCCATCTGAGACCGATCAGCCGATTGACCGAAGGTGGCGCGTCAATAAAGCCGAAAGGCGCGGCTGGCGCGAGATAGACCCGGCCATTCATCACCGCCGGGATGCCCTGCCATTCCGGCATAGCCGCCACATTCGCGGCAAAATCCTTATCCATGGTCAGGATGATCTCCGGGGCCCAGGCCTGTAGCTGCTCGGGCGAAACGGTGACCAGCCCGGCTGCCGAGGCCTCAACCACATTGCGCCCGCCCGCGCGTTCGATGATCTCGGCATTCATCGCGCCGCCCGGCGCAGTTTCCAGCCCCTCGGGCCCACGCGCCAGATAGACGCGCGGCCGCCCGGCCTGAGGAACCCTGGCCAGAAGAGCATCGATCCCGGCCAGGGTCGCCTCGGCATAGCTGGCCAGCGCCTCGGCCCGTTCAGGCACCGCGAGGATCGCACCGGCCTGGCGGAGCCCCTCAGGCATATGGGCAAATGAGGCATCGAGCAGCAGATAGGGCACATCAATCTGCTCCTGCACCCGTGCGGCAAGATCGCTGTAAGTGTCATTTACCGCGCCATAATCCAGGATCAGATCAGGCTGCGCCGCCAGCAGAACCTCAAGATTAAGCGTATCGCCCCGGCCGGTCAGACGCCCCAGCTCCGGCAGAGCCACCACCTGCGGCAGCAGATAGGCCAGATCCTCCGGCTTTGGCGCCCGCACCCAGCCGATCATCGCCTCGGGCTTCAGCGTATAGAGCAGGGTCGAGGCCAGCGGACCGGCGGCAAAGACCCGTGACGGCTGCGCGGGCAGCTCAAGGCTGCGGCCGGTGGCATCGGTGACAATCTGTCGGGCTTCGGGCTGTGCAGGCAGGGCTGCCAGGCTCAGCGGCAGGGCAAACAGGGCGCAGCGCAGCGCCTTTAACGGGGAGTATCGCACCAGAATGCTCCGAATTCAGGTTTCACATCGATCAGCGGCGTTGCATCGACACAATCGAGGCCGCGCACCCTCAGACACCCGGCCTCAACGGCGATCAGCCTGACCAGCGAGGAGGCGATGGGATTGGGCCGCAAGGGCGAGCGCAGCGCGAAAGTGCCGGTCGAGCCTGCGATGTTATGCGGGTTTTGCCGCACCGCATCGCGGCGCGACAGATGCATCCAGTAGAGGATCTGCAGGTTCTGATGCGCATCGATGCCATGCAGGCCAGGCGTCCAGAGCTCCCCGATCTCGATCAGGCAATCCGGCCCATGCAGCGGATCACCGCGTTTCGGGCAGTCTTCCCGCCTGAGCCAGGGGGTGCGGATACGCCCGATGAACCACAGACCTGCCTGAAACGCGCCGGGCAAAGCCACGGCCTCTTCATAGGGGCGCAGCGGATCCTCCAGGGTCTCAGTCATCGCTGGCGCTCCCCGGCAGGGGCGGCGGTGTTTGCGGATATAAACCGGCCTGCAATCCGCCGCATCAGACCGCTCCGCCTGCCAGGGCACCGGCGGCCAGGAAACCGGCGGACAGGGCTCCGTCGGACCGGGCACCGGCAGGCAAAGGCCTGGCGCGGGCCGTCAGCCAGGCCAGGATCTGATCCACATCCGGCTGCAGCGCTTCAGCCGTACCTGCGGCAAAATCGAGGAAAGCCTGGCGCCATAGCGGTGAAACTCCGACCAGAACCGGCATATTCTCACTGCAGGCCATGCCAATCGCCTCAACCAGGCCGCGTCCTGCCGCCTCCTGGCGACCGAATTTATTCACCACCAGCCCCTGGGCAGAGCCAAGACGCTGATGCACCAGCATCACCGCTTCCTCCAGTGCCCCGGCATCAAGGCGACAGCTGATGGCCAGCGGGCCGAGTGCCAGGCTGATATTGCGGACCGGCCCCCCGGGCAGCAGGCGCAGCACGATATCGCATTTCTCGCGGCTGGCTTCAGGCGGCGAAAGTTGCACCGTCCCGGCCAGAGCAAGGCCTGCTGCCTGCGCCCTTTCAGCGACCTGCGCCAGAATCGCATCGGTCAGATGCTCCGGTTCCGTACAGAGATAGCCAATGTCCATCATACCTTCCTGTCCGCAAGCGATATGTATGCTGAAACATATCACTCGGAGTTTTCAAGGGGGGTGAGGCCGGATCGCTCTGCCCTCCGGGAAAGCACCCTCGCAGGGCGGATGTTGTGCCGGAAATGCCACGCCCTGACCGGGCAGCCGGCCAAATCTTGCTGAGGGCAAGGGATATGTTTCATCATACATATCGAATCGCCATCGGAGACATGGCGACCTGGGAACTTTGGGAGGCCTAAGCGTGAATTATTCTGTCAGCCTGATCGGGCGGCTTGCTCTGACAGGCTTTATCCTGCCTGCGCTGTACTCTTTGCCGCTCTCGGCACAGAGCACGGCCCAGAATACGGCACAGACTCCAGCCGGAGGCGAGGGCTTCGCCCTTGGGACGATTTATCTCGGGGATGATGATCAGGGCCAGGGCGGCTCGGTCAGCCGCACCACCGGCGAGACCGCGATGCAGGAGAACCGCCTGACACTCGAGGATGCCCTTGCCACTCAGCCGGGGGTGAGCGCGATCAGCTCGGGCGGCGGGTCACGCAATGAGCGCGAGATCTTTGTGCGTGGCTTTGACCGCTGGCATGTGCCGCTGTCGATTGATGGCATCCGGGTGTTTCTGCCCGCCGATAACCGGCTGGATTATGGCCGTTTTCTGGTACCCGACCTGGCCGAAGTGCAGGTTCAGAAAAGCTATGTATCGGTGATCAACGGCCCGGGCGGCATGGGCGGCGCGATCAATCTGGTGACCCGAAAGCCGGAAAAACCCTTTGAAGGTGAGGCCCGGCTGGGCGCAGAGGCCGGCAATCGCGGCGATGTGACGGGGCGCAACGGCTATCTCTCCTTTGGTACCCGGCAGGAGAGCTGGTATGCCCAGATCAGCTATATGCGGCGCGACAGCGACGGCTTTTATCTGTCGCGCGATTTCGCCCCCAACCCGGCCTATCCCTATCAGGACGAGGGCCTGCGCCGGGATTCCGGGACCGATGACAGCCGGCTGAACCTGAAATTCGGCTATACGCCGAATGCCACGGATGAATATGTGCTGAGCTATACCCGGCAGGAGGGCTCGAAAAGCGCGCCTTACAGCACGCGGCTGCCGGTAAGCGGTTTCCCGGGCAGCGGGGGTGGTTCGACCCAGCGCGACTGGACCTGGCCAGAATGGGATATCAGCAGCCTTGCCTTCTATTCCCATACCGCGCTCGGGACCGGCACTCTGAAGACCAGGGTCTATTACAACACTTTCGACAATATCCTGTCGGCCTGGGATGATGCCAGCCATCAGGTCCAGAGCCTCGGGCGGGCGTTCAACAGCGTCTACGATGACCACTCGGTCGGGGCGAGCCTGGAATATGGCCTGACCACCGGAGCGCATGATCTGAAATTTGCAACGCATCTGCGGCGCGATGTGCATGAGGAAACCAATTACGCCCGCCCTGACCACCCGACCCTGTCGCGCATCGACCCGAGCGAGCGCAGCATCGAGGAAACCCTCAGCTTCGCAGTCGAGGATACCTGGCGGATCCGCGATGATCTGCGCCTGGTGGCGGGCCTCAGCTATGAGAGCGCCGAGGTCAAAGAGGCCAAACGCTCCAGCCTTTCCACTGGCTATGCACCGCTGAGCGTTGATGCGCTCAACTGGCAGATGGCAGTGATCCAGGAGGCCGGCAATGGCGGGGAATATCACGCCAGTCTTTCTTCGCGCACCGCTTTCCCGACCCTGTTCCATCGCTACAGCACCAGCTTTGGCACCATGGTGCCCAATCCCGATCTGAAACCCGAACGCGCCACCAATTTCGAACTGGGCTATAAGGGCGATCTGGGGCCAGTGGCGGTCGAGGGCGCGCTGTTTTACAGCGAGGTCAGGGATCTGATCCAGACCATCGAGATCAGCAGCAGCCCGACCGTGCTGTCACAGCGGCAAAACCTTGCCAAAGCCCGCTATGCCGGTTTCGAGATTGCCGCCACCGCTGATCTGACCGGGACCCTGGCGCTTCAGGTCAATTACACCTGGCTTGACCTTTCGGTGAAGGATCCGGTGACCAACGGCGCCAGGATCACCGATATTCCGCAGCATAAAGCCTATGTGAAGCTCGACTGGCAGGCCAGCGAAAAGCTGACCCTCTCGCCCTCGCTCGAACTTTATTCAAGCCGCTGGTCTGACCCTGCCATTGGCTCGGGAGATCGCAATAATCCGATCTACAGCAACATGTCTGGCTTTGCGCTCGCCAATCTCGATGGCAGCTGGCAGGCGAGCGAGCAGGCCGCGCTTTACTTTGGCATTCGCAATCTTTTTGACCGCGACTATGCCGTGACCGAGGGCTTCCCCGAAGCGGGCCGGAATTTCTATCTCACCGCGCAGATGAAATTCTGAGAGGGTCCGGAGCGGCCGATCGCCTGCAAAGGACCAGGCTCCTGAGCAGGCGAGTGACCGCCGGGGCCATGTCAGGGCCGGGATCGCTTCGGCGTGACCGGGTGAGAACAGGCGCATCTCCGGCCGCGGTTTGTCAGTGGCTGATGGCCAGGGGGCGGGGCCCGACCCTGGCCTTCCCGGCCCTAGTCTCCCCGGTCCAGGCCACCCCGGTCTTGTCTTTCCCGGTCTGCTGCCGGGCCGGCGCCATAGGGAAAGCACCGGCCCGGCATCGGGGATCAGATATCTTTCACCAGCCGCAAAGCATCATAAATTGCGGCATGGGTGTTGCGGGCCGCCACGGCATCACCGATGCGGTAGAGGCGGAACTGCCCTTCACGATTGCTGACCGCCGCCTGAGGCGTGCCGCCGATCATCGCGGTATAATCCACCGCGCCTTCATTCAGCGACAGGCCCTGCAGCTCCAGATAAAGATCCGCATTCGGACGGGTGCCGTTATTGACGATGATCTGGTCATAGAGCTGCTCTTTGCGCACCCCGCCGTAATCGCTGCCGATCACACCGATCAGCTGATTGCCCTCTCTACGCACCGCCTCGAGCAGGAATGTCACGGTAAAGGTGACATCAAGGCTTTGCAGGCTGCGCATATAGGGCACAAGGTTCATCGCCATGACCTCGGGGGCGAAAGAGCGGTCGCGGGTCATGATCTCAACCCGGCCCCCGGCTTTGGCGATCACCTCGGCGGCCTGCAGCCCGGCATGATCGCCGGCATCGTCATAGATCAGCACATTCTGCCCCGGCTTCACATCGCCCGAGAGAATATCCCAGGCCGAATGCGCCAGCTCATTTCCGGCATCGAGAATGGCAGTATGGGGCAGCCCGCCGGTGGCAACGATCACCACATCGGGCTGGAGTGCTAGGACATCCTCTTTCTCAGCCCAGGTGTTAAAGCGGAAGCTGACCCCCAGTTTTTCGCATTGCGCGAGGCGCCAGTCGATAATGCCGATCATCTCGCGGCGGCGCGGTGAGGTGGCGGTGAGCAGGATCTGCCCCCCGGCCCGCGGACCGGCCTCGAAGACCGTAACCCTATGGCCGCGCTCGGCGGCAACCCGGGCCGCTTCCAGACCGCCCGGCCCCGCGCCGACCACAACCACATGCTGACGGTCTTGCGCCTTAGCGATGTCATGCGGCATGGTCTCTTCCCGCCCGGTGGCGGGGTTGTGCAGACAAAGCGCCATCCCGCCCTGATAGATCCGGTCGAGGCAATAATTCGCACCGACGCAGGGCCGGATATCCTCTTCACGCCCCTCGAGGATTTTGCGCATGATCTGCGGATCGGCCATATGCGCGCGCGTCATGCCGATCATATCAACCTTGCCGCTGGCGATGGCATGTCGCGCGGTGGCAACATCCTGGATCCGGGTGGCGTGAAAGACCGGGAAACGGGTCTCGGCCCGCACCTCGCCCGCCAGATCCAGATGCGGCGCCGAGGCCATGCCCATGATCGGGATATTATCGGTCAGCCCGGCATCGGTCTCGATATGGCCACGGCTGACATTGAGGAAATCGACCAGGCCGCTGGCTTTCAGGCGGCGCGAAATCTCCATGCCTTCGGCCTTGTCATAGCCTTTCGGGCTGTCCTCATCGGCGACATAACGGATGCCGAGCAGGAAATCCGGCCCGACGCGCTTGCGCACCGCAGCCAGCACCTCAAGCGAAAAGCGCATCCGGTTTTCCAGCGAACCACCATATTCATTCTGCAACTCATTGCTCATCGGCGACCAGAATTGCGAGAGCAGATGGCCAAAGCTCTCAAAGTCGATGCCGTCAACGCCCGCGGCTTTCATCCGCTCGGCCGCATCGGCAAAATCGCCGATGATGCGGGTGATATCCCAGTGCTCGATCAGCTTGCCAAAGGCGCGATGCGCCGGTTCGCGCTCCATGGTCGGGGCGACCACCGGCAGCCAGTCACCTTTGTCCCAGCGCGTGCGCCGCCCCAGATGGGTGAGCTGGATCATCACCTTCGCGCCATGATCATGGCATTCATCGACCAGTTCTTTCATCCAGCCGACCACCTCATCGCGGTAGGCAAGGATATTGTTAAAGACCGGCGGGCTGTCGCGCGACACCGCCACCGAGCCTGCGGTCATGGTCAGCGCGATCCCGGCCTTTGCCCGGGCGACGTGATAGGCGCGGTAGCGCCCCTTGGGCATGCCATCCTCGGGATAGGCAGGCTCATGCGAGGAGGTCATCAGCCGGTTACGGAAGGTCACATGTTTAAGCGTATAGGGCTGAAGAAGCGGATCGTGCGACATCTGTGGCTCCATGGATCTGTCCTGGCCCGGGGCGCGACCCTATACACCAGTGACTAGGATATAGATGCAGGTGGATATGATTCAGTCAATAATGTTTATCATGCTTGCAGCACTGGCCAGGTGGGGTAGAATGGCGCCATGACCCTTCCCGATCCTGATCCCCATCTGCGTGGCTCGGCCGAGCTCTGGCTGAAGGCGGCCTATGAGACCCTGCTGGAAGGCGGGGTCGATGCGGTGCGGATCCTGCCGCTGGCGCAGAAGGTAAATCTGTCACGCGCAAGTTTTTACTGGAGCTTCAAGACCCGCGATGAGCTCCTGGCCGCGCTGCTCAGCCACTGGGCGCGCAAGAATACCGAAGCCATCACCAGCCGGGCCGCCGCCTATGCCGATAGCCTGCCCGAGGCCTTGCTGAATGTCAGTGACTGCTGGTTCAGCCCGATTTTCGACGACCGGCTGGAGCTGGCGATCCGCAGCTGGGCGCTGCAGTCGCGCGAGGTGCTTGACCAGGTGCGCAAGCTCGATGACATCCGGCTCCAGGCATTGAAAGAGCTGTTTTTGCGCTTTGGCGTCACGCCGCAGCTGGCCGAGGTGCGGGCGCGCAGCATGTATCTGGTGCAGATCGGCTATATTGCCATGCAGACCGATGAGACGATGGAGCTGCGCCTGTCCCGCCTGCCCGCCTATATCGAGGCTTTTGGCGGCATTGAGCCGGATGCGCGCGAAATGCTGCGCTTTCTCAGCCGCAATGGCTTTGCCCCCCGGGCAGGCTGAGGCCGGAGCCTCTGCCTGCCCGGTCGCAGCCGGTTGCGCACCTGTTGTGACCTGCCAGAAGCCCGAAAACCGGGCATCCCCCTCTACTGCCCTGTCCTGTCCGCCAGCCCGCAGGATATGGCAGTCCTGAGCACACGACTCATCTTGACAAAAATAATCAGGTAATACATTTCAACCTCCAGTGATCTGGCCGTCTGGAACGGCACCCCCGATCACATCCTCCGCCAGCCGCCTGTCAGCCAGCGATTATCCGCACATTTTTGGCTCAGGTGAGGCAGACTATGTCTGACAGAATTTCCCTGCGCGCTGCTCTGCTGAGCAGCGTTGCACTGCTGGTTACAACACAGGCCTTCGCGCAGGAGCGGCCCCGGGTCACAGAGCCGCTCGGTACCGTTGTGCTTGAGACCCGCCGGGATGTGCAGACCCAGACCGCAACGGCGGTCACCGAGATTGATCAGGAAGAGCTTGATGACCGCCAGGCCTCGACCATCGCCGAGCTGGTGGCGACGGTTCCCGGGGTGACGCTGGTCAATGGCTCCACCCCGCTCGGCAGTGGCATCAATATCCGCGGCTTTGGCGGCGGCTCAACCTATGGCAGCAATCAGAAGGTGATGATCACCATCGACGGTGCCACCCAGGGCTCGGAAGAGATCTACCGCATCGGTACCCAGCTGTTCACCGATCCCGAGCTCTATAAGCGCGTCGAGGTGATCCGCGGTACGGTCGGCAGTTTTGAATATGGTTCGGGCGTGGTCGGTGGTCTGATCCAGCTGGAAACCAAAGATGCCTCGGATTTCACCGGCGGCGAGACTGGCTATAAGCTGCGCCAGGCCCTGAGCTTTGGCACCAATGGCGACGGCATCACCTCCTCAACCACCCTGGCCTGGCAGCCCTCCGAAGATCTTGAGTTTCTGGCCAGCTATATCTGGCGCCGCCAGGGCAAACAGGTCGATGGGGACGGCAATCTGCTGGGAGCCGAAGGCTTTAAAACCCCCTCCTACAGTCTGAAGGGCAAATATACTTTCGGCGCCTCGCGCGATCAGTCTGTGACGCTGTCCTATACCGACACCCAGCTGGCCGAACGCGATGTCCCCTATGATGCGATCAGCGATCTGCCGTTCTTTGGCAATGTCGACCGCGATATGCAGTCGCGCAATCTGGCGCTGACCTATCGCTGGAACCCCGATGACAATGATCTGATCGATCTGACCGCGGCGCTGACCTATGCCGATCAGGAGATCCTGCAAACGGGCGTACCGGCTCCGGGCAATGCCACGACCAATGCCGATCTGCGCTATGAAACCACCAAGCTGACGGTGAAAAACACCGCGCTCTTTGCCCTTGGCACCACCTCGCATGAGCTGCGCACGGGCTTTGAGGTGATCCGCAAGGACCGGCTGGAGGCCTCCTCCGCCCCGGGTGGCCTTGATGAGCGCCTCGCGTTTTTCGTCATTGACGAGGTCAGCTTCGGCAATGGCCTGACCCTGACGCCTGCACTTCGCTACGAGACCCAGGATATCGACGGCACCCGCTACGGCTATGAAAAATACAGCAATGACGCGGTCATGGGCGGTCTGTCGGCGCGGTATGAATTCACCACTGGCGTCGCGATCTTCGGCAGCGCGGCCTATACCGAAGCCCTGCCCATCCTCGACGATCTGACCAACATCAACCAGAACTGGGGCGGCTGGCTGGTCAATTACATGACCACGCCCGAAAAATCGCGCACCTTTGAGATCGGCGCCTCCTACCGTGCATCGGACCTTTTTGCCGCGGGCGATGCGATCAGCGTGAAGGGCAATTATTACAATACCGACACCTGGGATGTGACCTCGGAATCCGGTCTCAATACCGTGACGATGAAAGGGCTTGAGATCGAGGGCGCCTATAGCATGGCCAATGGCTTCTATGGCGAGCTGAGCGCGAATATCGTCGATGGCTCGTCGCGCAGCACCGCCTGGGTCTGGAACGATTATTATAAGTTTACCCCGACCGACACCCTGCGCCTCGCCCTCGGAAAACGCTGGGATGATACCCTGGATCTGAGCTGGGAGGTGGCCGCCTCGAAACGCTATGACGAGGGCGATGCCACGGCGGCGATCCCCGGCAATGCGGTTCATGCGCTGCGCGCCACCTACCGCCCGCAGGAAGGCGTTCTGGCCGGAACCGAGATGCGCTTTGGCGTCGAGAACCTGTTTGACCGCGATTACCAGCCCCGCCTCGCCACCCGCGACGCACCGGGCCGCAACATCAAATTCACCATCGCTAAAACCTTCTGATGACTGCCGGGCGCGCCCAGCCGCGTCCGGCCCCTTTCTAACCTTAACGGAGCCCCGTGATGGCCAGCCTCTCAAAAGTTCTGCCCCTGCTTTCTGCCAGCCTCCTCGTCCTGACTGCCCCGCTTGCCCTGGCCCAGGCCAGCGGCGGCGAAGCGTCTGAAACCGCAAAGGAAACGGCGGATCGCCTGCTGACTGAGGGCCTGGTGCCCGGTGTGCAGAATGAGATCCGCGAAGAGGGCAGGCCGGGCGTCGCCGGTGGCCACAGCCAGGCGGCTTTCATCGCCGCCTATGATGCCGATGGCGATGGCAGGGTCAGCCTGGATGAGCTGATCATGCGCCGCACCACCCGGCTCCAGGCCGCCGATACCGATGGCGATGGCTTTTATAACGAGGCCGAATATGTGGCGGAATATGCGGGGCGTCAGCGCCAGCAATATGCCGATCAGGGCAAGGATTATGTCGAAACCGACAAGCGCGTGACCGAGGGTCTGAAACAGGCCGGGGTGCGGTTCAACCTGCTTGACCGGGACCGCGATGGCCTGTTGTCGCTGGAAGAGGATCTGACCTCGGCCCGTAAAACCTTTGCCCGCAATGACACCGATGGCGATGGCTTTGTCACTGCCGCCGATCCGAAGCCACAGCGTGAGGGTGATGACGACGCGGCCTCTGATGCTGCCGATGCCGGTAAAAACCCTGAAAAAGCAGCCGACTGAACCCTGCCCTGACGCTGATCCCTCTCTCTGTGCGCGGCCCCGCCGCGCCGGAGAACCTGGTCCTGAAGGAAAAGACATGCCTGCGAAATCCCTGCCTCTGACCGCCGGGCTGATCCTGGCCGGCGGGCTGAGCTTTGCCGTCACCCTGCCGGAAATGGCGGCGAGCCCCTATTACCGCCCCTATCTGGCGGCCTGGATCGAGACCGATGCCCGTGCCGCTCAGGGCACGGTGGCGGTCTGGTATGACACAAGGCTGAAGGACAATCTGGGCACGACCTTCCTGCGTGAGCTGCGCAGCTGGTGGCGGGCCACCGGCAAAAGCCTCGATCTGCCGGCCGATGGTATCACCGGGCCAACCCGGGCCGCTGGCCGTCACGAGGTGACGCTTGAGGCCGGCCATCCCGCTCTGGCCGCGCTGGAGCCGGGCGAATACGTGCTGGCGGTTGAGGTGACGCGGGAGGATGGCGGGCGCGATGTACTGCGCGCGCCCTTCAGCTGGGGGGGGGCAGGCAGCGCCGAGGCCCGGGGCGAGGGTGAAATCACCGCGCTGAGCGTCACCACCACCCGCTGAAGCCCGGATGTCCCCCTCCCTTTCTTCGATCACGAACCGCAGTTTCTGGCTGCGTCAGCTCCGGCTCTGGCACTGGGTCTCGGCGGCGATCAGCCTTGGCGGTATGCTGATGTTTGCCGCAACCGGGCTGATGCTGAACAATCCCGGCCTGTTTTCCGCCCGCCCCGAGACCAGAGAGACGCTTTATCAGCTGCCTGGGCCGCTGCAGGCCGGGCTGGCCGCTTTCCCTGCCGAGACCCATGCACCTTTGCCTGAGGCAGTCACGGGATGGGCTCTGGATGAATTGCGCCTGGATCTGCGGGGACGCGCAACCGAAACCAGCGCCGATGAGATCTATATATCCCTGCCGACACCGGGCGGCGATGGCTGGCTGGCGATCGACCGCAGCCTCGGCGAGGTGGTTCTATCGCGCACAGAGGCAGGCTGGGCGGCCTATCTGAATGATCTGCATAAAGGCCGTCATGCCGGAGAAATCTGGAGCTGGTTCATCGATTTCATGGCTTTGGCCTGCATTTTATTCACCCTGACCGGATTTGGCCTGTTGTGGCTGCAGGCGCGGCAGCGCCCGGCCACCTGGCCGCTTGGCTGGGCCAGCATCGCGCTGCCCGTAATCGTTGCGCTGTTGTTTATTCATTAGAAATGAGGCCGGATCTGATGGACCATCATCTGGTGCTGCCCCCGCTGCGGCACGAGGCAGCGCTGCTGCCGCCACCGCCCGGTTCTCGCCTGATCCGGCTGCATGGCGAGAGCATGGGCACCGGCTGGAGCCTGTCTGTCTATGCGCCGCCGGGTCTGAGCGAGGCGGATCTGCGCGCGCTGACCGGGCGTGAGCTGGCGGCGATACTGGCGCTTTTCAGTCCCTGGCAGGCTGAAAGTGAGATTTCACAGCTGAACCGTGATCCACGTGAGGATCTGCAGGTGAGCCCGGCTTTTGCCGCGCTGCTGGGGCCGATGCTGGATCTGGCGCGCGCGAGCAATGGGGCAAGTGATCCGACCCTGGGCACGCTGGTCGATCTCTGGGGCTTTGGGCCAGCGGGGCGGCGCAGCGGCCTGCCCCCGGCTGAGAAAATTGCAGCGGCCCGCGCGGTCAGCGGCTGGCAGCGGGTCAGCTTTGACCCGCTCAGCGGGCGGCTGCAACGCCCCTGCGGCATGCGCTTTGATTTCAGCGGCAGCGCCAAGGGGCTGGCGGCGGATCAGATTTCCGCCGCGCTGAGCCGGGCCGGGGCCGGGCATCACCTGATCGAGATCGGCGGCGAATGCTATGCGCGCGGGCTTAAGCCCGATCTGCAGCCCTGGTGGCTGGCGGTTGAGACCCCGGAACCCGCACTGCCTGGCTGGCGGGTGGCGCTGTACGGCATGGGCCTCGCCAGTTCCGGCGCGGCGCAGAACTGCTTTTTCCACGCCGGGCGGCGCTATGCGCATAGCATTGACCCGGCGACCGGCTGGCCGTGCCAGGCGGGGCCGGTTTCTGTCACTGTACTTGCACAAACCTGTTGCGAGGCGGATGCGCTTGCCACCGCGCTGATGGTCCTTCCCCTGGCCGCCAGGACTGCGTTTATCGCCCGGCGGGGGCTGAGCGCGCTGATTTTTGAGGCCGATGGCAGGGTCTCACCCAGCCCGCTCTGGGCCGCGATGACGAAGGATGATGATGCTCAGCCCTGATCCCTGGAGCTGGCTCATGGCCGGGGCGACGGCTTTTGGCTGGGCCGGGCTGAGCTGGCATTGTCTGCGCCCGCCCCGCGCCGGGCCGCGCCATGAGGCTGATCTTCTGATCCTCTGGGCCAGCCAGAGCGGCACTGCCGCGGGTCTGGCCGGCGCGCTGGCAGAACAGCTCAGCGCCCTATCACCCCGGTTGCTGCCGCTTGATCAGCTGAGCGCCACAGATCTGCAGCGGGCCCGGCGGGCCGTTTTCGTGATTGCCACCACCGGCGCGGGCGAAGCCCCGGATCATACCAGCGGCGCGCTGGAGCGGCTGCAGAAAGCTGTGCCCGATCTGACGCAGCTCTCTTACGCGCTGCTGGCCCTCGGGGATCGCCGCTATGCAGATTTTTGTGGCTTTGGCCGCAGGCTGGAGGTCTTTTTGCGAAATCACGGCGCGCGGGATCTGCTGCCCCGCGCCGAGATTGACCGCGCCTGCCCGGCCGCCCTTGCCAGGATCAGCCGCGATCTTGGCAAGGTCTTTGGCGCGGCCCCCCTGCCACCGCAACAGCCATCACGCTGGCGACTGATCGCGCGCAGGCATATCAACCCCGGCAGCCCCGGCGGCGCGCTATATGCGCTGCGCTTTCAGCCTGAGGCTATGATGCCGGACTGGCAGGCCGGGGATATCGCCAGGCTGACCCTGCCTGGTGAGGCAGGGCCGGTGGCGCGCGATTATTCCCTGGCCTCTTTGCCAGAAGCTGGCTGGGCCGAACTGATCCTGCGCCAGGTCAGGGATGCGCAGGGCCGGACCGGCCAGGGCTCAGGCTATCTGACCCGGCAGCTGGCGATTGGCGATACTGTGCCGCTGCAGCTGCGCGCCAATCCGGGTTTTCGCGCCAGGGATCACGCCGCGCCAATGATCCTGATCGGCAATGGCTCGGGCATGGCGGGGCTGCTGTCGCATCTGCGGGCCCGGGCCGCCGCTCTGCCCGCAGCCGGAACCTGCCGCCTGTTCTTTGGCGAAAGATCCCCGGCGCATGACCGGATTTTCGCCGATGAACTGGCCAGCTTGCAGGCCTGTGGCCTGTCTTTGCAGATCGAACGTGCATTCTCGCGCGCCGAAACGCCGCGCTATGTCCAGGATCTGCTGCATAACCATGCCGCATCCCTGCGCGAGGATGTCAAAGGCGGGGGCCACATCTTCCTCTGCGGTCGGCGTGAGGGCATGGCCGGGGCGGTTCTGGCCTGTCTGCGGGCCGGGCTGGGCGAGGATCTGTGGCAAAAGCTGCGCACAGAGAACCGCCTGCACCAGGATGTCTACTGAAAGAAATGAAAACGGGGCCTTGCGGGCCCCGTTTTTGTTTCCCGATCAGAAAGCAAGATTACTGCGCCGGGCTGAGGCGCAGCACCTGATCGCCACCCGGATCCTCTTCGCCAAGCGATTTATTCACCGCAAAGACCGCGCCGTTGCCATCGGTCGAGACATGATTGGCATAGCTGCCGCCATCGAGATTGGCGACCAGCTGGCCTTCGAGCGAGACAACCGCGATCTGACCGGCGCCACGGCTGGCAACGAAGGCCTGTTTTGAAACCGGCTCAAACACCACATTCAGCGCGCCTGCGCCGACCGGGACATTATGCTCAACCGCACCGCTTTCCAGATCGACGATCAGCAGATTGTCACTGTCCTGCGAGGCGATGAACAGCTTGCCCGAGGCCGGGTCATAATCAAGGCCGCTGGCATTTTTCGCCCCGGTAAGATCGATGACCTTAGCCAGCTCGCCCGTCGCCAGATCGATCACCGCAAGCTCATTGCTGACGCGGCTGATCGCAAACAGCCATTTGCCCTCGGGATCAATGCCAAGCCCGAGCAGATAGAATTCACCGCCGCGTTTGGCCGATCTGATGCGGATCTCGCCGGTTTTTTCCAGGGTTTCCGTATCAAACACATGCAGCGTATCGGTCGCTGCCGAAGAGACATAGGCGCGGCCATGCTGCTCATCCACCCGCACATCGCGCGAATGATAGACCATCTCGGCGGGGAACTGACGGATCAGCGACAGATCATCCTGGGAATAGACCGCGACGGTATTGTCGAATGTATTGGTGGTCCAGACCGTGCCCTTGCTGTCATCGACATCAATGCCCAGAACGCCGACCGGGGCCGGGGTCTCGCCCGCTTTCAGCGGCTTGTCCGGATCGGCGGGCAGAGCCGGCGGGACGATCCGGGCGATCTCTGCCAGAGTGTCCGGATTAAGCTTGATCAGCGCAGAGCTGACCGGGCGGTAGCTGCTGGCGGTGACGAAAAGCGCATCCGATTTTGCGCTGTAAACCGACTGATAAAGGCCGGGTGCGGGCTGGATTTTGAGCGTGCTGAACTGCTCAGCCCCCGAAAGCGGGATGTTCTGCGACACTTTCACATCCACAATCGCCGCCGAAGCCGGGTTTTCAAAAACCGCGATCACCGGATGGATGCCGCTGGCAGCACCTGCGGGCAGGCTGAAGCTGAAGGAAACCGCGCCTTTGTCATCGGCAGTGGCTTTGCCCTCACCCAGCGGCGTGGTGCCCTGCAGGAAGCTGACGCTCTGCCCCGGCATCAGCCCCGAGCCCGCGAGGGTGACGGTGCTGCCCGCGAAAACCGGCGCGCCGGGCTCGGCGGCCGAAACACGGAATCGGCCGGTGAATTCAGCGGGAGCAGAGAATAGCCCGTCGGCAAAAGCAGCCGCGGGCAGGGGGGCCAGCATGAGAGCCAGACCACAGCGATAGAGAAAAGGCTTCAGAGAGGGGGGCGACATCTTACGCTCCTGAGGTCAGAGACAGAGGGGATCTATCGGCCTGGCGAGGAGCGGGGAGATAGCGGTTCTTGCAGCAGCAAAAGCCAGCAATCGGCGGGCAAAGTCAACCGCCGGGCGACTGGTTTTACCCAAAATGCCGGGGGGGATATGTAGTTTCCCGGGGCGCGGACCCTCTGGCCGCGCCCCGGGAAAAAGCTCAGCGTGACAGCAGCAGCGCAATCACCCGGTCGGCCGCCTCTTCGGCTGAGATATCAACGGTATTCACCTCAATCTCAGCCGCCAGCGGCGCCTCATAGGGGCTGTCGATGCCGGTGAAATTCTTCAGCTGCCCCGAGCGAGCTTTTTTATAAAGCCCCTTCACATCCCGGGCCTCGGCCACGTCCAGCGGGGTATCGACATAGACTTCGACAAACTCGCCCGCCGCCATCAGATCGCGCACCATCTGCCGCTCGGCCCGGAAGGGCGAGATGAAGGCGGTCAGCACGATCAGCCCGGCATCGGTCATCAGCTTTGCCACCTCGCCGACGCGGCGGATATTCTCCACCCGGTCGGCATCGGTAAAGCCGAGGTCGCGGTTCAGCCCGTGACGCACGTTATCGCCATCGAGCAGGAAAGTGTGCTTGCCCATGGCATGCAGCTTTTTCTCGACCAGATTGGCGATGGTCGATTTACCCGAGCCCGAAAGGCCGGTGAACCAGACCACCGCAGGCTTTTGCGTCTTAAGCGCGGCATGGGCGTCGCGGTCCACATCCACCGCCTGCCAGTGGATATTCTGGCTGCGGCGCAAAGCGAAATGGATCATCCCTGCCGCCACGGTGGCATTGGTCATCCGGTCGATCAGGATGAAACCACCCAGATCGGGATTGTCGCGGTAGGCTTCAAACGGGATCACCCGGTCAGTCGAGATATTGACCACCCCGATGGCATTCAGCGCCAGGGTTTTCGCGGCGAGATGTTCGAGGGTGTTAACATTCACCTCATATTTCGGCGCAGTAACGGTGGCGGTGACGGTCTGAGTGCCGATCTTCAGCAGATAGGGCCGGCCCGGCAGCATTTCGGCATCGGCCATCCAGACCAGGCTGGCCTCGAACTGATCGGCAACCTCACAGGGCGCATCCGCGAGGGTGATCACATCGCCGCGCGAGCAGTCGATCTCATCGGTGAAGGTCAGGGTAATGCTTTCCCCGGCCAGAGCGACGGTTTTTTCGCCATCAGACGAGGGGATCGCCCGGACATGGGTGGTCCGGCCCGAAGGCAGCACCCGCACCGCATCGCCGGGTGCGATCCGGCCCGAGGCGATCTGGCCGGAAAAGCCGCGGAAATCGAGATTGGGCCGGTTCACCCATTGCACCGGCATGCGGAAGGGCTGGTCCAGCAGCCGGGTATCGGTGACCGGCGCGGTTTCCAGATAATCCAGCAGCGTCGGGCCCTGATACCAGGGCATCTGGTCCGAACGGGTGACGATATTATCCCCTGCCAGGCCCGAGATCGGGATGGCCTGAAACTCCCTCAGCCCCAGCTGATCGGCAAAGCTGCGATATTCGGCAACGATCTGGTTGAAACAATCCTCACCATAGCCGGTGAGATCCATCTTATTGACCGCCAGAACGATGTTCCGGATCCCCAGCAGATGCACCAGATAGGAATGGCGCCGGGTCTGGGTCAGCACGCCCTGACGCGCATCAATCAGGATCACCGCGAGATCCGCTGTCGAGGCGCCGGTGACCATATTGCGGGTATATTGCTCATGCCCGGGGGTGTCGGCGACGATGAATTTGCGCTTATCGGTGGCGAAAAAGCGATAGGCCACGTCGATGGTGATACCCTGCTCACGCTCGGCAGCAAGACCATCAACCAGCAGCGCGAAATCAATCGCCCCGCCCTGGGTGCCGACGGCTTTGCTGTCCTGCTCAAGCCTGGCCAGCTGATCCTCGAAAATCATCTTGCTGTCGTAAAGCAGCCGGCCGATCAACGTGGATTTGCCATCATCAACCGAGCCGCAGGTGATGAAACGCAGCATGGTCTTATGCTGATGGCGCGCCAGATAGGCGTCGATATCCTCGGCGATCAGCGCATCAGTCACATAGACGGGGTCTTTTGCGGCGATATCCATCAGAAATACCCCTCTTGCTTCTTCTTCTCCATCGAGGCGGCCTGATCATGATCAATCGCCCGGCCCTGACGCTCGGAGGTGGTGGTCAGCAGCATTTCCTGGATCACCTCCGGCAGGGTCTTTGCCTCAGATTCCACCGCGCCGGTCAGCGGGTAGCAGCCGAGAGTACGGAACCGCACCGATTTCAGCGCCGGCACTTCGCCCGGGCGCAGCGGGAAACGATCGTCATCCACCATGATCAGAAGGCCATTGCGCCCGACCACCGGACGTGGCGCGCTGAAATAAAGCGGCACGATCTCAATGCCCTCGAGATGGATATATTGCCAGATATCAAGCTCGGTCCAGTTTGAGATCGGGAAGGCGCGGATGCTTTCACCAGGCGCCTTGCGGGTATTATAAAGCTTCCACAGCTCGGGGCGCTGGTTTTTCGGATCCCAGCGATGATTGGCCGAGCGGAACGAGAAAATCCGCTCTTTCGCCCGCGACTTTTCCTCATCGCGGCGCGCACCGCCAAAAGCGACATCGAAACCATATTTCGTCAGCGCCTGTTTCAGCCCTTCGGTCTTCCACAGATCGGTATGCAGAGCGCCATGATCAAAGGGGTTAATGCCCTGGGCCATCGCCTCGGGATTGTGATGGACCAGCAGCTCCATCCCGGCCTCGCGCGCCGCTTTATCGCGCAGATCATACATCGCCCGGAACTTCCAGGTGGTGTCGACATGCAGCAGCGGGAAGGGCGGCGGAGCCGGCCAGAACGCCTTTTTCGCCAGATGCAGCATCACGGCGGAATCCTTGCCGACCGAATAGAGCATCACCGGCTTTTCAGCGCTGGCCGCGACCTCGCGCAGGATATGAATGCTTTCGGCTTCAAGCCGTTGCAAATGAGTCAGTGACATTTCGGAACGCATCGACAGCCTGCACAGGAAGGACCAGATGCCTGATCTGATGCCACAGCGATGGTGCATTTCAAAGGCAATCACAGGGCAATCTGTGGAATTGGGGCAGATTGCCCAGGGGCTGGCCCGGGGGCGGAAAATCGTTCCGGTATCAGTGGCGCGGTGAAAACCCCGCTCTGGAAAAGCCGGTTCCGGCGGGATGGGGCCTGCCTTATTTCAGCCCATTCTGACCGGTTGGCGGCAAAAAATTTCCGGCACTGCGGATTCGGCCCAGCAGATTTTACCCCCTTCCGCCCTGACTGGCCGGGCGGAAGGGGGGATAAAGCTCAGACCCGCTCAAGCGCTTTGCGCAGCAGATCGGCCAGCAGCTGCGGCGCGGTCAGGAGCAGCGCCTCATTAAAGTCAAAGCGGCTGTTGTGCAGACTGCCCCGCTCCATCCCGGCCCCGAGCCAGAAATAGCAGCCCGGCCGGTCTTCGATCATGGTGCCGAAATCCTCGGCCACCATCGAGGCGGAGGGGGCCTCCTGCCAGATCAGATCGCCCGCAGATGCGCCGACCACCTCTGCAACCAGGGCGGTGGCTGCGGCATCATTGCGGGTCAGGTTAAAGACACGCGTCACTTCGGCGCTGACACTGATACCAAAACCGGCGGCAATCTCACGCGCCACGTCTTCCGCGATCACACCCGCCTGCTCGCCCTGTTCGGGACTGACAAAGCGGAACGAGGCCGAGGCGCCAAGCCGGTCGGGGATGATATTCGCTGCCGTCCCGCTGAGGTTGCGGGTAAAGGCGAAGGCGGTCCCCGCCAGCTCGGTGCGCATCCTTGCGTTCATCCGGGTGATCAGCGCCGCCAGCGCGCCATAGATATCATCCGAGAGCTGCGGCAGGGCAGCATGGCCGCCACGGCCGGTCAGGCTGAAACGGATCTCGCGGTAAGCGGCCATGATCGCGCCCGCCCTGGCGGACACCACTCCCACCGGCAGCTGCGGCCAGTTGTGATAGCCAAAGGTCAGCGCCGGATCGATTTCATCAAACAAGCCGTCGGCGATCATCCGGTCGGCGCCCTGGCCCAGCTCCTCGGCTGGCTGACAGATGAAATGCACCGGCCCGGGCAAAGGGCCAGCCGCCGCCAGCAGCTCGGCCGTGGCCAGCATCAGCGTCATATGGCCGTCATGGCCGCAGGCATGCATCCGGCCCGGATTCTGCGAAGCATAGGCGAGGCCCGTCTCCTCAGACTGGGGCAGAGCATCCATATCGGTACGCAAAGCCACGGCGCGCCCGGGCCCGCCGTGCAGCGTGGCGACAAAGCCGGTGCCGCCGATCGGGCGCGAGATCACACAGCCAAGCGCAGCCAGATGCGCCGCGAGGGTCTTTGCCGTCGCGACCTCGTCAAAGCCGATCTCGGGGGTCTGATGGAAGGCGCGGCGGATTGCGCAGAACCTGTCATGGTTCTGCGCCAGCCAGGCCAGCGCATCTTTGGCCTCGCGCATCTCAGCCCTCCAGTGCCGGGGCTGCCGCCTCGACGAAGCGTTTCACCCGGGCCGGATCGACCGGATTCCACCAGACCCCGCCCTCTTTCAGCGAAGAGGCAACGATAACGCCATTGGTCAGGCCGAGGATCTGCTGAATATTGCCTTCGCTGACCCCCGAGCCGACCAGCAGTGCCAGATGGGTGGCATCGCGGATGGTGCGGATCTCCTCAGGGGTTGCGGCATCGCCGGTACGCTGGCCGGTGGCGATCACCACATCGGCATCAAAGAAGGCCAGATCGCGGGTCAGCTCTTCGATGGTGCGGTCGGCGGTGATGGCATGGGCGCCGTGTTTGACATGGCTGTCAGCAAAAATCCGGATCTGGTCCTGACGCAGCCGGGCGCGGAAGCGCAGGGCCTCGCCAGCGCGGCCTTCGATAAAGCCTTCGTTCGCCACATAGCCATTGGCCCATTCGTTGACGCGGATAAACTGCGCCCCGCCCGAAGCCGCCACGGAAAGCGCCGGGATCGGCGCATTGGCCAGCACCGAGATCCCCAGCGGCACGTCAAATTCACGGCGGATCCGGTCGGTCACCACCGCCATGAAGGCCGCGGTTTCGCAGGTGATATCATCGGGCTTCAGGAACGGAATATCGCCGTGGTTTTCGATCATCAGCCCGTGGATGCCATTTGAGATCAGCGCTTCGGCATCGCGCAGGCAGGTGTCGTAAATCTCGGTCACCGGCTGGTCGCGATAGCGCGGCGCGCCGGGGAAAGGCGGGCAGTGGATCATGCCGATCAGCGCCTTGTCGCGCCCGAAAATGTCGCTTATCGCATTGGAAGGACGGTCAGAAATCGGTTGCATCAGCGGCCCCTTATATCAGTCACAGAGGTGGGTTTCATGGCGCAAGTTGTGGTGATTGGAAACATCGCTTCGGATGAAACCCTTGCGGTGGAAGCATTTCCCGCACCCGGTGCCTCGGTCGCTGGCGAGGCGATTTCCGAAGCTCTGGGCGGAAAGGGCGCAAACCAGGCCATCGTTATGGCCCGGGCGTTGCAGGGGGTGGCCGGGGTGCGGCTGGTGGCGGCAATCGGCCAGGACCGGCGCGGCGCAAAGCTGCGCACCGATCTGGAGGCTGAGCCGCTGACCGCCGATCTGATCCGCCGCGCGCTGCCCTCGGATCTTTCGGTCATCTTGCGGGATGCCAGCCGTGAGAATGCCATCATCACCACGCAAAGCTGCGCCCGCTCGCTGACGCCGCAAGAGGCGATCGCGGCCCTTGGCACCGCTGAGGTTCTGGTGCTGCAGGGCAATCTGCGGGCTGAAACCTCGCTGGCGGTGCTGCAGGCCGCCGCCGCCCAGGGCGTGTTGCGGGTGCTGAACCCTTCGCCGGTCGAGGGCTGCAGCGCAGAGATGCTTGCGCATTGCGATCTGCTGGTGGTCAATGAGGGCGAGGCCGCATATTTCGGCGGGGCCGAGCAGCTGTCCGCTGGCAAAACGCTGGTGCGCACACTCGGCGCGGCCGGGGCCGAGCTCTGGCGCGAGGGCCGGCGGATCGCAGCCGTGCCCGGGCGCGCGGCGCAGGTGCTGGACCCGACCGGGGCCGGAGACTGCTTCCTCGGCGCGCTGGTCGCCGCCATGCTCCGGCGCGGGGCGCGCGCGGTCGCCGCATCAGATCTGACGCTCGCCACCTGGGCGGCGGGGATCTGTGTTTCCCGTCTGGCCACGCAAAACGCCTTTCCGACAGCAGAAGAATTCCGGGCCGCTTTCGCAGCGTGAAAGGGCGCGCCGGTTGCCCGGCGCGCTGCTGTCATCAGTCGTTGGCCTCGAGCCAGGCGAACATATTCAGCCAGAGCTGCTTATAACCCTCCCAGGCGCAGAATTCCGGCGACAGCCAGTGCGGCGACATATCCGAGGTCCAGACCACCGAACGGCCCTTGCCGAATTTGCCTGCTGCCAGCAGCGGGTGACCGCCCTGATCGGCCGGTAGGGTGGCGACAAGCTCGGCGCCTTCTTTCAGCACCACCTCATTCACGCCCAGAACCGGCGGCCATGCATTCGGCATGTCTTTGACCAGCGGGTGGCTTGCATCGGTGATATGGGCCTGTGCGCCCTCGGGGATCTCGATCCGGTCATCCCAGGGATGGCATTTCACCGGCAGAACCTCTTCCACCGCGGTATTGCGCCAGCGGGCTTTGCCGTCGATGCCCTGGAAGGAGAAATAGCCCCCCGCCATGATCAGCTTGCCGCCTTCCTCAACCCAGTCTTTCAGCAGACGCAGGCGGTTCGGAGCGGTCTGGCTGTGGATCCAGACTTTTTGCGGCAAGAGGAAGGTCGAGGACCCGATATCGGAAATGATGATAATATCCCATTCCCGGATCCCTTCGATGGTGAAGGGGAAATCTTCCTGGGCCTCATGGGCCGGCATATGGGTGACTTCGTAATCCGTCCCCTTCATCGCATCCAGAAGCGGCTTGCAGCCCTTGTGGAAGGTCACGGAACCGAACTGGTCAAAGCCTTTGAAATGGGTCGAGGAAGAGACCCAGCTTTCGCCAACGAGAAGAACTTTTTTCGTCATTTTCACACCTTTCAATGTGCCGAGGCGGCAAAGCCTGCGTCAAAGACGCGACGGGGATTCACCACCATGAGACTGTCGACCAATGCCGGGTCGAGACCGAGCCGCTTCAGGCGCGGCAGGAAATGCGCATTCACGAAGCTATAGCCATTGCCACCGTAATGGCGCAGCATCACCTTCAGGAAAACGTCGTGCGAGAGCAGGATCTGGCGGCTGTAGCCCGCCTCGATCAGCCCCTGGATCGCCCGCGCGCAATCGGCGTCGGCCGGGCAGTCCACATCCTGATCGGCATAGTAGAACAGATTGCCGATCATGTCATATTCGATGAACGCGCCGCGGGCGGCGAGCTCGTGCTGATAGTTCCGGTCGGCCCAGGAGGGGTTCATATGGCACAGCACCGTATGTTTCAAATCCGCCCCTTCGGCCTCGCAGATATCAAGCACCTTATGGGCCAGGCGGAACCAGGCCGGCAGATGCACCATCAGCGGCAGGCCGGTGCGGGCCTGGGCCTGGGCGGCGCCGCGCAGGCTTTTCTCTTCGGCAGCGGTAAAATCAGAGCCGACGCCGATCTCACCGATCAGGCCGATCTTTGCCTCGGTGCCGTCCGTGCCGATCCTGGCCTCGGCCACGATCTGATCAGCAATATCCTGAACGCTGAGCTCATGGAAATAATCCGGCAGTGAGGTGCCGAGATAATAGCCCGAGCCCATGACGATATTCACCCCCGCCTCGCGCGAGATCCGCTGCAGCACCCGCGGATCTCGGCCGATGCCACGGCAGGTGGGATCAACCACCGAGCGCCCGCCAAGACGGGTGAAATAGCCCAGCTCCGCAGCCACGATCTCCGGCTCATTCAGCCCGAGATTGCTGCGGTTGACGAAAGGGTCCTGCAGCAGCTCGGAATAGATCGAGGGCGTGATCGGCGCATCGACCAGATACTGGCGCGCCGGATCTTCGGGCGGGTTCCACCAGCAGGAGCAGTCATTGTTCAGATGCTCATGCATCAGCGTCACGCCAAGACCGGCAGCGGGCATTGCGCCCGCCACCGTCATGACCAGACCCGAACCGACATGCGCTTCAGAGAGTTCTGACATGGATCAGCCCTTTTTGATCTTAAAGCCCGCGCCGAACAGCCGGGTGTTCATCCAGATTGCCACCAGAATGATCACGCCGGTGACGATCTGGGTCAGGAAGGGCGAGACATGCAGCAGGATCAGACCATTGCCGATGATCGAAATGGTCAGCGCGCCCAGAACCGTGCCAAGGATCGAGCCGCGCCCGCCCATCAGCGAGGTGCCGCCCAGAACCACGGCGGCAATCACCTGCATCTCAAAGCCGACGGCGGCATTCGATGAGCCCGAGCCGAGACGCGCGGCGATCAGCAGCCCGGCAATGGCGCAGGCAATGCCCGAGAACATATAGACCGAGCAGACCAGCCAGCGCGCGGGCATACCGACGCGGCGGGCCGCCTCAAGGTTCGAGCCGACAGCGACGACCTGGCGGCCATAGCGGGTGTTGCGCATCACGATCAGCGCCACCAGGGCAAAGATCATGGCGATGATGGCAGGCACCGGAATGCCCAGCAAAGTGCCGCGTCCCAGCCAGAAGAAGCCCGGCTGATCCTTGATCGGGATCGAATAGCCCTCGGTGATATAAAGCGCGATGCCGCGCAGGATCGACATGCCGGCGAGGGTGACGATGAAAGCGGCAATGCCCTGGAAGGAAATGAACCAGCCCTGCATCAGCCCGACCACAGCCCCGGCGAGGATCATCAGCACCGAGGTGGTGACCCAGTCAAAGCCATTGACCATCAGGATGGCGGCCAGGGCATTGATCAGCGCCACGATCGAGCCGACGGCAAGGTCGATCCCGGCGGTCATGATGACAAAGGTCATCGCCACGGCAACGATCAGCACCGGCGCGGCCTGGCGCAGCACGTTCAGCAGATTGCCCGAGGTCAGGAACGTATCCGAAAGGGCGGTGAAAAAGCCCATACAGACCAGAAAGAACAGCGAGATCGACAAAACCTGCGCATTGTCATTCAGCCATTCCACACCCTGGCTCTGCCTGGCGCGTTCGGTATAATTGGCCATCAATGCCCCCCGGTGATCAGTTTCACGACCTCATCGAGATCGGTCTCAGCGACCATGCGCTCGGCAATTTTCGTGCCTTCATACATGACGGCAATGCGGTCGCAGACGCGGAACACATCCTGCAGACGGTGGGTGATCAGCACCACGCCGACGCCCTTGGCCTTCACGCGGTTGATCAGGGCCAGAACCGCCTCGACCTCGGCCACGGCGAGCGCCGAGGTCGGCTCGTCCATGATCAGCACTTTGGGCTGGAACGAGGCGGCGCGGGCAATGGCGATGGCCTGACGCTGGCCGCCGGAAAGTTTTTCGACCCGGGCGGTCAGACGCGGAATGCGGATCTCAAGCGCTTCCAGCATTTCCTGGGCGCGGATCAGCATCGCTTTCTGATCGAGGAAGGGGCCTTTGGTCAGTTCGCGACCAAGGAAGAGATTGCCGACCACATCAATATGATCGCAGAGCGCCAGATCCTGGAACACCATCTCGATATTGCGCGAGCGGGCGTCATTGGGGTTGGCAAAGCGCACTTCCTCACCGGCAACGGTGATGGTGCCGCTGTCCGGAATATAGGTTCCGGAAATGACTTTCGACAAAGTCGATTTCCCGGCAGCATTATCGCCCAGAAGCGCCAGACATTCGCCGGGGCGAATATCGAGATCGACGCCTCGCAGCGCCTGATGAGAGCCGAAGGTCAGCCGGATATCGCGCAGCGAGACGAGAGGCTGGCCCGGGTTGGGGGGGATTGCTCCCCCCCGCTCGCTGCCAGAAGCAGTTGAACTCATTTGAACATGTCGCGGAACTGGTCCACGTTCTCTTTGGTGACGATGGTTGCGGGGACCGAGACCACTTTCTCGACGGTTTCACCGGCGACGATTTTGGCCAGCGATTCCACGGCGGCTTTGCCCATGCCCGCTGGATCTTGGTGCACGACACCGGCAACAAAGCCTGCATCAATGCCGTCGATCACGCCCGAGGTCAGATCCCAGCCATAGACTTTCACATCGCCGGTGCGGCCCTGGCTCTCGGTTGCGGCCACGGCGGCAACCATGGCCGGCTCGCCGGTGGCATAGATCGCATTCAGATCCGGATTGGCGGTCAGCAGGTTTTCTGCCGCGCCAAGCGCCACGTCCTGGACGTTCTGGCCATCGACATCACCGATCAGCGTGACCTTGTCGCCCGCCTTCAGCACCTCGACGAAAGCGTCTTTGCGGATGTTCTGAATGAACGAGTTCAGCGCCGCGACATTGCCGATTTTGATCTCGGATCCGGCATTCTGCTCGAGCACGAATTTCGCGAAATCAGCTGCGGTCTGCGCATTATCGACGCCAACCTGCACCGCCTGCGGGCCTTCGGGCAGGATTGCATCGATCGCGACCACCGGGATCCCGGCGGCACCGGCCTGTTCAATCGCCGGCATGATGCCGTTCACATCGATGGCCACAACGGCAATGCCGTCCACCTTCTGCTGGATGAAGGTCTCAATCGCCGAATTCTGCGCCTGGGGGTCATTATTCGCATTGAAAATGGTCAGCGTATCGCCCGATGCATCGGCAGCAGCCTGAGCGCCCTCATTGATCTGATTGAAGAACAGTGCCTGCTGATTGATCTGCACCAGCGCAAAGGTCTTGCCTTCGGCATAGGCGCCGGTTGCGGCAAAAACTGCGGCACTGGTGGTCAGAGCGAGCATAAGCGAGCGGGAAAGGGCGGGTTTCATGCATTAACCTCCTGTTGAATCGTTGCTTTTCGACGGGTGTGTGACGGAGGCAACGGAACTCCGTTCCACCAACGTGACTGGCAAAAGCGTGACGCGGCTGCGCGAGGCAGGGTCATTCCAGTCCGTATCCAGCAAAATCCTGACCGCCATCTCGCCCAGGGCCTCGACGGGCTGGCGGATGGCCGTCACCGGCGTCTCAAAGTAATCGAGAGGCAGGATATCATCGAAACTGATCAGCGAGATATCGCCCGGCACCGAAAGGCCACGGGCCTTCAGCTCATCGAGCGTGCCCATGACCATCTCATCCGACATCACAAAAATCGCCGATACCGGCAGGCCGCTGTCTAGGATCGCGGCACAGAGGCGCCGCCCCTCCTCCTGAGTATAGCCCTGACCGCATTTGCGCAGGATCTGCGCCTGTGCGCCAAAGCGGGCCTGAAGCGCGGTCTGAAAGCCGCGAAACCGCGCCGCGCCCGAATACATCTCATCGCCGGTGCCGATCACACCGACCACTTTATGGCCATGATCGGCGAGATGATCTGCCGCCATCGCGCCGCCGCCCTCATTGTCACAAAACAGCCGCGGCGCCTGGGCATGGGGCACATTTTCATCGAGCAGGACAACACGCCGCGCCGCAGTGATGCGCTTTTCCAGCGGCGCGACATCGGGGTGATTGGTCACGAAGATCAGCCCGTCGACATGGCGCTCGGAGACGCTGTCGAGATAGCGGCTCTCCCGGCCGGGCCGGTTCAGGGTCACCGCAATCTCCAGCTCCTGCTCGCGCTCAAAAGCGGCATTTTCCACCGCCGCCACCAGAGCCGAGAAGAACGGGGTTTTGATATCCGGCACCACCATGCGGATCACATCGGCGCGGCCGCGGCTCAGCGAACGGGCGAAGGGATTGGGGCTGTAATTCAGCTCCCGGATCGCCGTTTCAATGGCATCCCGGGTTGGCTGAGGCAGCGAAAGCGTTCCGTTCAGATAACGGGAAACAGTGGCCGATGAGACCCCCGCCTGCGCCGCAACCTGTTTCAGATTCGCCATATGCGCCCTCATTCACCCTGGTAAAGCGATTTACTAATGCGTGAGAGCCCCTTGTAAAGCGCTTTATCAGTCGCAAAATGCAGGTTAGCGCTATCATTATTGCGTATGCCTGAAATTTAGGCAGATTTTAACTGAAGCTGCTCAGCTTTTCGCATCGCCGCTCAGATGCGGCGCAAGACCGTCCTGCCACCCCGGCCTGCCAAGGCCCCGGAACACGACCTGCCCCCTGCGGGCCCCCCTGGTCTCAGGTGATATGCTGGGTGCCTTCGGGCAATCGGCGACGCTGACGGCGGCGGAGGTCGAGCACATAGCCCACCAGTTCGGCCACTGCCGCCCAGTGATCTTCCGGGATCGGCCGGTCGATCTCACAGACCGCATGCAATGCCCGGGCCAGTGGCGGGCTTTCCAGCACCGTCACCTCATGTTCCAGCGCCAGATCACGGATTTTCAGCGCCATAAGATCCATCCCCAGCGCTACACAGACCGGGGCCGGATCCACCCCGCGCTCATAGCGCAGCGCCACGGCATAATGGGTGGGGTTCATCACCACCAGCGTGGCTTTCGGCACCGTGTCGCGGATACGCTGACGCAGCCGGCTTTGCCGGATCTGCTGGCGCCGGGCGCGGATATGCGGATCGCCATCGCTGTCCTTGCTCTCATCGCGCTGTTCTTTCTTCGACATGCGCTGCTTTTTCAGCCATTCGCGGCGCTTGCGGAAAATGTCGAAAGCCAGGATCGGCAGCATCATCGCCACCACCCAGCCGAGGCCGGTGAAAGCAGTGGCACCGATCAGCCCGGGCAGCTGCTCGGGCAGCAGCACTGCCCCGGGCAGGATTGCCGAGATCGCCTGTTTCAGCGCGATCATCAGCAAGACCGCGATCAGCACCAGCTTTACCAGGCTTTTGAGAAATTCGATCAGATTTGAGACCGAGTAGATCCGCCTGATCCCCTGCATCGGGTTCAGCTTTGAGGCCTTTGGCTGCAGCCGTTTGGCGCTGACCGTAAAGGGGCCGCTCATCAGGATCGAGATCAGCGCCCCGGCCAGCAGAACGCCAAAGACCGGCAGCAAAATCTTTGCCACCCCGGTGGCAAAGCCCGCCATCACCGCGCGCAAATCCTGCACCCGCTCAATCTGCATCATCGGGGCCAGATCAAAAAGCAGGGCATTACTGACCATCGCCCCCGGCAGCATGGCGGGCAGAACCAGGGCCACGATCACGAAAAGCGCCAGAAAGCCGAGCGTATGCCCCGCCTCGCGTGAGGTCCAGCTGTCGCCCTCGGCCCGGGCCTTGCTGAGCTTTCGCTCAGAGGCCTCTTCGGTCTTGCTGTCTTTATCCTCTTCGCTCATGGCCGCAGCTCAAGGAAAAAGCGAGCAAAATCATCGCTGAACCAGGCGAGGATCGCCGGGGATGCCAGCATCAGCAGACCAAGCCCCAGCGCGATATTCACCGGACCGGCCACGAAAAACACCGGCATTGAGGGCATCACCCGGTTGGCCAGACCAAGGCCAAGGTTCAGCACCACCGCCAGCAGGAAGAAAGGCGCGCCCATCAGCGCCGCAATGTAAAAGCTGCGCGCCACCAGCCGGGCAATCTGGCCGGTCAGATCGCTCAGCGGCAGCCACCCGGCCGGGATAAGCTCATAGCTGAGAAACAGCCCGCGCAGCATCAGGTGATGGCTGTCGGTGGCAAAAAGCAGCGCCAGCCCGGCCATGGTCAGCAGCGAGGTGATGGCGGTCGAGCCCTCATAGCCGGTATCCCCCGCCGCCAGCGCACTCGAGAGCGAGGTGACATTGGCGATGAAAGCACCAAGCGCCTGCAGCGCCGCGAACAGGATACGCGCGCCCGCCCCGATATAAAGGCCGATCAGCGCCTCGCGTGCCAGCAGCAGCGCCAGCTGAGCGGTCTGTTCGGGCGGGGTGACCGGGATCGCCGGCATCAGCCCCAGCGACAGGATCAGCCCCAGCGCCAGCCGGTGCCGCCCCGGGATCCGCATCTCGCCGAGGCCGGGCAAAAAGATCAGCGCCGTGCCGATCCGCGCAAAGGCGATCAGCACCGCCGCGATCTGGGTCTGGACGAGCAGTTCCACCAGGGCCCCGGCTTACGGCCCGATGGTGCCGACGGTGCGCAGCCGGGCCTTGCGATGAATCTCATTATGCGAAATCACCTGGGTCATCGGACTGACCCGCTCGATCATAGAGCGCACGATCGGCCGGATCTCAGGCGCGACCAGCAGGGCTGGCCATTCGTCATTCTGCGCGAATTTATGCAGCTCGGCCCGGGCCTGGGCCACAAAATCCTGCACCCGCGCCGGGGCCATCAGGAAGCTGACCTCATCACCCTGCACCCGGGTCGACTGGGTGAATTCCGCCTCCCAGCCGCCGCCCGGCACGACGATGCGCATAAAGCCATCCTCGCCCTCCAGAGCATTGCAGATCTGGCTGGCGAGGCGTTTTCGCACATGTTCAGTGATAAAGGTCAGGTTTTTTGACGCCGCTGCCGCCTCGGCCACCGCCTCACAGATCAGCGGAAGATTGCGGATCGACAGGCGCTCGCCCAGAAGGTTCTGCAGCACATGCTGGGTCAGGATCACCGGCGAAGGGTTCGGGATATCAGAGACCAGCTTCTGATAATCGCGGTCCAGGCCTTTGATCAGCTCCTGGGTGGCGCCATAGGTCAGCATTTCCGGCAGATGCTCTTTGATCGCCTCGGTCATATGGGTGATGATCACGCTCTCACCATCGACCACCGTCAGGCCGCGCGCCTCGGCCTGGGGCACCTGGGCCGCATTCACCCAGAAAGCGCTGAGCCCGAAGGTCGGCTCTTTCACCCTTGTGCCCGGAATATCCGCTGCCTCATTGGCCGGATCAATCACCAGCCGCATCGCCGGGCGCAGCTCACCACGGGCAATCTCGACCCCCTGGATCACCAGCGCATAGGACATGGCCGGCAAAGCGGAATTATCCTTGATCCGCACCGGCGGCAGCAGGAAACCATATTCGGTGGCAAAGAGATTGCGCAGCGATTTGACCTTGCCAGGCAGCGCCGCATCGGGCGAGCCGATCAGTGGCACCAGCGCCGCGCCGAGCTCAAGGCGCAGCGTATCGATCTTCAGCAGATCGGCCGGATCCTCGGCCGCTTCGGCGGCCTCGCTGGCGCTCACCGCCGCCTCACGCGCCGCATCGGCCTTGTCATCGGCTTTCGCTTTATCGATCCACCAGCCCGTCGCCGCCAGCCCGGCGGCCAGGGCCGCGAACAGCAGCAGCGGAAAGCCCGGCAGCAGACCAAAACCAAAGACGATCACCGCCGTCATATAAAGCGCGCGGGAAGAGGCCCCGAGCTGGCCGATCACCGCCTCGGAGGCCGCGCCTTCGGTGCCACCTTTGGTGACGATCAGACCGGCCGCCAGCGAAACGATCAGTGCCGGGATCTGACTGACGAGGCCATCGCCGATGGTCAGCACGGTGTAATTCTGCAAAGCGGTGGCAATCGGCAGATCATGACGCAACAGCCCGATCAGAATGCCGCCGACAATATTGATCAGGGTGATGATGATCCCGGCAACCGCATCGCCGCGCACGAATTTCGCCGCCCCATCCATCGCGCCGAAAAAGCCGCTTTCCTGCTCGACCTCTTTGCGCCGCGCCCGGGCCTCGGCATCATCAATCACCCCCGCACCCAGATCGGCATCAATCGCCATCTGCTTGCCGGGCATCGCATCCAGCGAGAACCGGGCCGAAACCTCGGCGATCCGGGTCGAGCCCTTGGTGATCACCACGAAATTTACCGTGACGAGAATGATGAAAATCACCGTGCCGATGATGTAATCGCCGCCCACGACAAACTGCGCGATCCCCTCGATCACATGACCGGCGGCATCGGATCCGGTCTGGCCCTCGGACAGGATCAGGCGCGATGAGGCGATGTTCAGCGCCAGCCGCATCATCGTCACCACCAGCAGCAGCGTCGGGAAAGAGTTGAACTCAAGCGGCTTTTTCACCCAGAGCGCCACCATCAGCACCAGCACTGACACCGCAAAAGACAAAGCGAGACCCAGATCGAGCAGCACAGGCGGCAGCGGCACGAACAGCACCGCCAGGATCGCCATCACGCCAAGCGCAAAACCGATATCGCGATTGCCGGCACGGCTGCCAAAGCCGTCGAGCCAGGAAGCGGCGGCGGGTTTGCGGGGGGAAAGCGCCATGTTCAGGCCTCCGGCGGCAGAAAGTCAGGGAGGACGGGCTGCAGATCCTCGGCCGAGTAAAGCGTGCGGTGGGCCCCCTCCTCACCAGCGATCCCCGCGCCCCAGATCGCGCCCTCGGTGCGATAGGCCGGGGCGGCGGGCGCGTACCAGTCCTCGGCAAAATCATCGCTGCCCCCGCCATAGGCGAGGGCCGTCAGCTGCGTCAGCCGCCTGGCCACCACCTGCTGATTGCGCTGCAATCCGGCCAGATAGACCGCCTGGGGCGCAGAAGAACGCGAGTGATAGCGCCCGGCGGCGGTTTGCCAGTCGCCACTTTCCTCAAACAACAGCCGCAAAAAGCGCGCCGCGTAATCGGTATTCACCCCGGCATCAAAGCCCTGGGCGGGGCTGGTAAAGGCCTCAGGGTGCCAGCGCAGATTGATCTGCAGGCAGCCGACATCAATCGAATCGACGCCCTCGGCCTGTTTACGGGTGACAAAGGCCAGAGCCTCGGACCGGCTGGAAAAACGCCGCCCCTCACCGGCGGCATTCACCGACCAGGGCCAGACCGTCAGCCCCTCCGGGCTTTGCCAGCCCGCCTCCTGCAGGCCAAGCGCCAGCAACAGGTGATCGGGAATGCCATAGCGCTGTTCGGCGTCGAGAATGGCGGCGATACATTGCCCGGCCCCCGAGCCGCCCTCATCGCCTGCGCGCGGCGCGACATAGCGGGTCGGATCCTCAGGCTCGGGCTTGAGCCATTCCCAGGCCCTGCCCGGCTGCGGCAAAATCAGCGCCAGTGTCAGCCCCAATATCTGGCCGAAGGCAGGAACAGCTCTCATATCGGGCCATTGGTGATCAGATCAAACACCTGATCCGACAGGCCCTGCAGGGTCATGAAGATGAAGGGCAGCGACAATCCCAGCACGATCAGGATCGCCAGGATTTTCGGCACGAAGGTCAGGGTCATTTCCTGGATCTGCGTCAGCGCCTGAAAGAACGAGATCGCCAGCCCCACCGCCAGCGCCACCAGCAGCACCGGCGCGCTGGCCGTCAGGATCACCCGCAGCGTCAGGGTGATCAGCTGATGAACATCGCCCTGCCCCATGATCAGACGCTCATCCGCATGACTTCCTGATAGGCCTCAACCACGCGGTCACGCAAAGCCACCGTCACCTTCAGCGCCGATTCCATCGCCAGGGTCGCCTCGACCACTTTCTGCATCGGCATCTGGCCCTGCAGACCGGCCAGGGCCGCCGCTTCCCCGGCACGGATGGTCTGCACCGACTGCGTCGCCGTCTGGCTCAGCAGATCCTGGAACGAGGGGCGGGCCGGGCTTTCCAGCGCGGCCATTTTCGGCGTATCGGCAACCGCAAGCTTACGGGCCGACTGATAGGCCCGGGAAACCCCGCCGGCAGAAAAACCAGTTTCCATGTCGGATTATCCCAGCAGATCAAGCAGCTGAGACCGCATCCGGCGTCCGGTCTCGATCATATTCAGATTGGCCTCATAGCTGCGCGAGGCCTCGCGCATATTCGCCATTTCGATCAGCGGGTTCACATTGGGGCGTTTCACATAGCCATTGGCATCGGCAGCCGGATGCGAGGGATCATGGCTCAGGCGAAAGGCCGAGCTGTCCTCGCCGATCCGGGCGGCACCGGGGGTGGTGCTGCCGGTCTGCGGATCGAGCAGGCTGTCAAAGCTGATCGTCTTGCGCCGGTAGGGATCCCCGCCCGGCGTCGAAGCCGTGCTTTCGGCATTGGCCAGGTTTTCCGACACCACCCGCAGCCGTTCAGACTGCGCGCGCAGACCGGCCTGGGCGGTGGCCCCAATCGCCTTCAGCGGATCATTCATCTGCAGCCCCGTGCTTATTTCTTGCCAACGGCAAGCGAGATCAGCTCATGACCCTTGCCATAGAGCCGGGCCGCAAGGCGGTGACTGCTCTCGGTCTCACCGGCCAGCAGCGCCTGTTCTTCCAGCACCACCCGGTTGCCATCGGGAGACTGATCCCAGCTCATCGGGGTTTCGCGCAGCTCAAGCGTGCCACTGCTGAGAAAATCCTCAAAGGACGAGACATCGCGGGCCCGGTACTCCGGGGTATCGGCATTGGCGATATTCGCCGCCACCACTTTCTGGCGACTGGCCAGCCAGTCCATCCGCGCCGAGGCCAGGGCGAAGAAACCCGGGCCGGATCTGGCATCTGTCTCAAAGCTCATCTGGTTAATCCTTGCGTTTAATGATATTTATACTTTCTATTCATTGGCTGGCAAGTGTTAATCGGGTATTAACCCCCCGGGCCAGTCGCGCCCCGACAACAGCGAGTGAGCCCTATGCATTCTGCCCCCGCCCTTGCCGGCCGCAGCCTCCTCGCCGGGGCGGAAACCGCCTGCCGCAGGCTTCCGGCCCGGCGGATCGAGGGGCGGGTGCTCAGCATCAGCGGCATGGAACTACGGGCCGGCGGACTGCGCCTCGCCGCCTCGCTGGGCGATCATGTGCTGGTCGGCGGGCGGGTGCGCGGCGAGGTGGTCGGCATTCGTGAAAAAGATGTGCAGATCCTGCCCTTCGGCGCCTGGGAGGGGGTAGCGGCTGGTATGCCGGTGCAGCTTTTGCCCGAGGCCCGGGTGATCCGCCCCGATCTCTCCTGGCTGGGGCGGGTGATTGATCCTTTTGCCGAACCGCTGGACAATCTGCCGCTGGCCGAGGGCACCGGCTGCTACCCGATCCGCGCCGCGGCGCTGCCCGCGTTTGAGCGCCGCCCGGTTGGCACCAAACTGGAAACCGGCATCAAGGCTTTCGACATTTTCACCCCGATCTGCCGCGGTCAGCGTATGGGGGTCTTCGCAGGCTCAGGTGTGGGGAAATCAACGCTGATGGCCATGCTGGCCCGCCAGAGCGATGCCGAGGTCATCGTTATGGGCCTCGTCGGCGAGCGCGGACGCGAGGTGCAGAATTTCATCCAGCGCGACCTTGGCCCCGAGGGCATGGCGCGCAGCTGCCTGATCGTCGCCACCTCAGACCTGCCGCCGCTCAGCCGCCGTCAGGCGGCCTGGACTGCCACGGCTGTGGCCGAATATTTCCGCGATCAGGGCAAACAGGTGCTGCTGATGCTCGATTCCGTGACCCGCTTTGCCATGGCACAGCGCGAGATCGGCCTTTCCGCCGGAGAGCCCCCGGCGACGCGCGGCTATACCCCCACGGTTTTCGCCGAACTGCCCAAACTGCTCGAACGCTCCGGGCCGGGCAGCGGCAGCAAGGGCGATATCACCGCGATCTACACCGTGCTGGTCGATGGCGATGATATGAACGAGCCGGTGGCCGATGCCGTGCGCGGCATCCTCGACGGCCATGTCATTCTTGACCGCCGCATTGCCGAGAATGGCCGCTATCCGGCGATCCATATTCTGCGCTCGGTCTCGCGGATGCTGCCGCAGTGCCACATGCCGGTCGAGCAGAAGATCATGACCACGGCCCGCCGTGCCCTGGCGCGATATGCCGATGTCGAGGATCTGGCACGGATCGGCGCCTATCGCCCCGGGACGGATCCGGAAACCGACAGCGCCCTGGCCTTTGCCAGGACCGCCGAGACCTTCCTGCGGCAGGGCCATGATGAAAAACTCTCGTCAGCCGAAGGCTTTGCCGCGCTTTACGGCCTGCTGCTGGAGGCGGGCTATAAGATTGATCTGGGCGAAGATCTCAGCCCTGGTGCCTGAACCGGGCCGAGGTCATATCTTCCAGCTGCGCCTCAGCCCGGCGCGCGCGCTCTGTGGCAATCTCTTCCTGCAGCCGCTCTGACAGCATCTCCCAGCTGCGCCCGGCGGTGTAATGCTGCATCACCTGATCGCGCAGCCCGTCGATTTTTCCACTGAGCTGCTGGCAGGTCGCCTGCTCGCGCCCCTGTTCACGGCGCAGGGTGGCCATGAAGCGGCCCAGATAGGGCAAAGCCTCGGGAGAGCTGACCCGCGCCTCACGCGCCGCGCGCTCGCCCAGGGCCTGGATCCGCGCCTCCGAGGCGGCGCGCGCCCCCTGAGCCTCGCTCAGCGCGCGCGACAGGCTCTGCAGCGCCCGGCTCTCGATCTGTTGCAGCGTCGAAAGGGCCTTCAGCCTTGGCGTCATGATCAGATCACCGCCCGCTGTGCCTGCTCAACATCCTCAAAGCTCGGCTGCAGCTGATGGGGCAGGTTGCCGCGCGCAATCTCTGTCGCAATATTCGGCGGATTACCCTTGATCGTGGCGCAGATAATATCGCAGATCGCCTTCATCAGATTGGCATCCTGCTCTTCGATCTGGTTCAGCCGCGCCGCCACCGGCTGCACCATGCAATAGGCCAGGAAGACGCCGAGGAAGGTGCCGACCAGCGCACCGGCAATCATCGTACCCAGCACCGCCGGCGCCTCATCCACCGAGGCCATGGTCTTGATCACCCCCAGAACGGCAGCGACAATCCCGATCGCGGGCAGGCCATCAGATCCCGCCAGCATGGCCGAGGCGGGGGCTGCAACCTCAGCCTCATAGACCTCGATCCGGCGGTTCAGCACATCTTCCAGCTGATAGGGGTCGTCGAACTGCATCGAGATCATGCGGAAACTGTCGATGATCATATCGCGGGCCGGCTTAAAGGCCAGGATGCGCGGGTAGCGGCTGAAAATGTCGCTCTGCTCGGGGCGCTCAATATGCGGCTCCAGCGCGAGAATACCACGGTTACGGTAGATCCGGGTCAGCTCATACATCAGCTTCAGCAGATCGGCATAATCCGCCTTGCTCCAGCGCGGCCCCTGCAGGGCCCGCAAGAACCCCTTCCAGCATTCGAACATCATGGCGATGGAGTTCGAGATGACAAAGGCCCCGAGCGCGGCACCGCCGACCATCATACCCTCAAAGGGCAGTGCATGGAGGATGATGTCCAGTTTGCCGCCGGAAAGCATAAAGCCCCCGAAGACCAGGCCGACCACCAGGATCAGGCCGATCACAATTGTCATGACGTTCCTCTTTGCACCGCTCCGTTTCATGTATAGATGTCGTTATACATGCTGTAAATATTAGTTGTTCTTGCAAAACAGCCGATATTATTCACGAGAGGCAAGATGTCAGACTTCAACACCCCCATTGTGCGGCTGGTGTCTCCGGCCGAACTTCCGGTCCGGATTCCCGACTGGCCCGAAGCGGTCGGCATCGCGATCTGCCGCGCAGGCGGGCGCATTATTTCCCTCCAGCCCTATCACCTGCAGGAAAGCGGCACCGCGCTGAAACGGCGCCTCGTCGAGGAGGCCGGAGACAGCCTGCGCGGCTTTGCCGTCCATCCGGGACTGAAGGGGCTGCCGGCGGCGAAACTGAGCCCGGCCGAAGATCTGCATCTGCTGAGCGAGCTGGAACAATCGCTGCGCTCGATGCCACGCCTGGTGGAAGAGGTTGCGGATTTCGCGATTAACTTTGAATTCGCCGCCGAAGAGGGGCTCAGCCTCGACGGACTCAGCGATCAGGCGCGCCGCAAGGGCGAGGATCAGCCCGGCAAGGCCAGCGATCAGCTGCCGGTGGGCTATCATGCTTTTGTGAAAAGCGATACCACCAGCGAAGTGATCTCGGGGGCGGTGCTGCGCCCGGTGGGTGCCCAGGGTGTCGATCTGCTCCTGGCCGATGAGAAACAGATCCCGCTTCGCGAGATCCCGCCCGAAGCCCAGGTGCTGGTGCGCGAGGATTCGCTGCGGGTGGCGATCCCGCTGGCCGCGCTGCTGGAAAATGGCCGCCTGCCCCGCGCCATCCGCCTGCCCGCAGGCTCGCTGCTGCCCCCGCAGGGCGATGGCCGTCCGGTCCCGGCCCTGGTGCTGCGCCGGGGCGGCTTTCTGTTCGTCGCCCCCGATTACAGCGCCCTGGCCCATCCGGCGCTGACCGCAGCCTCTGCCACAAAGCGCCGCCGCCTGCCCTGGCTGGCCATTGGCATCGGCGCAGGCGCTGTGGCGCTGGTCGCGGCAATCGCGGCCACCACCCTGCTTTTGCTCGCGGGGGATAATCGCAGGGCAGCACCGCTGCCGCCGGTTGAGGGGCTGCGCGAAAATCTGTTCGCGCCGCGCGCCGGCTGATCCCCCGCCCCGGACCCCGCCCGGGATCCGGGGCACGCATATTCGGGGCGCGCAGATCCGCGCTATTCCAGCGCCGATCCAAGCTCGAGCGTCACCCGGCGGTTGCGCGGATCGGCGGGCTGAAGCGGATCCAGCGGACGGCTCGGCCCGGCGCCGGACACGAGACTGAACCTGGCCGCATCAAGCCCGGCCCGGCTCAGCTCGCGCCGGACTGCATGGGCCCGCATTGACGACAGCTCCCAGCCATCCTCCGCGACCTCATCACCCGCGCCCGAATGGCCGGTGATGCGGATCGGATGCGGCAATGCGATAACGGTCGGTGCCAGGGCCTGCAGCACCAGCTGCAGATTTTCGGACATATCTCCGGCACCCGCCGCGAACATATCACCCTCGCCAAGATCGAGGATATCCACCACCAGCTGCCCCTCAATCTGGCGCACCAGCAGGTTCCCGGCGAGATTGGCCAGTTCGGGCTGGCTTTTCACCGAGAGCAGGAACTGCTCGCCCGCGCGCTCCAGCGCCTCGCCAAGCGGCGCCTCGGCCGGCGCATCGGTTTTGGCATTTTCGGCAAGCTTCGCCCAGGGGTTTGGCGCGCCCTGATCGGCCTGCATCTCCTCGGCGGGATTGCTGAGCACATTCTCATCCTGCGCCACAGCCGAACCCTGCAGAATGCCCTCACCGCCCGGCTGTCCGGCGATATGTTCGGTCGGGGTGAAATACTGGGCGATGCCCTTCAGCTTATTCTCATCTGTGACCGCAAGGATCCACAGCAACAGAAAGAAGGCCATCATCGCGGTCATGAAATCAGCATAGGCCACTTTCCAGTGCCCGCCGTGCCGCTGCGCGTGACCAGGTTTTTTCGAACGGCGGACAATCACCGCCTTGGTATTGGTGGCCATGTAGGAACCCTTCGGCCGGGAAACGGCCCTGACGGAAGAATTCCTACATGTATAAAAGTATTAAATAAAGTATTCTTGCTGGTAAAAACCTCAGCCCCCGTAAATCCCGGGACAGAGGAAAATTTATTCGACCTCGGCGGTATTCCGATCGTATTTGCCGAAGCCGACAGAACGGGCATAGCTCGCCTTGCGTTCTGAATAGCTGGGCGCAACCAGCGGATAGCTTTCCGCAAGCTGATAGGCGGCACGGTAGGCCTCTTCCGTCATCCCATGCTCGGCCCCGAGATGGCGCTTCAGCATTTTGAAGCCCTTACCGCAGCAGAGGCAGAAAATGCGGTCACGTGTGATCGCAGTTTCCGGGGTAAGATTGGGAGAAGGTGGAAGAAGCGGGGCGGCAGCCAAAGCAGTGGCCTGCGCAGGTGAGTCACCCAGTTCAGCCGTCAGACGAGAGGTCAGGGCGACAATACTGTCGACCGTAGCATCCGGCCTGGCCGCGTAGGAGGCAACAATCTGCGCAACAAGCGTGTTCTTTTCCTGCATCGTTAAATCCAACACAATTATCCTGTATATATTAACCTATAAAAAAGAGAACCCATCACTGGTTCGATAGTTCCTTGATATAGATCAAGCTTCCTCTGCGCAATGTTTGGGCACGGCATGAGCTGTCGCATCAGGATTCGCGACAATCCGGCGCACCATTAAGGAAAAATATACATACTATTGAATGTATCGTCTATCCTGAATTTCACTATCTTTTGCCAGACGCGCCCTGGTACGCGCGGTTTCTGCGGGGTAAATTTTCAAAATTATCCATACAATTAAGGATATTGTCGTAAAAAACACATCTGATATGCAGGAAAATGCCATCTGTAAGCGGATTTCAGCCGGAGGCTTTGAGAGATTGCGCAAAGCTTAAGACTTTTTTAAACTATCCATATTCTTCATGCGCCGATAAGGACGTCACTATGATTTTGAACGCGCTGTGGGCAGGGTCTTATGCTCATGTCACAGCACCGCCAGCCTATTGCGAACAACTGGCCCGCCTCACCGGATTGCCGCTCATCTTCCTGCACAGCAACAAATTCGCTCCGAAACGCGGCCATGCCTGCCATGAAGAAACCGAGCTTGGGCTTGAGCTCAGCCTTGGCGATGTCCTCAGCCATGAGCTGGGCCTCGAGGTGCCGGGCGGCGCGATCATCCTGCTGATCGACCAGACCGCCGGTCCTGATCCTGCCGCGCCCGTGCCGCTACAGTCCTTCTCGCTGCTGGCCGAGACGCTTGAAGCCGGAATTCGTAATGAATTCATACGCCAACCTGTTTCCTTGCAGGTCTGGGCCTATCTCAGCCTGACCGATCCGGTGGTGCAGGGAGACCGGCGACTGACCGCGCTGCGCGACATGGCGCTGGAACAGATCTGGGGCTATCCATCGGGCAGGGCGATTATCAGCTTCGAGACCTTTCTCGCTTTGCTGGAGCCTGGTTTTGCCCTGCCGCCGCCCGAGCCCGCGCTCGCCGGCAAGCTGGAAAGCTGCGCCAGTGTCGCTGAATGGCTGGAGCGCCTGCAAAGAGCCTTTGAGCACAGCAGCCAGTGTGACCTCGCCCGTTCGTGACGGCCGCAGGCATGCAAAACATGTATTGTTATTAGTTCTTTATTTATACATGAGTCCATGACAGATTGACCGCAGCAATTGCTGCAGGACCGCATGGCCATTTTATCGACACTCACGCCTGAACTGCAGGTCAGGCTTGCCGCAGCCTGGCGCGATGAGGCTGATGCCGAAGCGCTGGAGCTGCTGATTGAGCCGCTGATGCCGCGCATCCGGCGCGCCGCGCGGCGTTTGTCGTCAGGCCATGCCGAGGATCTGATGGCAGAGGCTATGCTTGCCCTGATCGAGGCCATCGCACGCTGGCCCGGGGCAAGCCACGGCAATCTGGCGGGCTTTGTCTGGCCTGCGGTGCGTGGCGCGATGATCAGCGCCCGCACCCGCGCCCATCTGCCCGTCTCCATGCCCGAGCGCCGCCTGCGCGACGGACTCGCGGGCCGGCTGGGCGAGACGATGCGCGAGAGCTTTGAGGGCCTACTGAGCGACGAGCCTTTCGACGAAAGTCTCAGCCCGGAGCAGAGCCCGGCCAGCGAGGATCTGGCACTGAAGCGCGAGCAGGCGCGCCATCTGCGCACCGCCCTTGCCCGGGCACTGCGCCCGCTCAGCCGGGTCGAGCGCCGCCTGGTCGTCGGGCATCTGCTGCATGAAAGCCAGGCGCTTGAGCAAATTGCCGGACAATTAAAACTCAGCCCGGCCCGCGCCCGTGCGCTCGAGGGAAGAGCCCTGCACAAGATGCGCAACAGCCTGCTGATAAACGGTTTTATGAAAAGCGATCTGGTATGATTTCGCCTGCTGCCCTTCTTTTCCCGGGCCCGGCTGCGGTCTCCGCCCCCGGCAGTCTGCCCGCCGCACCGGAACAGAAACCCGGGCTCTTCGCCGGGCTGCTGCCAGAGCAATCCACCGAGACCCCGGCGCTTTTGCCGGATCCGGAGGCGCTTGCCGCAAGTGAGGCGCTGGCCGCCGGGCTTGAGGCTGAGATCGCAGCCCGCCTGGAGGCAGAGCCGCTGCCGCTCTCCCCTCCGCCGCAAGCCATGCCACTGCCCGTGCCCCTGCCCGAAGAAACAATCTCAGCCGGGGCCGCCCCCGAAGCCAGCCCCGACCTGCCGCCTTCTGACCTGGCCCCCTCCAAAGGCGAGGAACAGGCGGCAGAACCCGTTCCGGTGCTGGCCGCTCCCGCCCCGCTCGCGTTTGCGGTGCCCAGCCCCCTGCCCGACCCCTCCCCGGCCGTGACCGGGGGCGCGACGGATCCCGCGCCGCACTCCGCCGCAGCAGCCCCCCTCCCGGCCTCCGCCCCGAAACCACTGCCCGAACCGGCGGAACCAGGCGCGCGGGCGCCCCGATCTGCCGCCCCCTCCGAAATGCTCCCGCCGGAAATGCTCCTGACCGAAGCCGCCGCGCCGGCAGAGTACGCTTCCGCTCTGGCCCCGCCGCGCAAATCCGCACCCAGCGGCGCATCTTTGCCCGTTACCGCCGCGCCCGCATCTGCCGCAGCCGGGGCCGCGCCGCTGCCAGAAAGCGGTTCCCTCCAGGGCGAGGTCTTCGCCCTGCAGCCGCTGCCCGAACCCGGCCCGCAGCGCAGCGAAACGGCGCAGCCCGCTGCCCCGGCAGCGGCCCCGCAGACCGCCGGCACCGCCTCGCCGCTGCTGCGCAATGTGATGGAGCGGCTGGAACAGATCGAGCAGAGCGAGGGCCGCACCCGGCTGTTGCTGCGCCCTCAGGGCCTCGGCATTCTCGAGATTGAAATCTCACGGCTGACCGACGGGCGGCTGCAGATGGCAATCCGGGCTGAAAACCCGATGATCCTGCAAAGCCTGCAGCAGGAGGCCACGGCGCTGAATGATTTCCTCGGGGCGCGCGGCTTCGACATGGCGGGCGGCGGGCCGGATCTGGGCCGCTATTCGCGGCCGGAAACCGGCAGCGCGGGCGATGAGGCCAAAGAGGCCGGCAACACAGCCGCCGAGCCCCCCGAGACCCCGGCACGGCGCGACCAGCACGGGCCGGGCCTGATCGATATTACCACCTGAAAGGCCGATTGCGATGAGCGTCTCCTCTATTCCTCAATCCATCACCGGCAGCGGCAGCGCCGCGGGGGCCACCAGCCAGCTGGCCTCAGATTACCAGACTTTTCTCAAGCTTCTTGTCGCTCAGGTGCAGAACCAGGATCCGATGGCACCGATGGATTCCACCGAATTCGTCAGCCAGCTGGCCCAGCTGACCCAGGTCGAGCAATCGGTTAAGGTCAACAGCCAGATGGAAAGCCTGCGTCAGCAGCTGGCGCTGAACGGCGCGCTGTCGGAAACCGCGCTGATCGGCCGCGAGGTCACCATGACCAGCGAGACCGTCACCCTCGGCGATGAGGGCAGCAGCTTCCTTTATATGCTCGAAGCACCGGCCACGGCGGTGCAGGCCCAGATCCGCGATGCCGATGGCAAGCTGATCCGGGTGATTGACTCCCTGCCGCAGAGCGAGGGCGCGCTGCATGAGGTGGTCTGGGACGGGCTGACCGATAATGGCACCCGCGCCGAGAATGGCAGCTATCACATCTCGATCGCTGCGGTTTCGGCAGATGGCAGCGAGGGCAGCTATAACAGCTACAGCTCTGGTTCGGTGGTGGCGATTGAATATGTCCAGGGCGCCGCCTGGCTGCAGCTGACCGACGGCCGCCGGGTCAAAAGCGCGGATATCATCCGCGCCCGCTGAGAGGGCGGCGGCGCGGCGCCCGGATCCCGGGGGGCGCGCGCGCCGCACGCGCGCTCAGTCGCCGTAAAGATCGCGCATCGCCCGGCCAATGCCACCCAGCCGGTCGGTATCCTTGCGGATATCCGAGCGGGTCAGATAGATATCAACCAGCCAGGGATAGGCTTGGGCCGCAATCGCCAGCATCGCCTCGCGCATACTCACCTCGGGCGTGTCAGAGGCCTGAACCAGAGGCAGCGAGCTGGCGGTGATCACCAGATCCTCCAGCGCATTGCGCAGCTCGGCGGGATTGTCCGGCCCGTCACTGGTGACAATCTCGGCATCGAATTCCAGCATCCAGCGCGCCTGGCCGCGCGGCGTTGCCAGCTCCAGCGCATAGAGCCCGCCCCGCACCCGTTCGGTCAGCTTGCCGCTTTCCGCCCTGATCCCCTCCGGCGGCGAGAAAACCGCCGCCGCGCGATAGCCCAGAACCAGCCCGGCCAGCAGAATCAGCGCCGCGCCGAGTCGCAGCAGCTGCTGGCGCCGGAAGCGCCGGCTTTTCGGCAGATCCTGCGGCCGCAGCACCACGACCACACGTTTTACTTTGCCCGGCTCTTCGGCTCCGGCGGCGGAAGAGGAGGAGGTATCAGCACCTGCCATCGGATCAGTAGGGCAGGATCACGTCCAGCGCATCCGCACCATAGCGCGGCTGCTGAACACGGCTGAGCTGACCCTTGCCGCCATAGGCGATCCTGGCCTCGGCGATTTTTTCATAGGGGATGGTATTGCTCATCTCGATATCCACCGGGCGAATGATCCCGGCCACGCGCAATTCGCGCAACTCGGCATTGACCCGCACCTCCTGTCGACCAGCGATCACCAGATTGCCGTTCGACAGGCGCTGCACAATCATCGCCGCCACTTTCAGCTTGATCTCCTCGCCGCGCCGGATCGTACCATTGCCGCGAAAACTGTCCGAAGAGCTGAGATCGACCAGCTCGCCCGAGGGCAGCAGATCCTCGATCTGCTCCTCAAGACCAAAGAACACCGGCGCCCCGGCCTTTGTGCCATTCTGCCGGGACCGCGCCGAGGCATTGCGCAGCTCAGCCTCGTCATCAATCTCGATCAGCACGGTCAGAATATCGCCGACTTTCGCCGCCCGCTGATCGCCGAAAAAGCCCTTTGACCCCTGGGCCCAGAGCGAGGCCTGATCGGCGCGTTTCAGCGGGATACGCGGCTCCGGCTCGGGCTGGGGCACGCGGATGCTGCGCGCCTCGGGCATGCTATCGCCATCCAGCACCAGGCCGCTCAGCTGCGGATCGCGCAGCTCATTCACCTTGTCGCAGCCGCTCAGCAGGGCCAGCAGCATCAGGCCGGTCAGAAAACGCCGCCCCGCAGTCAGATCAGTCATTGAAACACCTCAGCCCGGCCATTTCCGAGCGCCACAGCCATTACGGTTTTGCCCGAGCGCAGGTTCTGCACCCGGAGTGTCTCGCCCTCGGCCGCATCTTCCAGCGCCCGCGCCGGTGCGCTGAGCTGCAGCGCCCCATCGCGGAACACCAGCTCGATCTTCTCGCCCCGGCTGGCCGCGCGCGGCGCCTGCAGGGACTGGCTCTGCACCACCCGGCCCGCAGGCAAAAGGCGGCGCACCTCATAGCCGCTCAGCCCCTGCAGATCGGTCACAGCAAAGCGGCCAAGCGCCGCCGCCGGAAAGGCGCGGAACTCAAAATCCTCGGGCCGGAGCAGGCTGCCCGGCGCCATCGCCCGCAGCGGCACCGGCAGATCGATCATCGCAAACACCCGGCCACGCACCGTGACCTGCACGCCGTCCGCCCCGACCAGCAGCGCGGCAAAAGCCGCCCGTTTCAGATCATGCTCAAGCATCAGCAGCTGCTCGGCCTCGCCGGGGCTGCCCGCAGCGAGCTGCAGCTCCAGACGGCTGCCCTCGGGCAGATTGCCCGCCTCGGCGCTGAAAATCGCCTCTTCGATCAGCGCCTCAACCGGCGCAGCAAGCGCCGGCAGGGAAAGGCTCAGAAAAGACAACAGCAGAGCAAACAGGCGCATGGCTCAGCGCACCTGGGTCGCGGTCTGCATCATCTGATCAGCCGTGGTGATCGCCTTGGAATTCATCTCATAGGCGCGCTGCGCGGTGATCAGATCGGTGATCTGCTGGATCACATTCACATTTGAGGTCTCGAGGAAATTCTGCCGCAAAGTGCCAAAACCCTCCTCCCCCGCCTGGGCCAGCATCGGATCGCCCGAGGCCGGGGTCTGGATCAGAAGGTTATTGCCGATCGGCCGCAGCCCCTGCTCATTGACGAAAGCCGCAAGGGTGATCTCGCCCAGCTGCTGCGGCTCGACCGCATCGGCCATCCGCGCGCTGACCACGCCGTCCGGGCTGATCTCGACACTCAGCGCATCCTCGGGCACGGCAATGCCCGGATCGAGCAGATAGCCATCAAGCGTGACAATCTCTCCCTCAGCCGACAGTGAGAAATTCCCGGCGCGGGTATAGGCCATGCTGCCATCGGGCAAAGTCACCTGGAAATAGCCCCGGCCCTGGATCGCCACATCGAGGCCATTGCCGGTTTCGGTCAGACCGCCCTGGGTGTTCAGCCGCACCACCCCCGCCGTCGCCACGCCAAGGCCAATATCCACCCCCACCGGCCGCGCCGCGCCATCGGCGGCGACCAGCGCGCCCTCGCGGCGCTCGCTCTGATAGAGCAGATCCTGAAAGGCGGCCCGGCCCGATTTGAAGCCGGTGGTATTGGCATTGGCGATATTATTCGAGATGACATCGACATTGGTCTGCTGCGCCAGCATGCCCGATGCCGCAATTCCGAGAGCTCTCATCTGTTTTCCCCTTCGCCCGGTCAGGCGCTCTGGCCGAGGCGCTGCAGCGTGCTGCGGCGCAGATCATCATGGTTGCCGGTGACTTTCATCACCTGGTCAAAGCTGCGCTGAATGCCGATCAGCCGCACCATTTCGGTGACCGGATTGATATTTGACCCCTCGAGCGCGCCCTGGATCATCACCGGAGCCTCAGCCGGTTCCAGCGCCACCGGCTGGCCGTTGCGCGGCTGAAACAGGCTTTCGCCCAGCCGCGCCCAGGTCTCGACCCCTTCTGCCGTAAACAGGCCGATCTGACCGAGATTATTGCCCGCCGCATCCGAGATCGTACCGTCGCGGCCAATCGAGGGCGGACCGGCCTCGGGGTCGAGCTGGATCTGGCCGCCCCCGGCATCAAGCACCGGACGCCCGGCGGTGGTCATCAGCAATCCCGCCGCATCAATGACCAGCCGGCCATCGCGGCCAAGCGCGATCTGCCCATCCTCCGCTTCATAGCCAAACCAGCCCTCGCCCTGGATCGCCAGATCCAGAGGATTGCCGGTGGTGGTCAGCGCGCCCTGCGACAGGTCGGAATAGGTGAGGCGGTCATGACCATAGGCGGCGGGCGGGGCCCTGTCGGTCGGCGCCTCGGCCAGCAGGCTTTCAAACACCAGGCGCTGGCCGCGATAGCCCGCCGTGCTGGCATTGGCCAGGTTATGCGCCGTCACATCAAGGCTGCGCTGCAGCCCGGCCGCAGCGGCAAGCGGCAGATAAGCCGTGGTATCCATGACGACATGCCTCATCCTTGTTATTGATGTTGATTTCATGGATTGTGACAAGTATTGCAAGAATAAAATGTGCATTGAAATGATGCAGCTATGACATGAGGCAAGGATGACAGGAAAACGGCGCGGCAAATGGCACAGCTCGCTTCAGGCGGCGCTGGCCATTTATGCGCTGCTCCTGCCCCCCCCTGCCCTGGCACAGGTCGCGGATGCGGCCGGGGCAGAGGATTTCGGTGCCTGGCTGGGCCGCACCCTGCCGCGCCCGCCGCCGCGTCCGGACAGGATCACCTATCGCGACCTGCCGAAACTGCGCCCGGTCTGGCGGGCGCAGAATGAGGCGCCGCGTGAGGCAGAGCTCGCAGCCCTGGCCCCGGCAGCAGCCCCCGCGCCGGGCGAAGGCCCGGCCCAGGCCCCGCCGCCCATAGCCGACAGCGCCCCGCCTTTTGATCCCGCGCTGCAGCCGGCGCCGGAATTTACCCCGGCCACGCCCCTCCCCCCCCCAGCTGCGGCTGAGGGCCGCACCGCCGCAACGGTGAGCCCGGCAGTGACAGAAAAGCTGCCGCTGATCCGCACCGCTGATTTCGCGGCTGGCAATTTCCTGCGCGATCGCGCGGCGCTGCTACAGCAGCTGCAACAGGCCGCGCCAGAGGCCCGGGCCGGGATCTCGCTGGCGCTGAGCCAGATGATGATGGCACAGCTTCTGCTGCCCGAGGCGCGCTCTTTCCACGACCGCGCCCGTGCGCAGGGCCTCGAGGATCAGCCCGAACTGCTGGGCCGCTGGAAAGCAACCGGCATCATGCTCGATATCCTCGCCGGAGCACCGGCTGAGCCGGAAGCCGCGGCGCTGCTCGAAGAGCATAGCCTCTGGCAGCTCGCCGCTTTCGCTTCGGTCAGAAGGCTGCCGGGCGAGACTGGCCCCGCCGGGGCCAGCCTGACCGAGGCGGTCGCCGAGCTGCAGAACCATTCCGAGCCGGTGATCTCGCGCCTGCTGCCAAAACTCTTCGATATGGCGCTGCTACGCGGCGATCACCGCATTGCCGAAGGGCTGCTGCGCGGCGCGCGTGAGGCGACCCGCCTGCCGCAGGAGCCGGTCTATCATCTGATGATGGGGCGGCTGGCCCTGGTCTATGACATGCCGGAACAGGCTTTTGACTATTTCGCCCGCGCCGCCGAAGGCCATGATCTCGCAGCACAAAGGGCGCGGATTGCCATGGCCGATCTAGCGCTTTTGCGCAAAGATCCGAAGCTGCTGCCAGCGCTGCGCGATATTCTCAGCGAGGGCGTCAATCAGTGGCGCCATGATTATGAGGCGCTGATCCTGCGCGCCCGTCTGGCCCAGGTGGCCGAGGATCTGGGTGATATCCCGCTGGCGCTGGATATTATGGGCAAGATCCGCCAGGACCATCCCGGCACGCCCGAGGCCGTGCTGGCGCATGAACGCGGTGCCCTGGCGCTGGCCGCCTTTGCCGCGGCGATCGAGGCTGAGGCGATCAGCCTTGAAACCTATCTGACCACTTTGCGCCAGGTCGAGCCTTTCTACCGCCTCGATCCGGTCTGGCCGATTGCGCGCAAGGCTCTGGCCCGCGCCTATGGCCGCGCCGGGCTGAGCGTTGCCGCCGCCTCGGAATATTCGGCGCTGCAGATCGACCTGAACCGCATTGACGCCCCGGCCCCGCCGGAAAAACAGGCCGCAGAGATCCCGCTGCTCGAGGCCGAGGCCTGGCTGCTCAGCCATAACCCTGGCCGCGCCCGTCTGGCCCTGGCCCGCGAAGGCCTGCCGCGCTTTGAGGAGCTGCAGGGCCGCTATAGCCTCAGCGCCATCGCCGCTGGCGCGGCCCCGGTCACGGCTTTGCCCCCCGCTTTCAGAACCGCCCCCGAGCTGGCGCTTTACGCCCGCAGCGCCAGAGAGGCCGGGCTGAGCCGCGCAGCCTTTGCCGCGCATCAGAAACTGGCCGAAGGGCCGGGCTTTGCCGGCCTGCCCGGCGAGGCGCTTTACGCCGTGCTGACCGCGCATCAGAGCGGCGCCACGCTGCAGGCCACCGAGTATTTCAACGTGCTGCAAAACAGCCAGGAGGGCGCCGCTTTCCCCGAGCGCCGCGCGCTTTTTGCCGCTCTCGACACGCCTATGCCGCTGCTGCAGCCGCTGTCGCATGAGATCAGCGACATCATGCTTGAACGCGCCGGCTCCGCCCGCGATGCGGCCCGGCTGCTGCTGGCACAGCCCATCGATACCGCCCCCGAAGGGCAGTCTGCGCTTTCCCCTGAACCAGGCGCCCCGACCCCGGCCCTGGCCGGGACTGTTTTGCGATGAACCGCCAATATCTGACCAGAAGGATCTGAAAAATGGGAATTTCCGGCGCTATGTCCACGGCCGTTTCGGGCCTGATGGCAAATGCGACCTCGGTCGCGCGGATCTCTGAGAATATCGCCAATGCCAATACGGTCGGCTATAAGCGCACCTTCGCCGATATGGTCACCCAGTCCGTGCCCGGAGCCGGTGCGGTCTCCGGCGTGAAAGCGGTGAATGGCAGCGATATCAGCAGCTCGGGCATGATCAATCCCACCGGTTCGCCCTATGATATGGCGGTCTCGGGCTCGGGCTTCTTCGTGGTGTCGAAAAACCCCGATGATCCGCTTTTGTCCAATTACTTCCTGACCAGGGCCGGTGGCTTCAAGCAAGATGAGAACGGCTATCTGGTGAACAGCGCCGGCTATTACCTTGCCGCCTATGAGCTGGATCCGCAGACCGGCATTGCCGGGCCGGTTGACCGCTCGGGTTTTGGCGGCCTCAAATCGGTGCGCATCGGCGATCTGCAGCTGCCGGCCGAGCCGACCACCGAGGCCAGCGTCTCGGGCAATCTGCCGGCCCAGGAAACCGGCGTCACCCCGCCGGGCGCACCCTTCCTGTCGAGCATGGAATTCTACACCCAGCTGGGCCGCAATGAGAAAATGACCCTGTCCTGGCAGCCGACCACCACCCAGAACGCCTGGGATCTGACGATCACTGACAGCACCGGGCGCACCCATGGCGTGATCAATGTCACCTTCCAGAATGCCGGGGCCACCCCCGGCGCGCCGGAGAGCTATACCCTGGTCAGCAGCGGCACCGGCATGACGGTCAGCCCTGACGGAGAGATTTCGCTCACCGTGAATGCCAATGGCGATGATCTTCCGATCACCCTCTCGCTCGGTAAGCCAGGCACCTATTCCGGAGTGCAGCAGTTCGTCGGCGATTTCACCCCGCAGAAATTCAAGGCCGATGGTTCGGGCCAGACCATGCTGGCGCGGACCGAGACCGATCAGCAGGGCACGATCTGGGGCGTGTTTGAGGACGGGCGGCGCATCGGTCTTTATGAGGTGCCGCTGGCCCAGGTGACCAATCCCGACGGGCTGACGCTGATCGATGGCAATGCCTATCAGGCCGGGCGCGGCGCCGGGGATCTGATGCTCGGCACGGCAGGCAGCGGCAAGAACGGCGTCATCCTCGCCGGGGCGCTTGAAAGCTCAACCGTCGAGGTGGCGACCGAGCTGACCGATCTGATCCGGATCCAGCGCGCCTACTCCTCGAATGCCAAGATCATCACTGCAGCCGATGAAATGCTGCAGGAGATCAACAGTCTGAAGCGCTGAGCGGGGTAGCGGATCATGGGCATTTCCAGCGCCTTTAATATCGCGACCGCGGGCCTGCGCACCACCGCGCTGCAATCGGATCTGGTGGCGCGCAATATCTCGAACGCCTCGACCGAGGGCTATACCCGCAAATCCGCGGATCTGGTCACCCGGCATGGCACGGTGGCGGTGGCCGGTATCTCGCGCGAGGTGAACTCGCTGCTTGACCGGCTCGACCGTGGCAACCGTTCGGAACTGGCGCGCAGCCAGACCCTGGCCGAGGGGCTGAAAAGCTATACCGATCTGCTCGGCCAGCCCGATGATGCCACCTCGCCCTCGGCCGGGCTGAATGAGGTCTATAATGCGCTGATCACCCTGTCGGGCAGCCCGAATAATCAGGCGGCGCAGCAGGGTACGGTGGAAATGGCCAAGGGCCTGGCCCGTCAGATCAATGATCTGGCCCAGGTCGCCAATGCGCTCAGCAGCGAGGTCGATCTGAACATCCGCTATGATGTCTCGGATCTGAATGACCGGCTGACCCGGATCGGGCAGATCAATATGCGCCTGATGCAGACCGGATCGGGCGGGGTTGAGGGCGCGGAGCTGCTCGATGAGATGGGGCGGCTGCTCGATCAGGTGTCCGGCTATATGGATATCCAGATCACCAGCTCACCCGATGGCGCGGTCAGCGTCTATACTGCCGGCGGCACCGAACTGGTCCAGGGCCGGCGGGTCAGCACGCTCAGCTATGAGCCCGGCACCGGCAGTCTGCGCGCCGGCGATACCGATATCACCCCCGGGCGCAACGGCAACCGCGGCTTCAGCTCGGGCAGCCTGGCCGGGCTGATGGAGCTGCGCGATACCGCCATTCCAAAGATCCGCGGCGAGCTTGACGGCTTTGCCGCCGATCTGATCGCCCGGTTTTCGGCCGCCGATCCGACCCTCGCCCCCGGCGCGCATGGCCTGTTCACCGACAGCGCCCTCGGCACGCCCGGCCTCGACAGTTCCGGCCTTGCGGCCCGGCTGATGGTGAACCGCGCCGCCGATCCGGCCCTGGGCGGCAATGCCGGGCTGCTGGTCAGCGGTTTTGGCACGGCCACCACGCTCGAGCCTGGCTCCTCCACCATTGTCAACGCTCTGATCAGCAGCATTGACCAGCGCCCGGCCGGGGGGCAGTCGCTGGCCGAGCGCGCCGCCAATATGGTCGCGGGCCAGCAGCAGATGCGGGTTTCGGCCGAACGCGCGGTGCAGTCGGCCGAGCTGTCCGGCGCCACGATCAGCGCCTCACGCCAGAATCTGCAGGGCGTGAATGTCGATGATGAACTTCAGGTCCTGATGGTGATCGAGCAGAGCTATGCCGCGAATGCCAAGGTCCTGTCCACCCTGCAGCAGATGCTGGATTCACTGATGGATGCAGTCTGAGGAGCCCTGATATGAGCACGATCTCTACCATTTCAACGCTGCAGAAATCCCTCAGCAGCCGCCAGGCCATCGCCGAGCAGGACCGCCTCGTCAATCAGGCCCGCCAGGAGCTGGTCACCGGGCTGAAGGCCGATGTCTATGCCGATCGCAGCTTCCGCGCGGCCCAGACCCTCGATCTGCGCAACCGCATGGACCGCACCGAGGCCTTTGCCACCTCAAACCGCCTGCTGCAGGGCAGGCTGGGGATCACCTCGGGCCTCGTCTCCGGGGTCCGCAGCAGCCTGCAGAGCTTTCAGGCGCTGAGCCTGTCGCTCAGCCTCGGCACCCAGAGCCGGGATGTGCTGCAAAGCGAGGCCCGGGCGCTGATCAAGGGCATCACCTCGCAGCTGAACACGGTCTATGACGGGGAATATCTGTTCTCGGGGCAAAATACCCAGGCCGAACCCCTCGCCCTGCCCGACAGCCTGGCCGAGGCGCAGCTGCCCCCAGGCGCGAGCGCGAGCGATGCCGCCAGCCAGATCGCCGATCTCGATGCCTGGTTCGGCCTGAACGGGGCGCCGCTCTCCACCCCGAACTATTTCACCTCATCCTATGGCGGCTCGGACATTTCGGCCAATGCCCGCCTCGATGAGGGCACGACCCTCGAATTTGGCATGAATGCCGGCGATGAGGCGGTGCGGCATATGCTCAAGGGGCTGATGATGTATGCCCAGACCGATGTCGACAAGCTGAGCGATCCCGCCGCCTTCCGCGCCTGGGTCGATGAGGCCAATGCCGCGCTGAGCAAAGGCATCTCCGGGCTGCAGTCGCATGAGGTCATCCTCGGCAATCAGCAGAATTTTGTCGAGGATATGATCGGGCGCCAGGAAAATCTGCGCGGCATCTATAACAACCGCGTCGTCGATATCGAAGGCGTGGATGGCTATGAGGTCGCCTCGCGGCTCGAGGCGCTCAGCGCCCAGCTCGAAGCCAGCTATGCGGTGACGGTAAGGCTGAAAAACCTGTCGCTGCTGAATTTCCTCTGAAATGAGGAAAGCCCCTGCGCGGTACCTGCCCCCGGGCCGCGCAGGGATATCTCAGTTCACCTTGAGATTGACCAGATTCTGGTCCCCCGGCAGGCGCGAGCGCTCGAGGATGATTTTCGAGATCGCCTGAGCGCGCACCTTGTTCATTTTGGCAAGGATCGGCCCGGAATCGCGCTCAGCCATGGCCGCGATCACCAGAACCGAAACCTCAAGATCCGCATCCGACAGGATCGCCGCCGCATCGGCCGGTTTCATCGCCCGGTAAATCCGGACCAGCCGCGTCACATCCTCGGTGTGACTGGCTTCGGCCAGACCAAGCAGCCGCTCGATCTCATCTTTCAGCTGGCTCAGCTGCTGATCCTGCGCGCTCAGCGCGGCGGCGGCAAAGGCCAGCTCGGCCTCGCGCTTATCCAGCGCCAGCGCCCGGCGGTTCAGCGCCGCGCGCTCGGCCGCAACCGCGGCCAGCAGTTCGGGCAACACCGCGCCCGCCGCCCCATCACGGCTTGATTCCGCTGCATTGACCTCGGGCACCGGCTCGGCGCCCGGAGCCACTTCTGCGCCTGCCTCCGCCTCCGGCGCTGGCGCTGGCGCTTCCGTTGCCACAGGCTCGGGCAAAGGCCCTTTCACGAATTCCTGCGCTGCCAAGGCGCCGGAAATGCCAAGGCTGATCGCCATCGAGAGCAGCAGCGGGGCCTTTGATGCAATGCGTTTCATCCTTCAGCCTTCCTGCCGCATCCGGGCTGCAGCAAAGAAGCGGCGCACCAGATCCTGCCGCTCCGTCGCAGGCTTTGCCGGTTCCGGCGCGGCCCGCAAACCGGCCTCACTCATCCGGTCGGTCTCGCGCCGGATCTCAGCCACCGAGCGTTCCGACTGCTCGACCGCATCACAAAAAGCCTGCAGCGCCGGGGCCAGCTCGGCTAAGGCCGCCTGCAGCCGGGCAATCCGCCGGGCCAGCACCACACCCCAGACCAAAGCGGCGGCCAGCGCCGCGAGGATGACGAGATCAATCAGTAAGGATATCATCATCCTCTCCCTCTGTCGGCTCGCCGGCCTCGCGGGTGATGCGCATCGCCAGCCTGCCATTGCGCCGCCGCCCGGTCGCGCCATGCAAGATGGCACGCTCCGAGCAGATCAGGCTGGCCTCATGATCCTCGGTAATACCCAGATCGATCACCGCGCCGGGCTGCCAGCGCAAAACATCGGCCAGCGGCAAGCTCAGCCGGTGCAGCTCGGCGGTCAGCGTCATGCTCGCCCCCGAGATATGGCCAGCGAAATGATCGCGCCAGCCGATATCGCGGCCCAGCTCCTCGCCAAGGAACATCTTGCCCAGCTGCGGCCGCATCGGCTCAAGCGTCTGCATCGGCAGCAGGATCGAGACCCGGCCAGGCAGCAGGCCAATCTGCACCTGCATCTCCAGCACCGCCGTGATCGCATTGCCATTATGGAAGGAATTGATCTGCGCCGGGGCCTCAACCGCATCAGGGGTGAAATTCACCTCGACGATCCGGCTGATCAGCTGCGACAGCTGGCTGAGACTGTCCTGGATCAGCCGGTGCGCGAATGCCTTTTCCAGCGTGCTCGGCACCCGGCGCAGCACATCGGCGGGGCCGGGCTTACCACCCAGCATCGAGCCGATCGCGCCATGCAGGAAAGCACCGTCGAAAGCGATGGCAATATCGCCGCCCTGGCTGCTGGCGGCGATGGCGGCCACACCGAATTCATCCAGCGCCTCAACCGCCCGGCCCCAGCTCTGATAGCTGAGCTTATGGCTCGTGGCCTCGCAGAGAAATCCGCCCTGGCTTTTCAGCATTGGCGCATAGCTGGTGACGAGGCGACCGAAGATCACCTCGAGCATCGGCAAAGGCTCATAATTGGCCGAGGCGCGGGCGATGATCTCTTCTTCCAGCGGCAGGGCCGGGCTCAGCCTCAGGCTTTCAAACCCTTCGGTCACGCCCGCCTCGCTGCCGGTCTGCAGGCCGGGCTCTGTCAGATCAATCGAGCTCATTGCAGCACAAAATCCTGAAGCAGAATGCCGGTCGGCGCATCCGAGCCCGTGACCAGCCGGGCGCGGCGCAGCAGTTCGGCCCGCAGATCGGCGAGGCCCGCGCTGCCATAGACATCATTCTCATGCAGCTGCGACAGATATTCGATAAAGCTGTCGCGGATCGCCGGCAGATGGCTGGCCATATCCGTACTATCCTTGCCGCTGTTCTCCGCCGCGACATAGAGCAGCGTTGGCTCGATCACCAGGAAGCGGCTGCGCTTTTCGCTCAGCGCCCCTGAGGCGGCGACATTGACGGTGATCCGGCCGAGCGGCAGCAGCGCCTGGCCCTGCTCGGCCCGGCGCACATCAAGATTCAGCGCCTCGGAGGGGCTGTCCTGCTGCATCCGCCACAGGCCCATGCCGGCGGCAATCCCCGCCAGCAGCAGAACCAGGCCGCCCACCAGGATGCGGCGCCGGGTCACAGTTCTGCTTCTGGCACCTGCTGATGCCTCTGCTGTCTGGCCTGCGGCCATCGCTTCGCCCTTTCCTCAGAGGCCGATCCCGGGGCCAGCGGCCACAGGTCAGGCAAGTGAAAGTTAACCGTCTATTTACTCCCGCATATTTCAAGAATAACAAGAATAGCAAGATCAAGATTACCTATACTTGATAGACAACACCGAACCAGGCCGGGATGGGGCAGGAATAAGGGCTGATGAAGCAGATCATCGATAATTTCATGGCCCTGGGTCCGAAACGACTGACCATTCTCGGCCTGACCGGCCTTGCCATTGTCAGCGTGCTGATCTTCGGCCTCTCGGCCGTGCTGGCCCCGGTCTACCGGCCGGTGGCCGGCGATCTCAGCGCCTCTGAGGGCGCAGCCATGGTCCGGGCGCTGGAACAGGCCGGCTATAAGCCCCGCATTTCCGAGGATGGCAGCCTCGTCAGCCTGCCCGAAGGCGATCTCGCCCGCGCGCGCATGACCCTGGCCGAAGCCGGTGTCGCCGCCGAGGGCCTGCCGGGCTGGGAGCTCTTCGATGAGCAAAGCGGCCTTGGCATGAACACCTTCCTGCAGCGGGTCAATCGCCTGCGCGCCATGGAGGGCGAGCTGGCACGTTCGGTCCAGACCCTGGATGTGGTCGAAAGCGCCCGGGTGCATCTGGTGCTGCCCGAGCGCGAGGCCTTTGCCTCGGACCGCCCCGAGCCTTCGGCGGCGGTGATCATCCGCACCAAACGCGGCATGGAGCTGGACCGCCGCCAGGCGATGTCGGTGCGCTCGCTGGTCGCAGCCGCTCTGCCCGGCCTTGCGCCGGGGCGCGTCACCGTGCTTTCGGCCTCGGGCGAAACCCTGCTGGCCGCCGAGGGCGAGGCCACCGATGCCTCGGGCAGCATTCATGCGGCGCGCATCGCCATTGAGGACCGCCTGGCGCGCAATATCGAGCAGATGCTCAGCGCCCGGGTCGGGGCCGGTAATGTGCGGGTGCGGGTGGCGGCCGAGCTGGCCACCGCGCGCGAGGTCATCCTGAAAGAAAGTTTCGATCCCGAAAGCCAGGTGGCGCGCCAGACCCGTTCGGTCTCGGAAGCCGCCTCCAACCAGGAGGGCGATGGCGAAAGCGTCGATGTGATGAACAATCTGCCTGGCGGGCTGGGGCTCGGGGAAAACGGCAGCACGCGCTCGGAAAACCGCGAGCGCGCCGAGGATGAGACCCGGTTCGAGATCGGCTCGACCCGGACCGAAACCGTGATCGAACCCGGTGCGATCCGCCGCCTCTCGGTCGCTGTGCTGGTCAATGGCACCACCAGCGCCGAGGGCTATCAGGACCGCAGCGCCGATGAGCTGGAACGGCTGTCGCAGCTGGTGCGCTCGACCATGGGCTTTGAGGAGGCGCGGGGCGATTTCGTCACCGTCGACAGCCTGCAGTTCATCGAGGATGGCGGCGTGCCGCAGTTTGAGCGCGCCAATACCCTGGCCGAGGATCTGCTGGCCTATCTGCCCGGCCTGCTGCGCTGGCTGATTGCCCTGGCGATTGTCGCGATCATCGTCTTCTTCGCCATCCGTCCGGCCCTGGCACGGCTGACGCCGCGCGCGCCCGAACCGCCCGAACCCGCCGAAGAGCTGCCGGGCGAAAGCCCCGCCGAGGCGGTCGATCAGAAGGCGGTCAGAAAAGCGCTCGACCCTGCCTCCCCCGCTGGCGAGACCGATGAGGCCACGGACAGTGATCAGGAAGAATTCGTCTCGCTGGCTCTGGTGCGCGGCGCAGTCACCCGGCGACATCTCGAAAGCCTTGGCGCCCTCGTCGAAAGCGAGAATGACGCGGCTCTGCGCCTGATCCGGGTCTGGCTGCATGAAAAGAGCTGATCATGCTGAGCTTTGAATTTACCCGCGATTTCGACCGCGAGATCGAGGCGGAAACCGCCTCGCTGGCCCAGGCCCGCCGGGCCGCAACCCGGCCGCAGATCAGCCCCGAAGAGCTGGAGGCGATCCGCGCTGCGGCTTTTGCCGAAGGCCAGGCCGAGGGGCTGAAACAGGGTGTGGCCGAGGCCGAAGCCCGGCTTAACGCCGGGTTCGAGGCACAGATGAGCGAGACCCTCGCGGCTTTGCTGCCCGGGCTGACGGCGCTGCGCGAGGCGCGCGCCGCGCATCACGCCGGGCTGGAGCGCGACCTGCTGCGCCTGATCCATGCCCTCGCCGCCCGGCTTCTGCCCGAGATTTTCACCGCCTTCGCCCCGGCCCGCATTGCCGCTTTCTGCCGTGATGCGCTGCGCATGGCCGAAGGCCCGGGCGGGCTGGAACTGCGCCTGCCCGAGGCGCTCTGCCCGCAGATTGAAGCCGCGCTGCAGGGCGCGCTGACCGCCGAAGGCGCGCCGGTGCGGCTGATCGCTGATCCCGGACTTTCCCCCGGCATGGCGCTGGCCAGCTGGGACCAGGGCCGGGCCTCGCATGACGAGGCCGGGCTGCATCAGGCCCTGCTCGCCACCCTGGCCGGGCTGAGCGACTTTTCCAACCCCATGGCCGATCTTGCTGACAGGAGCTGACAGATGACTGATTTTAAAGCCGATCTTCTGAGCGAGGCCCTGGATGACCAGCAGCCCGCCAGCAGTGCCGAGGGGCAAAGCATCAAGGCGATGCTGAATGTCGGCCTTGATGTGCAGATCGTTCTGGGCCGGGCCCGTATGCCGATCAGCCAGATGCTGGCCTTGTCGCGCGGCTCGGTGATCGAGCTCGACAAGAAAATCGGCGAGCCGGTGGATGTGATGATCAATGACCGCCTCGTGGCGCGCGGCGATCTGGTCAAGGTCGGTGAGAACCGCATCGGCGTGACCCTGACCGAAATCGTCAAAGACTATCTGTCCGCATTGTGATGCGCCGGGCCGTCCTCAGCGCCTGCGCCGCCGTTCTGCTGCTGGCAACGCCACTGGCCGCGCAGGATATGTCGGGGCTGGTCAGTGGCCTGGCCGAGGCTCTCGGGGCCGAGGCCGGTGACAGCGGGCCGCTTTCAGGCCGGATCCTGCAGCTGGTCGGCATCATGACCGCTTTGTCGCTGGCGCCGGGGCTGCTGGTGGTGATGACCTCTTTCACCCGCTTCGTCATCGTCTTCTCAATGCTGCGCTCGGCGCTTGGCCTGCAACAGTCGCCGCCGAATATGGTGCTGACCGCGCTGGCTTTTTTCATGACGCTTTTTGTGATGCAGCCGGTGTTTGATGAGGCCTGGACCGAAGGGCTCGAGCCGCTGATCGCCAATGAAATCACCGAAGAGATCGCTCTGCCGCGCATCGCCGCCCCCTTCCACCGCTTCATGCTGGCCAATACCCGCGACAAGGATATCGGCCTGTTCTTGTCGATGTCGGGCCGCAGTCTGCAAAGCCCGGAGCCCGGCGCTGCCGGGGCGGCACCGGGCACGGCACCGGGAGCGGCCACAGAGGCCGGCGCAGCGCTGCAGCCCGATGAGAATACCCCCTGGGGGGTGCTGGTCCCGGCCTTCATGATTTCCGAGCTGAAACGGGCCTTTACCATCGGCTTTCTGATCTTCCTGCCCTTCATCGCCATCGATCTGATCGTCTCTTCGGTGCTGATGGCGGCGGGGATGATGATGCTGCCGCCGGTGATGATCGCTTTGCCGTTCAAGATCATTTTCTTCGTGCTGATTGACGGCTGGTTCATGCTGGCCGGCTCGCTGATGCAATCCTATTCAGGCTATTAACAGGGCCGGTTCTGATGAAATATGTCCCCGAACATGTGGCGCTGAGCGGCGTCGAAAAAGCCGCTGTGCTGTTTCTCTGCGTCGGCGAGGAGCGCGGCTCGGCGCTGATGCGCCAGCTTGATGAGGCCGAGATCCAGAAAATCACCCAGGCCATGTCGGTGCTGGGCACCATTCCCGCCTCGGTGGTGGAGGCGGTGATGGTCGAGTTTTCGGCCGGGGTTGCCGGGGCCAGCGGCGTGGTCGGCTCGTTCGATATTGCCGAAAGGATGCTGGGCAATTTCCTGCCGCGCGAGAAAGTCTCAGAGATCATGGCCGATATTCGCGGCCCGGTTTCGGGGCGAAACGTCTGGGAAACCTTTGCCACGCTCAATGAGCAGATGATCCATACCTATCTGGCCGGCGAAAGCGACCAGGCCGTGGCGGCGGTGCTGAGCCGGGTCAAACCCGATATCGCCGCCCGGGTGCTGCCGCTGTTCCCGCGTGAGCGGATGACCGGCATCGTCTCGCGGATGATCGCGCTCAAGGGCCTGTCGCGCCATGTGCTGGATATTCTGGAAGAGACGCTCGAGCGCGACTTTCTGCGCGCCGCCACCCGCCGGGCCGGGCCCGATCCGCATCAGCGCATCGCCGATATGTTCAACAAGCTCGACAGCCAGGTGTTTGAGGATATTGCCGAAACCCTGGCCCAGCAACAGCCCGCCGAATTCGCCTCGATCAAGCAAAAGATGTTCACCTTCGACGATCTGGCCCGGCTCGATCAGAACAGCCTGTCGCGCCTGATCCGCTCTTCCGAAGGCACAGTGGTGCCGCTGGCGCTGCGCGGCGCCAAAAAGGGGATCCGCGACCGCTTTATCGACGCCCTGACCACCAGGGCGCGCGAAATGCTGCTTGAGGAAATGGCGGCGCTTGGCCCGGTGCGCTCGCGCGATGCGCGGGAGGCCCAGGACAAGCTGATTGATATTGCCAATGATCTGGCGCGTCAGGGCCTGATCCGGCTGCCGACCGAGGATGATCACCTGCTGACCGAGGCCTGAACAGGCGGCCCGAACAGGCGGCCCGAACAGGCGGACTGAAGCAGGCGGACTGAAAGACGCCGCCCTCTCTGCGCCAGGCGGCTCAGGCCGCCTGCAGGGCGGGCACGGTCATCCGGTAGCCCCGCCCGGGCACGGTCTCGATATAGGCGCCACAGCCCGGGCGGATCCGGGTCATTTTGGCACGCAGCCGGCAGATATAGACATCGATGATCTTGTCAAAGGGCGGCAAAGCGCAAAGCGCATAGAGCGCGTCATAGATCGCCTCTTTCGCCACCACCCTTTGTGCATTCAGCATCAGATGCCGCATGATATCGTATTCGCGCGCCGAAAGCCGGATCTCTTCGCCATGCAGGCGGGGATGGCGGCCATCGAGATAGAATTCCAGCGCCCCGACCGTCAGCGCCCCGGCGCTGACCCCGTGCAGACGTCGCGAGACGGCCGCAACCCGTGCCATCAGCTCGCAGCCCGCCACCGGCAGGGCCAGCACATCATCGGCGCCCGCATAGATCAGATCGGCGGTCTGCAGCGCGCTGACCCCGGGCATCAGCACCAGAACCGGCCCGGTAAAGCCGAGCGAGCGCAGCTGCCGCAGCATGGCGCTGTCGGCCGGACCGGCCAGAAAGACCGGCAGCTGATCATTCCGCGCCAGTCGCGTCGCGCTGGCCTCAAGCGCCGCACGCTCAACCGGGATCAGCTCCAGACCCGCAGGAGGCTGACCCGAGAAAAGCCCGGCTTGTCCGGGATTATACAGGAGGGCGCGCATGGCTACTCACGAATGGTTCTGAAGACGAAAGATGCCAGACCCCTTTCACACAAGAATTTACATCAATCAATACATGTATTAATTCGTTTATACTTGATAGACATGCCAGCCGTTCGGCGGCGGGTGCCAAGCCTGTGAAAGGACTGCCATGATAGGGTCTGTACTGCTGCGTCCGGCGCTTGCTGTTCTGGCGCTGATGCTGGCCCTGGGGACGGTTCAGGCCGAGGTGCGCATCAAGGATATCGCGCATTTTGAGGGGATCCGGGAAAACCAGCTGATCGGCTATGGCCTGGTCGTGGGCCTGAACGGCAGCGGCGATACGCTGAAAAACAGCCCCTTCACCCGCAAATCGATGGAGGGGATGCTGGGGCGTCTGGGCGTCGGCAATCTGACCGATGAGCAGATCAAAACCCGCAATACCGCCGCCGTCATGGTTACCGGCAATCTGCCCGGCTTTTCGCGCAGCGGTTCGACCATTGATATTGTGGTCTCCTCGCTGGGCGATGCCACCTCGCTGAAGGGCGGCACTTTGCTGGTGACGCCGCTTTCCGGCGCCGATGGCAATATCTATGCGGTGGCCCAGGGGCCGGTTGCGGTCAGCGGCTTTTCGGTGCGCGGCCAGGCCGCTTCGGTCACCGAGGGCGTGCCCACCGTGGCCCGGATCGAGAATGGCGCGATTGTCGAGCGCGAGATTGAATTCTCGCTCAATGCCATGAGCTCGGTCCGCCTTGCCCTGCGCAATCCCGATTTCACCACCGCCTCGCGCATGGCCGATGCGATCAATGAAACCGGTGACGGCCTGGCCCGGATGCTCGATCCCGGCACGGTTGAGGTCAGCGCACGCGGCAAGGTCGATATTCCGCAGCTGCTGGCGGCGATTGAAAATCTGACTCTGCTGCCCGACAGCCGCGCCAAAGTGGTGATTGACGCCAAAACCGGCACCATCGTCATGGGCTCGAATGTGCGCATTGATGAGGTGGCGATCAGCCAGGGCGGGCTGACGGTGATGGTGCGTGAAAGTGCCGAAGTGTCACAGCCAATGCCGCTGTCGATTGGCGGAACGGTCGTGGTGCCGAGCACCGATATTGCTCTGCGCCCGCGCGACAGCGGATTTTCGGTGCTCGAGGGCCAGGTGTCGCTGCAGGAACTGGTCGATGGGCTGAATGCGATTGGCATCAACACCCAGGACACGATTGCCATTCTTCAGGCGCTGAAAGCGGCCGGGGCATTGCATGCTGATCTGGAGATCATCTGATGGAGCTGCCCTCTCCCCTTCCCCTTCCCCTGCCCGGCGCCCTGGCCCAGGCACCGCAGCCCGCGCCACAACCTGCGCCACAACCTGCAGCTGAGCGCAGCGCAGCGGATGCCGCTCTGCGCGCTACGGCGAAAAAATTTGAGGCGGCGTTTCTGACGCCAATGGTCGAGGAAATGCTGCGCACCGCCGGACCTGCAACCTTTGGGGCATGTCATGCCGAAGAGATCTGGCGCAGCGTCCTGGCCGGGGCTATCGCCGGGGAAATCGCCGAAAGCGGCAGCACCGGCATTGCCGACAGCCTGGCGCGACAGATGAAGGCCTATGGCGGATGAAGATCACAGCCCCCGCTTCCCTCAGCCGTCTGGCCTCGCGTTTCCACGAGCGGCGCGCCCGGGCCGCGCTTGGCGAGCGCCCGCCGCTGACCGCCGCTGATGAGGATAATATCCTTGCCTTCACCAGGCTGGTCACCGAGCTGACCGGGCTGCTGGAGCGCGAGAACCAGGCGCTGCGCGCCCGCGATCCGCAGCAGGTGGCGGCACTTTATGAGGATAAACAGGCGCTGCTGCAGCGGCTGGAAACCCGCCAGCCGGTGATTGAGCCCTTTCTGCGCGACAGCGCCGAGGTGACCGGGCAGCTGCGCCAGCATATCCGCAGCCTCTCGGAAGCGCTGGAGCTGAATGCCGGGCTGCTGCAGGTCATGGCCGAGGCCTCGGTGACGATCCGCTCGGAAGTGGCGCGGGTGCGCGAAAGGCATTCGCTGAAAGGCATGTATGACAAATCCGGCCAGGGGGTCGAGGGGCTTGCGACCCGGCCAAAGGGCATAGATACCAACTACTGACGGCCAGACCTCCGGCAATCAGACAGTTCTGTATATCCCCGCCATATTTATTTCATGAATAACTACAAACATTAACTCAGAATTAACCGGACCGTCCATCATCCCTCATGAAAGGCCATCGTCTTTCCTTTGGCAGAAGCCGAAGATCCTGCAGAAGCATGAAAGGATGATCGGATGTCGTCGATCAATACCAATACCCAGGCAATGAATGCGCTCTCGACCCTGCGCAACGTCAATAACAACCTGTCGACCACCCAGGAACGCATCGCAACCGGCCTGAAAATCTCGTCGGGCAAAGACAATGCTGCCTACTTCTCGATCTCGGAATCGATGAAGGGCGACAGCGCGATGTATTCGGCGATCGACGAAGGCCTGACCCTGACCAAAAACTCGGTCGCAGCTGCCCGCAAAGGCGCTGAAAGCTTCCAGGCTCTGGCGCAGAAATTCACCGAGCGTATGGCCTTCTCGCAGAATGCCACCGATTCCGTCGTGGCTCCGACCCAGTCGGAACTGCAGGAACTGGTCAAGCAGATGGACACTATCATCGCGCAATCGACCTTCAACGGCGATGACCTGGTGAATGCTTCGGGCCAGATCAATCCCGGTAACCAGGCGACGATGGAAGGCACCGGCGGCACCTGGACCTTCACCGCAGGCGCAAGCAAGAACTATACCGCCGCCGAGCTGACTGTCGCTGACACCGCACGCGCCGGCGTCACCGCTTCGGCGCTGGATGGCGCTGCGGCTTCGGCCCTGACCGGTGCGGCGAAAACCGAGGCTCTGGCCTTCATCAACGCCGCCCGCACCACCGCCGGCACCGTGGCGATGACCGAAGCCGAGTTCGACACCGATACCAACCACTCCGCCGCCGACCTCGCAGCGCTGAATGCTGGCCTCACCGCCAAAGCCGGTGATGCCGCCTATAAAGCCGCTCTGGCCACCGCGGGTACCGCAGTTGAAACCAGCCGCAATGTGGTCACCGGCATCAGCCGCGCCGGCAATGGCTTTGCCACCACCGAGATCTCGATCAACCAGGTCGACCTCAAGGCGCTGGCTTCGGGCTTCAAAGCCATCGCCGATGCTGCCACCACCGGCAATATCAACGACAGCGACTTCCTCGCCAAAGCACTCTCGGCGACCAATTCGCTGCTGAACGGCTCGATCGACGCCTCGACCAAACTGGGTCAGTCGGAAAAATCGATCGAGAACCAGCAGGAATTCCTGAAAAACCTGACCGACACGCTGGACACCGGCGTTGGCGCAATGGTTGACGCCGATATGGAAGCTGAAGCGGCCCGCCTGCAGGCGCTGCAGGTGCAGCAGCAGCTGGCAACCCAGTCGCTGTCGATCGCCAATGAAGGCCCGCAGAACCTGCTGTCGCTGTTCCGCTGAACCGCGGCCTGACTGATCCGGAAAGGCCCCCTCCGGGGGGCCTTTTCACTTGCGCATCATGTATTGTCATGAATATCATTGACTATACATGATTGGAGGATGGCATGAGCATCTCCGCCTACAAACGAACCATCCGCAGCTCGGAAACCCCGCGCGAGATTGAGCGGCAGATTTTCAGCCGGATCACCGCCGCTCTGGCCAGCTCAGCCCGGAGCTATGATGAGGCCGAGGGCCCGGCTCGGATGCAGATCCTTGCCGGCACCCTGCAGCCCGCCCTGGCCGAGAATATCCGCCTCTGGTCGCTCCTGCGCCGTGACCTCAGCGCGGAGAACAACCAGCTGCCCGCCGCTTTGCGGGCGCAGCTGATCTCGCTGGCCTTGTTTGTCGAGCGCCAGACCACCGCCATTCTGCGCGGTGAGGGCAGCGTCAGCAGCCTGGTTGCGCTCAATAATGCGATGATCGGCGGCCTCGCCGGTCTGCCGCCGGAAACGGAAGCGGCCTGACATGGGGCTGCGCCTGACGCTGAAACCGGATGAGCGGGTGATTGTGAACGGTTGCATCCTGCGCAACGGCCCGCGCCGCCATGTGCTGGAGGTGGAAAACCGCGCCGATGTGCTGCGCGGCGATGAGATGCTCGACGCCGGAACCGCCACCACCCCCGCACGGCGCATCGCCTATCAGATCCAGATCGCCCTCGTCAGCCCGCCGCATCGCGCCTCTTTGCAGGCGCAGCTCGAGACCGGTCTTGCTGCCCTCGCGCTGGCCCTGCCCAGCTTCGCGCCCGCCATTGCCGCGGCAGGAACCGCCCTGGCCGGGGGCAGCTACTATGCCGCCTTCCGCGCGCTTACACCCCTATTTCCCTATGAGGACCGGCTGCTCAGCCGCGCCGCCGAGGAGAGCAGATCATGATTGCCACCTCTGGCCTCTCGGGCGCTTTTGCCCTGAAGCTGATCCATCGCAGCCGCGACAGTTTTGAGGCTGCGATCCAGCGCGATCCGGTCAACAGCCGTGAAATCACTGCCTTCCGCGAGCGGGTCGGCCAGATCACCACCGCCGAACAGCTGGTGAATGATTTCGAAGTCTATAGTTTCGTGATGAAAGCCTATGACCTCGAAAGCCATATCTTCGGCAAGGCGATGATGAAAAAGGTGCTGTCCTCGACTTCGGGCGAAAAGGGCGCGCTGATCGACAAGATGACGGACAGCCGTTTCAAAGACCTCTACCACGCGCTTGGCTTTACCGAGGGCGGCACCGCCAATAAAAACACCTCAGATCCCGAATGGGTCGAGACCATGGTCGGGCGCTATGTCGAACAAAAGCTGATCAACAGCCAGCTCGAAATGAACAGCACCGCCGGTACGGTGCTGCATGCCGAAGCGCGGGCGCCGAAACTGAGCAACTGGTATACGGTGCTGGCCGATCCAAAGCTGCAGGATTTCTTCTACACCGCCCTGAACCTGTCGGATGCGCTGAAATCCAGCGATATCGATATGCAGGCATCGATGCTGAAGAAGAAATTCGACATCACCACCCTGAACGAGCCCGGGGTGCTCGACGGGCTGATTAGCCGCTACACTGCGATTGCCGATGCCCGCACCGCCCAGCAATCGCTGAGCAGCAATCCGATCCTGCAATTGTTCAGCCCCAACCGCAGCAGCAGCGGACAGCGCGCCATTATCGGGATCAGTCTCGATGGGCTGGCAACTTTGCGCCAGCGCCGCTACTGAACACCGCTCCGCTGCCTCTGCACTGTTATCCGCCTCGCCATGCCAGGCGGGACATGCGAATATATTTCAGAGCCCCTCCTCGGGAAAAACCCGTGTTTCTATCGGTTTGGTCCGCTGCAAAGCGCCTCCTGCCATTGACCGCGCCGCAGCAATCTGCGATGCGGGCCTCCGCTTTAGCTTGAGGGCCAGATGTTGGACAAACCGCTCGATTTCGGCGAGCAGGAACTGCTTGCGCTGATCCGTCAGATCCATGCCACCAGCGGACCCATTCCGCGCAACCAGCTGACGGTTGCAGGCCGGGGCCGCGGGCTTGAGGTGGCGCGGCCGCTGGGGCGGCTGAAAATGCTGGGCCTCGTCGAGGAATATGAGCAGCGCCCCTCCTGGTGGCGCCGGCTGTTCGGGGCCGCCAGCGTGATGGTTCTGGTGCCTGGCGCCGCAGCCGGGCCTGATCTGCCCGCCGGAACCGAAATCCTGAGCGAGGCGGAAGCGCCGATGCACGGGGCTGAGGCCGACGCTGTGGCTGAGGCCCTTCAGGCGGAATTCATCGCCGCGCCCGAGTCTGAGATCCGCCAGGCTGCCGCGCCGCTCGAAACGATCGGCATCCCGGCCCCGCCAGAACAGCCGGAGCCGGCACCGGCCGACCCCCATCCCGTCGCACCACAGCAGGCCGCAGCCCCGGCCCGGCCGCGTCAGCGTTTTGCGCCGGTGCCGCCCGGCTATACCGATGAGCTCGGCGGTGCGCCGCTCGCCTATCAGCCTGCAGCCACCACCGCGCTCAGCCCGGAGCTGCTGGAGGGGCTGTGTGAGCTGCTCGGGACGCTTGGCATGGAAATGACCATGGCAGGCGAAACTCTGGTCGCCGACCGTCTGGCCCGTGGCGCCACCCCGGGCGAGGCCCTGATGCAGCTGGTGCTCTTCGCCTTCGGCCATGCGGCGCGTTTCGAAATGGCTTCGGGCAATCCGGCCAGACCGGAAGATCTGCAGGAATATGGCACTGCCGTGCTGGCCGAAATGACCCGGCTCTACGCCGCAGGGGAAATCGGTGCGGCGCAGTTTGAGCATGACCGCCAGGGCATTCTGGCTTTGTCTGACAGCAGCCAGGACCGCAGCCAGCTGGTCGCTGAGCTGTTCATGGACCCGATCGGCGGCGCGGCCCCGCCCGCCCTGCTGCCCGAAGAGCTGCGCAGCATCGAGGAAGATGAGGAGGAAGCGGGCCTGTAACGCCCGCTTCTGCAGCCCCTGCAGCCCGAAAACAGCAAAGCGCCTGCGGACCAGGCCGCAGGCGCTTTTTTAAACGCGCACTGGTTACACTATTTTTGCCTGCAGGGATCCGGGGAGGGATCCTTCAGGCCTCAGCCCCGGCTGCGAACCGAGCGGGCACCCCAGATCAGTATGCAGGCCCCGACGATCCCGGCCACGAGGTAGCCAACCCAGCCGCCGAAAGACACGCCGAGCAGACCAAACAGAAAACTGGCCACAGCGGCACCGATGATGCCGAGCACAATATTCATGAAGATGCCGGTATCCGATTTCATAAATGCCGAAGCGATCCATCCGGCGAGACCACCGATGATAATGGCTGCAATCCAGCCAACGCTCTTTTCGTCCATTGTCCCCTCCTTATACCCCCTCCCCACCGACCCGCTGCCGGTGCGAAAGCGTTGAATAAACGCGGTTTGCCGCATCGGGTTCCCGGCACAGGACCGGGCGGGTCAGATGCGGCTCTCTTGCCACATACACCGGGAACCCGTGCCGCGGCCCGGCGTTTTCGCCTCTGACGGGCAGAGGGGGATTTATGTCGGCCGAGGACAGCACGAGCTGGAGGACCGAAGCCGCCGGGCGCTTCACCTTCATCATTGATGGCGCGGATTATTTCGTGCATCTGCGCCGCGCCTTGCTGAAAGCCCGCCATTCAGTGCTGCTGATCGGCTGGGATTTCGACCCGCGCCTGTCTTTTGGCGACCAGAAGGGCGATCTGACCGCCGGGGACGGCATTGCCGATGACGCAGGCCCGGCGCGGCTTGGGGATTTCATTCTCTGGCTCTCGGACCGCAGCCCCGCGCTGGAGATCCGGCTGCTGCGCTGGGATACCGGGGCGTTTCGCTCTATGCTGCGCGGCAATTCCCTCTGGACGATCCTGCGCTGGCGCGCCCATCCGCGCATCACTTTGCGGCTGGACGGCCATCACCCTCTGGCCGGATCGCATCACCAGAAAATCGTGGTGATTGATGACCAGGTGGCCTTTTGCGGCGGTATTGATCTGACCACAAGACGCTGGGACACCCGGGCCCATAAAGATCACGACCCGCGCCGGGTCAGCCCGCGCGGCCAGCCCGAGGATCCCTGGCATGATGCGACCAGCGCCTTTGACGGGGCGGCCGCCCGGGCGCTTGGCGATCTGGCGCGCGAGCGCTGGCGCATCGCAACCGGCGAGAGCCTGGCACCGGCGCCGCCCGGCCCCGATGGCTGGCCCGAAGGTCTGGCCCCCGCCTTCACCAATATGCGGCTCTCCATCGCCCGGACCCTGCCGAAAATGCCCGATCAGGAGCCGGTATATGAGATCGAGGCCGCTTGGCTGGCGATGATCCACAGCGCGAAACGGATGATCTATGCCGAGAGCCAGTATTTCGCCTCGCGCGCGGTGGCCCGGGCCATTGCCCGGCGGCTGATCGAGCCGGATCCACCCGAAATCGTCATCACCATGCCCGTTACCGCGCATGGCTGGCTCGAGCCGCTGGCGATGGACAGCGCCCGGGCCAGGCTGGTCGGGGCGCTGCGCCGCCTCGATCATAAAAACCGGCTGCGGATTTACCATCCGGTTACCGAAGGAGGAAAGCCGATCTATGTCCATGCCAAGGTGATGATGGTCGATGATGCGATCCTGCGGGTCGGCTCGTCGAATTTCAACAACCGCTCGATGCGGCTGGACAGCGAATGCGATGTCATTCTTTCGACCCATGAGCCAGGAAATCAGCATCTGCGCAATGAGATCAGCTATCTGCGCGATGATCTGATCGCCGAACATCTGGGCGTCAGCACTGCCGAGGTGACGGCGAAACGGCGTGAGACCGGCTCGCTGATCGCCACGATTGAGGCGATACGTGATCCAGGGCGCGGCCCCGGGCGCAGCCTGGTTCCCTATCAGATCCCCGAACTTTCCGGCTTTGAAACCTGGCTGGCCGAGAATGAAATTCTCGATCCGAACGGGCCGGAAGAGATTTTCGAATCCACCGCCCGGCGGGGTCTGTTCCGGGGCTGGGAGCGGCTGAAGAACCGCCTTCCCTATCGGTGCCGCGCCGAAAAAGCCTGTAGCAGCGGCGGCAAATGAAAAGGGCGGCCCTTTGGGGGCCGCCCTTCCGGTCTCAGCGCAACTTTGGGGTCAGAGACGTTAGCTCAGACCACCCCAGATCCGGCCCTCATCGCGGTGACGGCCGCCGCGCACCGCACCCGCCATCGCAGCTGCACCGGCCACCAGAGCGGCAGCCGTCAGCAGGAAGGCCGACATAATCGCGCCTTTACGGGCGGTTTCGGCCGCAGCAATTGCCGCTTCCTCAGCCTCTTTCGCCAGACGCTCAGCCTCAGCCTTCGCCTTTGCAGCCATCTGTTCGGCCTGAGCGCGGGCGTCGATCACGGCTTTTACCGCCTCATCCACCTTCTGCTCGACTTCGGCCTGGCTCTGGCCGGTCTGCTGCGCCACGGCCGCGATCAGGAAAGCACGATCCTGATCGGAAATCTCACCGCTGCGCAGGGTATTGCCCAGCACGATACCGGTCTGCGCGGCCAGATCACCCGTATCCGCAGCCGGAGCACCCGGAGAGCTCGTGCCATCTGCCGCACGCGCGCCCTGCAGCGCCGGACGCATCAACCGGCTGTTAAGATACTCCAGCACCCCGTCATCGGCCTGTTCCGGCACCGCCGCGCCAGCCGCCTGGGCCAGACCCGATACCGCACCGCCGACCGCAGAGCCTGCACCCTGGGCGATGCCGCCCACGGCCGATCCTGCCGCCGAAGCCGCACCACTGATCGCGCCGGCCGCCATCCATGCGGTCAGCAACATGCCCAGCCCCCGGACCACGAGACCGTTGATCCCGTCCCGGGCCGCGACCTCATCCGCCGGGGCATCATCGAGGCGCCGCCGCATCCGGCCGGTTATATAGCCGCCCGCCATATAGCTGAGCACGAGGCTGATCACGATCCAGGGCGCGGTGACCACCATCCAGAGATTTACCGCACTTTCGCCCGATTCAACCGAGAGCATCGACAGGCCAAGCGCCGCGCCAAATCCGGTGCAGAGCGCGGCAATCGCCGCCGCCACAACCGCACCGCCAAAAACCGCCGCCCAGTCGATATAAGAGCCCGCCAGTTCACGCCGGGGCGCTGCGGCCGAAGTCAGGGCTTCATTGCGTTCCATTCCGGCTCTCCTCAGCGCAGACCGATGAGCGACAGAACCGCGAGAACGACGACCACGAGGCCGACGCGATAAATAATGCTGTTCATAAAACACCCCACATATTCATCTTTTCAGACGGTTGCCGGAACCATTGGGTGCAGGGGCGCAACGCCCGAAGCCATGCATCCCATGCAGGGGCAAATCACCCGGCTGCCATCTGGTTCCGGGGCTATGAACGCGGGAGGGGGCGGGCCCCGGGTCAGGCCCGGCGCCGGATATGCAAAGGCCGGGCAAGCAGGGCCCGGCACTCATGGTCTGAACAGACTGGGTCTGGCTGAGCGGATCAGCTGCGGATGCGCGCGTAATCGGCGCTGGCAATGCCAAGACGGGCCAGCGCGGCGCGCGAGGGGCGACGATGCTGCTCTGCCGCCTGGGCAACCACACGGGCGGCGGTAAATTCGGCGGCGACTTCACGCAGAAGACGAAGCAGGCGGGACATGTCACAAGACCTTTTGTTACGGTTTTACCGCCTTCAGATGGGCCTTCTCTGCCGATGCTGCAATGCGGCATGAAGAAAGCCCGCTATGCGACTGGCGCATAGCGGGGCCGGGTTGCAGCCAGAAGGGCGGGTTCAGTCCTCGTCGCCGCCAAACTGGGTCAGCACTTTGCCCCGGCCAATCGCGCGCAGGATCAGCGGCAGGATCAGGGCCAGCGCGGCAATCCCCAGCAGCGTGGCCGAGACCGGCGAGCCGACCAGCGTGCTCCAGTCACCCTGCGAGATCGACAGCGCCCGGCGCAGCTGCTGCTCGGCCATCGGGCCAAGGATCAGCCCCACCACCACCGGCGCAATCGGATAGCCGAAGAGCCGCATCAGATAGCCCATCAGCCCGAACGCCAGCAAAAGCCCCAGCTCAAAGGGCGAGGGATTGGCGCCGATAGTGCCCAAAGTCGCGAACAGCAGGATCCCGGCGTAAAGCCAGGGCCGCGGGATCGAGAGCAGCTTCACCCAAAGCCCGATCAGCGGCAGGTTCAGCACCAGCAGCATCAGATTGGCAATCAGCAGCGAGGCGATCAGCGACCAGACAAGGCCCGGATTGGTGGCGAAAAGCAGCGGCCCGGGCTGCAGGCCAAACTGCTGGAAACCCGCCAGCATGATCGCCGCCGTCGCTGTGGTGGGCAGGCCAAGGGTCAGCAGCGGCACCAGGGTGCCTGCCGCGGCGGCATTATTCGCCGCCTCGGGCCCGGCCACCCCCTCAATCGCGCCATGGCCGAATTCTTCCTTGCCCGGCGATTTCGCCATTTTCCGCTCGGCCGAATAGGACAGGAAAGAGGCAATATCCGCCCCTCCCGCCGGCATAGAGCCGATCGGGAAGCCGATTGCCGTGCCGCGCAGCCAGGGCAGCCAGCTGCGCTTCCAGTCGGATTTCGTCATCCAGACCGAGCCTTTGACCGCGATCACCTCATCATCGCCGCTGTCGCGGCTGCCGGCAATCGCCAAAGCCTCGCCCACGGCAAACATCGCCACCGCCAGGGTGGTGACCTCAATACCGTCGAGCAGATCCGGCACCCCCCAGGAGAGCCGCGCCTGGCCGGTCAGCTGATCGATGCCGATACAGGCCAGAGCCAGGCCGATGAACAGCGAGGTCAGGCCGCGCAGCGAGGATTCGCCAAAGGCGGCCGAGACGGTGACGAAAGCCAGCACCATCAGCGCGAAATAATCGCGCGGTCCAAAGACCAGCGCCAGCTTCACCACATGCGGCGCGAGGAAGGCCAGCAGCAGCGTGGCAATCGCCCCGGCAATGAACGAGCCGATCGCCGCCGTGGCCAGTGCCGGACCGCCCCGGCCTTTGCGGGCCATCTTATTGCCCTCAAGCGCGGTGACGATAGAGGCGCTCTCGCCGGGCGTATTCAGCAGGATCGAGGTGGTCGAGCCGCCATACATGCCACCGTAATAAATCCCGGCAAACATGATCAGCGAGCCTGCCGGATCAAGCCCATAGGTCACCGGCAGCAAAAGCGCCACGGTCAGCGCCGGGCCAATGCCGGGCAGAACCCCGACCGCCGTGCCAAGGGTGACACCGATCAGCGCATAGAGCAGCAGCATCGGGTCCATGGCCGCGCCAAGACCCTGGATCAGAAAATCAAAGGAACTCATCACCGGCCCTCATTTCACGCCGGGGAAGAACAGATGCTCAATCAGCCCGGCGGGCAGGCTGAGCCGCAGGCCGATGGCAAAGACCAGCCAGACGAGGAAGGAAAAGACGATCCCGACCGGGACCGACAGCCCGAGATTGCGCTTGCCAAAGGCCCGGGCGGTACAGGCGAACATCACCCCGGTGGCAATCGAAAAGCCAAGGGTTTTCAGGGCCATCAGCTGAAAGGCCAGGCCGGCGACGATCCAGAGCAAAGGCGGCAGATCCTGGCGCGGGCGTTCGGGAAAGCGGCCACGCAGCGCATCGGCCAGGGTCCAGAGCGCCAGCAGAACCAGCGCCGCACCGATCATGCGCGGCGCCGAGGCCGGTCCGACCCCCGAATAGCCGCCGCTGACATCGGCCAGACGTGCCGCATCCCAGAGCAGCACGCCGCCAGCCGCCGCAAGACTGGCGGCGATGGCCAGCGCCGCCCGGTCCGGGCGGCGCGGCTGAGAATGCGGCTGAACGGGGGTCTCGCCGCTCATTTTACAAGACCGATATCTTTGAGCACCGCCTCGGTCGCAGCAATATCCTCGGCCAGCTGTGCATCAAATTCGGCGCCGCTCAGATAGGTATCGACCCAGCCTTTGGCAGTCAGCTGATCCTGCCAGCCTTTCGATTTCGCCAGCTTTTCGATATCGGCTGTGACTTTCGCCTTCTGCTCCTCGCTCAGGCCCGGGGCCGCCGCCACCATGCGCCAGTTCTGCAGCACCACATCGAGACCGGCTTCTTTCAGCGTCGGCGCATCAACGCCGGGCAGGCGCTCTTCCGAGGAAACCGCCAGCAGACGCAGGGTTCCGGCCTCAACCTGGGCCTGGAATTCACCCAGCGAGGAAACCCCCGCCGTCACCTGCGAGCCAAGGATCGCCGCCAGAGCCTCGCCGCCGCCCGAGAAGGCAATATAGTTGATTTTGGTCGGATCCACGCCCGCCGCCTTAGCGATCAGCCCGACGGCAATATGGTCGGTTCCGCCCGCCGAGCCGCCCGCCCAGGAGACCGCGCCCGGATCGGCCTTCAGCGCCTCGGCCAGATCGCCAATGGTCTGGATCGGTGACGAGGCCGGAACCACAATCGCCTCATATTCGCCGGTCAGGCGGGCAATCGGCGTCACATCCGCGAGGCTGACCGGCGCATTATTGGTCAGGATCGCGCCCACCATCACATAGCCGCCAACGATCAGCGCATCGGCATTGCCGCTGTTCTGGCTGGCAAACTGAGCGAGGCCGATGGTGCCACCCGCGCCGGGCACATTGACCACCTGGACCGAAGGCGAGATCCCCTCGGCCTGCATCACCTCCTGCATGGTGCGCGCGGTCTGGTCCCAGCCCCCGCCCGGATTGGCCGGGGCGATAAGGGTGTAATCCGCCAGCGCGGGCAGCGACATGGCGCCAAGCAGCAGTGCTCCGACTGCGAAATGTTTCATAGCTTCCTCCCCGGTGTCCGGATCCGCCACTGGCGCCCGGAACTTCCATGCAAAACTGGTCGCGAAACGGGGCAGGCCTCTCCCAGGACAAGCCCCATGCCCGGCCCCTCCACAGGCCCGGCATCTGCCAGCATCATGCACAAAAGACTGTCATGAACCTGACATGCGGGACAAAAATACGGATCAGCCCCGGATCAGGGCGCGGCCGGGCGCAGGGCCTGCTGCCAGCGCGCGATCAGCCGGCTCCGGTTCGCCTGATCCAGATAGGCCAGCATCCCCGGCCCGACCGGCACCGGCTTCAGCCGCAGGCCGCTCAGATCGGCCAGCGCGCCACTCGGGCTTTCCCCCGCCGCCACCTCCAGCCCGACCGCAGGCAGGCGCAGATGGCGCGACAGCTCGCTCTGGCCCTCGGGCGACATCAGCCAGTCGAGGAGCAGCGCCCCGAGCTCAGGCCTGGCAGCCGCGCGCGGCACCAGCGCCACCCGCGACACCACCACGGTAAAATCCTGCGGCAGGGTCATGCCGATCTGCCCCGGATTTTGCCGCACGGCTTCGGCCACATAAGAGCCAAGCAGATTATACCCCACCGCAATCTCGCCGGTGGCGATCCGCGCCAGCAGCTCCTGCGAGGTCGGATATTGCTGCACCCCCGATTGCCCCATCGCCGCCATCACCTGCCAGATGCCGGGAAACAGATCCTGATCGCGGGCCAGAAACAGATAGCCCACGCCCGAGCGGGCAATATCATAGGTGCCGATCCGGCCCCTCGCCGCTGCAGGCGCATCCTCGAGCCAGGCCAGCAGATCCGCGCGGGTGGCCGGCGGCGGATGATCGGCGAAACTTGGCACATGCCAGGCAAAAACCGCAGGCTCATAGGTCAGCGCATAGGCGGTCTCGCGCCACATCGCCCAGCCCGGCCAGTCCCCGGTCGCCGCCGTGACCACCCGCTGGGCATAGCCGTCATTGACCAGCTTGACCTGCAGATCCATGGCCGAAGAGAAAACCAGATCCGCCGTCACACCGGCATTATCGGTCTCGCGCAGGATACGCTCATGCATTTCGCCGGTCAGCAGATCCTCATAGCGGATCGCAATCCCCGGATAGCGCGCCTGAAAAGCCGCAAGCAGCGGATGCGCCAGCCTGGTATCGAGCGAAGAATAGATCACAATCTCGCCCGATACCCCGCTCTCATCCCCGGCACCGGGCCCGGGGGCGGGCAGAAAGCTGATCTCAGCCCGCGCCGCAGGCGGGGTCAGCAGCAGCGCAAACAGGAAAGGCAAAACCCGGATCATCGCCGCAGACTGCCGCATCCCCCTGCCCTGCCGCAAGCCTGGATCGCCCGTGATCGCCGCTTCACAAGCGCGAAGCGGACCGTTAGCCTCAGCCTCCCGCCCTCTGTCCCCGGGAGAAGACGATGCGCATCCTGCTGGTCGAAGATGATCAGGCCCTGGCCGGTTCGCTGCTGCGGCTGCTGCGCCAGTCCGGCTATGCGGTGGATCTGGTGCATGACGGCGCTTCGGCCGAGGCGCTGGCGGCGGCGGAGAGTTTTGAGCTGGTGATCCTCGATCTGAACCTGCCAGGCATGGACGGGCTGGCGGTGCTGCGTGCCATGCGCTCGCGCCGCAACAGCGCGGCGGTGATGATCCTGACCGCGCGCGGCGCGCCCGAGGACCGGGTGCGCGGCCTTGATCTCGGCGCCGATGACTATCTCATCAAGCCCTTTGACATTGGCGAGTTTGAGGCAAGGGTGCGCTCGCTTTTACGCCGTCAGGCCGGGCTCAAAAGCGCTTCCGTCAGCTTTGACAGCCTGACCCTCGATCTCAACAGCCGCAGCTTTACCCTTGCTGATCAGCCGCTTGACCTGCCCGCGCGGGAGCGTGATCTGCTGGAACTGCTGATCGTCAAAGCCGGAAAAGTGGTGGCGCGTGAGACCATCGTGCAATCGCTGACCAGCCTTGAGGATGAGCTCTCGCCCAATGCGATCGAGCAATATGTCTCGCGGCTGCGCAAGCGGCTCGCCCCGGCCGGGCTGGGGCTGCGCACCGCGCGCGGCATCGGCTATTATCTTGACCGCGCTCAGCCCGGGGCGCTGAGCGATGCCGGCTGAGCGCCGACGCCGGGTCTGGTCGCTGCGCCGACGGCTGCTGGCCTGGCTGCTGGTCGCCACCGGGGTGATGGGCACAGCGGCGCTGATCGATACCTGGATCGAGGCGCGGCGCACCGCCGATCAGCTGGCCGACCGGGTGCTGGCAGGCTCGGCTTTGGTGATCGCCGAACGCGCCTCGCTCTCGGATCAGGGCCTGCTCGATGTCGCCGTGCCCTATGGCGCGCTGGAGATGCTGTCCTCTGCCGCCCAGGACCGGGTTTTTTACCGCGTCGATACCCCCGACAGCAGGGGGCGGCTGGTCACCGGTTACGGCGATCTGCCGGTGGCCGGGGCCCGGCCTGGCGGCCCGCCGGTCTTTCTCGATGCGCTTTTTCGCGGCGTGCCGGTGCGCATCGCCAGCCTGTCGCGCGCGGTCTCGACCGGCATTGATGAAGTGCCCTTCACTGTCACCATGGCCGAGACCACCCTGGCCCGCGAGGCGCTGAGCCGCGATATCCTGCTGCGCTCGGCCCTGCGCCTTGCCGGGATGATCCTCGGCGCGGCGGGCATTGTCTGGATCGCCGTCACTCTGTCGCTGCGCCCGCTGGCCCGGCTGAGCGAGGCGATTGAGGCGCGCAATCCCGGCGATCTGCGCCCGCTCGATACCCGCGTCCCGGCCGAGGTCCAGGCGCCGATGCGGGCGGTGAATGCGCTGATGCGGCGGCTGGAGGCGGCGCTGGAGGGGTTGCGCAATTTCACCGGCAATGCGGCGCATCAGCTGCGCACGCCGATGACGGTGATCCGCACCGAACTGGCGCTGGTGGCCCGGGCCGGGGATCCGCAGCGCGCCAGGGCGGCGCTGGCCCGGGCCGAGAGCGCGCTGACCCGGGCCGAGCGGGTGCTGGCGCAGCTGCTGGCGCTGGCCCGGGTCGATGCCGATGCCGCCCAGGGCATGACGCCGGACCGGTTCAGCCCGCTCGATCTGACGCCGCTGCTGCGCGATCTGACGGCAGAGCATATTCCCGCCGCCGCCGAGGCCGGGGTCGATCTGGGCTTTGAGCCGGGCGACAGCTCCACAGTGATGCTGGCCCGGGCCGAGCCGATGCTGCTGCAGGAGGCGGTGCATAACCTGATCTCAAACGCCGTGCTCTATGGCGGCAGCGGTGCCGTCGTCACCCTGCGACTGGCGCGCCGCAACGCGCCGGGCGGCGCCGAGATCCTCATCGAGGTGGAGGATGACGGCCCCGGCATCGCCGCCCCTGATCAGGCGGCGGTGCTGTCGCGCTTTCGCCGCGGCCGCGGCGCAGAGCAGCCGCATGGCATGGGGCTCGGCCTGCCGGTGGTGCGCGAAATCGCCGGTCTGTTCGGCGGCCGCCTTGAACTGCTCCATCCCGGGGCGCCGGGCCGGGGGCTGCGCGCCCGCATCATCCTGCCCGCCATTGCGCCGCCCGAGGGCCCGGGCCGCGCCTAACGGCCGCTGGCCGTCAGCATCGCCCCGAACGTGCGCAGGATGATCTGCAGATCCAGCCGGGCCGAGCAGTTGCGCACATAGCGCAGATCCAGCGCCACCCGCGCATCATAGCTCAGCCCGCTGCGACCACTGACCTGCCAGAGCCCGGTCAGCCCGGGCCGCATGCCCTGGCACAAAGCCAGCTCGGCGCCGTAAAACCGGGTTTCGGCGCGGGTGACCGGCCGGGGGCCGACACAGCTCATATCGCCGCGCAGAATATTGAAAATCTGCGGCAGCTCATCGAGGCTGCTGCGCCGCAGAATCAGACCAATGCCGGTGATCCTCGGGTCATGTTCCAGCTTAAAGCCCCGCTCCCATTCCTGCTGCGCTGCCGGATGGTCGCGCAGATACCGCGCCAGCTGTGCATCAGCATCACGCACCATGCTGCGCAGCTTCCAGCAGCGAAACGCCCGCCCTCCCCGGCCAAGGCGCCAGTGGCCGTAAAACGGCGCCCCGCCCTGCAAAGCGATCAGCAGGGCAAAAAAGGCGATCAGCGGCAGCGCAACCGGCAGCGAGGCCGTCACCAGCAAGAGATCAAGGCCGCGCTTGCCGCCGCGCTGGTAAAAACCTGTCTCCTGCCGCAAGGGGGCGGGCGCGGCCTGTGCCCGCCCTGGCAGCTTTATTCCACCGGCAACCTGTTTCATGGCGCAACCCTGCAGAGCCCCGCTTTGCCAGGGGCAGAGCGCGGGGGGATGGTGAGCGGGATGTGAATAGGGCGGGCGCGTTAAAATTGGATTAAACCCGCCAGGGCCGGAAACCACTGCCCCGGGCCGCTGCGTGATTATCGCCCCTTCCTGAAACAGTGACCGGCGCGCCCGCACGCCTGCCCAAACCCGGTTAACGCAAAATTAATCAGTTCTGCATCACTCTGCCCAGGGTCAGAGCCTGTTTTCGCTGCAGCTCTTCCCTGTCCGGTTAAGGTGGATTTCATGCGTTTCGCTGCCTTTTCTGCCGCCCTCTCGGTGATCTGTCTTACCGCGCCGCTGCAGGCCGAGCCGCGCCTCAGCCGCGAGGAGCTGATCCTCTATGCCAGCAACCACAGCCTTTGCGGTGAGCTGGCGGTGCTCGATGCCACCCGGCGCGCCGATGGGAAAATCGCGATCAGCTGCGGCCCCGCGACCGGCTTTGTTCCCGCTTTCGGGGCCATCGCGCTCAGCGGCGGCATTGCCGTGGCGGCGGCGGGTCTCGCCCTCGCGGCCAGCGCCGGTGGCGGCGGGGGCACCACCCCCTCGACCACCGCCGACTAGCCGATGCAACGCGGCAGGCCAGGGCTCTGCCTGCTGACGGCCTGGGGCCTCGGGCTCGCCATGGGCAGCGGCCAGAGCGGCGCGCAGATGGCTGATCCGCCGCAGCTGTCGCATTATGGCCTCGCCGGACATATCGAGATGCCTGCGGCCTCTGCTCTGCCTGATGGCTGGTTCGGCCTGTCGCTGCTGCAATATGGCCCGGATGTGCGGCGCGGCACCCTGGCCTTTCAGCTGACGCCGCGCCTGACCGGCGCCTTCCGCTACTCATGGCTGCGCGATTTCGATCTCGCGGCCGGCGGGGCCTCACTCTATGACCGCAGCTTTGATCTGCAGTATCTGCTGGCAGCCGAGGACGAGGCGGGCTGGCGTCCGGCGCTGGCGATCGGGCTGCGCGATCTGGGCGGCACCGGCGATTTCGGCGCGGAATATCTGGTCGCCTCGCGGCATTTCGGCCCCGATTTGCTGGCCAGCCTCGGCATCGGCTGGGGCAGGCTCGGCAGCTATCACGGCTTTCGCAATCCGCTCGCCGGGCTCTCCGGCCGGCTGGCGCGGCGGCCCGGTCGCCAGGGCCCCGAAGATACCGGCAAGATCGGCTTTGAGCGGTTTTTCCGTGGCGATGCCGCGCTGTTTTTCGGCCTCGACTGGCAGGCCAGTGACCGGCTGCGACTGAGCGCGGAATATTCCTCGGATGCCATGGCCGAGGAAGAGGCGGTGCTCGGATATCGCCATCGCTCGCCGCTCAGCCTGCGCGCCTCCTACCGGATTGGTGCCAATGCCATGCTCAGCCTTGCGCTGGTCAATGGCTCTGAAATGGCGCTGAGCTACAGTCAGCTGATCAACCCGCGCCAGCCCGCCCTGCCCTCGGGCCGCGAGCCTGCCCCCCCGGCGGTCGGCCCCGGGCGCGGCGATCCTGATCCCGCCCGGCTGGCGGCGGAGCTGCGCGATCAGGGCCTGCGCCTTGAGGGGCTGAGCCTGCAGGGCGAAACCGCCACACTTGCGCTGTCGAACCGGCTCTGGCCCGGCCTGCCCCAGGGCTGGGGCCGGGCGCTGCGGCTGGCCAGTGCCGGACTGCCGGGCCAGACAAAGGCGATCCGCCTCGTCCACAGCGAAAAAGGCATGCCACTGCAGCAGGTTACTTTCCGCCGCGCCGATCTCGAGGCGCTGGAATTTGCCCCCGACGGGGCCTGGCAGGCCTGGGTGCGGGCCGATATCAGGGACGCGGCCCGGCCCGGCCCGCTGCCGCCCTTTCAGCCGCAGATCAGCTACGGGCTGCGCCCCTGGCTCGCCACCGCCGCTTTCGACCCCGATAATCCGCTGCGCCTTGACCTCGGGGCCGAGCTTTACGCCGACTGGTCGCCCTGGCGCGGGCTGCATTTTTCCGGCGCATTGCGGCAAAAGCTGATCGGCAATATCGACAGCGCCCGCCGCGTCTCAGATTCGGTCCTGCCGCATGTGCGCTCAGATTATGCCGAATATGCCCGCGCCAGCGATCTGCAGATCCCCTGGGCCAGTGTTGATTATTTCTTCCGCCCCGCCCCGGATTTTTATGCCCGCAGCAGTTTTGGCCTGTTTGAGCCGATGTTCGGCGGGCTCTCGGCCGAGCTGCTCTGGGCCCCGGCCGGGCGCCGCTTCGCACTCGGGGCCGAGCTGAACCGGGTCTGGCAGCGCGATTTCGATGGCAGAGGCTTTCAGGATTACGCTGTGACCACCGGCCATCTCTCGGCCTATCTGCAGCTGCCGCCGGGTTATGAGCTGCAGCTTGATGCCGGGCGCTATCTGGCCGGAGATCACGGCGCGACCCTGACCCTGACCCGGCGCTTTGAAAATGGCCTGGCGCTGGCGCTTTTCGCCACGCTGACCGATGCCGGGACCAGGGATTTCGGCGAGGGCGCGTTTGACAAAGGCATTCAGCTGACCCTGCCGCTGCCCTGGCTCACCGGCACGCCCAGCCTTACCGAGGCCAGGCTGACCCTGCGCCCGGTGCAGCGCGATGGCGGGGCCCGGCTGGATCTGCGCAACCGCCTCTATGCCCTGACCCGCCCGGCAAGGGCTGCGGCGGCCGGTGAGGGCTGGGGAGGGTTCTGGCGATGAGGCTGATCTTCGCCCTCAGCCTGCTGCTTGCCGCCTGCAGCCAGGGCCAGCCCGCCACAGTGCAAAGCGCGCTGGCCTTTGCTGCCGGTGAGGCGGCCCCTGCCCTCGCCGCCCTGCAGCAGCCGGCGGAAATGCAGGCGCTGATCGCCGCCGATGCGCCGCGGCTGATCCTGCGCCTGCCCGCGCATCAGCGCGCCAGCACCCTGCTCCTCGCCGGAGAGCGCGCCGGGGTGAAACGCTGGCGCAGTGCCGATAATGTGCAGATCTACACCCGGGAGGGTCTGGTGATCGGCACCAGGGGCTTTGGCTTTGACCTGATGACCACCAGCACCAGCACCAGCCCCGAGGCGGCAGCCGCCATTACCGCCGCCCTGCCCGGCCAGCTGACCCGGCTCCACCGCCTGCCCGATGGCAGCGGCGCCCTGCAGCTGCAGGGCTGGATCTGCGATATCCTGCCGCGCGGCAGCGAAACCATCCGCCTCTCAGAGCATCGCAGCGCCGCCACTTTGCGGGTCGAAGAACGCTGCCACGGCCCCGATGGCGGGTTCAGCAATCACTACTGGCTGCGCGGCGGAAAAATTGTGCAGAGCTGGCAGCAGATCTCGGCCCGCTCACGCCTTGGGCAGCTGCAGCTGCTCTTCCTCACTGAAACAGAGGAGATATAGTGATGCGGATCCGCTGGCTGATCCTGCTGCTCGCCCTGGGTCTGAGCGGCTGCGGCGCGCTCTATCACAGCCCCTCGGTCCGGCCCGGGCTGGTCAATGGTGCCAAGCTGCGCGTCATTGACCTGACGCCCGAAAGCCTGCTCGCCGCCAATGCGGCCCCCCTGGCCCCGGCCAGCCTGCCTCTGGCCTTTCACCAGACCACCGGCGCGGCCGGGCCGGGCCGGGCCGCCGCTCTGCCCGACCTGCCCGCCGCGCCTGCGGATCTCTCCGCCGCCACCGGGCTGCACCTGCCGCCCGATCCGCCCGCAGGCCCCTATCTGATCGGCACCGGCGATATGCTCAGCCTCAGCCGCGAGCCGGGCCGCGACAGCCCCGGCCCGCTCAGGGTGCAGCAGCACCGGGTCCAGGATGACGGGGCGATTGCTCTGCCCGAGCTGGGCCGGATCACCCTGGCCGGGCTGACGCTGGAACAGGCCGAAGCGGCGCTGTTCACCCGGCTGATCGAGCGCGGCGCCGATCCCGGTGTCAGCCTTGAGATCAGCGAGTTCAACGCGCGCCGCGTCACCATCAGCGGCGGTGTGGCCCGGCCGGGCCTCGTGCCGCTGACCCTCGATGCCGCCCTCGCCTCGGCGGGCGGCCTGTCGCTCGCGCGGCGTGAGGCGGCGGTGATCCGGCTCTATCGCGGCGGCCAGCTCTACAGCCTGCCGGTCAGCGGCTTTCTGACCAGCCCGTCGCAGCAAAAACTGCGCCTCGCCGATGGCGATGCGATTTTCGTCGACCCGACCCGCGATCCGGGCGAGGCCGAGACCTGGTTTGACCAGCAGATCCGCCTCGCCGAGGCCCGCAGCGCCCATCGCGCCAGCGAAACCAGGGCGCTGTCCGAAGAGGTCGCGCTGCGCCGCGCCGCGCTCGAAGAGCAGCGCCTGCTGTTTGAGCGCCGCCGCGAGCTGGGGGCCGAGAGCGCGGGATATGTCTTCCTGACCGGCGAGGTGGCGCGCCCGGGGCGCTGGCCCCTGCCGTTTGAGCGAAGCGCCAGCCTCGCCGATGCACTTTATGAGCGCGGCGGGGTGCTGTCGCGCACCGGCAATCCGCGCCAGATCTATGTGCTGCGCGGCGCCGCCGATCCGCGCGATTTCGCCGCCATCACCGCCTGGCATCTCGATGGCGGCTCGGCCACCGGCATGGTGCTGGCCACAAGGATGCTGCTGCGCCCCGATGATGTGATCTTCGTCGCCGAACAGCCCGTCACCCGCTGGAGCCGGGTGATCGACCAGATCTCGCCCAGCCTGATCGCCATCCCGCTCGATAATGTCACCACGCCATGACCCCGTTTCCCCTGCCCGCAGCCGGCCTGCCTCCGCCCGCCCCGGCCCCGGCCCTTTCTCCGGCGCTGCGCGAGGCAGCGCCGCAGTATCAGCTGATCCGGCCTGCTCTGCTCGCCGGTTTTCTCTGGCGGGCCCGGGGCTGGATCCTTGGCCTCGCCCTGGCGGCGGCCATGCTCGCCGCCTTCTGGCTCTGGGTGCTGGCGATCCCGCTCTACCGAGCCGAGGCCAGCGTGATGATGGAGACCGCGCCGCCTTCGGGGCTTGAGGTCACGATGTTTACCAGCCCGTTTATCGGCACGCCGGTCGAGATTGTCTCGCAGATGGAGGTGCTGCGCAGCAATGAGCTGCTCTTGCAGCTGGCCCGGGCCGAAGAACTGGAAGAGGATCCCGAATTCGCCCCCCGCCCCTTCTGGTCGCTCTCGCCCCTCCGGTCGCTCTGGCCCCCCGACGCCGCACCCGCCGCCGATGACCAGGATCAGCGCGACCAGGCCTTGGTCGAAAATCTGCGCGAGCGGCTGTTTTTGCGCAATATCCCCGGCTCTCTGGTGTTTGAGCTGGCGATTGCCTCCGAGGATCCGCACAAATCTCTGCGGCTCAGCAATGCCCTGGCCCGGGCCTATATCGCGCATCAGGTGGCCAGCCGGCAGCAGGTGGCGCGCGACGCTGCCGCCTGGCTCAGCCTGCGCAGCGCCGAGCTGCGCGAGACGCTGATCCTGACCGAACTGCAGGCGGCCAGCCAGCGCGCCGCCTCAAGCTTTCGCAGCCCGGAGGCGCTGACCCTGCTTGAGCAGCAGATCAAGGATCTGCGCGACCGGCTGGCCCGGACCGGACCCGGCACCTCTCCCGAAAGCGAGGCGGCGATGCGCAGCAGTCTGGCCAGGCTGGAAGCCAGCCATGCCCGACAGAGCCGCGACTATATCGCCCTGCAGCAGCTTGAGCGCGAGGTTGAGGCACAGCGCGAGCTCTATCAGCATTTTCTGAGCCAGCTGCAGCAAAATCTCGCCCGGGCCGGGCTGCAAAACGCGGGCAGCATGATCCTGTCGCTGGCCATTCTGCCGGCCCGGCCCTTTACCCCCCGCTATAAACTGGTGCTGGGCCTCGCTCTGCTCGGCGGCGGGCTTTGTGGCGCGGCGATTGCCTGGATGCGGCTCGCCAGTATGCGCGGGCTGCGCACCCCGGAAGAGGCCGAGCAATTCTCCGGCCTGCCGGTGCTGGGTATGCTGCCGCTGCTGCCCGGCCTCGCCGATGGAGCGGACAGGGTCGGGATCGGCACCGATCCGGCCAGCCTCGAGACGGCGATGATCCGCAATCTGCGCGCCGGGATCGAGCTGGCCCTGCCACCCGAAGCCCAGGCACCGGTGATCCTGTGCAGCTCGGCGCTGCCCGGCGAGGGCAAGACCACCACCATCCGCGCGCTTGCGGCGCATCTGGCGGGCCTCGGCCAGCGCGTGCTGGTGCTCGATGCCGATGCCTGGGGGCGCCAGCCGCCCGCGACCGCGCCGCTGCGGCTGCGCCCGGGCGATGCGCTGGCGCTCGATCAGGCTCTGATGCAGCTCTGCCGCCATCAGGCACCGCGCAGCCCGTTCCGGCTCGAGGCCAGCGCCATTGCCGGGCTGCGGCGCGAGGACTGGAGCCCGGCGGTGTTTGGCCTGGTGATCGGCTTTGCACAGCGCCATTTCGACATCACCCTGATCGACAGCCCGCCGCTGCTGCTGGTGCGCGAGACGCTGCGGATGCTGCCCTATTGCGATTTCACCCTGCTGCTGGTCGAATGGCAGCGCAGCGACCGCCGTCATCTGGCGGAAAGCCTGGCGCTGCTCGCGCGCGGGCGCAGTGCCAATGGCACCGCAATCGGCCTTGTCCTGAATAAGATCGACCGCGATGCCATTGCCCGTACCGGCGATGCCGCCAGTTTCGCGCCGCTGTTTCAGGACCGGGGCGCGGCGCACAGCCCCTGATCCTCGCGCAAAAGCAAGAAAGCATGGCGCAGCGCCAGCAGGCTCTGCAGCCCGAGACCTGCGGCAAAGGCAAGGGCAAAGCCGGTCCCGCCCAGCCAGGATCCGAGCAGCGCGATCAGCCCCAGCGCAACCAGCCCCCCCAGCGCCAGATCCTGCAGCAACAGCCGCGCCGCGCCCGCCATCACCAGCAGCGTATTCGCCGCCCCGCTCAGCACAGCCAGAAACTGGCTCAGCGCAAAAATCTGCAGATACCGGCTGCCCGCCACATAATCCGCGCCAAAAATCCCGAGGATCTCTCCCGGCAGCAGCAGGAGCAGCAGCACCAGGGGCAGCGCCAAAGCGCCCGGGATCAGACAGGAGCGCAGCAACAGGCGCCGCAACTGCCCCCGCCCCCCCTCCGCCCAGAGCCGGGCCAGCCGCGGCGCAAGGGTAAAATTCGTCACCAGGCTGAAAAAACCACCACCGCGCCAAGGCGCTGCGCCAGGCTGAAGAAAGCGAAATCCTCGCGGCTGGCAAAGGCATAAAACACCAGCTGCGGCAGCCAGAGCGTCAGCATCAGCATGGCATAGACCGCCCAGATCAGCGCCAGCGCCGCCGGGCTTTCGCCCTGGAGCAGCTCAGCCGGGTGGCGCAGCAGCCGCGGCCAGAGCCCGCCGCGCAGCCCCGCCCGGTGCAACAGCAGCTGGCTGAGCCCGAGCCCCAGCCCACCGGCCAGCGGAAAGACCAGATCCCGGGCCAGCGCCGCCGGCAGGGCCAGAGCCGGGGCCAGCCCGGCCAGCAGGCCGATCAGCAGCGTGTTCAGCAGCTGCAACACCAGGATCGCCTGGGCCACATGCCCCAGCGCCTGCAGCGTATAGCCGGCAAAGCCGGTCAGCGGCGCCAGAAACAGAATATAGATCCAGCCAGACCAGCCTGTCGCTGCCCCCGGCCCCGCTCCAGGCCCGACCCGCAGCGCCAGGCCCGCCATGACAAGGGCAGAGAGGGCCGCCGGGATCACCACCGCAAAGAGGCAATGGCCAAACCAGATCCGCCGCGCCCCGGGGTCCACAAACCGCGGCGCCTGCTGCAACAGAAAGCCGTTAAATCCCAGGAGCAGCAAAGGCGTGGAAATCTGCGCCGCGGTCAGGATGAAGAAAAACCCCGCCGCCTCGCCGGGCGGATAGAGCCGGGCGATCACGAAACTGGTCGCAAGCAGCGCCACCGCCGCCAGGCCGCGCATCAGCGCGCTGGCGAGAAAGGCGCTGAAGGGGCGGGGCTCAGCCAAAATGCCGCCGCGCCCCGGCGGGCCCGGCCCGGGCCGGGATCAGCAACGCCCCCAGCAGCCCGGCAAAGCAGGAGGCCAGCATCTTATCGAGCGATTCGACAAAATCCCCGGCCAGCGCGCAGAGCCAGATGCAGCAAAACAGCAGCGCCACCACCAGAAACAGATGCCGCAGCCGCCGCAGCAGCAGAGCCAGCAGGCCAAGAAACAGCCCATAGACCAGGCTCAGCGCCAGAAAGCCCGCTGCCCCGCCGCCCGACAGCCAGAACCAGCCCGGCAGGCCCGAGCCAAAGGCCACCCCCTGCGCCAGCACCTCCGGATAATAGGCGCGCATAAAATCGTCTCTGATACCGCTGAAAAGCAGCTGCGGATCCGCCTGCATCCGCCCGCCATCAAGGATCAGCGCGAAACTGGCAAAGCCGTCAAAGGTGCGGGCCAGGAAGATCTGGCTCAGCTCGCGCAGCAGCGAAATATCCGGGCTGAGGCCGCGCAACACGGCATAGCGCAGCGGGTCCATCACCGCGAGCAGGCCAGACAGCAGCGCGCCCAGCCCCAGCCAGCGCCACAGCGGCAGCCGGTTGCGCCAGCAGGCGATCAGCAGCGCGGCGATCAGCAGCGGCCAGAGCAGCCGGCCACGCGCGCCCTGGATCACCACCAGCGGCGCCAGCAGCGCGATCAGCAACAGCGCCTGGCCCCTCCGGCCCTGCAGCAGGCCCGTCGCCAGCAAAAGCGCAAAGGCAAAACCGGCCTGAAAGGACAAAGCAGTCAGCGCCATGCCCGAGGGGCTTTTCAACAGATCCGAGCGAAAACCGGTCAGTGACAGGCTTTGCCAGGCCAGCACCGCATGACCGCAAAGGCCAAAGCCAAAACACAGCCAGAGATAGATCTGCAGCGTTTGCGGCAAGGGCAGCGGGCACAGGCGGTGAAACCGCGTCACCGGTAAGGGCAGCCAGCGGGCCATCAGCGCCGCCCCGATAAAAACCGCCGCGCTAAAGCCGGTGAGCCGGGCCTGGGTGGCCAGAAACACCCCCTTGCGGCTCAGCTCATGCGCCGCCTCATAGCCAATAATCGCCCATTGCCCGCTCAATGCTCCGACCAGCTGCGGCAGCAGGAAAAACAGCAGATAGAAAAACGCGTAAAACCCTCCGGCATGGCCGAGCCGGTACAGCAGCTCGCCCTGGCTGCGCAGCCCGAGCACCGCCCAGGTCGCCAGCACAAAGCCCGCCTGCAGCAGCCAGAGCAGGGCAAAACTCACAGCGGCCCCGCCCGTTTCAGCCGCGCCGGCACCCCGGCATAAAGCCCCGAAACATGATCCCCCCGCATCAGCACCGCCCCGGCGGCAATCACCGATCGCCGCCCGAGCCGCGCCCCGGCCAGCACCCGCACCCCGCAGCCGATCCAGCAATCGGGGCCGATCTCGACCGCGGCAAACCGCATCGGATTATATTTGATCGCCAGATCCGCCAGCTCAAACTGATGTTCCGAGGAGAGCAGCGAGCTGTGATGCGCCACCGAAACATCATCGCCGAGGCTGATCCCGCCACTGGCATCGATATAGCAGCCATCCTGCAGCGAGACCCGGTCCCCGATCCGCAGCCCCTCCCAGCCCCGGACCGACAGCCCCGGCCCGGCCTGCAAAACCTCGCCACATGCGGCACTGAGACGGCAGAAAAAGCAATATCGCAGCCCATAGCCAAGGCTCCAGGGCAGGCTGCGCACCAGCGGCCAGAGCGCCAGACAAAGCCAGCGTGGCAGCAGCCGCAGCCCCGCCGTGATCAGCCGCAAAACCGGGCGCAGACGGCGGAAACGGTCACGCCCGCTCATGCCCGCCTCCGCGCAGCAGCGGCGCGGCGCAGGACCATCGCGCCTTGCATCACCCGCTCGATCCCGGCCACCATCGCCTCTGCCGCCCAGGGCGAGACATCCACCGCCCGCGCCCCGGCCTGCAGCCGCGCCGCCAGTTCCGGATCGCTCAGCACCCGGTGAACAGGCTCTGACATGGCTGAAACGGCGTCTTTCGGGAGGATAAACCCGTTCACCCCCGGCTGCAGCAGCACTTCCGCGCCCGGCAAAGCCGTCATCACCACCGGGCGGCCAGCGGCCAGATATTGCACCAGCACCCTCGGCAGCCCCTCATGCGCCGAACACAGCAGGCAAAGGTCCGCCGCAGCGATCCAGCCCGCCACATCCTCGCGAAAGCCGGTGAAAATCACCTGATCCTGCAACCCCAGCCGCGCCACCCCGGCCTCGACCGCCGGGCGCAGCGGCCCCTCGCCCAAAAGCGCCAGTTTCAGCCCCGGATGGCGTTGCACCAGGCCCGCAAAGACCGGCAGAAACTCCAGATGCCTTTTGCGCGGCTCGAAAGCGGCAACCATGACCAGAAGGCCCTGATGCGGCGGCAGGTCGGGCGGCGGCAGGGGGGTGCGAAACCGGGTCAGATCCATGCCCGAGGCCACGACATGATTGGTCCCGGCCCGGCCCAGACCCGCCGCCAGATTGGCCGAACGCAGCGCCTCCGAGACCGCTATATAGCCATGGGTATAACCGGAAACCAGGCGTTCCAGGCCAAGATAGAGCCGCTTTTTCACCGGGCCGACATTCTGAAACGGCAGGATATGCACCCCATGCAGCACCAGCGGCACCCCGGTCATCCGGGCCGCCAGCCGGCCAAGGATTCCGGCTTTTGAGGTATGGCTGTGCAGCACATCGGCATCGATGCGGCGCAAGAGCCGGCAGAGCTGCCAGAGCGCCATGAGATCGCGCCCCGGAGCCAGAGGATGCACCAGCCCGGGTACCGCGATCACCCGCACCCGCGGATCCAGCCGCGCCAGCGCCTCAGGCATGGCCTGATTGCCATGCAGCAGCCAGACCCGATGGCCAAGCGCCACCTGGCCATTGCAGGTCAGCCTGGTGTTTTCTTCGGCCCCGGCGCGCAGAAAACGGGTGATCACATGCACGATCTGCAGGCTGCCAGCGGCCGGGGCGGCGGCAGTGTCAGCCCGGCAGAGCGCAGCCTGGTCAGGGGTCAGCAAAGCCTCGGTCATGAACGGATTCCCTGGCAGAAACCGGTATCATCAGACAGCTGCAGAGCGGTATGGCCGCAACAGGGCCGCAAGCCAATTACAACCCTCGATTGTGCAAAATGTCCAGCATTCTGCGCCGCTGCCGCTGTTGCCTCTGGCCCGGCGGCGGCGCACGCCCTGGCAACACAATCCTGGCAGCGCAGCTCTGACCCTGACCGCCCCATCCCAGCAGGAGATCCCGGATGAGCGATCCATTCACCGGCTATGCCCGCAGCCTCGACAGCCCGGCGCTGTTTCATCAGGCGATCACCCCCTCCGACAGTGCCGATCTCGCGCCGCGCCCGCGTGTCCTCTACTGCAGCGGCAGCGGCACGGCAGTCTTACGCGACACGGCGGGAACCGAGCTGAGCTACAGCCTGCAACAGGGCCAGATCCTGCCGCTTTCGCCCCTGCGCGTGCTGGCCAGCGGCACCACAGCCAGCCTGATCGGATGGTGGTAAATGCTCAGCCTCGGCCTGTCGCTCAGCGCCCTGGCCCTGCGCCAGCCCCTCGCCCCCCCTGGCCCGCGGCTCCATATTGCCAGCGGGCACGGCCATGCCGGATCAACGTTTCTTTGCGATCAGCCCGGCCCGTGGTTTGCCGATGACCAGCCGATCGCAGGCGAAACCGGCAGCGCCTGGACCATGACCAAAGCGCTGGAGGGCGCGGCGATCCGCTGCGGCGCCAGCAATGTGATCCAGGTCGATGCCCCCGGCCCGGCCGCTTTGCTGTTTGATCTGAATTTCGCCACCGACAGCTATCAGGCCCTGGGCCTGCCGCTCACCGCCGCCGAAGTGCTCAGCCACAGCCGCGCCAGCGTCAAAAACATCGCCGACAGCAGCGGGCTGTTTTCGCCCCGCGCCGCCAATATCCTGCCGCGCTCGGATCTGGGCCTGCTGATCGAGGGCACGCGCACCAACCGCTGCCTGCGCAGCCGCGAGCTGAACCATGCGCTCTGGCTGCGCTCGGGTCTCAGCGCCAGCCGCGACCAGCCTGGCATCGATGGCGCGGCCGGCACCGCCACTTTGCTGACCGCCACCAGCCCGGGCGGAACCATTACCCAGAGCATCACCGCCACCGGGGCAAATTACTGGCCCTCGTTCTTCCTGCGCCGCATCACCGGCACTGGCGCGCTTGAGGGCACGCTGAACGGCAGCGACTGGTATCCGCTGCTCGAGGCCGAGCCGGGGCGCTGGTTCATCAGCTTTGCCCCCGGGCTGCATTATCTCAATATCGCCAATCCGGTGATCGGCCTGCGCCTCGCCACCCCGGGCGATCAGATCCTGGTTGATGCGGTGCAGCTCGAAAACAGCGCCGTCGGCGCCTCTTCCCCGATCTATACCACCTCTGCCGCGCTCAGCCGGGCCGCCGATACCGCGCAGCTTTCGCCCGCCCTCACTGCGCTCACCTCGATGCGGCGCGGCACTATTCTGGCCGAAATCACCCATATGTCGATGCTGCGCGCCATCGGCACCTATCCCCAGGTGGTCAACGCCCGGCTCGATGCCCAGAATAAACTTGGCATTGAAATCAATGGCGCCGGTCAGATGCAGGGCTTTCTGCCCTATAAAGACAGCCAGTTTCTGCGCCGCCCCTGGTCAGCCGGGCTGATGATGAGCGGCAGCCGGATGCGGATCGCGGCCAGCTGGGGCGGCGGCTATGCCCTGGCGCGTTTCACCGGCGGCGAGGGCGGTATTGAGGCCAATGGCTATGAGCGCCTGCCCGATATCGCGCCCCTCTCCATCGGCCTTGCCAGCAACAATGGCGGCCAGCAGGGCTTTCTCTATCTCTCGCGCCTGGTCTGGTTCAGCGATGCTTTGCCAGAGACCGCGCTCGCGGCCTGGATCAGCAGCGCCAGCCTGCCGTTATAAACCAAACCGCCCCGGAGTTTCCCCCGGGGCGCGCGGGCCGGATCTTCACCCCGATACGGGCCTTAACCGACGATCTTCGCCCCGGTCGCGGCGCGCAGCTCGGCCTCGCTGACCCCATCGGCCATTTCCACGATCTTCAGCCCGCCCTCGACCACATCGAGCACGCCCAGATTGGTGATGATGCGGTTGACCACCGCCTTGCCGGTCAAAGGCAGGGTACAGGCCGGCAGCACTTTCGATTCGCCGAGCTTATTGGTGTGATCCATCACCACCACCACCCGGCCGACGCCCGCGACCAGATCCATCGCCCCGCCCATGCCTTTGACCAGCTTGCCCGGGATCATCCAGTTCGCCAGATCGCCCTGTTCCGAGACCTCCATCGCGCCAAGGATCGCCATGGCAATCTTGCCGCCGCGGATCATCGCAAACGAGGTGGCACTGTCAAAAAACGCGGTCTGCGGCAGCTCGGTAATGGTCTGTTTACCGGCATTGATCAGATCGGCATCCTCCTCGCCCTCATAGGGGAAAGGCCCCATGCCCAGCATGCCGTTTTCCGACTGCAAAGTGACCTCGACCCCCTCGGGGATGTAATTGGCCACCAGCGTCGGAATGCCGATGCCAAGGTTCACATACCAGCCATCCTGCAGCTCCTGCGCGGCGCGGGCCGCCATCTGATTTCTGTCCCAGCCCTTTTGTTCACCGGCCATCACACAGCCTCCTTCTTGCGGGTGGTGCGTTGCTCGATGCGCTTTTCATGCGCGCCCTGCACGATGCGGTGCACATAGATGCCGGGCAGATGGATGCTGTCGGGGTCCAGCGCGCCCAGCGGTACGATCTCTTCCACCTCGGCCACGCAGATCTTACCGCAGGTCGCCGCCGGCACGTTGAAATTGCGCGCCGTCTTGCGAAACACCAGATTGCCCGAAGGATCGGCCTTCCAGGCCTTTACAATCGCCAGATCGGCGACCAGGCCGCGTTCGAGAATATAGGTCTGGCCATCAAAATCGTGATGTTCCTTGCCCTCGGCGATCACCGTGCCAACCCCGGTTTTCGTGTAGAAGCCCGGGATGCCCGCGCCCCCGGCGCGCATCCGCTCGGCCAGCGTGCCTTGCGGGTTAAATTCCAGCTCCAGCTCGCCCGAGAGATATTGCCGCATGAATTCAGCATTCTCGCCGACATAGGACGAGATCATCTTTTTCACCTGGCGGGTTTCCAGCAGCTGGCCAAGGCCAAACCCATCCACCCCGGCATTGTTAGAGGCCACGGTCAGCCCCTTCACGCCCGAGGCCCGGATCGCCGCGATCAGCAGCTCCGGAATACCGCAAAGGCCAAATCCTCCGGCGGCGATCAGCAGATCATCGCGCAGCACATCGGCCAGAGCCGCGCCTGCATCCTCATAGACTTTTGATAAACCCAAAACCCGGCCTCCCTCTGCCCCGACCCCGGCACCCGCCCTCGCGCGCCCCACCCGGTCCTGTCTCAGAGCGCAATTCTGCCGCCTTGCGGCACGGCTCACTATTCGTGAGAATACGTAGATCCCTACGTGTCTACAGAGACTGATCCAGATGCCTCCTGCCGCCGGAAATCCGCCAGATCCCCGCCCCGCGCCGCTGCCGCGCGACCCCGAAAGGCTGGCCTTTCTGCATGCGCCCGATGCGACGCTGATCCTCAGCCAGCGCCGGATTCTGCGCGCCAGCCTGCGGGTGGAACAGGTATTCGGCTGGCGCCCGCAAGAGCTTCAGGGTCAGTCGATCCGCCTGCTCTACCCCGGGCTGACCGATTTTGAACGCATCGGCGACCGCGCCCGCCGCGCCATGGGCAAGGGCGGCGTCTATTGTGACGAGCGGTTTATGCGCTGCAAAGACGGGGCGGTGGTCTGGATGGCGGGGCGCGGCCAGGCGCTGGATCAGGGCGATCCAGAGCGGCTGGCGGTCTGGACCTACCGCCCGAGTGAAACCGGCATCAGCCCGGTCGGCGGCCTGACCCCTGCCGAGCTGCGCATCGCCGGTTATCTGGTAAATGGTTTCACCAGCAAGGAAATCGCCCAGAGCCTCAGCTGTTCGCATCGCACGGTCGAGGTGCATCGCGCCAATATGATCCGCAAGATGAATGTCAGAAACAGCTTTGAGCTGGTCAATATCCTGCTCGGCGCCGGCGAGCGGCGCAGCCCGGCGGGGCCGCGCCAGCCCTGACCCTCCCGGCTTTATTCCGGGCGTTCCAGCAGCCGTTCCAGCTCTTTCATCAAAACGCCGATCAGCTCGCGGTCGATGCGGCGCGTGCCGCCAACCTGGATCGACCAGCCCTCGCTTTCCTCGCGCGCCGAAAGGGCAAAGCCCGAGCTCAGCCGGATCTGCGGCACCGACTGCCGCTTTGGCCGCCCGCCGCGCCGCGGATCGGCCCGGGCGCTGGTCAGGCTCGACAACGCAGCCTCAACCGCCTCGGCCTCTTCCTCGGCCGTGCCCGGCCTGGTCTCGGCCAGGGCCATGCGCAGCCGCGCCTCAGCCCCTTCGCGCAAAGCCGCCGCCAGGCGCAGGCCCAGCTTTTCGGTCAGCTGTTCGGGGAAGGACAGCATGTCGCCCAGCTCTTCAAACACCAGAGCGAAAGAGCGGATTTTCGAGCGCTTGGCCTTGGAGGCAACCGGGAACAAAGCCTCGACCGCCGCCTCGACATTGCCAAAGGCGCCCTGCTGCGCCGCGACCACGGCGATCCGGCCACGCTCAAAATGGCTCAGCGCCGAGCGGATCTCATTCTCCTCGATCATCGCCGCGAAAGCGCCGCCCATCGCCTCAGGATCGCGCAGCACCGCCTTGATCTGGCTGTATTTCTGATCGCCGGTCAGCTCAGACAGCCCGCGCACCGCGACCAGACGCCGATAACCCGAAAGCAGGCCGTAGCGCCCCTCCTCCGCCAAAGCAAAGACCTCGATCGGCAGCCGCAAACCATTGCGCGCAATCGAGGATTTCAGCTCTTCCAGCTCCTCGGATGCGATCGACATCCGGTCGCGGGCCAGCGCGTCCAGCTCAATCACCTCCAGCGGCAGATCCATCAGGATCAGCCCCTTTTCACGCGCCTCGCGCATCGCTTCGGCATCGACCCGGTCCTGGGCGGCCGCAGCACGCTGTTCATGCAGGCGCGGATCCATGATCGCGGCGGTCTCGGCGGCGATCTGGGCAATCGGCGCCGCCGAGGGCCGCGGCGCGATGCCTTCGCGGCGGAAATCATCCTCGAGCTGCTTCAGCGCATCCGCCGAAGGCGCGGTCAGGCTGCGTCTTTTGGCCATCTCAATCCTCCTCCGCCTCTGCCATCTGCTGATCGCGCCACCAGGCGCCGAGGATCAGCTCTTTCACCTCGGCCCAGGTCCGGTCAAAGGTCTCGCGGCCACGCACATAGGTATCGCGGTTGAAATCGCGGTAATCGGTTTCATAGATCCCCGACACCATCTCACCGGCCTGGCCGACCATCACCGTCATTTCCTGGCGATAGGTGGTCATGAAATCGCCGAAATAGGCCTGGATGACATTGGCCAGATCGGTCTGCTGCGCCGGGTCAAAGCGGGTGATCAGCGCCCGCACCGCATCCCATTCAAAGCGCATTTCCGGCAGGCCATTGTCGCGCCGCGCCCGGTTCTCCCCCTCCTCAATCGAGGCAAAGGTCGAATAGATCATATCGAAAAAGCGCCCGGTGCTGTCGAATTCCAGGAAAGAGGCCCCGAGCGGCACCAGCAAAATATCCGCCGCCGCCAGAGCGTTAATAGTCAGATAACCGAGCGCGGGCGGGGTATCGAGCAGGATAAGATCATAGCTGTCGAGGAGTCCCCCCTCATTTAGCGCATTACTCAGCGCATCCCACAAGGCCCAGGACCGCAGCTGCATCCGCCAGACCGGCACCTGAAACTCGGCCCAGTAAAGGTTAAGCTGGGCCCCGATCAGATCGATATTCGGCCAATGGGTTTTCTGCACCAGGTTTCGCGGCGAAACCTGCAAAGCCTCGGTCAGGGTCTCGTCAAAAGCAAAAGGCTCCTGGCCATTGATCTCACGAAGCTTATTCTCTTCCTGCAGCCGCAACGCATAATCCCGGGCCAGCAGCGGGAAAACGGTTTTCCACTCATCCTCAACCTTGCCCCCCATGATCGAAGTCATCGATCCCTGGCTGTCGAGATCGATCACCAGCACACGATATCCATCAAGCGCCGCCGACATGGCCAGATGCGCCGCGGTCGAAGTCTTCCCTACCCCGCCTTTAAAATTCGCCACGGCCACCACTTTTGCCGGCAGCCCCTCCGGCCGCCAGGCCTTATAGGCCCGTTCTTTCGCACCCTCGGTGGCAAAATGGTCCCGCAGCGCCAGCACCTCTTCCAGGCTGAACCACTTAGACCCTCCCTCACCCTCTCCCTGCGGCAGGTCCGGGTTCAGCCGCAGCACACGCCGCAAATGGGCCGGGTTCACCGGGATAAGATAGCGACAGACTTCCCAGGTCGAGAACCGGCGCAACCGTTTCAGCCCGTCCGGGGCATAGCCGCGGCGGGCCAGATCATCCCGCCCGCGTCCGGCAAAGGCTGCGGCCTTAGCGAAACGCGCAGTATCAATCGGATCGGCAAGTTTTGCTGCGGCCTGGGCTGGATCCAGGTTAAAATAAGGCGGCAGATCAGCCTTATTCGGGAAACCGGTTTTTATTGTCATCTGTCTCGCACGTGTGCTGTTCCTGGGGCGATATGCAAAGAACTATGGCACATCTTCCTGAGAATAGGAAATACCGAAGGTCGGCGCAAATCCTACAGAAGATGAAAAATCAGCAGTCAGAATATGTTTGATTTATTGAGAATCTTTTAAGAGCTTTAAGGATAAACATATCATTAAATATCAGTATGTTACACTTAGTAAGGTACCTGTTTTCAGGGTGAAAGGTGCCCGAAGGCAGGGGGGCAGGTATCTGATTCCGGGAGTATGGGTTCTGATTCGCGGGTTTTGCCCCTATTTCCTGACCTTCTCCCCGGAAAACGAGCGGAAAAATGCTCCTGAAGCGCTCTGTGCCCGAGGCGCAGAACCCGCGTTCCTGTAGATGGATACCTTTTGCAATCAGCCTGCTTCTTGCTGCAGGCGGGGAGCAACGTCGGCTCTGTCCTGAAAATGGTACCTGTTTCTATCTTGTTGTCGGATACCTGATGGGGGATTATCGCGCAGATAATGGGGGGTTCCCCGCGGATTCGAGGGGACCGGCCAGCGCCGGAAAACAGTAAGATGAGCCAGTTCGAAGACATTCCAAAAGATCGCCTTTCAGGCTCTCTGCGCCGCGGCGCGGTAAAAAAGCATGTCGCGGCGATCCATGTCTCGGGTAAATTATCGCTGCTGCAGCGCAAACTGTCCAATGTTCTGCTGCTGAATGCCTATGACAGCCTGACCAGTCAAAGCACGCACCGGATTGATGCCCGTACGCTTTGCCTGATGATCGGCTATAATTCCAATGATACCGATACGCTGAAAGCCGCTCTGCGGGGCCTCGCTGAAACCGTGGCAGAATGGGATATGCTCGATGCCGATGGTCAGCAGGAATGGGGGGTTTCCTCGCTGCTTGCTTTTGCGCGGCTGAAATCAGGGATCTGTGAGTATGCCTATTCGCCGGCTCTGGCAGAAAAACTGCACGATCCCAAGATTTTCGCGCTGATTAACCTGAACATTCAGCGCCGTTTCACCAGTGGTCATGCCCTGGCGCTGTACGAGAATTGCTATCGCTTCGTGCGCACCGGCTCAACGGGCTGGTGGTCGCTCGACCTGTTTCGCCGGCTGATGGGCGTGGCGGATAGCCCCTATTATGATGAATTCAAGCATCTTAATGCCAAAATCATCAAGCCCGGCGTCGCAGAGGTGAACCGCACCTCAAATATCATTATCACGCCAGAGCTGCAGAAGATGGGCCGGGCGGTGACAGGAATTCGTTTTCTGATCACCGAGAACCCGCAGCTGTCGATTCTCGATCTGGATGACGGGGAAGGGGTCCGCAACAGCGATACCTATGCGCGGCTGCGCCGGCTGGGGGTGTCGGACCGGCTGGCGCGGCAGTGGATCGCCGAGCATGGCGAAGCACTGGTGCTGCAGAAGATGAATTATGTCTCGGGCCAGGAGGGGGTGCGCAACCCGGCTGGCTACCTGGCCAAAGTGCTTAATGAAGGCGAAGAGGCGGCCACCGGAAAGGGCAGGGCGGTTTCGCCGCGAAACCCTGCCAGACCGTTAACGCTGCGGGCGCAGCAGCTTGAACGGGTCCGCGACCTCGCCGCAGCCCGGACCCCAACCCAGCGCGATGCTGATCGCCGTCTGTTCCTTGCCCGGGTGCAAGGCGCCGCGCGCGAAGATTTTGAGCGTCATGGCTGGATGTCGGCGCTGAACGCCGCCGCGATCCGGGATTTCTGGGCAGAAGTCTTTCCGGACGCCTTCGAGGGTCTCGAATGAGCGCAAACTGCATCGTGTTTTCCCGCATTATATAGCTTGCGCGCGCGAGGGTTATGACCGGGGGTGGCGCCTCGGGGAATCGGCGCGGTCTTCCAGGGGATGGATTCGGGGGGCTTAAGAATCGCAGCGTGCTGATTGTGCTGATCTTATCCCCATTTCGCGCCGGAGGCTGTGGATAAGCAGCAGGTCATCCCGAGGCACTTCGCAAGTTTATTTCCCTTATTTTGCTGGTCTGGTTTGGGCTGTGGCCATTTTTTTACATTTATGTGCTTGCAGGTTCTGTGATTGGGTCCTAGATACCGGCTCACCGAAACGGAACGCAGACGGAGACGGCGGCGGGAGGTTGAGGGAGGCGGCGGAAGCTGCCGGAACGACATTCTGACAAGGTTGCGGATCAGCCAGAGTACTG
>NZ_JACDXX010000010.1 GCF_020539525.1 Pseudogemmobacter faecipullorum | reverse complement strand
CCACACCCAGTCTGGCGCTTCGACGTCGAACTGCCTGTCGAGGGTGTTGCCGACCACGACTGATGGCTTGCCGCCATAGCTGCCAGGGCGGCGTTTATAGCCCCGCTCCGTGATCTGAGCGACCGCATCACGCTTGAAGTCGTCGCTGAAAGTCACTGTGACCATCATGGCCTCCTTGCCTCAAAAGTAGAAAAAAAGGCGACCATCAAACATGGGGCTATTCAGATGTCAGATGATCTGTGCCCTTCTGACGCGGCGCAGACCGGCTTTTTCCTGAACAGCACAAGCCAGTTCTGACGGGAGTGAGGGGCGGGCGTTGCGCCTTTCCGAAGCTCACACACCCAGCCAGCGATCTGCAATTTCGGCGCTCAGGGCGGGCATTTTGCCGCTCCAGACCGTCGCGCCGCGCTCAAGGATCACGGCGTGATCGGCCACTGCGGCGATTTCGGCCAGTGATTTATCAACCAGCAGGATCGAAAGCCCCTCGAGCTTCAGCCGCCGGATCGCGGCCTGGATCTCGCCGCGCACCACCGGGGCCAGGCCCTCGGTGGCCTCATCCAGCACCAAAAGGCGCGGATTGGTCATCAGCGCCCGGCCGATCGCCAGCATCTGCTGCTCGCCCCCCGACAGGGTGCGGGCAACCTGGCCCGCGCGCTCCTGCAGCCGGGGAAACAGGGCATAGACCCGCGCCAGATCCCAGGCGCCCGGGCGGGCTGCGACGGTCAGGTTTTCGGTCACGCTGAGCGGGGCAAAACAGCGCCGCCCCTCGGGGACAAGGCCGATCCCGGCCCGGGCCGCCTGATGCGAGGCGAGCGGCAGTAAATCCTGCCCGCCCCCGTCCGGACTCGCCTGCGGCACGGATCGGGGCCGGAACAGCGCTTATTGTCTGCTGAGAAGATCCAGATGGAAGGTTGCGTCCAGGTCTTTCATCGAGCATTCAGCGCAATGCATATGGCTGGCCATCGCGGCGCGGGCGGCGCTGCGATCCTCGCGGCGAAATGCATCGAGCAGTTCGATATGGGCATCAATATTCTGCTGCCCAAAGGCAGAATGTTCGCGCAGGCTGTCGGTGCGGCGCAGCACCAGATCGCGCACCATGACATTGAGAAAGCGGCACATCAGATCAAGGATCGGATTGTCGCATGCCTCGGCCAGAATGTCATGGAACTGCACTTCGACGACACGGCCGGTTTCGCGGTCATCATCGCGGATTGCCTGGCTGCAGCTCTCGACATTGGCCTGCAGACGGCGAAACTGATCCTCGCTCAGCCGGCCGGTGACATTCTCGGCCAGCATCACCTCCAGCTTTTTGCGCAGCTCATAGACATCCTTGAAATCCAGCTGCTGGAAATGGAAATACTGCCGCATCTGCTGGATGACGGTTTCGGTCGTTGTCGCCTGTATTTCGGGGCCGCCATTGGCCCCTGATTGCATCACCAGCAGGCCTTCCACCTCCAGCGCCTTCAGTGCCTCGCGGATCGTACCCTTGGAGCAGCCGAAATGCTGCATCAGCACCTTTTCCGGCGGCAGGCGGTCCTTCGGGCCAAGATGGTCGCGCGCGATCCAGCGGCGCAATTCCTCGGCCACCTGATCGGAGAGCTTGATCCGGCGCATCTTGCGGGCCGGCGCAACCGGGACAGCTTCCGCCCCGCTGTCATCGTGATGATCGTGACCAGAGGTCATGCACTACTCCCATTCAGCATCCGCATCCAAAGGGCAGATCGGCCGGCGTAATTTGTGATAGGGGAACAGGCTGTAATCTGAGCCGGTCACCCCACCCCCGGCGCATTCCACCACCTCTCTGGCTAGTGGTTCAAAGACCGGGCGGCAATACATACGCGACTTGAGCAGGAGATATCGGCACTCCCGCGGGTCGATCCCGAGCGAGGTGAACACCGCCTCATCCCATGGTTCATGCGTCTGCGACGAGATCAGCACCCGTGCCGCGCCGGTGTCGATCACCGCAGAGCGGCCCATGTCGCAGATCATTCCGGTATAGATCGGCCCGGTGATGGTATAGCGACCCGTGCCCAGGGCCAGCACCCGCCCGCGCAGAACCAGCGGCGGATGCGGCGCGGGAAAGCCAGGCGCGGGGATCTTGTTGCCGATGGCAATTTCGACCTGCGCATCAAGACCGGCGGCAAAGGCCTGTCCGACAGCTTCCGGATCGGCGACCGGACCGGTGACAATGCCGCTGAGCCCGGCGGCAAGCGCCGCTTCCAGCACATCCATATTCTCGCAGGTGCCGCCAGACATGCAGTTATCGCCATGGTCCAGCATCAGCACCGGGCCGCGGCCTGGCCTTTCTGCCGCTGCGGCTGCGGCCTGAATCGACTGAGAAAGCGGCTGCTGATCGTAGATAAATTCACCCCGCCGTTCCCAGATGCTGCAGGCAATCTCATGCGCCACCGCCCCGGGATCCAGTTCGGGGGTGGTCACCGCGACAACGCTGGTCCCGGCCTCATAAAGATCAGCCGCCGGGAAACCGCCGAAAATGCTGACTGCCAGCACGCCGGGGCGGGTTTCGGCGGCCCGGGCCATGGCGATCACATCGGCCATCGCCCCAGGCACTGTGGTGTTCATCGGCAAGGTGTGACCGAGCAGCGGCGGCTGCACCCGCGCCATCCGGGGCGTCATGCCCTGACGCATCGCTGCCATCATGCTGCAGACCAGCTCGCCGGTTTCATACATGTCGATATGGGGATAGGTTTTGAACCCTGCGATCACATCGCAGTTTTCCACCATGCGCGGCGTGATATTGCCATGCAGATCCAGCGCGACCCCCAGCGGTACATCGGGTGCCAGCGCCCGGATCCGGGCCAGCAGCTCGCCTTCGCCATCATCATGGCTGCGGGTGACCATGGCGCCGTGCAGATCCAGCAGCACCATGTCGCAGCCCCGGGCGATATCCGCAAGGATCACCGCCGCCATATGTTCGAAGGCGTCATCCTCGACCGGCGCGCTTGGCCAGGCATGGGCGATCAGCGGGCAGGATATTTCGGCCCCGAGGCTTTCGGCCCAGGCATAAAACGCCCCCAGCGCGGTTTTCATGCCACGGGCTTCGGCGAGGGCCTCGGTGCCGTAAAGCGGGCGGAAGGCCGCAAGCGGGGTCGGAACCGGAGAGAAAGTATTAGTTTCGTGATTCTGGCGGGCGATGACAATACGCATTTTAAGGTCTTTTCCAGGGCAGACGCCTGCGGCGCCAGGAGGGCCGCAGGCGCAAAGGGGATCAGGCGCTGCGGCGGCGTTCGGCCAGCAGCTGATCATGCGCCAGCACCGCGTTCAGCAGGACCTGGGTACCGGCGGCGCATTCGGCCGGGCTGGTAGATTCCGCCGGATTATGGCTGAGCCCGCCCGCTGAGGGCACGAAGATCATCACCGTCGGCGCGACAGCGGCGGTATGCACCGCATCATGGCCGGCGCCCGAGATGATGTCGCATGCGCTCAGCCCCGCGCGCTCCACCCCCAGCCGCACCGAGGCCAGGCAATCGGCATCGAAATGCACTGCATCCACTTTGGAAATACGTGTCAGACGGCCTTCGAGCCCGATACTCCCGGCGGCAAGCTCAAAGGCTGCCCGCAAGGCGGTTTCCATCTGTTCCAGCACCGCATCTTCTGGGTGGCGCAGATCCACGGTGAAATCCACCTGGCCGGGGATGACATTGTTGGAATTGGGCGAAACCTCAAGGAAACCGACCGTCGCCACCGCATGGGGCGCATGGGCCAGCCCGATCGCATCCACCGCCGCAATGACCTGCGCCGCGCCCAGCAGCGCATTGCGGCGCATCGGCATCGGCGTCGATCCGGTATGGGCGGCGCGGCCCGTCAGCCGGGCCTCGAACCAGCGCAGGCCCTGCACCCCGGTGACGACACCGATTTCGACCGCCCCGGCCTCTAAGACCGGGCCCTGTTCGATATGCAGCTCAAACATCGCGGCAAAGCGCTGCGATCCGGCTTTGGCCGCACCGCGCCAGCCAATGGCATCGAGCGCCGCGCCAAAGCTTTCACCGCCCGCATCGCAGCGGGCATCGGCCTCGGAGCGCGAATAGACCCCGGCCCAGACCCCCGACCCCAGCATGGCCGGTGAAAAGCGCGAGCCTTCCTCATTGGTCCAGTTCACCAGCATCAGCGGTGCCTCGGTCACCAGACCGGCATCGCGCAGCGTCCGCAGCACCTCCAGCCCGCCCAGCACACCCAGGACGCCATCAAATTTGCCGCCCGTCGGCTGCGTGTCGAGATGGCTGCCCATGGCGATCGGCGGCAGATCGGGATTGCGGCCGGGCAAAGTGGCGAACATATTGCCCACCTCATCCACCACCATCTCCATGCCAAGGGCCGTGGTCTGCGTCATCAGCCATGCCCGGATCCTCGCATCATCGGCGCCAAGGGTCAGCCGGGCAATGCCCCCATCCCCGGTGCCACCGATCTCGGCGGTTTCCATCAGGCTGTCCCACAGCCGCTCAGCGTTAATTGTCAGGTTAGACATGTCGTTTCAGGCCTTTACGCCAAGGTAGCGGTCACGCGCATCGCTATCGCGGATGAAATCCGGCCCGCTGGCATGATAGGCGATCCGCCCCAGTTCGATGATATTATGGCGATGCGCCAGGGCGGTGCAGACCGCGAGATTCTGCTCGACCAGCAGGATCGATACCCCCGCCGCCGCGACTTTGCGGATCTGGGTGACGATCTCATCCACGATCACCGGGGCCAGGCCCTCGACCGGTTCATCAAGCATCAGCAGGCGTGGCCCGGTCAGCAGCGCGCGGGCAATCGACAGCATCTGCTGCTCACCGCCCGAAAGCTGACCACCGCCATTGCGCTTGCGCTCCTCGAGCCGGGGGAAGATCGCGTAGATATCGGCGATCGACCAGGCCGAGCCCTTACGACAGGCGATCCGCAGGTTTTCCTCGACCGTCAGCAGCGAAAAGATACCGCGATCCTCGGGCACGAGGCAGACACCGGCCTTGGCGATGCGAAAGGCAGGCTGGCCGGCCAGATCGCGCCCGGCCAGGGAAACCCGCCCCTGCCCCGGGGTGACCGCGCCCGCGATGCTTTTCAGCGTGGTCGATTTTCCGGCGCCGTTGCGGCCGAGCAGAGTGACCACCTCGCCCTCATTCACCGTCAGAGAAACACCCTGCAGAATATGGCTTTTGCCATAAAAGCTGTGGAGATTTTCCACCTCAAGAAGCACGGTCATGCGATGTCTCCGGTGATCATATTGCCCAGATAGGCACGCTGCACCTCGGGGTCGGCGCGCACTGTGGCGGGCGTGCCCTCAACCAGTTTACGCCCGAGCCGCATCACGGTGATCGTGTCGGATATATTCATCACGATCCCCATATTATGCTCGATGAAGAGCACGGTATGATCCTGGCCAAGATCGCGGATCAGCGCTTTCATCTCCTCGATATCCTCGACGCCCATGCCGGAGGTGGGTTCGTCCATCAGGATCACCGAAGGATGTGAGGCCATGGCCATGCCGACCTCAAGCCGGCGCTGCTGGCCATGGCTGAGTTCGCCGGCAGGGCGGTGTGCCACCCCGGTCAGCCGCAGCCGTTCCATCACCTCTGCAGCGGTGTTCAGCGCGGCGCGGTTGCTTTCGGCACTGCGCCAGGGGGCCAGCGCCTGCCAGGGCGTCTTGCCCTGTGCGGCAAGGCGCAGGTTTTCCGCCACCGGCAGGGTGGGGAACAGGCTGGTCACCTGAAATGAGCGCGCGATGCCATGGCGCACCCGCTCATCATCGCGGATATGGGTGATATCCTTGCCGTTGAGCGTGATGCTGCCCGATGAGGGCATCACCCGCCCGGTCAGGGCATGGAACATTGTGGTCTTGCCGGCGCCATTCGGCCCGATGATCGAATGCACCGTGTTGCGGCGGATGTTCAGATCCATATCCGCCAGCGCGACGAACTTGCCATAGGTGACACCAAGCCCCTGGGTCGACAGGGCAAAATCGGTTGTGGTCATGGCTCAGCCCTCCTTCTTTGCGCCACTGGCCCGGATCCAGAGCTTTTCCACCAGCCCCCAGAGCCCCTTCTGCAGGAACAGTGCCACCACAACCAGGGCCAGCCCCAGCAGCAGCAGCCAGCGCGGCCAGATCTGCGACAACCAGTCGGCCAGCAGCAGATAGGCCGAAGCCCCCAGCACCGAGGCGAAAAGGCTGGTCGATCCGCCAATGATCGTCATGATCAGGATCATTTCCGAAGTGTGATGTTCGATATTGGCCAGCGGGGCCACGCCGATCAGCATAGCTTTCAGCGCACCAGCATAGGCGGTGACCGCGCCGGAGATGGCAAAGGCGGCGGTCTTGAAGGCCTTGACCGGGAAGCCGATGGCGGCCGCGCGTTCCTCATTGTCGCGTACCGCGATCAGGGTGCGGCCAAAGGTGGATTGCGTCGCCCGCAGCATCAGCGCGAACAGCGCCAGAAACGACACGGCGGTATAGGTGTAAAAGCTCCAGGCCGAATTCAGCGCCATGCCGAAGACCACCGGGCGCGGCACATCCATCAGCCCGTTATCGCCGCCGGTAATATCGGCGAATGTATAGGCAAGAAAATAGAAAAGCTGCGAGAAGGCCAGGGTCAGCATGACGAAATAGACCCCCTGACGCCGGATCGACAGCCAGCCGACCAGGGTGGCAATTGCCGCTCCGAGCAGGGTGGCCATGACCAGCACCATCCAGACCGGCAGGCCATAGCGGGTCAGGAAAATGCCCGCCACATAGCTGCCGACGCCAAAGAAGATGCCCTGCCCGAAGGACAGAAGGCCGGTGTATCCCAGCAAAAGATTACAGGCCGCCGCGATCAGCGCGTAGATCAGGATCTCGGAGGCCAGGATGCCCGAGCCAAGGAAAAGCGGCAGGGCCAGCACGGTGGCCAGCGCCAGACCGAACTGCACGAAAGGACGGTTGATCAACAGCATTCTCATGCCCTCCCGAACAGGCCACGGGGCAGCAGAACGATCACCGCCGCCATGCCCAGATAGATCATCAGCCTGGCGCCCTCGGGCCAGATCGTCGCCATCAGCGATTGCACGACCCCGACCAGGATGCCGGCGACCAGCGCGCCGAGATACGAGCCCATGCCGCCGATCACCACGACGACAAAGGCAATCGACAGCGCCTCGATGCCCATGAAGGGCTCAACCCCGCGGATCGGCGCCACCAGCGCCCCGGCCAGACCGGCCAGACCGGCCCCGGCGGCAAAGACCAGCGTATTGATGCGCAGGGTGTTATAGCCCAGCAGGCCCATATTTTCCGCAGATTCCGATCCGGCGCGCACGATGGCCCCCAGCCGCGTCCGCTCCAGCGCCCAGTAGAGCGCGATCGCCAGCACGGCGGTAAAGGCAATCATGAACAGCCGGTATTTCGGATAGATGAAATCCCCGGCGATGATCACGCCGTTCAGCCCCTCGGGTGCGGCGACGCTGCCGCCCAGCGGCCCCCAGAGGATAATGACCATCTCCTGGATGAACAGCGCGATCCCCACCGTCACAAGGATATGGAACGTATGGGGCAGCTTATAGATCCGCCTGAGCAGGATCGCCTCGACCGCACCGGCCACGATGGCGACGATCACGGCCGCCAGCGCCATCGCCAGCCAGAAATTCATGCCGCGTTCGACGAAATCATAGGTCAGATAGGCCCCCAGCAGATAGAATGCGCCATGGGCGAAGTTCACGAACTGCAGCAGTCCGAAAATGATGGTCAGGCCGACGGCAAGCAGAAAGTAAAGCATGCCAAGCCCGATGCCGTTCAGCATCTGGAATAGATAGGTCACCGAGGATCTCCTGTAGGCAGTGAGAGGCGGGCGGCCCGGTCAGGGCCCGCCCGCCGCCGGATCAGCCGAGTTTGCAGCCTGCCGCCTCGGGGCTGAGGAAGCTTTGCCCGGAAGAGATGATCTCCGCGAAGTCATCCTTGTCAGCCATATCGGCTTTGGCGCGTGCCTTCAGAAGATAGTAGTTCTTCAGCACCTGATGGTCTTCGGCGCGCACGCTTTCCTCGCCGGTCAGGCCCTGATAGCTCAGCCCCTGCAGCGCAGCCCGCACCGCCTCGGGGTCATCCGACCCGGCCGCCTGGGCCGCATCGATCATCAGCTTGGTGCAGATATAGGATCCGGCCAGCGAATAGTTCGGATTGATGCCGAATTTCGCCTGGGTCATTTTGACCAGCCCGGGGTTCAGCCCGGCATCGACAGTGTGCCAGTATTGCGCGCCGAAATAGATCCCTTCGCACAGATCGGCCCCCAGCGCCTCGAACTGTTCCAGCCCCGAGGCCCAGGCGACGACGATGGTCATGCGTTCCTTCATGCCGAAAGAGACGGCCTGGCGCAGCGTATCGGCGCATTGTGCGCCAAAATTCAGGATCAGCAGCACATCCGGGCGTTCGGCCATCGCATTGGTCAGATAACCCGAGAATTCCTTTTCGGTCAGCGCGTGATAGCTGTTGCCGACCAGCTCCAGCCCTTTTTCGGTCAGTACGTCCTGCGTGGCCTTCAGCAGCCCTTCGCCAAAGACATATTGCGGGGTGATCGTATACCAGCGTTTGGCATCGGGCAGCGCCTCGATGATCGGCCGGATCGACTGATTGACCGCGCCAAAGGTCGGCACCGACCAGCGGAAAGTGGCTTTGTTGCAATCGGATCCGGTGATTTCATCCGCCCCGGCGGTGGTGATGAAGTTCGCCCCGCCCTTTTCGCATTCCTTGCCCATCGCCAGCGATTCCGAGGACAGGATGCCTCCGGCAAACAGCCTGATCTGATCGCGCTCGATCGCATCCTGCACCTTGCGCACGGCAGTGGCGGGCTTGCCTTCGGTATCGAGATCGAAGGTCTGCACCGGGCGGCCATATTTTGCCGCGGCCTCCTCAGCAGCAAGGATCGCCCCCATCGAGGCATATTTGCCATTGGCGGCATTGCCACCCGAAATCGGCACCGGAATACCCACCTTCAGCAGGTCAGCGGCAAAGGCCGGACGCAGCAGAGCAGGGGTTGCAAGAAATGCGCCCGTGCCAGCGGTGCTGGCCAGGAAAGAACGGCGATTGAGCATTGGATTTCCCTGTTGAGAGAGGTCGTTTTTATTGTGACTGTAAGAACTATACGCATAGTATATTTAATCTGTCTACGATTTTGAGCGCACCCCGCCTGGCTTTGTTCTGCTCCCCCGTATTTCTAAATTTTATATTAAATTCAGTATATTATGATGAAATCGCAAGCAGGCGAGCCAGGTTTCCTTCCGTGATGCACTGCGCCTGCCACAACCATGGGATGAATCCTCCTGGCCCGCGCATGCTGTGACCTGGTCGCGAGACGGCCCGGATCGCGGCGCTCAGGGGCAGGAGCGGTCTTTCTGAAAGAATCCCGGCGGCGGCCAGCCAGACCAGCCGCGCCGGATCTGTGCAACAGGCTTGTTTTCCCTGGAAATTTTGGCTGCAAACCGGCAGTACCGCATCGTTTGACGCATTACTGCCGAGCGGATCAGCAGATCAACCGCGTTCCGGCCAGTTTGCGCAGATCGGTGAAATGCAGGCTCTGCGCGGCGGCGGCATCCATCACGATATGATCCGGCTCATCCGCTGTGGCATAGCAGATGCGCCCCCGGCGGCCGAGTTTCGAGCCGTCCGCCAGCAGGATCCTGCGGGCGGCGCTGGCATAGATGGCCCTTGCGACCTCGGCCTCCTCCAGCACCATACTGGTGGCACCATCGGCCGCGCTCAGCCCATAGGGCGAAGAGAAAGCCAGATCGGCCCGGATCGAGGCAATAGCGGCCAGGGTCGTCATTCCCTGGGTCGAGGGGGGCGCGCTGATAAAATCGCCGCCGAGCAGAATAACCCGGTTCTGCCGGGCCCGCGATGCATCCGTGCCCAGATTGGCGGCAACCTCGACGGAATTGGTGAAAACCAGCAGCCCGCTGAGCCCGGCCAGCTGCTCTGACAGGCAGGCGGTGGTGCTGCCCGCGTCAATGATGAGCGTCTGCCCCGGGCTGATGAAGCGCAGGCAGGCCTCGGCTATGGCCCGCTTTTCGCGCAGATGCAGTCCGGCGCGCTCAGGGTAGGGGGCCTCGCCCTCGGCCTGAACCGGCACGATGCCGCCGTGAATGCGGCGCAGGACACCGGCCTCTTCCAGTTCTTTCAGATCACGCCGCACCGTCTCACGCGAGACACCAAGCTCGGTGACGATACGATCCACGCCGACCTGGCCAAAGGTGCCCAGAAGTGCGCGGATCCGCTGATGTCGTTCTGCCTGCCACATGATCAGCCCTCAGCCCGCAATCAGCGCCAGCGCCTCCCGGTGCAGAGCAGGCGTGGCGGCGGCTATGACCTGCTCGCCGGATCCGATCTCCAGCGGGCGGCCCTGCCAGTCGCTGATCACGCCGCCCGCCTGTTCGATCACCGGCACCAGCGCCAGAAAGTCATAGGGCTGCAGCCGGCTTTCGACGACCAGATCGACATGGCCGGAGGCCAGCATCCCATAGGCATAGCAATCGCCGCCGAAGCGCTGCACGCTGGTGGCGCTGCGGATCGCTTCATATCCGGCCTGTTCGCCGGCATTAAAATAATCGGGCGAGGTGGTATAGAACCGCGCCTCAGCGAGGCTGGTACAGCCGCTGGTGCGCGCCGTGCTGACCTGGCCATCCGCCGCGTAGAACAGGCAGTCACCACCGGCATGGGCGACCCAGCTTTCACCAAGCGCCGGCATATGCAGCACACCCAGGCTGGAGCGGCCCGCAAGCGCCATTGACATCAGCGTGCCCCAGATCGGCCAGCCGGTGATAAAGCTGCGGGTGCCGTCAATCGGATCCACTACCCAGACCGGCGCATCACTGGCGCCTTCGATGCCGAATTCCTCGCCGAGAATCGCATGTCCGGGAAAGGCCGCCCGAAGCCTTTCGCGCAGCAATGTCTCGACCGCCCGGTCAGCTTCGGTCACCGGGCTCTGATCGCCTTTCACTTCGACAGCGACGGGTTTGCGGAACCATTCCAGCCCCTTCAGCCCCGCTTCGACAGCAATTCTGCGGGCCACTTCCGCCATATCAGCGAGGGATGGCGTGGCATTAGCGGCAGATATAACCATTTCCAGGCATCTCCAGTGGCAGTCGGCTGATGTAATAAAAACCCAATACAACACAAATACACAGATTGCCACATCGTCAAGCCTGCGCTACCGTTTCTAAAAAAGCACCCAACCAACAGGAGAAGCCGAATGAAGAATAAGTGCTCATTTCTTGCCAGTCTTGCGCTCAGCGCGGCGGCCATGCCGGCTCTCGCCGGAGAGATCACCGTCTATACCGCCCTGGAAGAAGACGAGGTTGCCGCCTATCTCGAACGCGCGGCGACGGATATGCCCGATGTAACGGTGAATGTGCTGCGGCTCTCGACCGGTGATCTCGGCGCGCGTCTGATTGCCGAGGCCGGTAATCCGCAGGCCGATGTGATCTGGGGTTTTGCCCTGACCAATATGCTGAACCCCGGGATTTATGATCAGCTGGGGCCCTATGCTGCCAAGGGCGCAGAGGCGCTGAACGAGCAGTTCCGCGACAAAGAGGGCCGCTGGTTCGCTCCGACCGGCTATGTCGGGGCATTTTGCGTCAATACCGAGCGTCTGGCCCAGCTCGGTGCCCCGGTTCCCACCTCCTGGGCTGATCTGAAGAACCCCGCCTATAAAGGCGAGGTGGTGATGCCGGATCCCTCTTCTTCGGGCACCGGCTATCTGCAGATCGCCGCCATCCTGCAGGGCGCGGGCGATGAGGCAGGCTGGCAGCTGATCCAGGATATGGATCCGAATATGGCGCAATATACCACCTCCGGCTCGCGGCCCTGCAGGATGGCCCAGGCCGGGGAATTCGCCATCGGCGCCTCGCTGTCCTATGTGGCCATGCAGGGCATTGATGAGGGCTATCCGATCCAGATGGTGATCCCCTCGGATTATGCCGGCTTTGAGCTCGAGGCCAATGGCCTGATGAAATCCTCGGCAAATCCCGATGATGCGAAGCTTTTCCTGGACTGGACGCTCAGCACCGGCGCGGTTGAGGCCTATGCCGCGCGCAAGGATCTGGTGACGATTCCGGGCGTGCCGCGCTCGCCCCAGGCCGAAAAGGCCGGTCTGCCCGAGGATCTGGCAGCGGTGCTCTTCCCGATGAACTTCGCCGCTTCGGGCGAGGCGCGTGACGCGATCATCACCAAATGGCGTGAGGCCGTCGGTCGCTGATCAGACAGGGGATGCGGCTCCGGCCCGCATCCCCCCTTTGCGGCCCCCGCCGCCCCCTGTTCTCTGCAGTGAAGTGAGGCATGATGACCCTGGACATCCGAGGGCTCTCGAAATTCTACGGCACCTATCAGGCGCTGAAAGAGATTGATCTTTCGGTGGGCGAAAATGAATTCGTCTGCCTGCTTGGCCCCTCGGGATGCGGCAAGACCACATTATTGCGTGTGGTGGCCGGGCTGGAAAGCTTTGAGGCCGGTGAGATGATGCTCGGCGGGCGCGATCTGGCGACGATCGGGGCGCGGGACCGCGGGTTCGGCATCGTTTTCCAGTCCTATTCACTGTTCCCGCAGATGACCGCGGCGCAAAATATCGGCTATGGGCTGAAACTGCGCAAACGGCCCCAGGCCGAGATTTCTGCCCGGGTCGAAGAGCTTCTGGCGCTGGTCAGGCTGGAAGAATTTGCCCATCGGCTGCCCTGGCAGCTGTCGGGCGGCCAGCAGCAACGCGTTGCCATTGCCCGCGCCCTGGCGGTGGAACCCGCGCTTTTGCTGCTGGATGAGCCGCTTTCAGCGCTGGATGCCCGGGTGCGCGCCGGCCTGCGCAGCGAAATCCGCCAGATGCAGAAACGTCTCGGCATTCCGACCATCATGGTCACCCATGATCAGGAAGAAGCGCTGACCATGGCCGATAAGGTGGTCTGTATGAGCGCGGGCCGCATCGAACAGATCGGCTCTCCCGCCGATATCTATACCCGTCCGGCCACCCGTTTCGTCGCCGATTTCGTCGGCAGCTCGACCCTGCTGTCTGAGGCCAGAGCGGCCGGTTTTGGCATTCTGCCGCCGCGCGGCCAGAGCGGCCAGCTGTTCGCATTGCGCCCCGAGGATGTGCTGGTGCAACCCGATGCTGCCGGGGCCGGACGGGTGCGCTCGATCACTTTTCTGGGCAATGTCAGCCGGATTGAGATCGACTGGCAGGGCGAGGTGATCCTTGCCGAAACCCATCGCCTTCCCGGTTTCGCCGAAGGCGCGCCGGTGAGTATCAGCCTGCAGCCGGGCGCCGGCGTCTGGGTCGCACCATGAGCGGCCTGGCAGAAAAACGCAGCTCCCGCGGCCTGGATCAGCCGCTGGGGGAAAAGCTGTTTCAGCAGGTGGTGCTGCTGGTCCCGCTGGCGGGGCTTGCGCTTTTCTTCCTCTATCCGCTGGCCATTGTGGTCTGGCGCAGCCTGCAGCAGCGCGACGGCGCGGTGGGCGCTGGCAATTACCGCGAGATCCTCGGCCTCGATCATCTCTGGGGCGTGGTCAGCAATTCTCTGGTGATGAGCGGGCTGACCGCGCTGATCTGTGTCAGCCTCGGCCTGGTCATTGCCTATGCGCTCAATCGCACCCGGATGCCGCTGCGCTGGCTGGTGTCTCTCGCACTGATCCTGCCCTTGCTGGCGCCTTCGCTGGTGCAGGCGCTGGGGCTGATCTTCATGTTTGGCCGCAACGGGCTGGTAACCTATCTGACCGGGATCGAGCTGCAGATTTACGGCCTGCCGGGCCTTGTCATCGCCAATTCGATGTATGCGCTGCCCCAGGCGGTGATGATCATGGCCGTGGCTTTGCGCCATGCCGACCGGCGGCAATATGATGCGGCGCTGGTATTGGGCGCCTCGCCCTGGCGCCGCTTTTGCGACATCACCCTGCCGGCGCTGCGCTTTGGCATTCTGAGTGCGGCCTTCGTCTGCTTTACCGTCACCATCACCGATTTCGGCAATGCGGCGGTGATTGGTGGCAATTACCGGGTGCTGGCTTCTGAGATCTATGCCCAGGTCGTGGGGCAGATGAATTTCAACATGGGGGCGGTCGTCGGCATCCTGCTGCTGATCCCGACGCTGCTGGCCTTTTATCTGGAGAAAGTGGCCGGCCAGCGCGGCGATACGGGCGAGGGCGCCATTCCGGTTGAGCCCGACCGCTGGGCGCCGCGCGATCTGCCGCTCTGGATCATCACCCATCTGACCGCGCTGTTCCTGATCGCAATCGTGGCGGTGGTGGTCTTTGCAAGCTTCGTCCAGCTCTGGCCCTATAAGATGAGCCTGACGCTGAAGAATTATAACATCACCACCCAGGGGGGCTTTGATCCGCTCTGGACCTCGCTCTATGCCTCGCTGATCACCGCGGTCTTCGGCACAATCATGCTGTTTGCTCTGGTGCTGGCGCAGCGGAAAATGCCGCGCTCCTCGGCCCGGCTGGTCTATCTGCTGGCGATTATCCCGGTTGGCGTGCCCGGCCTGGTTCTGGGCCTGTCCTATGTGCTGGCCTTCAATGTAAAGCCGGTCTTCCCGGGGATCCTTTACGGCTCGGCCCTGCTGATCGCCTTCTGCAATTTCTACCATTACCATTCGCAGGGTTTCCTGACGATGGTCACCGGCATCCGTAATGTGCCGAAACAGCTGGAAGAAACCGTCACCACCATCGGCGGCGGCACCTGGGCCTCGCTGCGCGATGCCATTATTCCGATCATGGTGCCGACGCTGATCTCGGTGTTTTTCTTCCTGTTCATGCGCGGCATGGTAACGCTTTCAGCGGTGATCTTCCTGATCACGCCAAAGCTCAGCGTTGGCGCGGTCTCGGTCATGCGGCTGGATCAGGCAGGCTCCTCCACCCAGGCGGCAGCCTTCTCCGTGCTGATCATGCTGACGGTGCTCGCCGCGATGGGGCTGATGCGGGTGATCCTGAAACTGCAGGCGAGGCTGACCAGAAGCACCGGGGCAAGCTGAGACAGCCCGGGCTTTTTCCGCCTGCAGGCCATTGAGCGGCGGGAAAAATCGCTGCCAATATATGTCCCTGCCCTCTGAAATTCTGGCGGCAGGGGAGCGCCTGAGACGCCGCTACCTCAGTGGGGAAAACTTCGGAGGGCCGGTCAGCGCCTTCTGTGTCGTGCCCGGCACTGCGCATGGGCCATAGAGATCGCCTTTGCCTTCGGGCAGATGCCGGCCAGCCGGATGCATTTCCATAAGCAGGGCACGCCCGCAACGACACTGCCGCCCCCCGGCCCAGCCCATCGCCGCTGAGGTGCTGCACGATGCAACATACCCGTGCCGGAGTTGCCGGGCGCGCCGGGACGACTGGTCCTGATTGCCGCCCCCCGGCTGGCAGGCAGGACAGCATCGATGCATTGCTGAACCTGCTGCAGTGCCTGAGCATCACCGCTTCCACGCTCCGGGCACGCCTGATCGGCTTCAGGGCCGCAATGGCCCGCCAGGTGCCGGAGCGGGTATGGTGGCTGTTGGAAACTGGCAAGGCACGACTGTAATCCACCAGGATTTCCTGGCGCGCGAAGCGGCCAGCGCATATGCGCAGCGCTTCCGGAGGGCTGCGACAGGCGTAAGCTGTTGAAAAAATAAAAAACGTTTCCATATTAAAGAAGTCGGGATTTTTCCTTCGGCTTATTGTCTCACGGATTTCTGCATTGTTGCGACTGCTCCAGATCATAACCGGATGCGCCACTCAGGCGCATGTTTTTCCCGGTGCTGCCGCCCTGGCCCTCTCTGACGGGGCCGCAGCAGCGCCGGGAAGAGCTTTCCCCGCTGTCTGATCTCTGCAAGGACCTGTCATGTATCGCCGCTCCCTCCCTGAATTCTGCCCCCGGTGCCGGGCCGCCGTGCCCCGTTCGGCGGCGGGCCGCTGCCCGAGCTGTCTGCACCCTTTCAGCCACAAGGTTCAGGTGACCAGATCCCGGACCGCGCCACCCAAACCGCGGCTGGTGGATGGCCGGGAGCAGAGCTGAAATGGTCAGACGTATGCTCGTCATGGGGCTGGGCCTGACCGGCCTTGTCCTGCTCGCCCTCTTTGCCAATCCGCTCGGCGCGCTGCTGGGGCTGAGCGCCGATTTCACCGGCGGGCTGCGCCGTTTTTCACTGGCCCTGGCCATCTTTCTCGGCGCGCATTTCAGCTATGAGCTGATCCGGGCGCATTTGCAGCGTCAGCGCAAAGGCGCCCGGGCAGTGCCGAAAGTCACGCTTGATCTGCTGCGGGTGACGCTGTTCGTGGCAGCGCTGCTTGCCAGCCTGTCGCTGTTTCTGCATCGCGACCTGTCAGGCTTTCTGACCGGCTCGGGGCTGGTGCTGGCGGTACTGGGCTTTGCCATCCGCAATGTGGTTGCCGATACATTTTCCGGCCTCGCGCTTGGGCTTGAGGCACCGTTTCGCATCGGGGACTGGGTCAATATCGAAGGGCTGGCCCAGGGCCGGATCCAGGAGATCGGCTGGCGCACCACCCGGCTTGTGACCCGCGACAGCACCTATGTCATCCTGCCCAACAGTCAGATTTCGCGCCAGCGCATCACCAATTACAGCGCCCCCAAGAAAGAATATCGCGACAGCGCCGAGCTGACCCTGCCGATCACCCTGCCGGTCAGCGAAGCCAAAGCGCTGATGCGCGGCGCGCTGGCCCGGGTCGATTCCGTGCTGCCCTCGCGCGGCAGTGATGTCCAGGTGGCACAATATGGCCCGCTTGGCGTGACCTATCGCATCACCTATTTCGTGCCGCAGTTTGATCAGGAGCGCGCCTGCCGCAATGAGGTGATCAGCCGCATCGATGCCGAGCTGCGTCTGGCCGGGGTTTCCTTGCGGCCCGTTGAACGCCAGGGCGGCAGCTTCGACTGAGGCGCCGCCCTGACGATGCGAGTGCAGCGCGGGCCTCAGCCCGGCGCATCGGCCATAAGCTGCAGAATGCGCTCATACAGGGCTTTGCGCACCGGAATGCCCTCGCGGTCATGGCGCGCGCGCAGCGCATGGCGGCGGCTGCCGGGCAGGCGGGCGCCCTGGCCCGAAATCGCATTCAGCATCCTTTCGGCATTTTCGACATCTCCGGCCCCGCCCAACAGCCCGGGATTGAGGGCGATGATCAGCTCCCCATGGCAGGGCGCCGCCTGATGCCCGGCATCGAACCGGGCCGAGCTGTGGCTGGTGCGATCGCCGATCATCGGCCCGGCCATCAGCTCGATCATCGTCGCAATGGCCGAACCCTTATGCGCGCCAAAGGGCAGCATGGCCCCGGCGAGGATCGCCGCCGGATCGGTCGTGGCCTGGCCCTCTGGATCCAGACCCCAGCCCGGCGGCACCTGCTGTCCGGCCTGACGATGCATGGCAATATCAGCACGCGAAGCGGCGGTGGTCGCGAAATCAAAGACATAGGGCTTCTGGTCCGGGCGTGGCCAGGCAAAGGCGATGGGATTGGTGCCGAAGACTGGCCGGCTCCCACCCGCCGGGGCCACCCAGTCATGCGTCGGATTCATCGACAGGCCGACCAGCCCTGCCTCGGCCAGATCCTCAACCACCGGCCAGAGCGCGGTGGAGTGAAAGCCATTGCGCACCGCCATAAAAGCAATGCCCAGCTGCCCGGCACTGCGGCGCAGCGCGGGCAATCCGAGTTCGGTGCCATAGATCGAGAAGCCGTAATCCGCATCCACCTGCACCACGGCCGGTGTCAGCTGCTCAACCTTCGGCCTCGCCGCTTTGTTGAACTCTGGATGGCCGATGGTGTCGCGCGTGCCTGGCAGGCGCTGCAGACCATGAGAAAGCCCGCCATCGCGCTGCGCCCGGGTCAGGGCTCTGGCCATGGCGGCGGCATGCGGCGCGGCCAGCCCCTGGCCGGTCAGAAACCGCTGCGCGAGCTCCATCACCCCGGCCTCAGTCATCAGAATATCTTCGCTCATCTGCGCCTCTCCCCCAGACAGCACCAGCCGCGGTCATAGCCGCTGCGAAGCGCGGTGCCCAGCCTGGGAGGATGGTGCCGCTGCCCGGCCGGTTGTCCTGGCGGGATCGGGGGACCTCTGCAAACCGCAAACTGGTATGATGAGTATTGACTGCGCTGGTCATGCCAGTGATAGTCACCGCCGCAGGGTGCAGCCGCAGGGCCTGACGCCGGGGCCGTCGTTTCCGGGAGGAAGACCGGCCCGGATCCCAGGTCTGCGAGCCAAAGCGGCGCGCCTTTTTTGCAGACTGGGTTTGGGAGGACCTGATGAATTTTTCTTATCTGACTTCTGCGGCAGTTCTGGCCGTTGCCACCTTCGGGGCCGGGTCGCTTTCGGCTGAAACCGTGGTCAATATCGGCCATGGCGTGCAGACCGGTCACCCGACCCATCTGGGTCTGCTGAAACTGGCGGAACTGGTGAAAGAACGCTCGAACGGCGAGATCACCATCAATGTCTATCCGGACCGCCAGCTGGGCGAAGAGCGCGAGATGGTTGAGGGGCTGCAGCTGGGCAGCGTCGAGATGACCGTGGTCTCCTCGGGGCCGGTGGTGAATTTCCTGCCCGAAGCCGGGGTGCTGGATCTGCCCTTCCTGTTCGAAAACTCCGAACATGCCTATAGGGTTTTCGATGGCGAGATTGGCAAGGATCTGCTGACCAGATTTGATGATATCGACATGGTCGGCCTCGCGATCTGGGAAAATGGCTGGCGTCATATCTCGGCGAAAAAGCCGATCACCACGCCGGCGGATCTGGCCGGGGTCAAGCTGCGCACCATGCAAAACCCGGTGCATATCCGCGCATTTGAAAAGCTCGGTGCCTCGCCGGTCCCGATGGCCTGGGGCGAGGTCTTTACCTCGCTGGGCCAGGGGGTGATCGACGGCCAGGAAAACCCGATCACGATTTTCTACACCAATTCGCTCTGGGAAGTGCAGAGCGACATCACGCTGAGCGGCCATGTCTATGGCCCGCATATGTTCCTGGCCTCGAAATCGGTCTGGGAAAGCTGGCCTGAAGAGGTGCGCCAGGCCATTCTGGAGGCGCTGCCAGAGGCGACCGCCTTCCAGCGCGCCGAAAGCGCCCGGCTGGAGGCCGAGCAATCGGCAAAGCTGAAAGAAAACGGGGTGAAAATCAGCGAGATCGACACTGCCCCCTTCCGCGAAATCGCCCAGAGCATCTACAGCGATTTCACCTTTGATCCGGCGGTGATCGAGCGCATCCGCGCGGCTGCGAAGAACTGAGCCCCGACCCGGCTGCGGCAGAAAAAACTGCCGCAGCCTCTCTCTCTTCTGCGGAGCTGACCATGTCTCTCAATCGTGCCCGCACGGCGATAACCTCGCTGAACGAGGCCGTGATCCTGGTGCTGTTTGCCGCCATGATCCTTGCCACTATGGCGCAGGTGATCTCGCGCTATGTCTTTAACGCGCCGCTGATCTGGTCAGAGGAACTGTCGCGCTATCTGTTCATCTGGATCTCTTTCCTCGGGGCCTGGCTGGCCTGGGTCTCGCGGGAGCATCTGGGGATCGATATCCTGCCACATGTGCTGCCGCCCCGGCTGAAGCGCCCCGGCCAGGTGCTGATCGAGCTGACGGTGCTGATTTTCGCCCTGGCCAGCATGTATTTTGGCCGCAAGATCCTGTCGGTTTCCCTCGGCCAGCCCTCGGCGGTGCTGCGGCTGCCGATGTTCTGGATCTACCTCTCATATTATATCTGCATGATCCTGATTTCGCTGGAGATCCTTCTCGGCTGGATCGGTGGTCAGCGCCCCCGTCCGGTCGGAGTTGCCCCATGATCCTTCTGCTTGTTGCCGGTTTCATCGGCTTGCTTCTGATCGGCGCCCCGGTGGCTTTTGCCCTTGGCCTGTCATCGCTGGCGGCCCTGGTCTATGAGGGCATGCCTCTGGCGGTGGTGGCGCAGAAAATGGTCGCCTCAATTGACAGTTTCCTGCTGCTGGCTATTCCCTTCTTCCTGCTGACCGGGCATCTGATGGACAGGACCGGCATTGCCCATGATATTGTCAGCTTTGCTGAAACCGTGGTGGGCAGGTTCCGCGGTGGGCTGGGCCATGCCAATGTGGCGCAGAACGTGCTGATGGGCGGGATGACCGGTTCAGCCGTGGCCGATACCGCCTCTAGCGGCACGTCGATGATCCCGGCCATGGTGCGGCGCGGCTATACACCGGCCTTCTCGGCGGCGATCACCGCCTGTTCCTCGATCATTTCGGTGGTGCTGCCGCCCTCGGTGCCGATGATCGTCTATTGCGTGGTCACCGGCGCTTCGGTCACCAGGCTGTTCATTGCGGGCATCGTGCCGGGCGTCCTCGTTGCCGTGGTGATGATGCTGGCCATTGCCCTGGTCGCGAAACGTCAGAACATGCCCCAGGGCCAGCGCTATTCGCTGCGCGAAATGGGGCGGGCCTTCATTGTGGCCATTCCGGCGCTGACCCTGCCGGTGGTGATCATCGGCTCGATCCGCTTTGGCATTGCCACCCCGACCGAGGCCTCGGTGGTCGCCACGGTCTATGCCTGGCTGCTGGGGCAGTTCTGGTATCGCAATATCACGCTGAAAGATCTGAAACCGATCACCCTTGCCGCAGCCTCGACCACCGGAGTGGTGATGATGATGATCGCGGCGGCCTCGCTTTACGGGCTGATCCTGACCCGCGCCCAGGTGCCGCAGCAGGTCGCGGCCTGGGTCGCCGATTTCACCGATAATCCCTATGCGGTGCTGCTGCTGATCCTGTGCATCTATCTGGTGATGGGGGCGATCCTGGATCTCACCGCCAATATCATCATCCTGGTGCCGATCCTGTTTCCGGTGACCCAGCAGCTGGGAATCGATCCGATCCATTTCGGTCTGATCACCATCATCGCGCTGGCGATCGGTCTGGTGACCCCGCCGGTCGGAATCTGTCTTTTCGTCGCCGCGGCCATCGCGCGCGAGCCGGTGATGCGCGTCGCCTGGGCGGCCATGCCCTATATGATCGCCACGCTTTTGCTGGTGATCGTAATGATCTTCGTGCCGCAGATCTCGACCTTCCTCGTCAGCTGAGGCTGACACCATAACCTCTGCCCTGTCCGCGATCCGGTTTTCGGCCAGGGCCACTTGCATTCTCTGCCAAATTGGCACAGTCATCATACCAGTAGACCTGAGGAGACAATCATGACCAAACTCGCCTTGTTCGGTGCCGGCGGTAAAATGGGCATCCGCCTGACCCGCAATCTGCTCAACAGCGATTTCGATGTGAAATATGTTGAGGTCTCGGAAGCGGGTCGCCTGCGCGCGAAAGAGACGCATGGTGTGGATTGTGTGACGCCGGATGAGGCGCTGAACGATGCGGAGGTGATCGTTCTGGCCGTGCCCGATACCGCAATCGGCGCCGTGTCGCGCTCGATCATCGACAAGGTGAGGCCGGGCACGATGATTGTCTGCCTCGACGCGGCCGCGCCCTTTGCCGATCACCTGCCCGAGCGCGCCGATGTCACCTATTTCGTCACCCATCCCTGCCACCCGCCGATCTTTAATGATGAAGAGACCAGAGAGGGCCGGGCTGACCATTTCGGTGGCATCGCGGCGCAGCAGGGCGTGGTCAATGCGCTGATGCAGGGCCCGGAAGAGCATTATGCGCTGGGTGAGAAAGTGGCAGTGACCATCTTCGCCCCGGTCGCCCGCAGCCACCGGGTCACGGTTGAGCAGATGGCCTATCTGGAGCCTGGCCTGTCCGAGACTGTCTGTGCCTCACTGCTGGTGGTGATGCGTGAGGCCATGGATGAGGTGATCAAAACCGGCGTCAGCTATGATTGCGCGCGCGATTTCCTGCTCGGCCATATGAATATTCTCGGCGCGGTGATCTTTGACGAGGTTAAAGGCGGCCAGTTCTCGGATGCCTGCAATAAGGCCATCGAATTTGGCAAGCCGATGCTGATGCGTGACGACTGGAAGCGCGTGTTCGAATTTGACGAGATCAAAGCCTCGATCAAACGTATCACCTGAGGTCAGCCTGATCCGGCCCGGGGCGAGCGCCTGTAACTGGCCCGCCCCGGGCCGGGCCTTTTCACCCCGGCTGCGGATAAAGCCGCTCGGAGCGATCGAGATGTTTGCCCATCAGTTCAGCCGCCCTTTCGCCGTCATGCGCCGCCAGAGCGCTGGTCATTGCCTCATGCTCGGCCAGGGTGATGGTTTCATGTCCGGACCAGTGCAGCAAAGTATTGTGGTGACGGAACAGCCAGCCCAGCATCGATTTGCTCAGCGACGTAATGACCGGGTTCTGCAGCACCGCCGTCAGGGCGGTGTGAAAATCGATATCGGCGCGCATGAAAGCCGCCGTATCGCCAAGCGCATTACGCTGCGCCTCAATCAGGGCACGCAGATGCGTCACCTCTGCCGCCGTGATCCGCGCCGCGGCCATGCGGATGATGCCAACCTCAAACAGCCTGCGCGCCTCGCGCAGATGCGAGAGATTGCCCGGCTCGGCACTGATCAGCAGATCGGCGATATCATCGATCTGATGCAGAGCCAGATCGGGGCTGAGCATGTTCACCCGGCTGCGACCACCATGCGAGATGGTGATCAGCCCCTGGGTGTGCAGCTGCTGCAAAGCCTCGCGCACGGCAGGACGGCCAACCCCCATCCGCCCCATCATATCGCGCTCCGACGGCAAAGCATCGCCGGGGCGCAGCTGTCCGGAGATGATCATCTCCCGCAGCTGTTCAACCACGGAATCTGATAGTTTGCGACGTACCACAGGGGCCAGCGGGATATTCGGTTTCATGACGTACCTCCGGTCGTGACACTGCTCCAGCTGGTATGATGGTATAACCACATGAAAGCCAGTAAAAGCCATGAGTGACAGCATCCGCTTCCATTATCTGATCGAGACCCCCGGCGATCCGGAGGCAATGGCTGTCAAAATCGCCACCGATCAGTCGACGGGCACCTTTACCGATCTGCCCAATGAAACCGCCGATGTGAAAAGCCGCTGTGCGGCGCGGGTGATCTCGGTCGAAGAGCTGGAGCCGCTGGCCCGCCCTTCCTGGCCTGACGATCATCCCGGCCCGTTTCGCCGCGCCAGGATCAGCATCGATTTTCCGCTCGAATCGATCGGCACGGATTTCGCCGCCCTGCAGACCATCGGCATTTCCGCCCTTTATGCGACGCGCGGGCTCAGCGGCGCGCGGCTGCTCGATATTGATCTGCCCGGTGCCTATGCCTGTCACCCGGGACCGCAGTTTGGCATTGAGGGCTCATACCGGATGTGCGGCAGGCCCTGGCCGGGCCAGGCGCCGCTGATTGCCTCGATCATCAAACCCTCGCTCGGCCTCTTGCCGGAAGAGACCGCCGGGATGGTCCGCCAGCTCTGCGAGGCTGGGGTGGATTTCATCAAGGATGATGAAAAGCTGACCTCGCCCGCCTATTCGCCCTTTGACGAGCGGGTGAAGGCGATCATGCGGGTGATCGAGGCCCATGCGGATAAAACCGGCAAAAAGGTGGTCTATGCCTTTGGCCTGTCTTCTGCCGATCCCGAGGAAATGGCGCGGCGTCAGGATGTGGTGATGGCCCATGGTGGCCAGGCGGCGGTGGTCAATATCAATTCCATCGGCTTTGGCGGCATGACCTATCTGCGCCGCCGCACCGGCCTTGCCCTGCATGCCCATCGCAATGGCTGGGATCTGCTGACCCGCCATCCGGCGATTGGCATGGCCTTCCGCCCCTGGCAGAAGATCTGGCGCCTGCTGGGCGTGGATCAGCTGCAGATCAATGGCATCGCGGCGAAATACTGGGAGCCGGATGAAAGCTTCCTGCAAAGCTTCCGGGATATGGCCGAGCCGATTTTCTCTGAGAGCGACCGCGCACTGCCGGTCTGCGGCTCGGGGCAATGGGGCGGCCAGGCCCCGGCGACCTTTGCCGGTACCGGCGGCGCGCTCGAGCTGATGTATCTGGGCGGCGGCGGCATTCATGGCCATCCGCTGGGCCTTGGCGCCGGCGTGAGCGCGATCCGCCAGGCCTGGGAGGCGGCAATTGCCGGCATCTCGCTGCAAGATCACGCGAAAACCCATCCCGAGCTGGCGGTTTCGCTGGCGAAATTCGGCAAAAAGGCGGGCTGAGCATGTCTCTGGATTTTGCCTGGTATGGCGATGATTTCACCGGCGCCGCCGCCACGATGGAGGCGCTGACTTTCGGTGGCATCCCTTCGGTGCTGTTTCTTGAGACGCCGGACCCGGCGCAGCTGCAGCGTTTTCCCGGCATCCGCGCCCTGGGGCTGGCCTCGACCGCACGCACCGAAGGCCCGGCCTGGATGCGCGCGCATCTGCCAGAAGCCTTCCGCGCCCTTGCCGCCCTGCAGCCGCGCATCCTGCATTACAAAGTCTGCTCGACCCTCGATTCCGCTCCCGAAACCGGCTCTATTGGCACGGCACTGGAGATCGGATGTGAGCTGTTTGATCCGGCCTGGGTGCCGGTGCTGATCGCCGCACCGCAGATGCGACGCTATCAGGCCTTTGGTCAGCTCTTTGCCGGGGTTGGGGCAGAGGTGCACCGCCTCGACCGCCATCCGGTCATGGCGCGTCATCCCGTCACCCCGATGGGCGAGGCCGATGTGGCCCGCCATCTCGGGGCACAGACCGCGCTGCCCCTCGGCGCGCTGACGCTCGAGGATTATCATCTCGGCAGCGACCAGGCCCTGGCCAGGGCGCTGCGCCAGGGCAAGCGCGCGCTGACGCTGGATGCCGTCGATGCCGCCTCGGAAGCCGAGGCCGGACGGCTGATCTGGCAGGCGAGCGCGGGGGCAGAGCCTTTGTTCACCATCGGCTCGCAGGGGGTGGAATATGCGGTGATCCGCCATCTTGCAGCACAGGACGGGCATGTGATCCCGCCGATGCCCGGCTCGCGCGGGGCAGCCGGGCCGATCCTTGCGGTTTCGGGTTCGGTCTCGCCGGTCACCGCGGCGCAGATCGCCTGGGCACGCGGCAATGGTTTTTGCACCCTCAGGCTGGATCCGGCCGCGCTGATCCTTGGCACTGCCGACCTTGCCGCGCTCGGGGCCAGCGCTCTGGCAGAGCTGCAGCAGGGGCGTGATGTGCTGATCTATACTGCCGAAGGGCCGGAGGATCCCGGCATTGCCGCCCTGGCAGCGGCTTTGCAGCAGACCGGCCAGTCGGCCAGTGCGGCCAATCAGCAAATTGGCGAGAGCCTCGGGCGGCTGCTCTGCAGCCTGACCCGGGCTGCCGGGCTGAAACGGGTGGTGATCTCGGGCGGTGATACATCGGGCCATGCCACACGGCAGATGGGGATTTTCGCGCTCGAGGCGCTGGCGCCGACAATCCCCGGCGCAGCTTTGCTGCGCGCCTCGGCCGAGGGCAGTTTTGACGGGCTGGAAATCGCGCTGAAAGGCGGACAGATGGGCAGCGAGGATTACTTTGGCTGGATCCGAGAGGGCGGTGGTCTGCGGGGCTGAACAGGCCCGATGATGACTGCAACACTTATCTGAAGGGAGTTAAAATGCTGAGAATTGCCCTGATCGGCTGCGGATTTTTTGCCCGGAACCAGATGTTTGCCTGGCGCGATATTGAGGGGGCCGAACTGGTCGCCATCTGTGACCAGGATCCGGCGCGTCTGGCCCGGGCCGGTGAGGAATTTGGCATTGCGCGCCGCTACAGCGATGCGGCAGCGCTGTTTGCCGCGGGCGGCTTTGACATTGTCGATATTGCCACCACCGTCGGCTCGCATCATGCGCTGGTCGCCCAGGCGGCGCAGGCCGGGGTGCATGTGATCTGCCAGAAGCCATTTGCCCGCAGCCTTACCGAGGCGCGCGAGATGGTTGATATGATTGAAAAAACCGGCAAGCTTCTGATGGTGCATGAGAATTTCCGCTGGCAATCGGCGGTCAGGCGGGTGATCGATCTGCTGCGCGCCGGTGAGATTGGCGAGGCGTTTTTCGGCCGGATCTCGTTCCGCTCGGGCTATGATGTCTATAGCGGCCAGCCCTATCTGGCCGAGGGCGAGCGGTTCATCATCGAAGATCTCGGCATCCATCTGCTGGATATTGCCCGGGCTTTGTTTGGCGATGTCAGCCGGATCTCGGCCACGACGCGGCGGGTCAATCCGGCGATCCGGGGCGAGGATGTGGCGACGATGCAGCTTTTGCATCTAGGCGGTGTCACCTCGGTGGTGGATTGCTCCTATGCCACGCGTCGCCAGGACGAGACCTTTCCGCAAAGCCTGATCGAAATTGACGGCACTCTGGGCAGCCTGCGCCTTGACGCGGGCTACCGGCTGACCCTCAGCCGACCCGGCGCGGCCCGGCAGGAGGATGTCAGCCCGCCGCTGCTGGAATGGGCCGAGCGTCCCTGGCATAATATTCAGGAAAGTGTGCAGCTGATTCAGCAGCATTTCATCGACTGTCTGCACCGTGGAGAGGCACCCGAAACCTCGGGGCGCGACAATCTGCAGACCTTTGCCCTGGTCGAGGCGGCCTATCTCTCGGCCCGCGAGGGGCGCGCGCTCGCGCCTGACAGCCTGTGAGCGAGGCCCTCGCACTTTACGGCACCAGCAGCCCGGTGCCCGAGGCCAGGCTGATCCGGCATGGCGCACTCAGCCTGGTGCTGCAGGACGGCGCTTTGCGCCATATCCGGCTGGGTGAGGTCGAGATGATCCGCCAGATTGCCTTTCTGGCCCGCGACCGGGACTGGGGCACGCTGGTGCCGCAGGTCAGCGAGGCCAGGCAAACCGGGACGGATGACCAGCTGGAGCTGCAGTATCAGCTCAGTTTCAGCAATGGTGATGCCCGGCTCGCGACGCAGATCAGCCTCGTGCTTGCGCCGAACCGGCTGCAGATCCATGCCAGCGGCCGGGTTGAGGGCCGGTTTGAAACCAATCGCGCCGGTTTCACCCTGCTGCATCCGATCGAGGGGGTGGCCGGTGCCCCGGCCCGGCTGACCCGTTCCGATGGCAGCGTTACCGCCGGGGCCTTCCCCTGGAGGATCGCCCCCTGGCAGCCGTTCATGGATATTGCCGCGCTGGAGCATGAGGCAAATGGCCTGCGCCTGCACTGCGCCTTTGCCGGCGATGTCTTTGAAATGGAAGATCAGCGCCAATGGGGCGATGCCTCGTTTAAAACCTATAACCGCCCGCTCGCTTTGCCCTGGCCCTATCATCTCGAGCCGGGCGAGGCGCTGGAGCAGAGCATCACTCTGAGCTGGGAGGCGGCCCCCGCCCGCCCGGCGCAAGCGATGCGCCCGCCCTTGCCGCCGGGCCTGCGCCTGCCCGAGCTGGCGCTGGTGGTGACGGCGGAGGAGGCGCGCCATCCGCTGGCCCTGCCAGCGCTGGAGCGGGTCCGCCCGCAGCGGCTGCTCTGTCATCTCGACGCGACTTCCGGCCCTGAGATTGCCGCTCAGGCCCTGGCCTTTGCCGATCTGCAGCGCCACGCGCCCGGAGCTGCCTGCGATCTTGAACTGATCTGCCGGTTTGATCGCCGCCAGAGCCCGGATGCCGAACTGGCGGCGCATGCAGCGGCCATCCGTGCCTCGGGCCTGATCCCGGCCTCGGTCTTCGTCTGCGCCGCGGCCGATCGCCAGTCAACGCCGCCCGGCTCGGCCTGGCCAGACTGTCCGCCCGCCGCTGAGATCCAGCGCGCCACGGCGCGGCATTTTGGCGACCTGCCGCGCGGCGGTGGCATGGCCAGCTTCTTCCCTGAACTGAACCGCAAGCCTGAGGTTGCCGCAGATCCGGATTTTGCCTTTATCACCCATGGGCTTTGCCCGATCATCCATGCCGCCGATGATCTGTCGCTGTTTGAGACGCTGGAGGCGCTGCCGCATATCGCCGCCTCGGCGCGGGCGATTGCGGGGCAGCGCGGCTATCGCATCGGGCCCTCGAGCATTGCGATGCGGCAAAACCCCTATGGCAGCCGTGTAATGCCCAATCCCGGGCCGGGCCGGGTGCCCATGGCGGGGGATGACCCGCGTCACCGCGCGGCGGCGGGCGCGGCCTATGCCTTTGGCCTGATCACCGCGCTGCTGCCCTTCGGCATCAGCTGCTGGACCCCGGCGGCTCTGCTTGGCCCGCGCGGCGTGATGCAGCAAGAGGGGGACGACTGGCCGCTCACCCGCCTGCTGGCTGAGCTGGCCCGCCTGGCGGGACGCGAGGTCACCCGGGCCGAGATCCTGAACGGCATGGCCTGGCTGGAATTCGGCCCGGTCAGACTGCGCGCCAATCTGCGGCCCCAGCCGCAGGAGGGCCTCGCAGCCTTTGCCTGGGAGCGGCTGGGCTGAGGCAAGGGAAACCGGACAACCCCCGGTAACTCTGCCGCTCTGCGGAAGAAAAACCCTTGCTCCTCAGCCGTCGCTTCGTGATCTGATGCGCAGAAATGCCCGGCCAACGCGCCGGGCCGTTTCGCATGAAGGGGCCGCGCATGACGGATGAACACGCCGAACTGATCCATAGCTCGCTCGACCAGGGGGTGCTTGAGATCAGGCTGAACCGGCCCGAAAAGATGAACGCCCTGAATGAGGCAATGCATCTGCAGCTGCGGGCCGCGTTTCAGCGCGCCCATGATCAGCCTGAGATCCGGGCGGTTTTGCTGACCGCAGCCGGGCGGGTCTTCTGCTCGGGTCAGGATCTCGGCAAGCGCGATCCGCGCCAGGGCGGGCCGCGCCCTGATCTCGGCCATTCGCTGGAGACCTTTTACAACCCGACGATCCGCCTGATCCGGGCGCTGCCCAAGCCGGTGGTCTGCGCGATGCAGGGCGCCGCCGCCGGGGCCGGGATCAGCCTCGCCCTTGCCTCTGACATTGTTCTGGCAAGTGAAAATGCCCGGTTTGTTCTGTCGTTTGCCAGGCTCGGCCTGATCCCGGATGCCGGGGCGAGCTGGTTTCTGGCCCGCCTGCTGGGTGAGGCGCGGGCAAAAGCAATTGCGCTGAGCGGCGAGCCTGTTTCTGCGCCAGAGGCCGAGCGCCTGGGCCTGATCTGGCGAGCGCTGCCAGAGGCCGGGCTGCCGGGTGAGGCACGCGCACTTGCCATCCGGCTGGCCGCGGGGCCGACGCTGGGCATTGGTTCGACCAAGATCCTGCTGCAGGAGGCTGCGGCCAGTGACCTTGACGCCCAGCTGGACCGCGAGCGTGATCTGCAGCGCGTCACCGGCTTCAGCGATGATTATGCCGAAGGGGTGACCGCTTTTCTCGAAAAGCGCCCGGCTGAATTTCAGGGCCGCTGAAGGTCACGCATCGTCCTTCCGCAGAGCGGAACAAAAAGCCATCATTTCACTTTGACCTTCGGGCCTTGCTGCAGTCTGTGAATGCAAAACGTGCAGCATATCAGGAGCAGGGGATGCAAGCAGAGCTTCCGGCAAAAATCGGGATTGTGGGTGCGGGCGCCATGGGCGCAGGCATTGCCGAAATCGCCGCAGCGAAGGGGCTGCCCGTCACGCTGATCGATGCGCGCGAGGGGGCAGCCACCGCCGCTGTCGCAGCCATTCTCGCCCGCGCTGCGAAACGCCGCGATGCCGGCAAGCTGGATGCGTCGCAGTTCGCGCTGCTGCAGGGCGCGCTGAGCGCCGGGGAGGGCCTTGCCGCTCTCGCCGGGGCCGATCTGGTGGTCGAGGCGATTATCGAGGATGCGGCAGCAAAACAGACCCTGTTTCAGGAGCTGGAAACCCTGCTCGGCCCCGATGCCATTCTGGCCTCGAACACCTCCTCGCTGCCGATCGGCGTGATCGGCAAGGCGCTGCGCCATCCGGAACGCTTCGCCGGGCTGCATTTCTTTAACCCGGTGCCGCTGATGAAGCTGGTCGAAGTGATCCCCGGCCCGCGCACCCGCCCCGGGGTGATTGCCTGGCTGATGGCACTGTCGCAGCATCTCGGCAAAGAGCCGGTCGAAGTACGCGATACCCCCGGCTTCCTCGTCAATCATGGCGGCCGGGCCTATCCGACCGAAGGGCTGATGGTGCTGCAGGAGGGTGTGGCCAGCCCGGCGGAGATCGACGCTGTCATGCGCGATTGCTGCGGCTTCCGCATGGGTCCGTTTGAGCTGATGGACCTGACCGGGATGGATGTGAATTTCACCGTCTGCGACTTCCTGCACAAAAGCTATTTCGCCGAACCCCGGCTGCGCTCGACCCCCTATCACCGCTATATGCTGGAAACCGGGCAGCTGGGGCGCAAAACCAGACAGGGCTTCTTCTCTTACGCGGAAGGGGCGGTGCCGCCCTCGCCGGATTTCAGCCCTGAGGCCCGGCCCGCCGCGCAGGTTACACTGGCCGAAGATACTGCCGGGCTGCGCGGCTTTGCCGGGCTGCTCAAGGCCGAAGTGCTGGCCGTGGATGATGGCCGCAGCCCGATCCTCGGCTTCCCGCTGGGCGAGGATGCGGCGGGCTATGCCGCGCGGCTTGGCCTCGATGCGACGCGGCTGGTCGCCGCCGATCTCGCTTTCGATCTGTCGCAGCGGGTGGTGCTGATGACGCCGGTCGGCGCGGATCCGCAGCACCGTGAGGCGGTGGCGTCAGCCATCATCGCAACAGGGCGTAAGGTGACGCTGATCGCCGATTCCACCGGCTTTATCGCGCAGCGCCTGGTGGCGGCCCTGGCAAATCTGGGCTGTGAAATGGCGCAGATGGGCCTGGCCTCCCCCCTCGATATCGACAAGGCGATGCGTCTTGGGATGAATTACCCCAAAGGACCGCTGGAATGGGTCGAAACGCTCGGCGCGGGTCCGATGCTGCAGATCCTGACCAATATCCACGCGCTGAGCGGCGATGACCGCTACCGGCCAAGCGCCTGGCTGCGCCGCCGTGCGCAGCTGAACCAGCCGATCCACCGGATCTGAGCAAGGTGAAACGGGGCCGCTCTGGCCCCGTTTTTTACATCAGCTCAGCCACTGCCTCGCGCAGCACCGGTGTCAGCACGCTGCGCATATGGGCCTCGGAGATCGAGCCGGTCGAGAAGGGAATAGTGATTGCCGCCTGTTCATGCGGGGTTGCTATGCCGATTGCCACCCCGCCGATGCCGCGACGCCAGGTGTCACGCGAGACCGAGACCTGATTGCGCAGGGCAGCCTCCAGCGCGGCATTAAAGGCGGCGACATTACCGTTCTGCTGCGTCAGCTGGCTGCGGATCCGGCTGGTCAGCTGACGGCGCTGTTTCTCGGGCATGATGGCCAGCAAAGCCGGTCCGGCGGCCGAAGTGGCAATCGGCAATCTGCCGCCAACCGAGAAGCGCACCGCCAGCAGATCAGAGCCCGCCACCACCTGGACAAAGGTCACATAAAGCCCGTCACGCACACAAAGCGCCACGGTCTGGCTGGTCTTTTCCGCAACCGCCCGCAGCACTGGGGCAGCGCGGTCAATCAGCGCGATCCCGGTCAGAACCGAATAGCCAAGGTTAAGACTTTTCGGCGTCAGCTCATAGGCGCGGCCGGTTTCACTGTGCCGCAGATAGCCCAACCGCATAGCGGTATAAGTCAGCCGGCTGATGGTCGAGGGCGGCAGATTGGTCGCTTTGGCTAAATCACCGTTGGTCATGGCATTTTTATGCTTCGAAAGCGCCTCAAAAATCTGCAGTCCGCGGGCGAAGGCCTCGACGAACTGGCGGTCCTGTTGTGTCATATTTCCCCCCATCCTTCCGCTATGCGGAATGAACCCTGATGAATCGGCATTGCAGATTCCCGGCCGAAAATCCAGTGTCTGCGCCTGAGGAGGCCCGGTTTTTTCGGGTTCGGAAATATCTGGAGGGGAAATGCTCACCGGCGATATGCTGAGGCGTTCTGCGGAACGCTTCCCGAATAAACCTGCGATTTTGTGGCAGGATCAGGCGATCAGCTATGGCGATCTGCATCTTGATGCAAACCGCTTTGCCAATGGTCTCCTGGGGCTGGGCCTGGCCAAAGAGGCCAAGGTTGCCATCCTCAGCCGCAACCGGATTGAATATGGCACCGTCTTCTTTGGCACCGCCCGTTCCGGTGGCGTGATTGTCAATATCTCGGTGCTCTATACCGCCGATGATCTGGCCTATGTGCTCGACAAGGCGGATGTTGAGATCCTTGTTTACGAGGATGTCTTTGCCGAACGTGTGGCCCAGGTGGCAGCGCGGCTGCCGCGCATCCGTCACTATATCAGCCTCGGCGCCGATCAGCCCGGCGCGACCGGCTTTGCCGCTTTCATCGCCGGGGCTTCTGCCGAAACCCCTGCGGTTGAGATCGCCGAGGATGATCCTTTCTGCATGACCTATACCGGCGGCACCACCGGGCGCCCCAAAGGCGTTCTGGCCAGCCATCGCAACCGCGTGATCACCGCCCATACGGTCATGGTGCATGAGAATATCGATGAGCGCGATGTGGTCGGCATCGTCACCCCACTGTTCCATGTCGCGGCGCTGAATATCATGTTCCAGCCCGCTATCCTCGCCGGAGCGACCTGCAGCTTGCAGACCAAATGGGATGTGGCTGAATTCGCGCGCATGGCGCAGCGGACCGGCATGACCGCCTGTTTCATGGTGCCAACCCAGGTTGCCATGGTGGTGAATGATCCGAATTTCAGTGCAGCCAATTACCTGCACTGGGAAAAGCTCGGCTTTGCCGGGGCGCCGATGCCCGACTGGGTGCAGCGCGACCTGATTGAAAAGCTGCCGGCGCTTAAACTGACGCAGATTTATGGCCAGTCCGAGGTCGGGGTGATCACGGTTCTGGGCCACTGGCATCTGCCCGAGCGACTCGGCTCGATCGGCAAGCAGGCCTATAATACCGATCTTGCGGTGGTTGACCCGGAAGGCAATCCGGTCCCGGCCGGTGAGATCGGCGAGCTGGTGGCGCGGGGCGCCAATGTCATGCTCGAATATTACAATGAGCCCGAGCAGACCGCGAAATTCTTCCGCCATGGCTGGGGCTGGACCGGCGATCTGGCGGTGATGGATGAAGAGGGCTTTGTCACCCTCGTCGACCGCTCCAAAGATATGATCATTTCGGGCGGCGAAAACGTCTATCCGAAAGAGATCGAAAACGCGATCTACGCTCTGCCCGAGATCGGGGAATGTGCGGTCTTCGGGATCCCCGATGACAAATGGGGCGAAGTACCCGCCGCCTATATCCAGCTTAAGGCCGGAACCAGCCTGAGCGTGGAACAGGTGGATGCCCATTGCGAAATCGCGCTGGCGCGCTTCAAACGCCCGCGACTGGTCAGATTTGTCGAAAGCTTCCCCAAAACGCCAATCGGCAAAATCCAGAAAAACCTACTGCGTGAACCCTATTGGGCCGACCGGGAGAAAAACATATGACCGTCGATTACTCGAATTATCAGCGCCTGAAATTCGACTGGCCGGATGCGGGTATCCTGCGGGTCACCATGGAGAACCCCGGCCGCCTGAACTCGGCCGACCGGATCATGCATGGCGAACTGTGCCGGGTCTGGCGCGATATTGACGCCGATCAGAATGTGCGCGCGGTGATCATCCGTGGTGCGGGCGAGGCGTTTTCCTCGGGCGGCGATCTCGATCTGGTGAAAGAGATGACCGAAGATTTCCACACCCTGACCCGGGTCTGGAAGGAAGCACGCGATCTGGTCTATAATATCATCAACTGCTCGAAACCGATCGTCTCGGCGATGCAGGGCCCGGCAGTGGGCGCGGGCCTCGTGGCAGGGCTGCTGGCCGATATTTCCATCGCCTCGCGCACCGCGCGGATCATTGACGGCCATACCCGGCTTGGCGTCGCGGCGGGCGATCATGCTGCCATCGTCTGGCCGCTGCTCTGCGGCATGGCCAAAGCGAAATATTACCTGCTGCTCTGCGATGCGGTTTCGGGCGAAGAGGCCGAGCGGATCGGCCTGATCTCGCTGGTCACCGAAGATCACGAGCTGCATGAAAAATCGCTGGAAGTGGCGCGCCGCCTCGCGGCCGGTTCGGCCACGGCGATCCGCTGGACCAAATATTCGCTGAACAACTGGCTGCGGATGGCGGGGCCGACCTTCGACACATCACTGGCACTCGAATTCATGGGCTTTACCGGCCCGGATGCCCGCGAAGGCCTGCAGTCGCTGCGCGAAAAGCGGCGCCCCAGCTTCACCGATATCTGCCCGCTGTAAGGTTCTGCTGTCCATGAGAGAAGCTTTTATCTGCGCCGGTGTGCGCACGCCGATCGGCCGTTTCGGCGGCGCGCTGGCCGCGGTCAGGCCGGACGATATGCTGGGCATGGTGCTGCGCGAGCTGATCACGCGCATGCCGGACCTGGATCCCGAGGCGATTGACGATGTCTTTGTCGGCTGTGCCAACCAGGCGGGCGAGGACAATCGCGATGTCGCCCGCATGGGCGTCCTGCTGGCCGGTCTGCCGCAAAGCGTGCCCGGCACGACGCTGAACCGGCTCTGCGGTTCGGGCCTGGATGCGGTCGGCCTTGCCGCGCGCTCCATCATCTCGGGCGATGCCGAGGTGATCATTGCCGGTGGCGTGGAATCGATGACCCGCGCCCCCTTCGTGATGGGCAAGGCGGAAAGCGCCTTTTCGCGTCAGGCGGAGATTTTCGACACCACCATCGGCTGGCGCTTCGTCAATCCGGTGCTGAAACGGCAATATGGCGTCGATTCCATGCCGGAAACCGCTGAGAATGTCGCCGAGCGCTTCAATATCAGCCGCGCCGATCAGGATCTTTTCGCCTTCACCAGCCAGCAGCGCGTGGCCGCAGCCCAGGCTGCCGGGCTTTTCGATGCCGAGATCATGCCAGTCAGCCTGCCGCAGCGCAAAGGTGAGCCGGTCGTCGTCAGCCGCGATGAGCATCCGCGTCTGACCGCGCTGGAGAAACTGGCACAGCTGCCGACCCCGTTCCGTCAGGGCGGTTCGGTCACAGCAGGCAATGCCTCTGGGGTGAATGACGGGGCCGCGGCGGTGCTGATCGCCTCGGCCGCGGCGGTGAAGCGCTTTAACCTTACCCCTCTGGCCCGGGTCACGGCACTGGCCACCGCCGGGGTGGAACCGGCGATCATGGGCATGGGGCCGGTGCCCGCCACGCAGAAACTGCTGGCGCGCCTTGGCCTGACCATCGCTGATTTCGGCCGGATTGAGCTGAACGAGGCCTTTGCGTCTCAGGCGCTTGCCTGCCTGCGCGCGCTTGGCCTCGCGGATGATGCCGCGCATGTGAACCCGCAGGGCGGCGCGATTGCGCTTGGCCATCCTCTCGGCATGTCTGGCGTGCGTCTGGCCCTGACCGCCGCGCTTGGCCTGCAGCGCTCCGGCAGCGGCCGCGCGCTTTGCACCATGTGCGTCGGCGTCGGCCAGGGCATCGCGCTTGGCCTGGAGGCCGCGTGATGGAGAGCACCGATAAGGATCTGGTCACCATCGAGGACCAGGGCGCGGTGGTTCTGCTGCGCCTGAACCGCCCCGAGGTGCTCAACGCGCTGAACATGCCGCTGCGGCGGCGCCTGGCTGAGATCTTTGAGGGCTTCACCGATGGCGGCACGCTGCGCGCCGTGGTGCTGACCGGCGATGAGAAAAGCTTCGCCGCCGGGGCCGATATCGCCGATATGGCGGCCATCGGCACGGTGGATATGTATCTGCGCCATAATGAGCGGCTCTGGGAGGCGGTTGCCCGCTGCCCGGTGCCGGTGATTGCTGCGGTGAATGGCTTTGCACTGGGCGGCGGCATGGAGCTTGCCATGCATGCCGATATCATCATCGCCGGAAAATCGGCCCGCTTCGGCCAGCCCGAAGTGAAAGTCGGGATCATGCCGGGGGCAGGGGGCACGCAGCGCCTGTTGCGCGCCGTGGGCAAGTTCAAAGCGATGCGGCTTTGCCTGACCGGCGAGATGATCGGCGCCGATGAGGCCTGTGCCATGGGTCTGGTCAGCCAGGTGGTCGAGGATGATCAGGTGCTTGCCGAGGCCATGGCCTTTGCCGGCCGGATCAGCCGTATGCCGGCCATTGCGGTCAATCAGATCAAAGAAGTGATCCTGCATGGTCAGGACGCCCCGCTCGGAGCGGCGATGGCACTGGAGCGCAAAGCGCTGCAGATCCTGTTCTCGACCGAGGACAAAAACGAGGGTATGGCGGCTTTCCTGGAAAAGCGCCGTCCCGATTATACCGGCCGCTGAGCGCAAAAGGGGAGGGATGACGATGGATCTGGGGATTGCGGGCCGGGTGGCTCTGGTTCTGGGCGGCACCAAAGGCCTCGCCTTTTCGACGGCGCGCCATCTGGCCGGGGCCGGGGTGCAGGTCATGCTGAACGGGCGCGATGCGGCTTCGGGTGAGGCGGCTGCCGCCTCGCTGGGCGGCGGGGCCATGTTCTTGCAGGGCGATGTCTCCGAGCCGGGCGTGATGGAGCGGATCCTGAACGAGACCCGGGCCAGAGCGGGCCGGATCTCGATCCTCGTCACCAATGCCGGGGGCCCGCCCCCCGGCCAGTTCACCGATCATGATATCGACACCTGGCGCCATGCGCTCGAGGTCAATATGCTGTCAGCGATCAGCGCCACGCAGAAACTCCTGCCCGATATGATCTCGGATGGCTTTGGCCGCATCGTCAACATCACCTCCTTTGCGGTGAAAGAACCCTATCCCAATATGGCGCTGGCCAATGCCGTGCGCTCGGGGCTGACCGGGGCAATGGCCACCCTGGCGCGCGAAGTGGTGCAGCATGGCGTCACCGTGAACAATGTGCTGCCAGGGCTGATGGCGACCGGCGCGCTGGATCGGGTGATCCGGGCCAGAGCCGCGCGCGAGGGGATTTCCGAGGCCGAGGCCGCCACGGCCATGGCGGAATCAGTCCCGGCAAAACGGCTCGGAACCGCCGAGGATTTCGGGCCGGTGGCGGCTTTCCTGTGCTCGGCCCATGCCAGCTATATCACCGGTCAGAATATCACCGTCGACGGTGGTCTGGTGCGCGGCCTGCTCTGACTCTCTTCCGCACTGCGGAATGCTCTGCTGCAAAGTCCTGATGCTCGCATGCCGGAAAGCCAATATATTCAGGACAATGAGAGGGAGGAACTCATGAAGACTTTTGCTTCGTCGCTGGCCCTTATGGCCGCCGGCGCAACCATGGCGCATGCCGATATTTCTGCAGATACCGTCAAAATCGGCGTACTGACCGATCAGAGTGGCGTCTTCTCGTCGCTGGCCGGAACCGGCTCGATCGTGGCGGCTGAAATGGCGATTGCCGATTTCGGTGACAGGCTGGGCAAGCCGGTTGAGCTGGTCTCGGCCGATCACCAGAACAAGGCCGATATCGGCACGCAGATTGCCCGCCGCTGGTATGATGTCGAGAATGTCGACCTGATCGTCGATGTGCCGAATTCCTCGGTGGTTCTCGCCGTGCAGGAACTGGCGCGTGAAAAGGACAAGGCGCTGATCGTTTCGGGGGCCGGCACGGCCAGCCTGACCAATGAGAACTGCTCGCCCAATGGCATTCACTGGACCTGGGATACCTATGCGGTCGCGGTTTCGACCGGTAAGGCGATGGTCGAGCAGGGCGGCGATAAATGGTTCTTCCTGACCGCCGATTACGCCTTTGGCCATACGATGCAGAAAGACGTGACCGCCGTGGTGGAAAGCGCGGGCGGTGCGGTTGTCGGCAGCGCGATTGCGCCGCTGAACACGGCTGATTTCTCGACCTATCTGCTGCAGGCACCCTCAGTCGGGGCCAATGTCATCGCGCTGGCAAATGGCGGCACTGACACCATCAACTCGCTGAAACAGGCCCAGGAATTTGGCCTGAACCAGCAGTCGAAACTGGCTGGCCTCGCCATCTTCCTGACCGATGTGCATTCGATGGGCCTCGAAGCCGCTCAGGGCCTGTTCCTGACCACCGGCTTCTACTGGGACCGCACCGATGAGAGCCGCGCCTGGTCGCAGCGTTTCTTTGAAAAGCATGGCGCCATGCCGACCATGTCGCAGGCCGGGGTCTATTCGGCGGTGACCCATTATCTGAACGCGGTGGCCGAGATCGGCGATGACAGCGCAAAGCCGGTGATCGCGCAGATGAAAGCCACCCCGGTCAATGACTTCTTCGCCACCGACGGGGTGATCCGCGAAGATGGCCGTATGGTCCATGACATGTATCTCGCCCAGGTGAAGAGCCCGGCTGAGAGCAAGGGGGCCTGGGATTACTATAATATCCTTTCGACCGTCCCGGGCGATCAGGCCTTCCGTCCGCTCGATCAGAGCGAATGCCCGCTGGTGAAATAAGGCTGAAACGGCAGCGGAGCGCCCCGGGCGCTCCGCTCTCCCGCTGTGCCCGAATGTGAAATGAGAGACAGAATGCCGGATGATTTTGTTCTGAAAGCCTCGGGTCTGACCAAGGATTTCAAGGGGTTTCGCGCCGTCGACAATGTTAATCTGAACATTCGTCGCCATTCGATTCATGCGCTGATCGGCCCCAACGGGGCTGGCAAATCGACCTGCTTTAACCTTCTGACCAAATTTCTGACCCCGACCGCCGGAACCATTACCTTTGAGGGCCGCGATATCACCCGGATGTCGCCCGGGAATATCGCCCGCGCCGGTCTTGTGCGCAGCTTCCAGATCTCGGCGGTGTTCGGCTCGATGACCGCGCTTGAGAATGTGCGCATCGCCCTGCAGCGCCGCCGTCATGGCGACAGCTGGGATTTCTGGCGCAGCGAAAAGGTGCTTGCGCGGCTCGAAGCCGAGGCGATGGAGCTGCTTGAGGCCGTGGGCATGAGCGCCTTTGCCCGGCACCGGGCCAGCGATCTGTCCTATGGCCGCAAACGCGCGCTTGAGATTGCCACCACCCTGGCGCTTGATCCGAAAGTGCTGCTGCTCGATGAGCCGATGGCGGGCATGACCCAGGAGGATGTGACCCGGATCACCGCGCTGATCGCCAAAGTGGCTGAGGGGCGCACCGTGGTCATGGTGGAACATAATCTCTCGGTGGTCTCGACGCTTTGCGATCAGATCACGGTCCTCGCCCGCGGTGCCATTCTGGCCGAGGGGAAATACGAGGATGTCTCGCGCGATCCGCGCGTTATCAATGCCTATATCGGGGTGCCCAATGGCTGAGAAACCTGCTGGTCCCGCCATGCTTGAGGTCCGCGACCTTGAGGCCTGGTATGGTGAAAGCCATGTGCTGCATAAGGTCAGCTTTGATATCCGGGAAGGTGAAGTCGTCACCATCCTCGGGCGCAACGGCGCCGGAAAATCGACCACGATGAAAGCGATCATGGGGATGATGAAGCGCCGCCAGGGCGCGGTGCGTCTGCGCGGCCTCGACCTGATCCGCGCCACGCCGCGGGCGATTGCAAAAGCCGGCATCGCCTTTTGCCCCGAGGATCGCGGCATCTATTCCAGCCTGACGGTTGAGGAAAACCTGATGCTGCCGCCGGAGGTGGCCGAAGGCGGGATGAGCGTGGCCGAGATCCACCAGCTCTTCCCCAACCTCGCCGAACGCCGCCGCAGCCAGGGCACGCGCCTTTCAGGCGGCGAGCAGCAGATGCTGGCGATCGGCCGGATCCTGCGCACCGGCGCCCGGCTCCTCATGCTCGATGAACCGACCGAGGGCCTTGCCCCGGTGATCGTGCAGCAGATCGGCGCCACCATCCGCCAGCTGAAACAGCGCGGCTATACCGTGCTGCTGGTCGAGCAGAATTTCCACTTTGCCGCGACCGTGGCGGACCGGCACTACGTGATGGATCACGGCCAGGTCATTGACATGATCCCGAATGCCGAAATTGCCGCCAATACGGCGAAACTGAATTCTTATCTCGGGGTCTGAGGAGAGCCATGCTCATATTCGGTATACCGCTTCAGCTGCTGTCGACCCAGATCCTGCTGGGTCTGATCAATGGCGCTTTCTATGCGATCCTCAGCCTTGGCCTTGCGATCATCTTTGGCCTGCTGAACATCGTCAATTTCGCCCATGGCGCGTTTTATATGATGGGGGCTTTCGGCGCGCTGTTGCTGCTCGATCATTTCGCCATCAATTACTGGGTGGCGCTGATTGTTATGCCGCTGGCCATTGGTCTGATGGGCTGCATCGTCGAGCGGCTGATCCTGCGCCGGCTCTATGAGCTCGATCATATGTACGGCATGATCCTGACCTATGGCATGGGCCTCGTCATCGTCGGGCTGTTTCGCAATCAATATGGCGCGACCGGCCTTCCCTATGCGCTGCCCGCCGCTTTGCAGGGCGGGGTGAACCTTGGCTTCATGTTCCTGCCGATCTCGCGCGCTTTCGTGCTGGTCGCTTCGGTGGCGGTCTGCCTCGCGACCTGGCTGATGATCGAGAAGACCCGGCTCGGCTCCTGGCTGCGCGCCGCGACCGAGAAACCGGCGCTGACCGAGGCTTTCGGGATCAACGTGCCGATGCTGATCACCCTGACCTATGGCTTTGGCGTGGCGCTGGCGGCTTTTGCCGGAGTGCTGGCCGCACCGATCCAGTCGGTCAATCCGATGATGGGGGCCGATCTGATCATCGTGGTCTTTGCCGTGGTGGTGATTGGCGGCATGGGCTCAATCTCGGGCGCTATTCTCACCGGCTTCATGCTCGGGCTGATCGAGGGGCTGACCAAAGTATTCTGGCCCCAGGCCTCGACCACGGTGATCTTCGTCATCATGGCAGTCATCCTTCTGCTGCGCCCGGCCGGGCTGTTCGGAAAGCAGGCATAAGATGGGACATCAGACTATGACATTTGCCGCTGAACCGGGCAAAGAGACGCCGCTCGGCATTGCGAAAAGCCATCAGCTGCTGTTTGTGCTGCTGGCAGCGCTGCTCTGCGCCGGACCCTTTATCGCCTATCCGCTACTGGTCATCAAAGTGCTGTGCTTTGGCCTTTTTGCCATGTCGCTCAATCTGATGCTGGGTAATCTGGGGCTTTTATCCTTCGGCCATGCCGCCTATTTCGGCATTTCCTCCTATGCGGCAGCCCATGCGGCAAAGGTCTGGGGGCTGACGCCGGAACTGGCGCTGCTTTTTGCGGTCGCGGTCTCGCTGCTGCTCGGCGCGATCTTCGGCGCGCTGTCAGTACGCCGTTCCGGGATCTATTTCGCCATGGTCACCCTGGCCTTCGCGCAGATGATCTATTTCTTCTCGCTTCAGGCCCCCTTTACCGGCGGCGAGGACGGAATTCAGAACGTGCCGCGCGGCGCATTATTTGGTGTCATTTCGCTGCAGAATGACCTGAACCTCTATGCCATGGTCGCCATCCTCTTCCTGCTGGCGGTGCTGGCGATCTGGCGCATCACCTATTCGCCCCTCGGCCAGATCCTGCGCGCGATCCGCGATAATGAGCCGCGCACAATCTCGCTTGGCTATCGGGTCGAGCGCTATAAATGGCTGACCTTTGTGCTGGCGGCGGGCTTTGCCGGTCTTGCCGGCGGGCTGAAGGCGATCTCCTTCCAGCTGGCCAGTCTGACCGATGTCTATTGGGGCATGTCGGGCGAGGTGGTGCTGATGGTGATGATCGGCGGTATGGCGAGCTTCTTCGGCCCGCTGATCGGGGCGCTGCTGGTGATCTGGATGCAAAATGAACTGGCCGCTTTCGGGGCCTGGGTCACCATTATGCAAGGCGTCGTTTTCATGCTCTGCGTGCTTTTGTTCCGCCAGGGCCTGCTCGGCACAATCGCCGAAAAGCTGCGCCTGCGGCTCTGACCCCGGCCTGAAGGGCGCGCTGCAGATCCGAAAAAGCCCGCTCTCCCGCGAGAGCGGGCTTTTGCATACCAGCTGAGATTGTGAAAGTCCGGCCTACACTCCTTTGGCGCGATGCGACGCAGCTGATCGCCACAGGCCTCTGCGGGGCGGCGTGCCATATTGACCGTGGAGACCACGCCCTCAGACATAGTTACCGGATCGGTCAGGAGGGGCTTGCCATCGGGACTGGCGCAGCTTGCACCGATCGTGCTGACAACCCTGCTCTGCTCCCCGGGGTCGGGCCCCTCCGAAACTGGATTTCTCAGCCTTTCAGCAGGGACGCAGGCCGGACAGGCACTGCGCCAGTCTCAGCAGCCGGCGGTCGTGATACCAGGGAGCGGTCAGCTGCACCGCGACCGGCAGTCCGGCTGTGGTCTGCCCCCAGGGCAGGGCAATGGCGGGATGACCCGTCAGGTTATGCGCATAGGTAAAGGGATACCAGGCACCGCGAATGGTGCCTGAAATCTTGCCGTCGATCTCAATCTCACCCATCGGGTCATAGCCAAGCGGCAGCGGCGGCGCGGTCAGCACCGGCGACAGCAGCACATCAAAGCGCTGGAAATGGCGCTGCATCAGCTGGAAAAGCTGGCTGCGCGAGGCCGCCGCCTGAGCAAGCTCCACTGCCGAAAGCGCCAGTCCCTGGCGGGAGGTTTCCACCAGAGAGGGCGCCACCAGCTCTTCGCGGCCACGAAATGCAGGCTCGGCCCTGGCGGCAAGCCCGGCGCGCAGGATGGTCAGGAAGGTGTCCTCAAAGCTGCGGAAATCCAGATCGGCCTCTTCAACAATCGCCCCCTCAGCTTCAAGACATGCTGCCGCTCCCGCGGTGATCGCAGCCGTCTCACGCTCGATCCTTGCCCCCGCGGTCGGAAGCCAGCCGACCCGAAGCCCTTGCAGCGGACGCAGATCATCAGGATGCAGCTGCGCCGCAGCCTGGCCCCAGGGGTCCAGATCAGAAGCGCCCTGCATCACCTCAAAGAACAGCGCCGCATCCTCGACGCTGCGCGCCATCGGCCCGGCATAGGAATTGGCGCCGAAAAGATCCGGCACACCGAGATGCGGGATCACGCCAAGGGTGGCTTTCATCCCCACCACCCCACAGCAGGCGGCAGGGATCCGGATCGAGCCGCCGCCATCGGTGCCGATCGACAAGGGCCCCATACCTGCAGCCACTGCCACCGCAGAGCCAGAGCTTGAGGCGCCCGCCGTCACGCCCGGATCGATGGGATTAAGGGTCAGCCCGCTCAGCGGCGACCAGGCGGTCTGGGCATGGCCATATTCCGGCGTGGTGGTCTTGCCGATCATCACCCCGCCCGCCGCGCGCGCGCGGGCGACGGAAGGGGCATCTGCGGCGGGAATATGATCCGCAAAAAGCTTTGAGCCCATGCTCGTCCGCACGCCCTTTGTTGGCAGCAGATCCTTAACCGAATAGGGGATGCCATGCAGCGCCCCGAGCGCTTCACCGCGCATCACCGCCGCCTCGGCCGCTTTTGCCTCGGCGCGTGCCTCCTCTGCGGCGACGGTGACAAAGGCATTCAGCTCTGCCCTCTCCTCAATACGACGCAGCGCCGCTTCCGTCACCTCGCAGGGCGAGACCTCTTTGCTGCGGATGGCATTGGCGAGCGCGCAGGCATTCAGATCGGCAAGATCAGCCATGGGTGGTTCTCTCCTCAGAGCATCCAGTTTCCGCCATCGATCAGCAGGGTCTGACCGGTGATATAGCGGGCCTCAGAACTGGCCAGGAAGGCGGCGGCAGCGGCAACGTCTTCGGGCGTGCCGACGAAGCCGACCGGGGTTTTTGCGATAATGTCTTCGATGATCGCGGCTGGCATGGCGGCATGGGCTGCCGTGCGGATGGCCCCTGGCGCAAGCGCATTCACCGTGACGCCAAAGGGCGCCATTTCCCGCGCGAGCGAGCGGGTGAAGCCAACCAGCCCCATCTTGGCGGCGGCGTAATCCGCAAGGCCCGGATTGCCGGTAAAAGCCGCGAGGCTTGACATATTGATGATCCGCCCGCCGCGCGCCTGCAGATCCCCGGCGCAAAGCCGCGTCATCCGCATCGCCGAGAAGAGCGAAATTTCCATCACGAAGCGCCAGACTTCTTCTCGCGAGCGGTGGAAAGGTGCGGCCCGTTCCCGCCCGCTCTGGCCGAGGTTGTTGATCAGGATATCAACCGGACCAAAGGCGCTGAGCACGGCGGCGTGGAATGCTTCCGGGACACCTTCGGTGAGGAAATCCGCCTCATGCAGATACCAGCGCTCGCCCTGCGGCAAAGCCGAGACATCGCGGTCTGTCACCGCCACGCGGGCCCCTTCCCGGTGCAGGCGCTGCGCAATGGCGGCGCCGATGCCACCGCCGCCGCCGGTAATCAATACGGTTTTACCGTCGAAACGGGAGAGAGGCTCAGCCAAATCATGCACCTTTCAGTGGAAAGTCCGGCCACCATCCACCGCAAGCGCGACGCCGGTGACATAGGAGGCCTCATCCGACAGGAGCCAGAGGATGGCAGCGGCAATTTCATCCGGATCTGCGATGCGCTGAAGCGCATAGCGGGCGCGCACGGCCTCAAGCCGGGCCACGGCTTCTGCCTCATCGCTGCCGATAGAGGAACGGAAAAGCGGTGTTTCCACCGCGCCGGGACAGACGCAGTTCACCCGGATCCCCGCCTCTGCCAGCTCCATCGCCAGCGATTTTGAAAACATCTGCAGCCCGGCTTTTGAGGCGGAATAGGCGCTGCGGTGTTTCAGCGGCACAAGCCCCGCCCCCGAGGACAGATTGACGATCGAGGCGCGGCCGGAGGCGCGCAGAAAGGGCTCAAAGGCGCGGGCGAGCTTCATCGCCCCGGTCAGATTAACGCCGATGATCCGCTCCCAGGCGTCATCGGTTATGTCCTGAAGCGGTGCCACCAGATCAATTCCGGCGGAATTCACCAGCCCGTCGACGCCCCCCAGGGCCTCAGCGATTTCCGCGCCCGCCCGGCCAAGGGCCGCCGTATCGGTGATATCCGCCGCCCGGACCGTCACATCCGCGGGCAGCAGGGCGAGCGCAGGCCCCGCCAGATCGAGGACCGCAACCTTTGCCCCCGCAGCCCGCAGCCGGATCACGCTGGCAAGGCCGATGCCCTGGGCACCGCCCGCCACCACGATGCGGCGCCCTGCAAAACCGCCGCTCACGCCGCTGCCGCCTGCAGGCGCGGCCGCATATCCGCGACCATCTCATCGCAGCGCCCGATCCAGACATCTCCCTTGTCACGGGCGCGCTTCAGCAGCTGCTCAAGCGCCCAGAGCCGCGAGGGCTGGCCGATGATCTGGGGATGGAACCCGATCATCATCATGCGCTTTTCCGCATGCAGCGCGTCAAGCTCCAGGTTCCAGGCCTCAGCCACCGCGGAAGGGGCCTGCATGGTGCGCCCTGGCAAAGCGATGGAATACTGGAAGAAGGGCGCGTCATCGAGCACCCAGCGGAACGGCAGTTCCACCAGATCGGTCTGCCTGCCCTTGACCACATGCAGATAGGGCGAGTCATCATCGAAGAAATTCGATGAATATTCAAAGCCATATTCCAGCATTAGATCCATCGAGATATCAGACAGCTCCGCCGCCGGCGAGCGCCAGCCTTTCGGGGCCTGACCGGTGACGCGGCGGATGGCCTCAAAGCCGCGCTCCATCTCTTCGCGCTCTTCGTCATGGCTGAGCGTCAGAATCCAGCGGTGCGAATAGCTGTGATGCGCAATCTCATGCCCGGCCTCCAGGATACGCTCCATCAGCGCGGGGCGCTGTTCGACGACCAGCCCCGGCACGAAGAAGGTGGTCCTGGCCTCATAGTGAGCGAGCAGTTTCAGGATCCGGTCCGTGCCGACCTTCCAGCCATATGCGCCCTGGGACATCATGACCGGCCGCCGGGCATAATCGGGATCGCGGCCGGTCCACATGGTCTCAGCATCAAGATCGAAGGTCAGGAAAAGCGGAAAGCCCCGGCTGGTAAGATGCATCTGTCGTCCTCAGGCGAATTTGTGAAAGCCGGTCCAGCGCTCTGCCACAAGAAGCACCAGCGCGGTTGCCACGATGAGAAGGGTGGAAATAGCTGCGACCGAAGGGTTCACCCCCATTTCAACCGAGCTGAAGATCAGGATCGGCAGCGTGGTCTGCTTCGCCGAAGCGAGGAAAATCGTCACCGGCACGTTTTCCATCGAGGTCACAAAGGCAAAGAGCGCGCCTGCAACCAGCCCCGGTTTGATAAGCGGCAGCGTGACCAGCCGGAAGGTGGTCAGGCCATTCGCCCCAAGGCAGCGCGCGGCCTCCTCGACCGAAAGATCAAGCCCCGACAGGCTCGCCAGGACCGAGCGCAGGATATAGGGCACGGTGATGACAACATGGGCGATGATCAGCACGAGGAAGCTGCCGCGAAACCCGGTCAGGGTAAAATATTGCAGCATGGCGACCCCCACGACGACCGAGGGCACCACCAGGGGTGAGATCAGCAGCGAAGTGATCGCCTCGGAGCCCGGCAGCACGCGGCGGAACAGGGCATAGGCCGCAGCCACCCCGAGCAGCAGCGACAGCCCCGTCGAGGCACAGGCCAGGATCAGACTGTTTTTGAGCGCGCGCAGATAGGTCGGATCCGAAAGGACGGCCTCATACCATTTCAGCGTGACCCCCTGGGGCGGGATGGTCAGATAGCTCGTCTCGCTGAAAGAGGCGAGAATGACCACCAGAACCGGGATCTGCAGGAAAGCGAGAACCAGCAGGGCCAGAGCGGTGACAGAGCGGGTCGGGGGAAGCGTATTCATGCGAGGCCAGCCCATTTTCTGGTAAGACGGCTCGACCCCCAGATGATCAGCAGGGTCATGCTGACCAGGGCAAAAGACAGCGCCGAGCCGCTGGGCCAGTCAAGAAGTTGCATATATTCGTCATAGATCAGGGTCGCCATGACCTGATAGGAGGGCCCGCCCAGCATCCGCGGCGTCACCAGCGCCGAAATGGTCAGCACGAAGACCAGAATAGAGCCGCTGATGATCCCTGGCGCCGTGAGCGGCAGGGTGACCGACCAGAAAACATGGGTGCGCGACGAGCCGAGGCTGGAGGCGGCGGCCTCCACATCGCGGGGCAGATTCTGCAGGGCCGCCACCAGCATCAGCACCATGAAGGGCAGATAGATATGGCTCAGCCCGATCAGCAGTCCGGTCATATTGAACATCAGCTTCAGCGGGCTCTCAATCAGGCCAATGTCGATGAGCAGGTTGTTGACGATGCCCCGGCTGCTCAGCAGCACGATCCAGCCAAAGGAGCGGACCACCAGGTTCAGCATCAGCGGAAAAATCACCAGAAGGGTCAGCGCCAGCCGCCAGCGCGGATTGCCGCGCACAATCAGATAGGCCACCGGATAGCCCATCAGCAGGCAGATCACCGTCACCGCAACCCCGAGAACAAGCGTTCTCAGCACCACTTCCAGATAATATCCATCAGTCAGAATACGGGCGTAATTTTCCAGCGTGAAGCTGCCGGGGACCACACCCTGGCCCGGCAGATATTCGCGAAAGCTCGTCGGAATCAGCAGCAGAAGCGGCACAAAGAAGGCCAGTGTCAGCACCAGCAGTAGCGGCGAGGCCAGAAGCCAGGCAGAGCGGCGCGGCGTCACGGTCACACCTCCTTCGGCAGCAGGATTACATCGCGGGGATGCAGGCTCAGCCAGACGGTCTCTCCGGCGCCAAGGGCCGCCGCATCCGCGGCCGATGGCACATCGACGACCAGTTCGGCACCGTTCGCGAGCCGCACCACAAGCTGCACCAGCGGGCCCGAGAAGGAGCGCAGAACCACCTGCCCCTGCAGGGCGGCATCGACCGGCGCAGGATGCACCTGCAGGGCTTCCTGACGGATGAAGGCTTCCGCTGCACTGCCATCGGGCAGATCCGTGGCCTGAGCGCGGATTACCAGATCGCCGCCAAGCGCAAGACTGCCGCCGCGCATTACCCCGCTCACCCGGTTGGGCTTGCCGATAAAGCTGGCGACAAAGGCATTCACCGGCCGGTGATAGATCGCTTCGGGCGCCGCCAGCTGCTGGATGACGCCGTTATACATCACGCCGACCCGGTCTGAGAGGCTGAGAGCCTCAGCCTGATCATGCGTCACGAAAAGGGTGGTAATCGCCAGCTCGCTCTGCAGCCGCTTCAGCTCAATCTGCATCTCATCGCGAAGCGATGCATCGAGATTCGAGAGCGGCTCATCAAAGAGCAGAACGCTCGGACGCGGCGCAATGGCGCGGGCCATGGCCACACGCTGCTGCTGGCCGCCCGAAAGCTCGCGCGGATAGCGGCTGCCATAGCCCGACAGGCGCACCATCTCCAGCGCCTCATTCACCCGGCGGGTGATTTCAGCGGCCTCAGTCTTCCGGCGGCGCAGGCCAAAGGCGACATTGTCAAACACGGTCATATGCGGAAAGAGCGCATAGGACTGAAACACAAGGCCGATATTGCGCTTATCGGGCGGCAGGCGGGTTACCTCGCGGCTGCCGATAAGGATCTCACCGCTGCTCGGTTCGAGCAGACCTGCCACCATGCGCAGGATTGTCGTTTTGCCACAGCCCGAAGGTCCGAGTAGCGAGACGAACTCACCCTCGGCAATTTCAAACGAGGCGCCCCGGACCACCTCGGTTTTTCCATAGCGCTTCACAACATTGCGCAGGGTGAGATTACTCATTCGGATGTCTTTCAGGCGCAGACGGGCAGGCCCGCAGGTGCGGGCTTGCCGGACAGGGAGTTCAGTCTGGGATTGACCGGCTCAGCGCAGCACTTCGCGCTGCCAGCGGCGGGTCCAGTCCGGCATCAGCCGGGCCATGGTCTCAGGATCGAGGAAGAGCATTCTCGAGGCCTGCTCTGCGGTGGGCAGGATGCTGGCATATTCGCCCTCAACCACGACTTTCGTGTTCACCGGACCGATCACCTGGGCCTCCGAGAAGCATTTCTGTGCCTCGGCCGAAAGGACGATATCGACGAATTTCTCGGCCAGTTCAGCATTCTCGGCGCCCTTCGGGATCGAGATGGTCGGACGGATCCCGACGGCCCCCTCCTCAGGATAGGCCACAGCCAGCGGCAGACCCGATTTGATCGCCACGCCCGCACGGTCCGGATACCAGACGGCGAGATCAATTTCGCCGCGTTCAAAAAGCGCCACGACCTGATCCGCCTGGGTGTAGAGCAGCGCCGCAGATTTGGCGAGCGGGCCGATTTTCTCCAGCGCCGCCGCCGGATCTTCCAGCGCACCGCCCTCCATTGCATTTACCGCCGCCACAAACTGCCAGCCGGTGGTGCCGGAAATATCGCCAATGGTCACCCGGCCTTCATATCTGGGATCAAAGAGATCCTGCCAGGAGGTCGGCGGCTCGGCAAGCTTTTCACGGTTATAGACGATAGCCGTGGCGCCGAGCATGGCCGCCACATAGGCATCCTGCGCCCCCCAGGCCGCCTCAAGGATATCGGGCGCATTGCTGAGTTTGCTGCGGTCGAGCGGCTGCAGCAGGCCTTCATTGGCCAGCTGCACCGCAAAAGCGTCATCGGCAAAGACCACATCCACATCGGGCGACCCGGCACTGGCGCGCAGCGAGGCCGCGTGCTGCGCAGAGTTTGCGGGCTTGAGCAGGACTTCTGCCCCGGTGGCTGCCGTGAAACGCTCCGCATAGCAGCTTTGCAGATTCTCGGCAAAACCGCCGCCGAAAGTGCCAACCACCAGTTCCGCCGCAGAGCCTGCGCCCGGGGCACCAAAGGCCGCTGCCGCAGCGACTGCGGCGGGGATCATAAATTTGCTTTTCATCGCGGCCAGAACCTCCCAGTCCGGACTCCCGGCCGGGCCGGGGTGAATCTTCTTCAATTAATCTTTCACAAAAGATTTTTAAAAGCTATCAAAAGATCGCGGTTTGAGATATTTTCTGAAAGATAAGCCATGCCCAGCGAAGGAAACGTTACGTGAAGTCAGATGAGCGTGACCCGATTGCATACTGGGATGCCGACCGGATCGGCCGGGGTCTGCGGATGTGGCAGACCGAAGTGCCCCATATCGACAGCAGCGCCAAAGCCGTTGTCGGGCGGGTCCTGCATCTGCAGGAACTGATGACGGAACGCATCAACCGCAATCTGGCGAAGTTCAATCTGAAATTCCCAAGCTATGCCGTTATCGCCACGATCCGGGTCAGCGGCCCGCCCTACCGGATGTCGCCCGGCGAACTTTTGTCGCGGATCGTTCTCAGCTCCGGCGGACTATCGAACCTGCTGCGCCGCATGGAGGCCGATGGCTATATCATCCGCCGCGCCGACGAGCATGATGCGCGTGGCGTACAGGTCGAACTGACGCCCCGGGGCGTCGCCGTCGCTGATGAGGCGATGCGCGCCCATGCTGCACTCGAACATGAGCTGATCAGCGGCATGAGCGCGGCCGAGCAGGAAAACCTCGCCCGGCTTCTGGCCAAGGCCATTGTGCTCAACAGCGCGGTCTGAGCGGGGCGCTGAAAGCATGATCTGCCAGCTCTTTCTGCCCGTGCCGCGCGCCGGGGGCTGGCGGGCAGAGCCTGTGCGACCAGCATATACCCCCGACGCCTGAGCTCTGGCTGGCGCGCCACACTGGCGTTTTACACAGATCCCCGGTCTCAGGTCCCAGGATCTGAAACCTGCATGAGTTTGCACCGCCCTTCGGATGGCATGGCATTGAGCTCTCTCTTTCGCCCCTGACATAAGCCCGGGCCAGATCCCGGCCCGGCTCATCCGCCGGGTCTCAGCCCGGTGTTTTCTGTCCCCAGCGGTCGCAATAGATCAGTTCGTCCAGCGGCAGGCGCTGCCCCCAGCCCTTTGCCTCCAGTTCGGGATGATCATAAAGCTCATTCACATAACCAAGGCACAGATAGGCCACCGGCGTGACATGCTCGGGCAGGCCCAGAATCTCGCTCAGCGCGCCGGGGTGAAAGATGCTGACCCAGCCCAGACCAATGCCCTCGGCCCGCGCCGCCAGCCACAGGTTCTGCACCGCACAGACCGTCGAATGCAGATCGGTCTCGGGCTGATGGGTCCGCCCCAGCACCACGGGGCCGCCACGACTGTGGTCACAGGTCACGCAGATATTGAGCGGTGCCTCGACAATCCCCTGGAGCTTCAGCTGCGAATAAAGCGCACGCCGCGCAGCGCCAAACATCTGCCGCGCCTCTTCATTGGCCCGGCAGAACGCCTGCTGCACCGCGCCGCGCACCTCAGCACTGCGGATCAGCAGAAAATTCCACGGCTGCGACAGCCCGACCGAGGGCGCGGCATGGGCCGCCTACAGGATCCGCTCCAGCGCATCCCCGGCCAGCGGATCAGGAAGGAACTGGCTGCGCACATCGCGGCGCTCATAAATAGCGCGATACAGTGCCGCGCGTTCGGCATCACTGAAAGCGGCCGCGGGCCGCAAACCTGCTGGTTTCATGACATATCCCCTGTCAGACCGATGGCCCCGCCGCCTTCCGCGCGACAAAGCCTCTGGTGTCTGGCCGGTCTTCTGACTTGGCGTCATCCCTGCTGCGGCGCCTTCCCGGCACGGGGGCCAGTGGCATCTGCCGCCCGGTCAGCCTTACAGCGTTGGGCACGTCACGGATCTGCACCGTGTTCCCGATTATCCGCCGGGGATCAGCCCCGCGGCACCAGACCGGCAGAGCCTAGCGCCGCATCAGGCCTGCGGCAACCGGGCAAAAATCAGGGTGATCTCCGCCTTGCCATCGGCAAAGCTTTTGGTCACCCCCACCTCCATCGCCCGGGCCAGCTGCTCGACGATCGACAGGCCAAGTCCCACCCCCTGCGAACCAGGGCGCCGGGCAAAGGGCTGATCGCGGAACCCCTCGGCCGCCGGATTGCTGATCACCAGCCTGGCCGCGCCCTCTCCCTCCCGGCTCAGCCGCAGCCGCACCAGGCCCGAACCATGGCCGACCGCGTTTTCCAGCAGATTGCGCAGCAAAATCGCCAGGGCATCGGGATCGGCCGCCACCGGCATTTCGTCAAAATCGCCGTCGTCAAAAAGGATCGGATGGGCCGCATGCTCTCCCACCTCGCGCAGCAAAAGCCGCAGGATCTGCACAAGATCGCCCGGCCCACGGCCGAGCCCGATCCCCGCCTCCGAGCGCGACAGCTGCAACAGCCGCTCAACCCGCCGGGTCAGGCTGTCGAGCAGCGGCAGGGTGGCGCGCGCCTCGGGGTCCTGCGACAGATCGAGCCGGGCGCGGATCGCCGCCACCGGGGTGCGCAGCTCATGCGAGGCATTGGCGACGAACTGCCGCTCGGCATGGCGCAGCTCGCCGATCCGGGTGGTATACTGGTTCAGACCCTGGGCCAGCGGGGCCAGTTCACGCGGCAGCCCATGCTCGGGCAGCGGCGAAAGATCGCCGGGCGCGCGCCCCGAGATCGCCCGGGTCAGCGCCTCCAGCGGCGCGAAGCCCTGGCTCAGACTGTAGCGCAGCCCCAGGATCAGCAACAGGATCATCGGCAGGATCAGCAGCAGGAAGGCGGTGCCCGCCTCAAGCATTTCCTCGCGCCGCCAGGTGGTGCTGTGCCCGACCTCAATCACCGCATGTTCGGCGCTGAGCCGCAGCACCCGCCAGCCCGGCACGCGGTGGAACCCGTCCTCGGTCAGCACCGGCCAGGGCTGATCGGGCACCGGATCGGAACTGCGCAAAATGCGCAGGATGCGCTCGCCATTATTCGAATTGATGCCGATATTGCGCGGCACCACCCCGCCGGGCGTGGCATCAAGGAACAGGACCGTGGTCTGGGCGACAACCTCCATTTCCTCATCCAGCATCTCGCCGATCTCATAATCGAGAAAGGCCACAGCCAGGGCTGCCGTGACGAGCCAGATCACCCCCACCAGCAAGAGCACCCGCCTGGTCAGCCGGCGCCGGATCGACCAGGGCCTGTTCGCGGGCGCGCTCATGGCAGCAGATAGCCAAGGCCGCGCCGGGTAAGGATCCGCTCTGCCCCGATTTTCTGGCGCAGGCGTGAGATATAGACCTCAACCGCATTGCCTTCGATCCGGGCGTCAAAGGCATAGAGCGCCTCTTCCAGCACCGCCTTGCTCAGCACCCGGCCCCTCGCCCCGATCAGCGCCTCAAACAGCGCCCATTCGCGCGAGGTCAGGCGGATCTCCTCATCCCCGCGCCAGATCCGGGCCGCGGCCCGGTCGATCTGCAGATCGCCAAGCGCGATCCGGGTTTCCGGCAGGCCCTGGCCGCGCCGCGCATGGGCGCGCACCCGCGCCGCCAGCTCCTGCAGATCAAAAGGCTTAACCACATAATCATCGGCCCCCGCATCCAGCCCGGCAATACGGTCACTGATCTGATCGAGCGCCGTGGCGATGATCACCGGCGTGCGGTCGCGGCGCCCGCGCGCGGCCTTCAGCACCGTCAGCCCCGAGCCATCGGGCAGACCAAGATCCAGGATAACGCAGGCATATTCGCCGGTCAGCAGCGCCGCCTCGGCCCCGGCCGCATCGCTGACATGATCAACGGCGTGTCCCTGGCTCTGCAAAAACCGCAAAACCGAAAGGGCAAGATCTTCACTGTCTTCAACAAGGAGCAGGCGCATGGCTCTGGCATAGCCAATGCCCGGGCAACTGGCGAGAAAAAAGGCAGTCCCCGGCCATCATTGCAAGACTCGTGTAAGCTTCATGGCGCAAAGCGCGCCCTGACCGGCAGCGAGCCGGATAAAAAAGACAGGCCGATGAAACCTATTCCTCCCCTCTTCCGCTGGCGCCCCCGGATCACCCAGACCACGCTTACCCTGATCGTTGCCGCCTATATTCTGCTGGTGCTGAACCAGGGCTTCTGGAGCCGGCTCTTCACCCAGTTCCCCCTCAGTGACAGCCGCTCGCTGATGTTTGGCATCGGGATTTTTGCCCTGACTGTGTTTTTGCTGGAACTGCTGGGCCCCTGGCGGCTGCAAAAGCCGGTGGCAGCGGTGATGATCCTGATCGCCGCCAGCGCCGGTTATTATGAGCGCACCTTTGGCGTGCTGATCGACCGCGAAATGGTGCGCAATATCTTTGAGACCAATTCCGCCGAATCGGCGCAGCTGATCACCTTCCGCATGATCGCCACCATCACCCTGACCGGGGTGGTGCCGGCGCTTTTGCTGTTCTGGCCCGAGGTGCGCCGGGTTGCGCCCCTGCATCAGCTCTGGCGCTGGCCGCTTGGCGTCATGCTGAGCCTTGCCGTTTTCGTTGCGGCTTTGTTCAGCCATTACAAAGATTACTCGGCCATGCTGCGCGAGCGTAATGAGGTCATGGCCTCCTATCAGCCCGGGGCCAGCCTCGTCGCCGGGATCAGATATGCGCGTGAGCAATGGAAAACCGCCGATCCGGTCGCCGCCGCCTATGGGGTTGATGCGCAGCAGGGGCCAAAACTCGCTGCCGCAGAAAAGCCGGTGCTGCTGGTGCTCTTTGTCGGCGAGACCGCGCGGGCGCAGAATTTCGGCCTGAACGGCTATGAGCGCAACACCACCCCCGAACTGGCAAAGCGCGATGTCATCGCCTTCACCCAGACCACCGCCTGCGGCACCTCGACCGCGGTTTCGGTGCCCTGCATGTTCTCGGGCCTCGGCCAATCGGGCTATTCGCGCGCGGCCTTCCTCGGCCGCGAGAACCTGGTCGATGTGCTCGGCCATGCCGGGGTCAGCGTCGACTGGATCGACAATAATGCCGGACCGCAGAATGTGGCAAAGCGCATCGGCTGGCGGCAGATTGATGCCAGCCTCGCCCCCGGGGCCTGCAGCCCCGAATGCCGCGACGAGGCCTTCCTGCCCGAGATTGAGCGCACCCTCGCCACGATCACCGAAAACACCGTTCTGGTGCTGCATATGATCGGCAGCCATGGCCCGGCCTATTTCCAGCGCTATGCCGAAGCGCGGGCGCTGTTCCGGCCCGACTGCCGCAGCATGCAGTTCTCGGACTGCACCCCGGAAGAGATTGTCAGCGCCTATGACAATTCGATTGCCGAAACCGATTATGTTCTGGCGCAGACCATTGATCTGCTCGCCGCCTCAGACCGGGTGATCCCGGCGATGCTCTATATGTCCGATCATGGCGAATCTCTGGGCGAGAATGGTCTCTATCTCCATGCCGCCCCCGGCTTCATGGCCCCGCCGGAACAGACCCGTGTGCCCTTCGTGCTCTGGCTCGATCCGCGCTTTTCCGCCACGATGGGCCTGCGCCCGGACTGCCTGAAAGCCCTTGCCGATCAGCCGAGCAGTCAGGATAATCTCTTCCCGACCGTGCTGGGGCTGATGGATGTCGTCACCACAGTGCATGAGACGGCACTGGATCTGACCGCAACCTGCCATGGGGGACAACAGGTATGAGCCCGTCCGAGGAGAACCGCGCCGTTCCGGTGCCGCGCAAGGGCCCGCTGCATGTGATCGACGCGCTTGGCTATTCCATCGCCGGCATGCAGCGCCTCTGGCAGGAAACCGCAGCCCGGCTTGAGCTGGCCGGGGCCGCGCTAGGCGCGGTGGTGCTGGCCTTCTGTGCCACCGGACCGGCGGACTGGCTGATCTTTGGCGCTCTGTGTCTGGCCGTGCTGGTGGTCGAGGCGCTCAATACCGCGCTTGAGGTGCTGACCGACCGGATTTCGCCGGAATGGTCGCTGGATGCGAAACATGCCAAAGATCTCGGCTCGCTGGCCGTCGGTCTGACGCTTTTCGCGGCCAGCGGCTATCTGCTGCTGGTCGTGGCAAGGGCGGTCTTCGCCTGAACGGGTGCTGGCGCGTCGGGTAACCGGCGGGCCAGCCCTTTCCCGGTTACCCGGTGACCTTTTTCACGAATTGCGACTTCAGCCCCATCTGGCCGATGCCGGGGACTTTGCAGTCGATATCGTGATCACCGCCAACCAGCCGGATGCCCCGGACTTTGGTGCCGACCTTCACCACCTGGGAAGAGCCTTTGACCTTCAGATCCCTGATCACGGTCACCGTATCGCCATCGGACAGGATATTGCCCACCGCATCACGGACAGGCTCGGCAGTGCTGACCGCGCCAGTCCATTCATGGCCGCATTCCGGGCAGCTGAAAAGCGCATCCAGCTGATAGGTGAAAGCAGAAGAGCATTCGGGGCAGGGGGGAAGAGTGTCTGACATGGCCCTGCCATAGAGCGGGCCGGGGCCTTAGGCCAGCCCCTGATCGCCCTGATCACAGCCCTGGCGGATCGCCCTCTCTCTCCCGCAGGTTTCAGCCTGTTCTCTGCCCGCAACCCGGCCCCGCCGGCTCCGGCATCAGGGCCGGAACGGCGGATGATGAAAATAATTGATATAAAACATTAGATTAAAGAGCTTAATATTCTCCCGCTTCACGTTGAATTCATCCGGTCCGGATGGTTAATGGCTGAAAGTATTATGGGGGCCGCGATGGGCAGGATTTTTATTCTCGACGGCGGCATGGGCCGTGAACTTTTGCGCCGTGGCGCGCCGTTTCGCCAGCCCGAATGGTCTGCTTTGGCGCTGATCGAGGCGCCTGAACATGTCAGCGCGGTGCATGACGATTATATCCACGCCGGTGCGGATATGATCACCACCAACAGCTATGCAGTCGTGCCCTTCCATATCGGCGCCGAGCGTTTTGAGCGCGAAGGCCTTGGCCTGGCTCAGCTTTCGGGCCGTCTTGCCCGCGAAAGCGCAGCGCGCAGCGAGCGCAAAATCATCGTGGCCGGATCGCTGCCGCCGGTGCTGGGCTCGTACCGCCCCGATCTTTTTGACAAGGCAGAGGCGCGGCGGCTGCTCTCGGTGCTGATCACCGGCCTTGCGCCCTATGTCGATGTCTGGTTGGCCGAAACGCTCAGCTCGGTCGAGGAAGCCGAAACCGTGCGCGAGCTGCTGGCCGAGCTGCTGCCCGGCGACAGCCGTCCGCTCTGGGTGTCTTTCACTCTGGAAGACATCAAAGGCGCGGGCGAGGTGCTGGCAGGCCGGGCAGATCCGGTGCTGCGCTCGGGCGAAAAACTGGCCGGGGCCGTGCTGAGGGTCCGTGATCTCGGCGCAGAGGTGCTGCTGTTCAACTGCAGCCAGGCCGAATTCATGGAACCCGCGATCCGCATCGCAAGGCAAAACCTTGAGGGCCATCCGCTGGCCGGTCACATCGGCGCCTATGCCAATACTTTCGTGCCGGTGCCCGAAGGCGAGGATAAGGTCGCGGCCAATGGCGATCTGTGCCATCTGCGCGGCGATCTCGAACCCGCGCAATATGCCGCCATCGTGCAAGACTGGATCGCAGCCGGGGCAAGCTATGCCGGCGGCTGCTGCGGCATCGGCCCGGACCATATCTGCGCTTTGCACCACGATCACGCTCACTGAGCCCCGGATTCGAGAAAAATTATGACCGTTCAGAAGACCAGCCGTTCCCCGGTCTGGGCAATGCCGCGCCGTGCCTTCCTCGGCGGAGCCGCAGCCATGGCCGGGGCCAGCACGCTGATCCTGCCGCATAGCCTGATGGCGCAGACCAGCACCCCGAGCCGGGGCGGCCATCTGGTGATGGGGATCGATAATGCCTCAACCTCGGACCGGCTCGATCCGGCCTATTACTGGGAGCAGTTCAACTATCACTGCGGCACCCAGCTGTTCGACACGCTGACCGATCTCGACGACCAGGGCCTTGTGGCCCCCGCGCTTGCCGAAAGCTGGGAGCCGCGCCAGGGTGGCCAGCAATGGGTCTTTACCCTGCGCTCCGGGGTAAGTTTTCACAATGGCAAGGCGCTGGCCCCGGAAGATGTGATCTATTCGCTGAACCATCACCGCGGTGATGATACAGAATCGGCCGGCAAAAGCTATCTGATGGCGGTGACCGCGATCAGCAAGACCGGCCCGATGGAGATCACCATTGATCTCGATGCGCCAAATGCCGATTTCCCCTATCTGCTCAGCGATATTCACTATGTCGTCACTTTCGACGGCGCCAATTTCGATGAGGGCGTGGGCACCGGCCCCTATATTCTCGAGAATTTCGAGCCGGGCGTCAGCCTGCTGGTGCGCCGCAACGAGAATTACTGGAACCCGGCGCGCGGCTTCGTCGCCTCGATCGAGACCCTGGCCTATAATGATGCCTCGGCCCGGGTCGCGGCGCTGATGTCGGGCAGCCTGCATTTCATCAATAATATCAGCGCCCAGGTGGCAGGCCGACTGCGCGGCATGCCGCAGATCCAGCTGCTGGAGGAGCCTGATAATCAGCTCGGCCTCTTCGTTGGCCGCACCGATCAGGGCCCCTTTGCCAATGCCGATGTGCGCCGCGCGGTGAAATATGCCGTAGAGCGCGAGGAGCTGGTCGGGGCGATTTTCCCCGGCTCGGGCTCGGTGTCGCATGACAACCCGCTGTTCCCGACCAGCCGCTATTTCTCGACCGATCTGCCGCGCCATGATTACGATGCGGATAAGGCGGCGCATTACTGGAAGAAATCCGGCTATGACGGCCCGATCCGCCTCTCAGTCGCCGAAGGCGCTACCTTTGCCGGCACGGTGGAATGCGCCCAGCTGATCCAGGCCTCTGCCGCTGCGGCCGGTCTGCCCTTTGAGATCGACCGCGTCCCGGCCGATGGCTATTGGAGCGAAGTCTGGATGCAGCATGATTTCTGCTCCTCGGTCTGGTCGGCCCGCCCGACCGCCGATGCGCTGCTGTCGCTGCTCTATCATTCGCAATCCACCTGGAATGAGACCTATTGGAACAACAGCCGGTTTGACGGGATCATCACCGCCGCCCGGGGCGAGCTCGACGAGGCAAAGCGCCGCGCGCTTTACCATGACGCGCAGCTGCTGATCGTCGAGGAAAGCGCCTCGCTGATCCCGGTCTATCGCTCGATGCTGAACGGCGGCTCGGCGGATCTGCGCGGCTTCAGCGCAGTGCCGGGCCAGATTGCCCCGCGCATTGGCCCCTCGGTCTGGCTTGAGGCATGAGCCAGACCGGTTCGGCTAACAGCGCTCCCGCCTCCCCCGCCCGGCGGGGGGGGCTGCGCCCTCTGGCGCGGCGCTGGCCGAAAACGCTTTATGTGACGCGCCGGCTGGGGGCCTCGCTGCTGCTGCTCTGGCTGGTCTCGCTGCTGATTTTCCTCGGGCTTGAGCTGCTGCCCGGCGATGCCGCCCAGGCCATGCTGGGCAAGGCCGCTACTGAGACCAATCTCGCGGCCCTGCGTGCCGAGCTCGGTCTCGATCAGCCGATGTGGAGCCGCTACGCCGCCTGGATCGGCAATCTGCTGCAGGGCGATCTCGGCACCAGCTTCTCGAACCGCCGCCCGGTGGCCGATACAGTTTTGCCACGCCTCAGCCTGTCGCTTCTGCTGGCCTGCTGTGCCGCCCTCGTCACCCTTCCGCTGGCGATCACCGCCGGGGCCTGGGCGGCGCGCCATAATGGCAGCCGCTTTGACCGCTCCCTGCGGCTGATCGCGCGTTGCACCATTTCGGCCCCCGAATTTTTCACCGGCTATGCGGTGATCTTCATCTTCGCGCTCTGGCTTGGCTGGCTGCCCAGCTCGGTACCGCTGCGCCCCGGTATGGCGCTCTCTGCGCAGCTCCAGGCGATGATCCTGCCGGTGCTGGTGCTGTTTCTGGCCGTGGCCGGGCATGTGGTGATCACCACCCGCTCGGCGCTGCTCGATATTCTCTCGCAGCCCTGGATTGAGATGGCCCGGCTCAAGGGCCTCTCCGAGGCGCGGATCCTCTGGCAACATGCCCTGCCCAATGCCATCGGCCCCATCGCCAATGTCGCGCTGCTGAACCTCGCCTATATGATCACCGGGGTGATGGTGGTCGAGACGATTTTCGCTTTGCCCGGGCTTGGCCAGTATCTGGTCGACAGCGTGGCCAAGCGTGACATGCCGGTGGTTCAGGCCTGCAGCCTGATCTTTGCCGCGGTCTATATCCTGCTCAACCTCGGCGCCGATCTGGCAGCAACCCTCGGCACCCCCCGGATACGGAGCCGCCTGTGAGTTTTCCCCTGCTGGCCCGGCCTGGCGCGCTGCTCGCGTTTGTGGTGACCCTGGGCTATATCGCCACCGCTCTGTTCGCGCCGCTGCTCGCGCCTTTTGCACTCAATGAGGTGGTTGGCCCCGGCTGGCAGCCGCCTGGGGCCGGGCACCCTTTCGGCACCGATACCATTGGCCGCGACGTTTTTTCGCGGCTGATCTGGGCCACCCGCACCACGCTTGCCATGGCGGGGGCGGTGGTGGTTCTGGCGATGCTGAGCGGGGTCGGGGCCGGGCTGATTGCGGCTTTGCGCGGCGGTCTGACCGATCAGCTGCTGTCACGCTTTGTCGATCTGGTGATGGCGGTTCCGGCGCTGATCCTGATCCTGTTCCTGATCGCCGTCCTGCCGCGCGGCCCGGTCGAGCTGGTGCTGGTGATCGCGCTGGTTGAGATGACCCGCGTCTACCGGCTGACCCGGCTGCTGGCGGGCGAGATCGTCACCCGCGATTATATCGAAGCGGCGCGGCTGCGCGGCGAGACCACGCTCTGGATCGCATGCCGCGAAATCCTGCCAAATTGCTGGCGCCCGCTGCTGGCCGAAGCCGGGCTGCGGCTGATCTTTGCCGTGCTGATGCTCTCGACCGTTTCCTTCCTCGGCCTTGGCATTCAGCCCCCCGATACCGACTGGGGCAGTCTGATCCGCGAGAATAAAGACGGTATGCTGTTCGGCGCCACTTCGGTGCTGTTCCCCGGGGCGGCGATTGCCATCCTGTCGATCGCCATCGGCGCGCTGATTGACCTTGTTTCGGAGCGCAGAAGCTGATGGCTGCCCCCCTTCTTCACTGCCAGGATCTGGTCATTGCCGCCGCCGCCGATCCGGACCGGCCGGTGGTGCGCGGCCTGTCCTTCAGCCTCAGAGCCGGTGAGGTTCTGGGGCTGATCGGCGAATCCGGGGCGGGCAAGACCACGCTTGGTCTCGCGGCCCTCGGCCATCTGCGCCCGGGGCTGCGCCATATCAGCGGCGAGATGCGCTTCGAGGGCCAGGATCTGCTGCAGATGCCCGAGGCGGCCCGGCGCAGATTGCGCGGTCAGCGCATCTGCTATGTCGCCCAGTCTGCGGCGGCGAGTTTCAACCCGGGCCAGACCCTGCTGCGCCAGATGACCGAGCCCTTGCGCCTTGCCGGCCTGGCCCGGGCCGCGATCAGCGCCCGGCTTGCGCCGCTGCTCAGCGCGCTTGCCCTGCCCGGGGCTGAGGTGCTGGCCAGGCGCTATCCGCATGAAATGTCGGGCGGGCAGCTGCAGCGGGCGATGATCGCCATGGCACTGCTGCCCGGCCCGGCGCTGATCGTATTTGACGAGCCGACCACCGCGCTCGACAGCGAGACCGAGGCCGATGTGCTGGAGGCGATCCGCAGCGCCATCCGCCTGACCGGGGTTGGGGCGCTCTATATCAGCCATGATCTCGAACTGGTCACCGGCCTTGCTGACCGGGTGCTGGTGCTGCGCCATGGCAGCCTGATCGAAGAGGCCCCGAGCCTCTCCCTGCACCGCGCGCCGCAAAGCGCCTATGCAAAGGCCCTGCTGGCGGCGCGCGACATTGCGGCCCCGGCCCGGCCACAGGATCCGGCGCCGGTGCTGGAACTTTGCGGCCTCAGCCTCGCCCATGGCGCCGGGCCAGCGCTGTTTGAAAACCTGTCCTTCAGCCTTGGCCGCGGCGAGACCCTGGCGCTGACCGGCCCCTCGGGCAGCGGCAAATCGAGCGTGATGCGGGCGATCACCGGACTGCTGCCGCCGCTTACCGGCGAGATCCGCCGCGAGGGCCGGCGGCTGCCCGCGAGGCTCGGCCAGCGCAGCAAGGCCGATCTGGCGGCGATCCAGATCGTGCATCAGCTGCCCGATCTGGCGCTGAACCCGGCGCAGAGCGTCGCCATGGCCCTGGCCCGCGGGCTGCGCCTGTCGCGCCGCGCCCCGGACCGCGTGACGCTTGAGGCGCTGATGCGCGATGTCGATCTCGACCCTGCCCTGCTCGGGCGCAGCCCCGCCACCCTTTCGGGCGGGCAGAAACAGCGTGTCTGTATCGCCCGCGCCCTCGCCGCCGAACCCTCGATCCTGATCTGCGACGAGCCCACCGCCGCGCTCGACCCGCTGGTGGCCAAAGAGGTGCTCGCCACCCTGCGCCGTCTGCAGGAAGAGCGGCAGATGGCCTGTCTGATGATCACCCATGACCGCCAGCTGGTCGCCCGGTTCTGCCACCGCGAAGTCGCGCTCGGCTGAATGGGGTCAGCCCCGGCCGGGTTCAGGGCAGCATATGCTCCCAGACCCCGGTGCCGAGATAAAGCAGCAGCAGCGCGGTCAGCACCTCCATCCCGCCTGCGAGCAGCCAGATCAGCCCGCCAAGGCCGAAGGGCCGCCGCTTCGCCACCGTCTTCAGCGCCCGGATCGCGGTTTTGACATCCATCTCAAAGAATTCGCGGCGCCGGTTGACCCGATAGACCGCCAGCTCCTGATGCAGCGCCCGCTCGACCCTGAGCGCATTGCTGACCCGCAGCGAATATTCCAGCCGGAACGGCGTCGGCACGCCGGTCGCCGCACCAAGCTCGCGGTTCCTCTGCTGCGGGCTGGTGGTGGTCATGCCGATCTTCAGCAGCCCCGGCATCGAGGCATTCGACATGATATAAACCCATTGTATCCTGGGCAGCCGGGGGGTCTTTTTCTTCTTCTTGCGCGCCATCAGATCGCCCGCGGGCGGAAACCAGTTACACCCCGGGGGCAGTATGACGCCGCCAGATGCCTGAAATTCCGGGGAATTACCAGATTATTTCACGAACATTAAGCGAATATTCGCCTTTATCCCGGCGGATCGGACCATAGGGCAGAAAGGCCAGCCTTTCCCCGATCTGCAGCGCACAGCGCCAAGGAATGCCTCACAGACCCGTGCATCCCCGCCCCGGGCCATCCCCCGGCCGGGGCGGAGCCTGGCCGGTCCCTGCCCGACAGGCCCGGGCCGGTTTCGGCCAGGCGGCTCAATATAGTTGTAAATTCAAATTAACACATGTATCAATCAGGCGTCGACAGGGGGAATCCGCCCTGCCGACCGGCCTTCCGCGCCGGATATGCGGAGAAATTTGGGAGGATTTCATGAAGAAACTGGCAACCCTTCTGGCCGGGGCCGCCTTTGCTCTGCCGCTGGCCGCACTGGCCGAAGAGGCTCCGGGCACGGTGAAAAAGGACAGCTACCGCTTCCTGATCGTGCCGAAAGTGGTGCACCCCTGGTTCGACAAGGTGAATGACGGCGCGCAGATGGCCGCCGCCGCCCTGCAGGCCCAGACCGGCGCCTCGGTCGAGATCGTCTATTCCGCTCCCCAGAGTGCAGATGTGGTCCAGCAGGTGCAGATCGTTGAGAGCGCCATCTCGACCCGCCCCGATGGCATCGCCATCGACCTGCTCGATCCCGAGGGCAACCGCGCCTCGCTGGAAGCGGCGCAGTCGCAGGATATTCCGCTGGTTCTCTTCGATTCCGTGCCGCCCGAAGGCATGGCGATCCCCTATATCGGCTCGGATTTCTGCGAACAGGCCAAAATCGCCTCGCGGCGTCTGGTTGAGGTTCTCGGCGGCGAGGGCGAGGTTGCGATCATGATGGGCGTGCCGACCGCGCCGAACCATTCGATCCGCGCCGATTGCCACCGCCAGGTCTTTGCCGAACATCCCGGCATCAAGGTTGTGGCCGAAGGGATCGATAATGATTCCATCGAGATCGCCCAGCAGCAGGCCTCGGCCATCATGCAGGCCAACCCCAATCTGAAGGGCTGGGTCGCCTCGGATGCGGCAGGCCCGATCGGGATCGGCCAGGCCATTATTGAGGCGGGCAAACAGGGCGAAGTGACCCTGGTCGGCCTCGATAACCTGCCGGAAATGCTCGATATGATCCGTTCAGGCGTCGCCGACAGCTCCTCGGCCTCGCAGCCCGAGCTGCAGGGCTACTGGTCGGTGATGCTACTCTGGCAGCAGGCCACCGGCGCCCCGGTGCCGCAGTTCCTCGACACCGGCAATGCCTTCCTGACCAAAGAAAACCTCGGCGGCTGAGCTGAAGAGGGCGGGCCGGGAGAACCGGCCCGCAACCCGCGCCTCTGCCGTATCGCCGCTTTGCCGGCTGCGGCAAAGCCAATCCTTCGGAGATATATTATGGCCTATCTGGAGGCACGTGGCCTCGGCCGCGATTTTCCGGGCGTCACCGCGCTGAACGGCGTCGATCTGTCCGTTGAGCTGGGACGCACCCATATTCTGGCGGGCGAGAATGGCGCCGGAAAATCCACGCTGGTGAAGATCCTGACCGGCACCGACCGCGCCTCGCGCGGCGAGATCCACATCGATGGCCAGGACCCGCTGACCACGCCCGATCTGTTTCGCAAAATCGCCTATGTGCCCCAGGAGCTGTCGCTTTTCCCCGATATCACCGTGGCGGAAAACCTGTTCATGCCCTTCAGCCGCACCGGCCATGGCGGGCTGGTGAACCGGCGCCGGATGGAGGCCGAAGCCCAGGACTATCTCGACCGTTTCGGTATCCGCGCCCGCCCCTCAGATCTGGTGCGCCATATCCCGGTGCCCGATCAGCAGCTGTTACAGATCGCCCGCGCCTCGACCAATAAAGAGATGAAGGTGCTGATCCTCGACGAGCCGACCTCGGCCCTGACCGCCTCCGAGGTGGAGCGCGTCTTCAGGGTGATCCGCGATTTTCTCGCCAGCGGCCATGCCATCGTCTTCATCTCGCATAAGATGGAAGAGGTCTTCGGTATCGGCGATGATTTCACCGTGCTGCGCAATGGCGAAAAGGTCGGATCGGGCCAGATCCGCGACATAGACGAGCCCGCGCTGATCCGCGCCATGTCGGGCCGCGACGTGTCGATTGATGCGCATTTCCGCCCCGAATGCCCGGTCAGTGATACGATCATGGCGGTCGAGGGCCTCAGCGGCGAGCAGTTCCAGGACGCGAGCTTTACCCTCAGACGTGGCGAGATCCTCGGCTTTGCCGGCCTGGTCGGCGCGGGCCGCTCCGAGCTGATGCAGGCGATTTTCGGCTTCCGCAAAACCCGTGCTGGCCGGGTGACGGTCGGGGGTAAGGCCTGGAAGCTGAATGATCCCGCAGCCTCGGTGGCGAATGGCATGCTCTATCTCTCGGAAGAGCGCAAACATCACGGCATTTTCCCGCTGCTGTCGCTGCGCGAGAATATCGGCATTTCCATTCTCGCGCTGACCTCGGGCAAGGCCGGGATCAACGCCGGACGCGAGCGCAGCCTGGTAGAAAAAGTGATCGGCGATTACGGCATCCGCGCCGCTGGCATGGGCCAGAAAATCTCGACACTTTCGGGCGGCAACCAGCAAAAAGCCATCATTGGCCGCGCCATGGCCACGCGCCCGCGCATCATGGTGTTTGACGAGCCGACCAAGGGCATCGATATCCGCACCAAGGCCGAAATTTATAAGATCATGAAAACCCTCGCCGAAGAGGGCGTGGGCATCATTCTGATCTCTTCCGAGATGACCGAGCTGCGCCGCTGCGCCAGCCGCATCATCACCATGCACAGCGGCCGGCTGACCGGCGATTTTGAGGCCGCCACCACCAATAGCGAAACCCTGGTCGGGGCGATCTTCGCCTCCGGCACTGCTGCTGCACAGATCCCTGCAGGAGCCAGTTCTGACGCGGAGACCTCTCATGTCCACTGATGCCAGCGCCCCCGCCGGGCGCCCCTCTTTCCTGACCGTGATCCTGCGCAATCCGCTGGCCGGGGTGTTTATCGCACTGCTGGCGATCTTCGCGGTCTCCTGCCTGATCTCGCCCTATTTCCTCTCGGCCTATAATATGTCGGTCATTGCCCGGGGCCTCGCCTTTGTCGGCATCATGACCATTGCGCAAAGCGCGCTGATGATCCTCGGCGAACTCGATCTCTCGCTCGGCACCATTGGCGGGCTTTGCGGCGTTGTCTCGGGCATGCTGATGGTTCAGGCCGGGGTGAACCCCTGGGCGGCGATTGCCCTGTCGATGGCGCTCGGGCTTGGCCTTGGCCTGCTGAACGGTTTTCTGGTGACCGCGCTTGGCCTGCATTCACTGGTGCTGACCATCGGCATGGCCGGGATCTATGGCGGCGCGATCCTTGTGCTGACCAAGGGCGTGGCAATCACCGGCATTCCGGCTGAGATCCATTTCCTCGGTCGCGGCGATGCCTTTGGCGTGCCGGTGCCCTTCATCATCATGATGCTGGTGCTGCTGATCGCCTTGTTTCTGACCATGAAAACCCCGATGGGCCGCTATATGTATGCCATCGGTAATAATGCCCCGGCGGCGCGGATGCTGGGGATCCGGGTCAACCGCATCCGGCTGATCATCTTTGCCCTGGCGGGCATGCTTTCGGCCCTGGCCGGGGTGCTGATGGTGGCGCGTCTCGGCACGGCCCAGCCCTCGATCGGTCAGGCCTGGGTGCTGGCCCCGATCGCCGCCGCCGTCATCGGTGGCGTCGCCACCACCGGCGGCGTCGGCTCGCCTCTGGGCGGTATTTTTGGCGCAGCCATCATTGCCATCATTGAAAATATTATCGTGCTGTTTGGCGTCTCCCCCTATTGGCAGGGCGTGGTTTCCGGGGCAATCGTGGTGCTTGCGATCTCCTTCGATGCCCTCTCCCGCCGCTATATCCGCCGCGACGCCAGCTGAGCAGAAGGATCCGAGCTGTGAACAAAAGCAAAAAACTGATCAACCTGCCCGAAAATATCATCCCCGAGATGATCCAGGGCATGGTCGGCGCACATCCCGATATCCTCAGCCTCGAGGGTCGCACCGGCCGCGCGATTGTGGCCGTCGACGGGCCGCGTGATGGCAAGGTCGGCATCGTGATCGGCGGCGGCTCGGGCCATGAGCCGGCCTTCGCCGGCTATGTCGGCCGCGGCCTCGCCGATGCGGCGGCGGTGGGCAATATCTTCGCCTCGCCCTCGCCCGACCATATCACCGATGCGGCGCATCAGGCCAATGGCGGCGCGGGTGTGCTGATGCTTTACGGCAATTACACCGGCGATGTGCTGAATTTCACCATGGCGCTGGAAGAGCTGGAAGCCGCAGGCATTCCGGCCCGCCAGCTCGCCGTCGCGGATGATGTGGCCTCGGCCCCGGCAGACCGCAGGGGCGAGCGGCGCGGCATTGCCGGGGATTTCTTCGTCTTCAAAATCGCCGGCGCCGCCGCCGATCAGGGCGAGCCGCTCGCAAGGGTCGAGGCCCTGGCCCGGAAAGCCAATGCCCATACCCTGTCGATGGGCGTGGCGCTTGCCCCCTGCTCGCTGCCCCAGACCGGCAAGCCGAATTTCGAAATCGGCGATGACGAGATGGAGATCGGCATGGGCCTGCATGGCGAGCCCGGTATGCGCCGCGATAAGCTGGCGACGGCCGATGCCGTCACCGATGAGCTGGTCAGCACCATCCTTGCCGAGATGCAGCCGGTGGCGGGGGACCGGGTGGCGGTGCTGGTCAATGGCCTTGGCGCCACCACCTATGTCGAACTCTACCTGATCTTTAACCGGGTGAAGCAGATCCTCGACGGCAGGGGCATTCAGATCCACCGCTCCTGGGTTGGCGAATATGCCACCTCGCTGGAAATGGCCGGGGCCTCGGTCACCCTGCTGAAGCTCGATGATGAGCTGACCGGGCTGCTCGACCATCCCTGCCGCAGCGTGGCATTGACGGTTGGCAGCACAGCCGCCGGTGACACCCGGGGGGCGCGCACCCAGCGCCGCGCGACCGGGAGCGAGGCGCAGGAAGCCACTCCCCAGGCCGATCTGATCACCCTGGGCAATATCACCCCGCTGGTGTTTCGCGAGATGATGGCCGAGGCCGGGCGCCAGATCATCGCCGCGCGCGACTGGCTCTCGGAACTCGATGGCGTCATCGGCGATGGCGATCACGGCGTGACGATGGAAATCGGCTGGAAAGCGGTGCAGGCCGCCCTCGCCAATGCGCCCCAGGATGAGACGATCGAGGGCAGCTGCAAACGCATGGCCAAGGCCTTCCTCGATGCGGTCGGCGCCTCCTCCGGCCCGCTTTACGCCACGGCCTTCCTGCGCGCGGGCACGGCGGTGGGCGGGCGGCAGAACCTTGACGGCGCGGCGCTGGCCACCTGGCTGGCCGCAGCTTTGCAGGGCATCCGCGACCGGGGCCGGGCCGAGCCGGGCGATAAAACCATGATCGACGCCTGGGTTCCGGCGGTTGAGGCCGCCCAGGGCCTTGGCGCCACAGCCAGCGAGAGCGAAGTGATGCAGGCGGCCCGCGACGGGGCCGAGCGCGGCATGAATGCCACCGCCGCGCTGGAATCGCGGCGCGGCCGTTCGGCCAAGCTCGGCGCCCGTTCGGTCGGGCATATCGACCCCGGCGCGGCCTCGACCTTTATCATCCTGCGCGCGATGAGCGCGGCGCTCGACCGCGCCCCCGTCTGATAGCCCCGCCTGATAATCAGACCTGATCTCTCAGCGTGGCCCGGCCAGCAAGGCCCGGGCCACGGCTTCATTGGTCGCCAGCCGGTTCACATAGCCCGCCCGCAAAATCGCCCGGATCACCGGCACTTTGCTGACCCCGCCCGAAGCAAGGATCGAGACCGGCTTCAGCTTCAGCTTTTCCGGCGAGAGCGCGATCAGCGATTCATTCAGAAAATGGTCAATCGGCCGCCCCTGGGCATCGAGGAAACAGCCCAGAAACTCGCCCACTGCGCCCTGACGCTGGATCTCTTCCAGCTGATCCTTAACCACCCGGATCTGGGTCAGCGTGGTATTCTCATCCAGCGCGCCGCAGGAGGTGATGCCGATCTCAGCAATCTCGGTGCGCGCCAGCACATCGGTCAGCTCATCGAGCAGCAAAAGCATCTCGCGCCCCTCGGGCGAGGCGCAGAACAAAGGCGCCGTCAGATAATGGCATTCAACCCCGAGGCGACGGGCAAAACTGGTGGCGACCTCAAAGGAATTGGTGCCCGAAGACCGCGTCACCCCGCCGGTCAGCCCGACAACCCAGCTTTCCGGATGCGGCGTGGCGGTCAGTTTGCGCACCGCAAAACTCAGCGTGCGCCCGGTTGAGACGCCGATCCCCAGATCCCGGCCCGCGATCAGCGCATTGGCCATCATCCCCGCTGCCTCGCCGATCACCCGCTTCTGATCGAGGAAATCGGGCAGATCAGGCACCACCCGCACCTCTTTCAGCCCATAACGCCGCTCAAGATCCAGCCCCAGCGCGATACAATCGCTCAGCGGCAGGGTCAGATCGACCTGCACCGCCCCCTGATCGCGCACCTGGCCGATGATCTTATTAACCCGCAGCCGGGTCATATCCATGCGCGAGGCGATTTCCTGCTGGGTCAGGCCCCCGACGAAATAAAACCAGGCAACACGGGTGCGCTCCAGCTCGCTCCAGACTTCATCCGCATCCATATCGTCCTCCCAGGCCCTCTTTCATACGATGCGGCCCCGCCCCCGACAACTGCCCGCATCCTGCCCCGCGCCCTCCCTGCATCCGGGCGGACTATCCCCAACGTCACAGCATGATGCCGGGCCGAAATCCGGCAGCGGCGGGAACAGCCCGGCGGCAGCGGCGTTATCGGCCCGGACTGTATCTGCCCAGGCGGCCTCTCCCATGCCCGGGCCATCCCCTGTGTGAAAGGATGATATGATGAATAAAACACTAGCTGCCACGATGCTGGCCGCCGGTCTTGGCCTCAGCACTCCGGTACTGGCCCAGAGCGAATTTGAGGATATTGTCACCGGCGTCGCCAAAGGCCTGCTCGGTCAGGAATCCGACCGCCAGGCCTATGCCCAGGCCCAGAATACCGGCACCCTCGCCGGCTATCAGACCTATCTGCGCCAGTTCCCCAATGGCGCCTACCGCGCCGATGCAGAACGCCAGATCGCGCGTTTTGGCGACCAGACCAGACCCCAGCTGCCCAAATCCGATGACCGTGCCCCCACCGGCAACCGCGCCATGGCAGTTGAGGCCGAGCTCGGCCTCAGCCGCACGCAGCGCGCCACGATCCAGAGTCAGCTGATCCAGATCGGCTATGATGCGGGCCAGGCCGATGGGCTCTGGGGCCGCAAAACCCGTGAGGCGATCCGCGGCTGGCAAAAGGCCAATAAGGCTGAGACCACCGGCTATATCACCGCAGCCCAGCTGCGCCTGATCGGCGAGCAGGCCGGCACGGTGCTGCCCGGGGACAATGGCAGCGGCAATACCGCCTCCACCGATGACCGCAATGAAGAGCGGCTGCTCGGTCTGAGCCAGAACGAGCGCCGCGATCTGCAGCGTGGGCTGACCGCGCTTGGCTATAACACCCGCGGGGCTGACGGGGTGCTGGGCACCAACAGCCGCAAGGCCATCGCCGCCTGGCAGCGCGATGAGGGGCAGCGCGCCACCGGCTATATCACCGCCGATCAGCTGCGCGAAATCCGGGTACAGAGCGGGATCTGATCCCGGTCTGACGCGCGCATGAGAGACACCGCCCGGCCCCTGCCGCGGCGGTGTTTTTACATCCCGGTCCCTCTGAGCCGATGCGGCCTGACATCTGACAGATTACAATTGACAAATGACAGAGGCGCAGCAAGAAATCAGACAAAGGGGATCCGGCCGATGCGGCAGGCGCCCTATGGAAGGACGTCAGAGCGTCAGCAGACAGCCCGGCCTGCGCCCTTTGGCGCGGGGCACGCAATGGCCGATGCTCTGTAGCAGATGGGATAACCATGCCAGAGCTCAGCCCCGCCGATCTGACCGAGCTGTTTCGCATCATCGCTTTGCGCATCGGCGAGGCCCGGGCCGAGCTGGCGGCCCTCGACGGGGCGATCGGTGATGGTGATCACGGTGCCTCGATGGCCGGGGGATTCGCCGCGCTGACCCGGGCGCTGACCATCGCCAGCCGCGAAGGGAAAACCGCCGGCGAGCTGTTCCCGACCGCCGCCCAGAGCTTCCTCGATGCGGTGGGCGCCACCACCGGCCCGCTCTATGCCAGTGCCTTTCTCGCCGCCGGACAAAGGTTTCAGGGCCTCGCGACCCTGCCACTTGCGCGGCTGCCCGAACTGGTGATCGCCTTTCACGACGGCATCGCCGCCCGCGGCAAGGCCAGCCCCGGCGATAAGACCATGCTTGACGCCTGGCGTCCCGCCGCCCGCGCGGTCGTGGCCAGCAGCGGGGATTGCCTGACCCGGCTCAGCGCCGCGCAGCGCGCCGCCGAAGAGGGCCGCGATGCCACCGGCTCGATGATCGCGGCGCTTGGCCGGGCCTCGCGCCTCGGCAGCCGCTCGCTGGGCCATATCGATCCCGGCGCGGCCTCGGCCGTGGTGATCATTGCCGCTTTGCGCGAAGGGGCCAGTGCCTTTCTGAGCCGGGGGAACAGCTGATGGCGGCGCGCCCCGACAGCGGACTTCTGGCAGAAATGCCGATGCGTTTTGGCGATGATGCCCTGCTCTGGGCCGCCTGGCTTTATTATGAGGACGGGCTGACCCAGGGCGAGATCGCCCAGAAAATGGGGCTGTCGCGCGCTTCGGTGAACACCTGGCTGGCCGATGCCCGGGCGCGCGGCCTGGTCAATATCGAGATCCAGCCCGAGAAATTCCGCGCCGTGGCTTTGTCGCGGGCGCTGAAAGAGCATTTCGGCCTGCAGGACTGCCTCGTCATCCCCTCAGAAGGCGGGGCCATGCCGTTGATTGAGCGCCTCGGCCAGGCCGGAGCCATGGCGCTGAAACGTCTGGTGCGCCCGGGCGATACCCTGGCCGTCACCTGGGGGCGCACGGTGCTGGCCCTGGCCGATGCGCTGCATCATCCCGGCCTTGCCGATATCCGCGTGGTTCAGGCCACCGGCTCGACCACCGCCCGCATCCCCTGGACGCCCGAGGCCTGCGCCTCGCGCCTCGCTTCGGCGCTTGGCGCGCGCTGGATCCCGCTTGCCGTGCCCGCCATCGTCTCCTCGCCCGCGGTGCGCGATCTGCTGATGCAGGAGCCGGTGCTCGCCGAGCAGCTGCAGGTGCTGGGCGAGGCCAGCCGCATCGTCATGGGCATCTCCTCGATGCGGCCCGAAAGCACCATCCACAGCTCGGGCTTCCTCGAGGGGATCGACCAGCGCAGCCATTATCAGGACGCGGTCGGCAGCCTGCTCGGCCGGTTTATCTCGGCCCGCGGCGAGCTGGTCAGCGGCCCGGTCAATGACCGCACCATCGGCCTTGATCTGGCGGGGCTGCGGGCGATCTCGCAGAAAATCGCCGTGGCCGGCGGCATGGATAAGGTGGCGGCGATCCTGGCGGCGCTGCGCGGCGGCTATATTGATGTGCTGATCACCGATGCCGCCACCGCGCGCGGCGTGCTCACCGCCGATGGCTGGCAGGAAAGCCCGCGCCGCAACAGCCCCGATCCCGTCAGCCCCGCCGCCGCGCGCGGCTATGGCAAAAAGCTGATCAATGCCGCCAGGGATGCGGTGGATGAAAGCCTGGCCGGGGCGCTTCTGGCCCATGAAAATCTGATCGCCCCCGTCCCCGGCACCGGACGGGCGGTAATGGCGCAACAGGGCCCGCGCCCGGGCAAGGTCGGCATCGTCATTGGTGGTGGCGCCGGGCATGAGCCTGGCTTCTGGGGCTATGTCGGCCGGGGCTGCGCCGATGCCGCCGTGATCGGCAATATCTTCGCCGCGCCGCCGCCCGGGCCGATCCTGGCTGCCAGCCGGGCGGTGCATGGCGGCGCGGGTCTGCTCTATATTTACGGCAATTTCTCGGGCGATGTGATGAATTTCGACATGGCCCGGGAAATGGCCGAGGCCGAGGGCATCGCGGTGCGCCAGATCGTCACCTGTGATGATATCGCCTCTTCCTCGCCCGACAGCCGCGCCTCGCGCCGCGGCGTCGCGGGCAATGTCTTCGTCTTCCGCATCGCCGGCGCCGCCGCCGATCAGGGCGCCTCGCTCGAGACCTGCGAGGCTCTGGCGCGCCGCGCCGCTTCCCGGGTCTATACAATGGGCCTGGCACTGGAGCCCGCCCGCCTGCCCGACAGCTCCCGCCCCGGCTACAGCCTCGGCCCCGGTGAGATGGAAATCGGCGTCGGCGTGCATGGCGAGCCGGGCGAGATGCGCCATGCCATGGTCCCGGCCGATGATGCCGCCGATCTGCTGCTCGACCGCATCCTGGCCGAAATGGCCCCGGCGCGCGGCGACCGGGTGGCGGTGCTGGTCAATTCGCTCGGTGCCACCCCGGCGATGGAGCTTTACATCCTGAACCGCCGCATCCGGCAGCGGCTGAAAGCGCATGGTGTCAGCGTCAGCCATTCGCTGGTCGGCCCCTATTACACCTCGCTGGATATGGAGGGGGTCTCGCTCTCGCTGCTGCATCTCGATGACGATCTGGCGGCGCTGCTCGACCATCCCTGCACCACCCCGGCGCTGCAGATCAGCCCGCCGGTGAAATAATCCCTCCCCGGCGAGACCAAAGGCTTTGATTACATCCGCCAGGCGCTATTGACATTTGTCAGGCAGCCGTGTCGATATACAGAACGACAGCAGAGAGGCAGAGCGCCCGGAGGCGTCACCGGCCGTGCTTTCGGGGGGAGGAAGACCGTGATCCGCAATCTCGACCGCCAGACCGTTTTTCTGGCGCTTATCAATATCATCGTGCTGCTGACCGGCGGCTGGATTGCCGGGGCAAATTTCCTCGACAGCTATAATCTGCAGATCATGGCCTCGCAGGTGCCTGAACTCGGTCTGCTGGCGCTCGGAGTGGCTCTGGCGATGATCTCCGGCAATGGCGGCATTGATCTCTCGGGCATTGCTCTGGCCAATCTCTCGGGCATCACCGCCTTTCTGATCGCCAGCCAGCTGATCGCCCCGGCCGCGGCCCCCATGGCCTTTTCCTGGAGCTTCGCGGCCATTGCGCTTTGCGTTGGCCTGACCGGCGGGCTGCTGAACGGCTTTATGATCGCTTTCACCGGGCTGACGCCGCTGATCGCCACACTGGGCACGCAACTCCTGTTCACCGGCATCGCGGTCTGGCTGACCAATGGCTCTTCGGTCAGCCTTGGCTATATCCCGCCGCTCGATGATTTCGGCAATCTGCCGGTGCTGGGCGTCCCTTTGTGCTTTGCGCTGTTCGTCATCATCGCCGGAGCGCTTGGCTATCTGCTGCGCTGCACCCCCTTTGGCGTCAGGCTGATGCTGCTCGGCTCCAATGAGAAAGCCGCGCGCTATGGCGGCGTGCCGGTGCGGCGGATGATCGTGCTGACCTATACGATCTGCGGGTTGCTGGCCTCGGTCGCAGGCGTGGTCATTGCCGCGCGCGCCGGCTCGGTCAAATGGGATTACGGCAGCTCTTATGTGCTGATCGCCATTCTGATCGCTGTCCTCGGCGGGGTAAAACCCGAGGGCGGCTATGGCCGGATCCTCTGCGTCCTGCTCGCCGCCACCGCTTTGCAGATCCTGTCGAGCCTGTTCAACTTCCTCGGCATATCCAATTTCTTCCGCGACCTGGCCTGGGGGGTTCTGCTCCTCGCTTTGCTGGCCTCGGCGCGGGTGAACCTCTCGCTCTGGCTCAGACCCATGCGATGAGACCAAGCCGCCTCCCCCTCAGGGCGGGAGAGGCGCGCGCTGATAAATGTCCCTGACCCCTGGAGGAGGAAAAACCCATGAAACTGATCGCGAAACTGGCGGGAAGCGCCATGATCGCCGGGGCGATGATCGCAGGTGCGGCCATGGCTCAGGACAAACAATCCATCACCACCGTGGTGAAAATCACCGGTGAAGGCTGGTTCGTGCGGATGGATGAGGGCGTGAAAGCCTTTGATGCCGCGCGCGAGAATATCGACGCAGTTCAGGTCGGCCCGGCTCAGGCCGATGCCGCGCAGCAGGCCCGTATCATCGAGGATCTGGTGGCAAAAGGCGTCTCGGCCATCGCGGTTGTCCCGATGGACCCTTCGGCGCTCGAAGGCGTGCTGCGCCGGGCGCAGAGCCGTGGCATCAAGGTCATCGCCCATGAAGGTGACAGCATCGTCAATGCCGATGTCGATATCGAGGCCTTTGACAATGCTGCCTTCGGCCGCAAAATCAACGAGGGCCTCGCCGGCTGCATGGGCGGTGAGGGCAAATGGACCAGCTTCGTCGGTTCCCTCGGCAGCCTGACCCATGTGATCTGGGCCGATGCCGGCGCCGAAAGCGCGGCGGCAAATCACCCGGGGATGGAACTGGTCGCGGCCAAGAACGAATCCTTCAATGACGCGAATAAAGCCTATGAAAAGGCCAAGGAAATCCTGCGCGCCTATCCCGATATCAAGGGCTTCCAGGGCTCTTCCGCCATTGATGTGATCGGCATTGGCCGCGCCGTCGAAGAGGCGGGCCTGATCGGCAAAGTCTGCGTCTATGGCCTCGGCCTGCCGAAAGACACCGGCCCCTATCTGGAATCGGGCGCGGTCAATCAGATCTATTTCTGGGATCCGAAAGACGCGGGCTTCGTGATGAACGTCGTGGCTGAAAAAGTGCTCAACGGCGAGGAAATCGCCGATGGCGCCGATCTCGGCGTGCCGGGCTATACTGCCGTCAAGGTCAGCAAAGGCCCGGGCAATGGCATCATCATCCAGGGCCAGGCCTGGGTTGAGGTCGGCAAAGACGGCTATAAAGACTACCCGTTCTGAGCCAGCACCACTGCAGCTTTCCGGGGAAGGCGCGCCTCTCTGCGCCTTCCCGTTTTTCCAGGATCACAGGATTTCCGTGATGCTCTCGCAACCCGCCACCCCCGCCCCGCCGCCCTTTCTCGAAATCCGCAACCTGCGCAAAAGCTTTGGCGGCGTGCAGGCGCTGAAAGATGTCAGCCTGACGCTTGAGGCCGGGCAGATCTATCATCTGATGGGCGAGAATGGCTGCGGGAAATCCACGCTGATCAAGATCGTCTCGGGGGCGCAGCTGGCAAGCGCGGGCCAGATCCTGATCGACGGAATGCCCACCGGCACCCTCGCCGGGGATCTGGGCGCGATCGGCGCGCTGAAAGCCGGGATCGAAACCGTCTACCAGGACCTCTCGCTGCTGCCCAATCTCTCGGTGGCCGAGAATGTCGCGCTGACCGGTCAGCTGGTGGCGGCGGGCGGGCGTCTGGCCCGGCGGCTGCAACGCGCCGCTTTGTTCGACACGGCCGCGCAGGCGCTGAAACAGGTGCATCTGCCCGGCGATATGGCTTTTCTGACCCGGCGCACCGACAGCCTGCCGCTGGCCAGCCGGCAGCTGGTGGCGATTGCCCGCGCCATTGCCGCCAGGGCCCGCCTCGTCATCATGGATGAGCCGACCACCGCTTTGACCCGCCAGGAGGTCGAGAACCTGCTCCTGGTGGTACGCCGCCTGCTCGATCAGGGCGTCACCGTGCTTTTCGTCACCCATAAGCTTGATGAGGTGAAATCACTCGGCGGCGAGGCGATCATCATGCGCGATGGGGAGATTGTTGCCCACCGTCCCGTCGCCACCACCTCCAAAGCCGCAATCAGCCAGCTGATGACCGGGCGCGAAATCTCCGAGGCGCGCTACCGCACCGGTTCTGTCACCGGCGCACCGCTGCTCGAGGTGTCCGGCCTCAGCCAGCCCCGCGCTTTCCACGATCTCTCGCTCAGCCTTGCCGCCGGCGAGATCCTCGGCGTAACCGGCCTGCTCGATTCCGGCCGCAATGAGCTGGCCCTCGCCCTTGCCGGGGTCCGCCCCGCCGCAAGCGGCCGGATAGAGCTCGACGGCCAGACCATCTGGCCGAAAACGCCCGGCGAGGCGATTGCCGCCGGCATCGGCTATGTCCCCGAGGACCGGCTGACCGAGGGGCTGTTCCTCGAAAAACCGATCCGCGAAAATGTCACTTTGCCGGTGCTCGACCGGCTGAAAAATACCTTTGGCATGATCAGCCCGCGCCGCGCCCGCGCCCTTGCCGAAGCGCAGATCGCCGGGCTGCAGGTCGTCGCCCCCGATGTCGGGGCCCCGGTCCAGTCGCTTTCGGGCGGCAATCAGCAGCGCGTGCTGATCGGGCGCTGGCTCACCATCAATCCGCGCCTGCTGATCCTGCACGGCCCCACGGTCGGCGTCGATGTCGGCTCAAAAGATACCATTTTCCGCATCATCCAGCGCCTCGCGGGCGAGGGGATGGCGGTGCTGATCATCTCGGATGACCTGCCCGAACTGCTGCAGAACTGCGACCGGATCCTCGTGATGCGCCAGGGGGCGATTGCCGCCAGCTATGATGCCGCCAGCACCGATGAAGACCGCCTCTATCAGACAATGGCCAGCGGATCCGCCGCGGCCCCGGCCCGGGAAGTGACCGCATGACCGAGACCAGCCTGCCCATCCCTCTGTTCACGCGCCTGCGCGCGCTGACCGGCCGCCGCCCCGAGCTGTTCACCCTCGGGCTGATCCTCCTCACCGTGCTCGGCGTGGCAATTGCCAATCCGAATTTCCTCGCGATGAACAATGTCTTCGACATCCTGCGCGCCTCGGTGGTGCGTGGTATTTTCGCCATGGGGGTGCTGGTGGTGCTGGCCGCGGGCGGGATCGACGTTTCCTTCACCGCCATCGCCGCCTTCGTCATGTATGCGCTGACCATGCTGGTGCATAATGTCTTTCCCGCCATGCCGCTCTGGGTGATCCTGCCGCTCGCCGGCCTCGGCGGCGCGGCTTTCGGGGTGGTCAACGGCCTGCTGATCCACAGTTTACGCGCGCCCTCGCTGATCGTCACCATCGGCACGCAATATATCATCCGCTCGGCTTTGCTGACCTTTGTCGGCACCGCGCTGTTCATGAACCTGCCCGCCTCGATGGAGGCCTTTGGCAAGGCCTCGCTCTGGACCTGGACCGGCGAGAGCGGGGTAATCTCCAGCCTGCCCGCCACCGTGCTGGTGCTGGTGGGGGCGGCCTTTGCCACCTGGTTTTTGCTTGAGCGCACCCTGATGGGCCGGGCGATCTTCGCCTCGGGCGGCAATCCCGATATTGCCGCGCGCCTCGGCTTTAACCTGTTGCATATCCGTCTTTTTGTCTTTGGCTGGGCCGGGCTGCTGGCTGGGATCGCGGGCATTGTTCATGTGGCCTCGAACCGGCTTGCCAATCCTTTCGACCTCGCCGGGATGGAGCTTGAGATCATCGCCGCTGTCGTGCTCGGCGGGGCGCGGATCACCGGCGGCTCCGGCACTGTCACCGGCACGCTGCTCGGCGTCTTGCTGATCACCCTCGTCAGCAATGTGCTGGTCTTTGTCGGCATCCCCAGCACGCTTCAGCTCGCCATTATCGGCATTTTCATTCTGCTCGCAGGCACGATTTTCGCGCTGCGCAGCCGCAGCTGACCCCAACCGGAGGATTAAATATGACCCATGATGTCTCGGTCATCGGCCTTTATATTCTTGATGTTCTGGGCCGCCCGGTCGATGCGATCCCGCCCGGAGGCAATGTAGATTTCATCGAGGAAATCCGGCTGACCGTCGCCGGAACCGCAGGCGGAACCGTGGTCGATCTGGCCAAACAGGGGCTGAACTGCCTGGCCGTCGGGGCGGTGGGCGATGATGAGAAAGCCGATTTCGTCCTTTCGAATTTGCAGCGCTTCGGCGTCGATACGGCGCAGATGCAACGGCTTAAAGGCGTGCCGACCTCGGCCTCGATCCTCAATATCCGCCGCAATGGCGACCGCCCGGCGCTGCATCAGCGCGGCGCTTCGGATCATTTCGACATCCTGCCCGAGAGCCTCGATGCGGTGCTCGCGCCGCCGATCATCCATCTTGGCGGCACCGGCCTGCTGGCCAGGCTGGATGGCGAGCCGAGCGCGCGCCTCCTGGCCGAGGCCAAACGCCGGGGCCGCACCGTGACCTTCGATCTGCTCGGCGCGAATGAGAATACCATCAGCCTGGTGGCACCGCTCTTCGCGCATATCGATTATTTCATGCCCTCGGTCGAAGAGGCCCGGGTGCTTTCGGGCGAAGAGGATGTCGAGGCGGCAGGACGCTTCTTCCTCGCGCGCGGGGTGAAACACTGCCTCTTCACCCTGGGGGGCGAAGGGGTCTGTTTCATGGACCATCAGGGCAATGTGGTGCGCCAGCCCGCCTTTGAGATCGAGGTGGTCGATACCACCGGCTGCGGCGATGCTTTCGACGCCGGTTTCATCACCGCTTTGCACCATAAAATGGATCTGAAAACCGCGCTGAACTTTGCTCAGGCCTCGGCGGCGCTGGTCGCCACCGGCCTTGGCTCGGATGCCGGGATCCGCTCTTTCGAACATACGCTCGATTTCATGAACACCGCGAAAATCAAAGCCTGATCCGGGCGGCCTCAGCCCTCAGCCAGGGCTGAGGCGGTTTCCACATCGGTGACCAGATGGCTGATATAGCCGGCCTGAAGCGCGGCGCGCAGCGCGCCGAGCTTACTCAGGCCGCCGGCCACGCAGATCCGCCGCGGGATGGCTTTCAGCTCATCAAGCTCAATCCCCATCATGCGCTGATCGAATTCACGCCGCACCTGCCGGCCCGCCGCATCAAGGAAGCGGCAGATCAGCACCGCCTCTGCCCCTGCCGCCGCATAGGCATTGATCTCTTCGGCGCTGGCAATATCGGCAATGCGCATCGTGCTGTCGGGCCCCATGCTGCCGATGCCAAACAGGATGGTCTGCGCCGCACGGATCAGCGCGAATTGCTGCGAAATCACCGGCTCGCGCCGCAAGGCCTCACAGAGCCGCGCATCCGACAGCACGGCGGGTGCATGCATGACCTTGCTGACCGCACCGAGGTTGCGCGCCAGAATAGCGGTGCAGAGCTCGGCCGAGAAATCGCGGTTGCCAGGGGCGGCCCCGGTGACCTGGGCCACCGTCACCCCCTCAACCGGCTGCGAAATCGCATCGGCCACCGCCAGTACGGTCTTGCCCCAGGAGACGCAAAGCGTCTCGCCCGGGGTCAGCATCCGCTCGAGCTGACGCGCGCCTGCCGCGCCAAGCGCAGCGAGGCGCTGCTGATTGTCACTGCCGGGGGCGACGGGCACCACCAGCGCCTCGGCAAGGCCAAAGCGCCCGGCCAGGCCGCGCGCCAGCGATTGCTGCGCCATCACGCCCGGATCCATGCTGATCCTGACCACGCCGCGCTCGCGCGCTTCCTGCAGATAATTGACCACCGAGGCGCGGGAGACGCCGATGGTCTGGGCAATATCGCTCTGATTGAGCCCCTGTTCATAATAGAGCCAGGCCGCCCAGATCACGATATCATCAAACTCAGCCGGAATCGCCACCCTGCTGCGTCCACCCGGATCTGTCGCCATTTCACTCTCAGCCTCTTGCCCGCTGCTCCGGTTTGGCATGTTTCCTCTGCCAGCGCCAGGCATTCCCCATCGCAGCTGTTGACCTTTGACATACAATGCTGTCATTTGACAAAAACCGCTGCCCCACGCCTGAAGGAGGATGACCAATGCAATCCCTGTGGTCAGATGAAGCGTTCACCCGCACCGTCGATGCCTATGTCAAAGCGGGGGTGAACCGCGATGTGGCGATCCGGACCTGGACCACGCGGCTCTTGGGCCAGGTGCCGCAGCTGGTGCTGCATGGCGGCGGCAATACCTCGGTGAAGACAACCCTGAACGACCATGACGGCACCCCGGTTGAGGTGCTCTGCGTCAAGGGCTCGGGCTGGGATATGGGCCAGATCGAGCCACCGGGCCTGCCGGCTTTGCGGCTTGCCGGGCTGAAGGCCATGGTCGGCTACGAGAGCCTGTCCGATGATGACATGGTGATGCTGCAGCGCCGGCTGCTGCTCGATCCCGCCTCGCCCAACCCTTCGGTCGAGGCGATCCTGCATGCCATCCTGCCCTTCCGCCATGTCGATCACACCCATGCCAATGCCATTGTGGCGCTGACCAACCAGCCCCGGGGCGAGGCGATCATCCGGGAACTCTTCCCCGAATTCATCATCGTCCCCTATGTCATGCCGGGCTTTGACCTCGCCAAGGTCTGCCATCAGGCCTATCAGGCCCGCCCCGATGCCGCCGGGATGATCCTGCTGAAACATGGCATCTTCACCTGGTCCGATGATCCCCGCATCAGCTATGAGGCGATGATCGAGGCGATCACCCGGGCCGAGACCCGGATTGCGGCGGGCAATCCGAAGCCCTTCGGCACCGCCCCGGCGCTCTCAGACCTGGCCACTCCGGCCGAGGTCGCCCCGATCCTGCGCGGTGCCCTGGCGCTGCCCGGCGCGCGCGAGGGCGAGCCGAAGCGCTTTGTCATGGAGCACCGCTCCAGCCAGGCCATCCTCGACTTCTGCGGCGCGGAAAATGTCGGCGATCTGACCCGGCGCGGCAATGCCACCCCGGAACATGTCATCCATATCAAGCGCTTTGGCATTGCCCTGCCGGCGCCGAAAGCGGGTGACCTGGCCGGATGGGCCGGGCTCGTACGCCAGAAAGTGGCTGAGTATATCGCGGATTACACCGCCTATTTCAGCCGCAACAATGCCCGCGTCGGCGGCCATAAGACCATGCTCGACCCGATGCCGCGCGTGTTCTACGTCGAGGGGCTGGGCCTCTTTGCCGCCGGACCCACCCGCAAAGCGGCGCTGATCGGGGCCGATGTGGCCGAGGCCACCATCGAAGTCATTCGCGGCGCCGAGGGCATCGACCGCTTCGAGGCTTTGTCCGAGCAAGACCTGTTCGATCTGGAATACTGGTCGCTGGAGCAGGTGAAGCTGAAAAAACTGGCGGAAAAGCCGCTGACCCGTCAGGTGGCGGTCATCACCGGCGGCGCAGGCGGGCTGGGCCTGGCCATGGCCGGGGCTTTGCGCGCTGAGGGGGCAGAGGTGGCGCTGCTCGATATTGACGCAGAAGCGGCTGAGGCGGCGGCAAAGCGTCTGGGCGGCATCGGCATCGGCGTTGATCTGACCGATGCGGCAGCGGTTGAGGCGGCGATTGCCAGGGTGGCGCTGAGCTTTGGCGGCGTGGATATACTGGTCTCCAATGCCGGTGCAGCCTGGCAGGGCGCGCTGACCGAAGTTTCGGATCAGGACTTCCGCGCGGCGTTTGAGCTGAACTTCTGGGCGCATCATTACACGGCACGCGCCGTGGTGAAGGTGATGCAGAAGCAGCAGACCGGCGGGGCGCTGTTGTTTAATGTCTCGAAACAGGCGGTGAACCCCGGCCCCGATTTCGGCCCCTATGGCACGTCGAAAGCCGCGCTGATGGCGCTGATGAAGCAATATGCCGTGGAACATGCGGCGGATGGCATCACCTCGAATGCGGTCAATCCCGACCGGATCCGCACCGGGCTGATGACCGATGCGATGATTGAGGAGCGGGCAAAAGCCCGGGGCGTGACGCCTGAGGTCTATATGCGCGGCAATCTGCTGAAGCGCGAGGTCACCGCGGCCGATGTGGCCGAGGCCACCGTGGCGCTGATCCGCGCCCGCACCTCAACCGGGGCGGTGATTACCGTCGATGGCGGCAATACCGCGGCCATGCTGCGCTGATAAAAGGCCCCCGGCGCGCGCGCCGCGTGCTGCCTGACCGCAAGCGCGCGCGCCCCCCAGGGCCGTAAATCCCGATATTCCCCCTCCCCGCGGGGAATGTCTGAGGGGATCCGCCCGCAAAGCGGGGCCGCTGGCGCTGCGCCGCTCCCTCCTGTCCGGGGTCAGGGCCGGAGAGGTAAAGATTATCTGAACATTGCGCCCTGTTTCGCCCGGGGCCTGGCTTAAACCGGCAGCGGGCGAGGGCTGGCCCTGTCTTAGTTCAGCCTCTGGCTCAGTCGGGCACGGTCTGGCCCACGGTCAAGCTGGCGGGATCGCTGCGCACCGGCCCGGGCTCGACCGCCTCATCACCGGTGATCAGCGAGACCACATCCGCCGCCATCGCGGCCAGCAGGGTCAGCTCCTCATCGCCGAGTTTGCGCGGATCGGTATCGAGCAGACAGAGCGCACCGAAGACCCGCCCCTGGCCATCAGCCAAAGGTGCTCCGGCATAGAAGCGGGTATTCCAGAGCTGGATTGCCGGGTGATCGGCAAAGCGCGGGTCGCGGCGGGTGTCATTGACCACCAGCAGCTCGCCCGAGCCGACCACATGGTCACAGATCGCCTCATCGCGGGGCATGGTGATCATATCGGTGCCATCCGTGGTGCGCCGGCCCGGCAGGTCCATGCTCTGGCCGATGATAAATTCGGTCTCGGCATCAATTGCCGAAATCACCGCGAATTTAACGTCAAACACCTGAGAGGCGCGTTTGGCGAGGGCGTCAAGCTCTTCGCGCGAGCCGCCCTGCAGCACCTCGCTTTCCTGCAGCGCCTCGACCCGCTCGGCGTCATTTTCCGGCGCAGGCGCGATCTGATCCTGCAAAGCCTCTTCGGGCGTCAGCATCCGGCGCAAACGGTGCAAAGCCTCCTCAACCGAAGTGACCACTTCATCCGCGCCAAGATCGTGAATACGGTTGCTGTCGATCAGCGCGCCGGGGGCATTCCACAAAGCAACGACGATGCGGATCCCGGGCCAGCGCTGGCGCAACCGGCGGCAGAAGGCGCGGATCGGCTTTTCCGGCTCGCGGCTGAAATAGCTGAGGCAGACCACCTCAATGCCCTCCAGCGCCATTTTATCGACATGGCGCGCCGTCACCACCGCCTCGCGGCGCTGGATCGCGGCCAGGCCGCGCAGTTCCAGCGCATGGACCAGCATTTCGCAAGCGACGCTGTCGATCTCCCATTTGCCGCCGATACAGGCGATGCGCGGCGGGGTTTCGACGGCTGTTTCGGGGCGATATCCGGCGCGCAGATCATCGAGCAGCATATCCATGCCATTGGCGACGCGCAGCCGGTGCCCGACCCGGGCATTGGCAAGGTAATCATCGCTGACATGGCGCAAAACATCGATGCCATAGCCATCGTAAAAGGCGATGACATCGCCCTCTGCAATCACCTGGTCGACGATCTCGATCGCTTCCTCGGCATCATCAGCGATCAGGCGCTGATAGATCCGGGTCGGCACATCGAGAACCGGGGTCGAGCCCAGCAGCACCTCAAAGAACTGCAGCTGTGGCAGATTGCGCCCCAAAACCAGCAGACAGACCGTCAGCGGGGTCGAGAGGATCAGGCCAATCGGCCCCCAGAGCGCAGTCCAGAATGTGGCGGCGGCGATCAGCGAAATCGCCGAGAGCCCGGTCGAGGTGCCATAGAGCAGAGGCTCGACGATATTATTGCTGATCAGCTCCAGCAGCAGGATCAGCGCCCCGGTCCAGATCAGCATATCCCAGCCCGGATCGACGGCAAAGGCCAGCGACAGCGGGAAGAACGCCGAGAGCAGCGGCCCGAGATAGGGGATGAAGCGCATCAGCGCCGCCAGCGCCCCCCAGAGGATCCAGCCCGGCACGCCGATGAACCACAGCCCCAGCGCCATCGGAATGGCATAGGTGACATTCACCACCACCTGCATCAGCAGATATTTTGAGATCCGCCGCCCCGCCTCTTCCAGAGCATCGGTCGAGCGGTGCAGATTGCCGCCCATCAGCCGGATCAGCCGGTCGCGCAGATCACCGCGGTCGAGCAGCACCAGAAAGACGAAGACCAGCACGATACCGGCGGTGGCAATCGGCTCAAGCGCCGGCACGAGCCAGGCAATGGCGGTTTCAAAGGGCGACCGCGGCGCAGGCACCATCTCAACCCGCTGCACCCCGGGGCCTTCGCTGCCCGGAGCAGCATGGCTCACCTCGTCCTGGACCACGCCGAAGGTATCGAGCGCGCCGTCAAGAAAGCCGGGACCGCGCATATTCTCGGTAATCTCCGAGATTTTGCCGCGGATCGTGCTCTGATAGGTCGGCAGTTCGGCGCTGAGGGTACGCACCTGTGAGGCGACGAGCAGCGCGAGGCCGGCGATGAAAGCGCCGACAATCACCATGACGATACAGACCGAGAGCAGGCGCGGCAGGCCGATCCGCCCCAGCAAGGTGACCAGCGGGCCGAGCGCGAAGCTGATCAGGAAAGCGATGGCCAGCGGGATCAGCACCCCCTGGCCGAGATAGAGCCCGCTGATCAGCACCGCGGCGATCACCAGGCCTGCGGCCAGGCGCAGCAGCTGACCCGGATCGGCGCGACTTTCCCCCCCGGCCACGCCCGGGCCTTCGGTAAGTGAACCGGGTAAAGATGGCTGTGGCATGGCGACCCTCAATACGATTGCTACAACACCTGGTGCCGGCGGCCCGGACCGCGCCCCAGCCGTGATTGTTGGGGGCAGGTCCGGCTCCGGTCAAGTTTGCTGAGCGGGCATGGGCGAAACCTGCCGCGGCTGGCACAGGTTCCGGGGCGCGCGGGCTTGACAGCCCCGCTGCCTGCAGCACAATCCGCGCCCTCTGGCCTGCAAGGCCTGCAATGGGGAATGATCTGATGGCACGAATTCTGCTTTTGTCGACCGGGGGCACTATTGCCTCCAATGCCAGCGCCCCGGGCGGGCCGGTGACGGCAAAGCTGAGCGGTGCCGAGCTGATGGCGGGGATCGAGCTTCCGGCAGAAATCAGTGTCGATGTGCTGCCCTTCCCGGCCAGGGGGTCAAACGCGCTGAGCCTGCGCGATGCGCTCGGCTTTGCCCGGGCGATTGAGCGCGAAATGGCAGATTATGATGGTTTCGTGCTGACCCATGGCACCGATACGATGGAAGACACCGCCTGGGCGCTGGAGTTTCTGCTGGCGCCGCAAAAGCCGGTGGTGCTGACCGGGGCACAGCGCCATGCCGGCGAGGCCGACAGCGACGGCCCGCGCAATCTGCGCGATGCGGTGATCGCCGCCGCTTATGCGCCGCTCGGTGCCGCCGGGGTGGTGGTGGTGTTTGAGGGCGATATTCATGGCGCGCGCGCCGTCCGCAAGGCCCATACCAGCCGGGTCGATGCGTTCCGCTCGGGCGATCTGGGCAAGATCGGCTCCCTCGATCAGGGCCGGGTCAGCCTGCGCGCCCTGCCGCGCCGCGCCCCGGGCTTTGGCACTGCGCATGAGCCGCGCGAGGTGGCGCTGATCGCGGCGGCCTTTGGCGCCGGGGCAGAGTTTCTCGATTTCGCCTGCAGCCGGGATTATGGCGCCGTGGTGCTGCAGGGCTTTGGCCGGGGCAATTTCCCCGATGGCTGGGCCCAGGCAACCTCTCGCCTCGTTGCGGCAGGCAAGCCGGTGATCATCGCCAGCCGCTGCAGCGAGGGCGAGGTCTGGCCGATCTATGGCAATGACAGCGGCGGCACCTCGATGGCGGCGGCGGGGGCTTTGTTTGGCGGTGATCTCTCGCCGGGCCGGCTGCGCATCCTCGCCGCTTTCGTCAGCGCCGCACCAGGCCAGAGCCTTGCCCAGGCCCTGGAGGTCTGGGCCAGCTGATCCGGGCCAGCTGCGCCGGGCGGGCAAAGCCCTGCCCGGCGCAGCGCTATCCGGGCACAAACTGAACCGTATAGTACAAATTCCCTGGACCAGGCGCCCTGGTTCAGCCATGCTGCTGCGGGCAGGAGCCATAGCCATGCCCGATCCCGCCGCCCCACAGGATTATGACGATCTGATCCGGCTAATCCATGAACGCCATGACCAGATGAGCAGGACCTTTCAGCGGATTTCGGTCTTTCTGACCCGCAATCCCAATGAGGTGGCAGTCAGGCCGGTGACGGCGATTGCCGGGCGCTGCGATATCCATGCCTCCAGCTTCGTGCGCTTTGCCCAGAGCCTTGGCTATCAGGGGTTTAAAGAGCTGCAGCTGGTGTTCCGCAGCCGCCTTGCTTTGGCCGCACCGGGGTTTGAAGCCAGGGACACTGCCCTTTCTGCCGGGCTGAGCACCCCGGGCAACCGGGGCGAGCTGGGGCTGCTCGCCGATATGGTGCTGCGCGACATTGCCGCGCTGCAGGAGCTGCTGAATAATATCAGTCAGCAGGCCCTGGCCGAGACGACGCGACTGCTGCAGGCGGCCGATACAATCTTTCTTTTCGGCCAGATGCTCTCGCGGCCGGTGGCCGAGCTGATGCGCTGCCAGCTGGTGATGACCGGCAAACGCTGCGTGATGCTTGGCCAGTCCGGCGGGCTTTCAGCCTATATCGCCAGCTCGATGACCAGCCGCGATCTGCTGATGGCAATCTCACTGCGCTCCACCGCCGCTGAGCTGTTGCCGATCCTCGGCGAGGCAGAGGCGCGCGGCACCCCTGTGGTCGCGATTGCCGACAGCACGCTGTCGCCGCTGGCAAAGGCGGCAAAGGTTCTGTTCGCTGTGCCCGGGCATGAGGGCAGCCTGTCAGCCGCGCTTGCCGCGCCGCTCTGCCTGGCCCAGGCGCTGAGCCTCGGCCTGGCTGCCAGAGCCGGACAAAGCGCCGCGGCACCGCAGATCCCGGGCATCACCACCATCAGAGCGGCACCGCGGACAGGGCCAGGTCCCGGACCAGGATATTAATGCATTTCAGATACATCATTACTTTCCCTGTCCGGGGGCAAGGCCCATCCACCGCCCCGGAACAGTCCGAAGGCCCGTCGCTGCCACAGCATGGGTTTTTCTTCCGCATAGCCCCGGATATTCCCCTTCCGGTGAGATGAAACCATTGGCAGCGGCGACGGCATCGCCTATCCAGTCAGAAACCTGCTATCTGCTCGCTGCCGGGCCAACCGAATAGGGATTCGATGATTAAATGGTCCATGCTCGCAGTTTCCCTGATCTCCCTTGCAGGCTGTGACGTCACGAAAACCGACTTTCCGGTACGCAATGCCGCGGTGCAGACCGAGGTCGAAGAGCTCTCGACCAATGTCGCCATTGTCCGCCTGACCGCTGATAATGTGGATGCTTTCAGCAAGCCGCGGAATTTTGAGGGCGGGCGCAGCACCATGCCCTCGGGCGGCAGCTGGGATTACCGGGTCGGCGTTGGCGATGTCATGGATATCGTGGTCTGGGAGCATCCTGATCTGACCCTGCCCGCCGGGATGAACCGCACCCCCGCCGAGGGCGGGCTGCGGGTTCAGGCCGATGGCACTTTCTTCTATCCCTATGTCGGCCAGATCCAGGCCAAAGGCCGGACCCCGGATCAGATCCGCACCGATCTGATGAAACGGCTGGGCGAATATATCCCCGATCCCCAGGTCGAGGTCCGTGTCGCGGCCTATCGCTCGCAGGCGGTCTCGGTCACCGGCGAGGTGGACAGCCCGAACCGCCAGCATCTGACCGATATGCCGCTGACGCTGCTGGATGCGATTGATGCCGCGGGCGGTCTGAAAGAGACTGCCGATCCGCGCGGCGTGACCGTGCGCCGGGGCAGCGCGGTCTATACCGTTGATCTGGATGCTTTCCTCAAGCGCGGCATGGGCGGCAATAACCCGCTGCTGCGCCCGGGCGATGTGGTCAGCGTGCCCAAACTTGAAAAGCAGGAAGCCTTCCTGCTCGGCCAGCTGGTCAAGCCTGCCACGGTGGATCTGACCGAAGAGAATGTCACCCTGACCCAGGCGGTGACCCGGGTCGGCGGGCTGAAGGAAGACAGTGCCGATGCGCGCGGCATCTTCGTGTTCCGCGAGACCAGGATGGGGATGACGGTCTATCAGCTCGATGCCTCAAACCCGGTGGCCTATGTGCTGGGGGCGCGGTTCGTGCTGCATCCGCAGGACGTGGTCTATGTGACCTCCTCGCCAATGCATCGCTGGAACCGCCTGATCTCAAGCCTGCTGCCGACCTTCACCACCGCTCGCGTGGCAGATGAGATCGGAACCCGCTGATATGTTTAATGCGGTTCTTGTGGTCTGCGTCGGCAATATCTGCCGCTCCCCTCTGGGCGAGCGGGCGCTGGCCGCCAGCCTGCCCGGTCTGACCATCGGCTCGGCCGGACTGGCCGCAGTGGTCGGCCATGCGGCCGATAAAGAGGCCAGCATCGCCGCGGCTGAGGCCGGGATCAGCCTTGACGGCCATATCGCCCGTCAGCTCACCGCCGAACTGGGCAGCCAGTATGATCTGATCCTGGTGATGGAAGCCGGGCATCGCAGCGAAGTGATGCGACGCTTCCCGCAGCTTTCGGGCCGCACCATGCTGTTCGACAAATGGAACGGCGAGAAGAACATCGCCGACCCCTATCGTAAGCCGATCGATTTTCACCGTGTTGTTCGCGACCAGATCATTGCCGCCGCCGGGGGCTGGGCCAGGCGTCTGGCCCGCTGAGCCCCCGTGAACTGAACCAACTGTCAGGAAGAGCTGATGTCCGCAGTACCCAGCACCGACCAGAACAAGGCCGGCGATGAGATTGACCTGCTTGCCCTTGCCGCCAATCTCTGGGCGGGCAAGCACTGGATCCTGCTCTCGGCCGCCCTTGCCGTGGCAATCGGTGTGTTCATCGTGCTGCGCGCCACACCGATCTATCAGGCCAATGCTTTGATCCAGCTCGAAACCCGGATGGGCGGGGCAATGGCCCTGCCCGAAGGGATGCAGGCTTTGCTCGGCGATGGCGGCAGCGGCGCTGCTGCGGTGGATACCGAGACCGAAATCCTGCGCTCGCGTATGGTGGTTTCCGAAGCGGTGCTGGAACTGGATCTGCAGACCACGGCCAGGCCGCGCCCCTTTTTGCTGCTTGGCCAGCTGCCGGCGCGGCTTGGCCTGCCTGATCCCGGCCTCATCCCCAGCCGGGCCTGGGGCAATGAAGCGATTGAGGTGAACACGCTGCGGGTCCCCGATGCCTGGATCGGCGCGGAGATGGAGCTGCAAATTCTGGCGGGCGGCCGCTATAGCCTCGCCCTGCCCGATGGCCGGATGGTTGAAGGCGAGGCGGACAAGCCGCTGCGACTGGCCGGAGAAGAGGCTTTCCTGCTCGATATCGCGCGGCTTGAGGGCCCTGCCGGACGCCAGTTCCTGCTCAGCCGGATCAGCACGGCAGAAGCTGTCGAGGAAGTGCAGCAGAACCTTGCCATCGCCTCGGTCTCGCGCAATGCCTCGATGCTGCGCCTGACCTATAAAGATCCCAGCCCGCAGCGGGCCGAGCGGGTGCTCAACGCCATTGCCCGCGCCTATGTGGCGCAGAATATCTCGCGCAGCGCCGCCGAGGCCGAGAACAGCCTGCGCTTCATCGAAGAGCAGCTGCCCGCCGCCCGCGAGGCCCTGGATCACGCCCAGCAGGTGCTGAATGCCTTCCGCCAGAAGCAGGGCTCGGTCGATGTCGAATATGAGACCCGCAGTCTGCTGGAACGCGCCACCTGGCTGGAAGCGCAGCTGAGCGAGCTGGCGCTGCGTGAGGAAGACCTGCGCAAGCGCTATACCACCAGTCACCCGACCTATCAGCTTTTGCTCGAAAACCGGGCCTCGCTGGAAAAAGAGCTGGAGCTGATCCGCAAGGATACCGCCAGCCTGCCCGATACGCAGAAGGAAATCTTTAACCTCAGCCGCGATCTGGCCGTGGCCGAGCAGGTTTACACCCAGATGCTGAACCGCTCGCAGGAGCTGCAGGTGCTGCGCGCCTCGACCGTGGGCTCGGTGCGGGTGATCGATTCCGCCTATTCGGATGGCAAAAAAATCGCGCCGAAATCGGCCCAGACCGTCGCCATCTTCCTGGTACTGGGCCTGATGACCGGCACAGGCATTGTGATGATCCGCCGCCTGATGCGGCGTGGCATCCGCGGCGCGGAAGAAATCGAGCAGATCGGCATCCCGGTCTTTGGCACGCTCAGCTTTGCCCCGGCGGCGGTCAGCAATCGCAAGAGCAAGGGGTTTATCCCGATCCATGCCCTGCAGCATCCGGATGATCCGGTGACCGAGGGGCTGCGCTCGCTGCGCACCTCGCTCCATTTCGGTATGCTCGATGCCACCACCAATTCGATCAACCTGACCTCGGCCGCGCCTGGCGCCGGAAAAAGTTTTACCGCCATCAACCTCGCCGTGGTGGCCGCCCAGGCCGGGCAGAAAGTGGCGCTGATTGATGCCGATCTGCGCCGCGGTTATCTGCGCCGCTATCTGCGCAAAGAGAAGAACACCCCCGGTCTGGCGGAATATCTGGCGCGCAGCAAAAGCCTTGAAGAGGTGCTGATCCCCGGCCCGGTTGATGGCCTCTCGGTCATTCTGACCGGACGCTTTCCGCCAAACCCCTCGGAACTGCTGATGCGCCAGGAATTCAGCGCGCTGATCAGCAGGCTGAACGAGACGCATGATCTGATCATCATCGACAGCCCGCCCACGCTTGCCGTGACCGATCCGGTCATCGTCAGCCGCTATGCCGGGGCCTCGATTGTGGTGGCGCGGCATATGGAAACCGAGCTGGGCGAGGTCGAGGCCGTGCGCCATGCCTTTGAACGCGCGGGCTCGAAGCTCAGCGGGGCGGTGCTGAATGGCTATCGCCAGGAAGAGGCCGCGCGCTACGGTGGCCGCTATCAGTATTATAATTACCGCTATTCCTATCAGAGTGAAAAAGAATGATCCCGCCCCGAGGCTCAGCTTCCCGGAAGAAAGCCTTGCAGCGCTGCCGCAAGGCCAGGGCTTTGCGCTGGATCAGCGCCTGGCTCGCCCTGGCCGCAGCCGGGTCCACAGGCGCAGCCCTGGCCGAAACCCTGCCCTCACAGACCCTGTCCTGGGGCTATAATACCTATGGTGTGCCAGGCCTGATCGAAATGCCGGTGGCACAGAGCCGCGAAGATGCGGAGCTGGGCACGACCATCAGCCATTTTGCCGGGCAGACACGCATCACCATGACCTTCCAGATGACCCCCCGTCTGTCGGGAGGGTTCCGCTACACCATTCTGGAAAAACGCCCCGGAAGCGATACCAGGCCCAACGACCGCAGTTTTTCGTTGCATTATCGCTTTCTGGATGAAGGCAATATCCTGCCTGCAATGGCTATCGGCCTCAACGATATTGTCGGAACAGGCCTGGCTTCCGGCGAATATATCGTTGCGACGAAAAGCGTTACGCCTCGATTGCGCGCCACAGTAGGGCTTGGCTGGGGCCGTCTGGCCGGGGTTGGCGGCTTCAGCAATCCGCTCAGCATTTTCAGTGACCGCTTCGACATTCGTCCGCGCTGGTCTGGTGGCAGCGGCGGCAGTTTCGATGCGCACAACTGGTTTCGCGGCGAGGCGGCGTTCTTTGGCGGCATCGAATGGCAGGCCAGTGACCGGCTGCGCCTGATCGCCGAATATTCATCAGATGCCTATCCGGCGCGTGATTACGTCAATCTTGACCGCAACAGCCAGCTCAACTTTGGCCTGGCCTGGCAGGCCACGGACAGGCTGACGCTCAGCGCCAGCTATCTCTACGGCTCCGAGCTTGGCCTGCAGCTCAGCTATGCGACAAACCCGAAGCGCTCTGCTTTTGGCAGCGGGCGCGAAAGCGCGCCGCAACCGGTTCAGCCCGCCCATTCTGCGGCCGCCGCGACCTGGGGGGAGGCCGATCAAAGCCTGGTCACCCGGGCGCTGCAGACCGAACTGGCGCGTGAAGGCATCACGCTGCAGGGGCTGCGCAATGATGGCAGCCGCCTGCGCGTCTCGGTCAGAAATAACCTCTATGGCCAGCCCGCTCAGGCTTTGGGCCGCACCGCACGCATCCTGTCGCGCCATGCTCCAGCTGAAGTCAGTGAATTTGACATTACCCTGACCCATAACTCGGTGCCGGTCACCCGCGTCACCCTGCAACGCAGCGAGCTGGAAGAGCTGGAGTTTCACCCGGTCGCACCGGATCTGCTGCGGGTGAGCACGGTGATCCGTGACACACGTGATCCGCTCGAACGCCTGCCCGAAGCCTGGCCTGCGTTCAGCTATGCGCTTAAACCCTATATCACCCCCTCCTATTTCGATCCGTCCTCTCCGCTGCGCGGCGATGTCGGACTGGCGCTCAGCGGCAGATATGAACCGCTGCCGGGGCTGATTTTCGCTGGCCGGGTCCATCAGAAGCTGCTTGGCACCCTGGATAAATCGGACCGGGTGTCAAATTCGGTCCTGCCTCATGTACGCTCGGACAGCACGCTTTACTATAAAGACAGCACCCTCACCCTGCCGGAGCTGACGGCCAGCTATTACTTCCGGCCCGGCCCGGATCTCTTTGGCCGCGTGACCGCGGGCTATCTGGAGATCATGTTCGGCGGCGTTTCAACCGAGCTGCTGTGGAAACCGCAGAACAGTGCCCTCGCCCTCGGGATCGAGCTCAATTACACGAGGCAGCGCGATTTCGATCAGCATTTCGGCTTTCAGGATTACAAGGTCGCGACAGGCCATCTCTCGGCCTATTACGACTTCGGCAATGATTATCACGCCCAGCTGGATCTGGGCCGCTATCTCGCCGGTGATACCGGGGCGACGCTGACCCTCGCACGAGAGTTTCACAATGGCTGGCGGGTCGCGGTCTTCGCCACGCGGACGGATGTTTCCGCTGCTGATTTTGGCGAGGGCTCATTTGACAAGGGTATTCAGATTACCGTCCCCCTCTCCTGGCTTACCGGCAAGCCTGACCCGATGAATATGAATTCAACCCTTCGCCCCATTCTGCGCGATGGCGGTGCCCGGCTGAATGTTCCCGGCCGCCTTTATCAGGGGGTACGCAAAATGCAGGCCTCGGAAATCGACAGCAGCTGGGCGAGGTTCTGGAAATGAGGCCCCTCTCCGCCCCCGGGCTGATTGCCGCTCTGAGCCTGTGCCTCGCGGGCTGCAGCCTGAGTGTCAGCGAACCCAAAACCCCCGCCTGGCCCGAGCTTCAGGTCAGCGCGGGCGAGCAGCTTATGGTGGTGGTCGTCCCTGGCGGAGGCCAGGCCCTGCTCAAGCGGGTGGCGAGGAATGGCACCGTTGAAACCTGGATGAGCCAGGATCGCTATACGCTCTCGCTTGATCGCGGCGTCGTGGTCGCAAGCCGTGGTTTCACCTTCGATATGATGGGCGCAGATGCAGAAGAAACGCTCGCCGCGCTCGCAGCCCCACAATCAGATCCTTACAGCCGCCGCCTGCGCTATCTGAACGGCAATGAGCAATCCATCTGGATCAGAACCGAATGCGAGGTCAGCCGGGTCAGCGACCAGCGCGGCCCTCATCTGCAGGAAAGCTGCCGCGGTTTTACCGAAACCTATCAGAATCTGTTCTGGCTCGACAAAGCGGGCAAAATTTTCGCGTCTAAGCAGTGGATCTCACCCGAGATTGGCTACTTAGAGTTGTATTACAGAGCCAATTGAGCGACTGTTTCGCCAAACCTTCACCTCCCCGGGATTTCCCCCTGCTATAAATGGAGCCGCCTGCATGAAATTCGCATTTAAGTTTATGACTGTCGTGGCCCTCGGCCTCAGCCCGATGTCGGCATTCGCGCAGACTGCGCCTGCTAATGCTGCCGCAACTGGCAGTTCGACGACCGCTGGTACGACCGCTTCGGCAAGTACGGCCGGTGCGGCCGGTGCGGGCGGCCTTGGTGCCGGGCTTGGAGTGGCAGGGCTGTCGGTCGGCACTGCCGTGGCGATCGGCACTGCGGTTGCTGTGGCCGCTGCTGCCGCCAGCGGTGGCGACTCGGGCAGCACCAGCACCACCAACTGAGAAAATCTGCATAATCCAGGGCAGGCCCGTCGCATTTGCGGCGGGCTTTGCTTTATGCTGAACGCGACATTGCCCGATCCCCTGTAACTGACGTGAGCCCCTATGCCCCGCGCCCTCATCACCGGTGCTGCCGGATTTATCGGCTTTCACCTCTGTCAGCGGCTGCTGGCCGAAGGCTGGCAGGTTCTCGGCCTCGATAACCTCTCGGATTATTACGATGTCACGCTGAAACAGCACCGGCTGGCGATCCTTGAACAGGATCCGGGCTTTGCGATGATCACCGACAGCCTCGAGACCCCGGGCCTGCTGCGCGGGCTTTTCGCCCGGCACCGCCCCGAAGTGGTGGTGCATCTCGCCGCCCAGGCCGGGGTACGTTATTCGATCGACAATCCGCGCGCCTATCTCGACAGCAATATCACCGGCACCTTTGAACTGCTCGAGGCGGCGCGGGCCTTCCCGCCCGGACATCTGCTGCTGGCCTCAACCTCATCGGTCTTTGGCGCGAACCACCGGATGCCCTATGCCGAGACTGACAAAGCCGATCACCAGATGTCCTTCTATGCCGCCACCAAGAAGGCGGGCGAGGCGATGGCGCATAGCTATGCCCATCTTTACGATCTGCCGGTGACGATGTTTCGCTTCTTCACCGTCTATGGCCCCTGGGGCCGCCCGGATATGGCGCCCTATAAATTCACCCGCGCCATCCTGCAGGGCCAGCCGATCGACGTCTATAACCACGGCGATATGAAACGCGATTTCACCTGCATCACCGATCTGGCCGAAGCGATCCGGCGGCTGATCGATGCCGTGCCACGCCGCCCCGGCCCCTCGGGTCCGCCCGCCGGAGACAGCCTGTCGCCGGTCGCGCCGTGGCGGGTGGTCAATATCGGCAATGCCGCGCCGGTGCAGCTGAGCGATTTCATCGCCGCGATTGAGGCCGCCACCGGCAAAAAAGCGATCCGCAATCTGATGCCGATGCAGCCCGGTGATGTGCCCGCCACCTGGGCCGATACCCGCCTGCTGCAGCAGCTGACCGGCTTTCAGCCCGCGACCGATATCCGCACCGGGGTTCAGGCGTTTGTCGCCTGGTACCGCGACTATTATCAGCAGTGACCGGCCCGGCCCCCCGCGCCATGTCATCGCAGCCATTGCTTCGCAGCCCCCGGCACGCCAAATAGAAGGAAATCCCCGGCCGGTTCCGGGGCGCGTGAGCACGGAGAAACCAGCGTGACCAGTCAGACCCCCCAGATCGTCAGCATCGGCGATATCGCTATCGGCGGCAAAAATCCCATCGCGCTGATCTGTGGCCCCTGTCAGCTCGAAAGCCATGATCACGCCCGGATGATGGCTGAGCAGATCCTTGAGGCCTGCGCGCCCAGTGGCACGAAATTCATCTTCAAGGCCAGCTATGACAAGGCGAACCGCTCATCGCTTGCCGGCAAACGCGGGCTGGGGATGGAGAAGGGCCTCGAAATTCTCGGCCGCATCCGTGACGAATTCGGCGTGCCGGTGCTGACCGATGTGCATGAGCCGGGCCATTGTGCGCCGGCGGCCGAAATCTGCGATGTGCTGCAGATCCCGGCCTTCCTGTCGCGCCAGACCGATCTGCTGCTGGCGGCAGGCGCCACCGGCAAGGTGATCAATATCAAAAAGGGCCAGTTCCTCGCCCCCTGGGATATGGATAATGTCGCCGCCAAGGTCGAAAGCACCGGCAACCGCAATATCATGCTCTGTGAGCGCGGCACCTCATTTGGCTATAACACCCTCGTCACCGATTTCCGCGGCCTGCCGCGCATGGCCGAGACCGGCTGGCCGGTGATCTTTGACGCCACCCATTCGGTGCAGCAGCCCGGCGGCATGGGCGGCTCTTCGGGCGGTCAGCGCGAATATGTGCCGGTTCTGGCGCGCGCCGCCTGCGCGGTTGGTGTGGCGGGTCTGTTTATCGAGACCCATGAAGACCCCGATCACGCCCCTTCCGACGGGCCGAATATGGTGCCGGTACAGCAGCTGAAAGATCTGATCGGCAGTTTGCGCGCCTTCGACGCCCTCGCCAAAGGGATCTGAGGCGATGGAGACTGTCATCATCATCCCGGCCCGCTATGCCTCGACCCGCTATCCGGGCAAGCCGCTGGCAACCCTGAAAGGCGCGAATGGCGTCGCGCGCAGCCTGCTGGAGCGCTCGGTCATCGCCGGACGCCGCGCGGTAGAGGAGGCCGGAGGCCGGACCGGCCTTTATGTCGCCACCGATGATGCCCGCATCGCCGCTGAGGCCAGGCGCATCGGCGCCGAGGTCATCATGACCTCCGTGACCGCGCGCAATGGCACCGAGCGGGTGGCCGAGGCGCTGCAGAATGCCGGGCTCAGCCCGGAAATCGTGATCAATCTGCAAGGCGATGCGCCGCTGACCCCGCCGCATTTCGTTACCGCGCTGATCGCCCATATGCGGAAAAATCCCGGCGCGGGCATCGCCACGCCGATCCTGCGCTGTGATGCCGAGGCGGTGCAGAATTTCATCGCCGACCGTGCCGCGGGCCGGGTCGGCGCCACGACGGTGGTGGCCAATCAGCTGGGCCAGGCGCTGTATTTCTCGAAAGAGGTGATCCCCTTTACCAATGGTCAGGGTGTGGTCGCGGGCGAGGTGCCGGTCTTCCATCATGTCGGGCTCTATGCCTATCGCCCGGCGGCCCTGGCCGCCTATGGCAGCTGGCAGCCCGGCCCGCTGGAGAGCCTCGAAGGGCTGGAACAGCTGCGCTTTTTGGAAAACGGCCATCCGGTGGATGTGGTCGAGGTGACAGCGCCCGGCGCAAAATTCTGGGAGCTGAACAACCCCTCGGATGTGGCGCTGATCGAGGGCTATCTGGCGCGGATGGGCGAGGACTGAGCTGATCCCCCCGGCAGCGGGCGAAGATTCGACACTATTGTGAAACATCCCTGCTTAATCAGCGCCACCGGCCCCGGGCCTGTGGCGCTTTTTCATGCCAGAGCCCGCGCATCTCCCGCAAAAACGCACATAATCCTAAAATTTTTTCAGCATAATCCGCATTATTGGTAGGATTATTTTAGTTTTCTAAAAATTTCTTGACCAATCTGCAGATAATGCGTCAATTGAACGCAGCATCCCAGGGAGGTGAAGTAAAATGAAAAAATCCGCAATCGGCCTCGTTCTCGCCGGCGCCGTCCTCGCCCCGCTTTCGGCCCAGGCCGAAACCACGATCACCGTGACCAGCTTTGGCGGCGGTTATCAGGAAGCGCAGAAAAAGGCCTATTTTGATGCCTTTACCGCCGCGCAAAGCGAGATTGCCATCCGCGAGGACAGCCCGACCAGCAATGCCAAGCTCAAAGCCATGGTCGAGGCCGGAGCCGTCGACTGGGATCTGGTGCTGACCGATGACAGCTTCGGCCTCGAAACCGATGCCGCCTGGCTCGAGCCGATCGATTACACCATCGTCAACCGCGATAAATTCATTGATGGCACCACCGGCACCTACCGCGTGGCCGCCGATATCGAAGCCACGGTTCTGGCCTATAACAGCGCAGAATTCGGCGACGCGAAACCCGAAGGCTTTGAGGATTTCTTCAATACCGAAGACTTCCCCGGCCTGCGCGCGGCCTGGAAATATGCCGCCAGCGGCCTGTTTGAAACCGCCTTGCTGGCCGATGGCGTCGCCGCCGAAGATCTCTATCCGATCGATGTCGAGCGCGCGCTCGCCAAGCTCGACACCATCAAAGAGGATCTGATCTGGTGGGAAACCGGCGCGCAGTCGGAACAGCTGCTGACCAGCGGCGAGGCGGCAATGGGCCTGGTCTGGGTGTCGCGCGCCCTTTCTGGCGCCGATAAAGGCGTGCGGATCGACTGGACCGACTGGACCTCGCAGACCGGCTACTGGGTTGTTCCCAAAGGCACAAAGAACAAAGAGGCCGCGATGCGCGCGCTTGAGTTCTTCACCGAACCGGCCCAGCAGATCGCCTTCACCGAATTCATGCCCTACGGCCCGTCGAACAAACATGCCGTAGGCAGCGTGCTGCCGAATTTTGCCGGCAATCTTCCCACCGACCACCTCGACAGCCGCGTTCTGATGGATGCGGAATGGTGGGGCGTGAATGGCGCGGCGGTCGACGCCCGCTTCCAGGAATGGCTGCTGCAATAACCCTCTGAGGGCTGCCTGCCGCGCGGCCCTCTTCAACGGCCCTTCGCCCCCTCCCCCTCTCCCGGGAAAAGGCGAGGGGCCGACCCTCCCGAGACCGAGAGTGATATGAGCACAGTTCCGGCTTCCGCCTCCGGGCAGACCTCTTTCCTTGCGCGCATTCCCGGCGGCATCTGGCTGCTGCTGCCCGCTGTCCTGTTCCTGGGAATCTTCTTCCTCTGGCCGCTGCTGCGGCTGCTGTCGGCCTCGCTGCCTGGCGGCGATTTTCAGTATTATGAACAGATCTTCGACAGCCCGGTCTTTCTGCGGGTGATCGCCGCAACCTTTAAAATGGCGCTGATCGTCATGCTGGTGACGGTGCTGATCGCCTATCCCTATGCCTATGCCATGGCCAATGCCGGGCGCAGAACCCTGCTGCTGCTGACCATTGCTTTGCTGATCCCGTTCTGGGTCAGCCTGCTGCTGCGCAGCTTCTCCTGGGTGGTGCTGCTGCAAAACAGCGGCCTGGTGAATGACCTGCTGCTCGGCCTTGGCATTACTGAAAAGCCGCTGCGCCTGATCCGCACCCCTACCGGCGTGGCGATCGGCATGGTGCATGTGCTGCTGCCCTATGCGGTGCTGCCGCTTTATACGATCATGAAAAAAATCGATATACGGCTGATGGAGGCCTCGGCGATCTGTGGCGCCTCTTATCTGCGCAGCTTCCTGCGCGTCTATCTGCCGCTGTCGCTGCCCGGGGTGGCCGCCGCTGCCATCCTGACCTTCACCCTCTCGCTCGGCTTCTACATCACCCCGGCGCTGCTCGGTGGCGCGCGCGATATGATGATCCCGCAGATGATTGCCGGTCAGTTCCTTGAGCAGCTGAACTTTGGTCTCGGCGCGGCGCTTGCCGTGGTGCTGCTGGCCATCACCGCCATCGCCTTCGGTCTTTTCGGCGCGGCGCGGCTTTACATCAGCCGCCGCGCCAGCGCTCAGGAGAAAGCATAATGCCGGGTCTTCTTCGCCGCATCGGCTTCTGGCTCTTCGTCAGCCTGACCGCGCTGTTCCTGCTGGTCCCGACGCTGATCATCGTGCCGATGTCTTTCACCACCGCACCGCAGCTGGAATTTCCGCCGGTCGGCTTTACCCTCGACTGGTATGTGAAAATCCTCAGCGACAGCGAATGGCAGATCGCGCTGAAAAACAGCCTGATCATCGGCCTTTGCACCGCTTTGCTGGCCACGGTGATCGGCACCACCGCCGCCCTGGCGCTGGAGGCCAGCGAGTTTCGTGGCAAGATCATCGTGCTGGGCCTGCTGCTCTCGCCGATGGTCACCCCGGTGATCGTGCTCGGCGTCGGCACCTATATGCTGTTTGCGCGCTGGGGCCTGTCGGGCACCCTGCCCGGCATGATCGCGGCCCATAGCGTGCTGGCCATTCCCTTCGTTCTGGTCTCGGTCATGGCCAGCCTGAAGATGGTCAACCCCAATCTCGCCCTGGCCAGTGCCGGGCTCGGCGGCGGCCGTCTTTTCACCTTCCGCCGCGTGACCCTGCCGCTGATCCGGCCCGGCGTGGTCTCGGGAGCGGTCTTCGCCTTCATCACCTCCTGGGATGAGGTGGTGATCGCGATCTTCGTCTCGAACAGCCAGAGCCGCACCGTGCCGATCATGATCTGGAACCAGGCCCGGGCCAATCTCGACCCCGCCACCGCCGCCGTCGGCGCCCTGCTGATTGCCATTTCCGCAATCGGCGTCCTGCTCAGCTTCAAGACCAAGGAGGGCCAGTAATGGCAAACTCTTCCGCGAATGGCGCCAGCGCGCTCAGCCTCGTCAATATCGCCAAACATTACGGCGCGGTCAAAGCGCTGGATGATGTCTCCTTTGAGCTGAAAAAGGGCGAGTTCCTGACCATGCTCGGGCCCTCGGGTTCGGGCAAGACCACCTCGCTGCGGGTGATCGCCGGTTTCGTCGCCCCCACTTCGGGCCAGCTGATGATTGATGGCCGCGATATGACCGGGGTCAGCCCGCAAAAGCGCAATATCGGCATGATGTTCCAGGATTACGCGCTGTTTCCGCATATGAGCGTGGCCGATAACGTCGCCTATCCGCTGGAAACCCGTGGCGTGGCCCGGGCCGAGCGTCGCAGACGCGCGATGGAAATGCTCGAGATCGTCGGCCTCGCCCATTGCGCCGGGCGTTTCCCGAAACAGATGTCGGGCGGTCAGCAGCAGCGCGTGGCCCTGGCCCGCGCCCTGGTCTTCAACCCCGATATCGTGCTGCTCGATGAACCGATGGCGGCGCTGGATAAAAAGCTGCGCACCCAGATGCAGATCGAGATCATGCATATCACCAAACAGGTGGGCGCAACCGTGGTCTCGGTAACCCATGACCAGGAAGAAGCCCTCGTCATGTCCGACCGCATCGCCATTTTCAAAGATGGCCGCCTCGCGCAGATCGGCACGCCCCAGGATCTCTACACCCATCCGAAATCGGAATTCGTCGCGGATTTCATCGGCGAGGCCAATATCCTGCGCGGCCAGCTGCGCCATGACGGCGCGCTGGCGGTGATCGAGGGCCCGGGCTGGCGCGCCAGCCTGCCGAAATCCGATCCCCGCGTCGCCGCCAGCAGCGCCAGCCCCAGCCTGGTGCTGCGCCCCGAGCGTATCCATGTGAACCGCGCCGATGCCGTTGCAGATGCAGCCAATGGCGCCGAAGGGGTGATCGTCGATAAGATCTATCTCGGCACCGAATACCGGCTGATCGTGCGCCTCGCTGACAATGCGGTGATCCAGCTGCGCAGCCGCGACATCGCCACCCTCGCGGCGCTGAACGCCGCTGACAGGGTGCGCCTGAGCTGGCAGCCCGAGGATCTGGTGATCATCGCGGCCTGAGCCGATCCGCAAGGCCCCCGCCTCCAAACCTCTGTTTTTCCGGAAAGACCCTGCTGATGTCCTTCACCCATGCCGAATGGCAGGCCAAAGCCGCCGCTTTGTCGATTGAAACCCGCGCCTTCATCGGCGGCCAGTATGTCGCCGCCGCTTCGGGCAAGACCTTTACCAAGCTCAACCCCGCCACCGGTGCAGTGCTGGGCGAAATCGCCGCCTGCGATATCGAGGATGTGAACCGCGCCGTCATCGCCGCCCGCGCCGCTTTTGAGGCCGGTCACTGGGCGCGCATGGCGCCGAAAGAGCGCAAGCTGCGGCTGATGCGCTTTGCCGAACTCCTGCTCGAAAACCGCAGCGAACTGGCTCTGCTTGAAAGCCTCGACACCGGCAAGACCATCGCGAACGCTTACGGCGATGACATTCCGGGCGCGGCCAATTGCATCCGCTGGTTTGGCGAGCTGATCGACAAAGTCTATGACGAGGTCGCCCCCACCGCCGGTTCCGCCGTTGCCCTGATCCGCCGCGAGGCCATCGGCGTCGTCGGCGCGGTGGTGCCATGGAACTATCCGCTGCTGATGACCGCCTGGAAGATCGCGCCGATCCTGGCCGCGGGAAATTCCTGCGTGCTGAAACCGGCCGAGCAATCGCCGCTGACCGGCATCCGCATCGGCCAGCTGGCGATCGAGGCCGGCATTCCCGAGGTCGTGCTGAACGTGGTGCCCGGCATGGGCGAGACCGCGGGCCGCGCCATTGGTCTGCATATGGATATCGACGCCGTCGCCTTCACCGGCTCGACCGAGGTTGGCAAATATTTCATGACCTATTCGGGGCAGTCGAACCTCAAGCGCGTCGGCCTCGAATGCGGTGGCAAATCACCCAATATCGTTCTGGCTGACTGCCCGAACCTCGACGCGGCGGTTGAGGGCTCGGCCTGGGCGATCTTCTATAATGCGGGCGAGACCTGCTCGGCCGGATCGCGCATCCTGGTCGAGGAACCGATCCGCGACGAATTCGTCGAAAAGCTCTCGGCCTTTGCCAATAATCTGCGCGTCGGTGATCCGCTGAACCCCGCCACCCAGATGGGTGCGCTGGTGGAAGACAAGCATACCGACCGCGTGCTCTCCTATATCGAGATCGGCAAAGGCGAAGGCGCGACCCTTGCCGCCGGTGGCGCACGCATTCAGGGCAATTTCGTGCAGCCGACCGTTTTCGCCGATGTGAAAAATGAGATGCGCATCGCCCAGGAAGAGATCTTCGGGCCGGTGGCCTCGGTCATCACCATCAAGGATTTCGACGAAGGGCTGCGCCTCGGCAATGACTCGATCTATGGCCTCGGCGCCGGGGTATGGACCTCGGATCTGCAGACCGCCTTCCGCGCCTCGAATGAGCTGCGCGCCGGTGTGGTCTGGATCAATTCCTTCGATGCCGGTGATATCACCACCCCCTTCGGTGGCTTCAAGCAATCGGGCTTTGGTCGCGATAAATCGGCACATGCCTTTGATAAATATACCGATCTGAAAACCACCTGGATCAATCTGGCCTGATATCACCCTTCCCGGGGGCGGCGGTTTGCGCGGCCCCCGGAACCCCGATTTAACCCGAAAGCCCCGCTATGAGCCTCTCTGCCCAGGACATTTCCTTCCGCTGGAACGGCAAGACCCTTTCGGCCCGCCAGGGCGATACGCTCAGCGCCGCGCTCTGGCGCGCCGGCGTGACCACCTTTGCCCGCTCGCGCAAACTGCACCGCCCGCTGTCTTACAGCGGCGCGCATGCGGTGGGGGTTCTGGCCAAAGTCGATGGCATGCCCAATGTGCGGATGGATCAGATTGAGCTGCGCCCCGGTATGCAGGTCTCGATGCAGAACTGCTGGCCCGCGCCGGGCTTTGATCTGCTGAAGGCCCTGCAGATCCTGCCCTCAAAACTGGTCTATGGCGGCTTTGAACATGGCGCGCTGATCCCGCAATCGGGCCTGCCCGCCCGGCTCGCCGAACGCGCTATGGCGCTGCTGGCCGGGGTGGCCGATGTCGCGCCGGTCGACTGGAATGCCGCGCCGATCCCCGGCACCAGCCTCGCGCCCGATCTGCTGGTGGTCGGCGGCGGCCCCGAGGGGATCCGCGCCGCCAATGCCGCTGCCGCCAGCGGCGAAAGCGTGGCGCTGATCACCCGTGGCGAAAGCCCCGGCCGCTTTGCCGTGGCTGCCGGCGAGACCCTGCCCTCGCTCAGCGATAAAGTGCAGCTCTTCCTCGCCACCGAAGTCTTCGGAGCCTACCGCGATGGCCGGGTCATCCTCGCCGCCCCGGTCGATGGCACCGGCCCGGCAATGGCGATCCGCCCGGGCCGGGTGGTGCTGGCCACCGGCCGCCGCTCGATGCCGCCGATGGTGCGCGGCAACCACCTGCCCGGTGTCTTCGACGCCCATGCCGCGCTTGATCTGGCGGCGCGCTTCCGGGTGCTGCCCGGCAAGCGGGTCGCTGTGGTCGGCACCGGCTCCGAGACCCGCCTTGCCGCCAGGCTGAAGGCGCTTGGCTGCAAAATCAGCCATTGCGGCCCGGTCAGCGCGCTGGAAAAAATCGAGGGCGGTAAGCGGGTCAAAGCCATCCGCGCGGGCGGCAAACGCATCCCCTGTGACGCGCTGATCCATGCCGGTCCCTGGCGCAGTGACCCGAACCTCGCCTTCCAGATCTCGGCCGAGGGCGCCTATCAGCTGCTGGGCCAGGCTCTGCCCGGATATGTCAGCTTCACCGGGGCCGCCGCTTTGCCCGCTGAGGCGATCCCCGTTCCTGCCGCCCCCGACAGTGAGGCGCTGATCTGCCCCTGTATGGATGTCACCGCCGGAGAGCTGACCCATCATATTGATGCCGGGGAAACCGATCCTGAGGTGCTCAAGCGCCTGACCTCCTGCGGCATGGGCACCTGTCAGGGCTGGCCCTGCTGGGAGGGGATGCTGGCTTTGCTCGCCGCGCGCACCGGGCTGCAGCCCGATGATTTTGCACGCCCCTCGCATCGCCCGCCGCGCCGCGCCATCACGATCGCCCAGGCCGCCGGCCTCTCTGGTCTTGTTGAGGTCTGTCAGAAATGAGCCTGCTTCCGCAATCCGCCTCAACCCTGATCATCGGCGGTGGCATTCAGGGCCTGTCTCTGGCCTTTAACCTCGCCGAAATGGGGCAAAAGGGCATTGTCGTCCTTGATGCCGGTTACTGGCAGGGCGGCGCCTCGGGCCGCAATGGCACGCTGATCCGCGCCGGTTTCGCCTCCACCGCCTGGTCCGGGCTGTTTAAACTGACGCTCGACGAATGGCAGAGCTGGTCAAAGCGTCTGGGCGAGAATGTCATGTTCACCCGCCGCGGCTATACGGTAGTGGCCGAAAAAGCCGCGACGGTCGATATGCTGGAACAGGGGGCAAAACTGCACGCCCGGCTCGGCATCCGCTCGCAGATCCTCGGTAAGGCACAGACCGCAAAGCTGCTGCCGGCGCTGAACCAGCAGCATGTTCTGGCGGCCCAGCATCAGCCCGATGGCGGCGTCGCGCCGCATCACGCGGCGATGAAGGCTTTGTACCAGTATTGCCATACCCATGGCGTCGGAATCCATTACCGCACCAAAGTCACCGGCATTGAAACGACAAATGGCCGTGCCGCGGCGGTTATGATCGGTGATCACCGCATTGCGGCCGAGACCATCGTCTGCTGCGCCGGGGGGCATAATCCGGAAATGGCCGGCCTTGCCGGGGTCAGCCTGAACGGCCATGGCATGAAGATCGAGGCCATGGCGCTCGAGCCGACCCGGCCGCTGATCAAGCCCGCCATCGCGCTGATCGACAGCCTCGCCTATTTCCACCAGACCTCGCGCGGCGAGGTGGTGGGCGGCACCGAAGTGCCCGAAACCCCGCATATCTCGCTGCGCGCCGATGTGCCGGTGATGGCCGATATGGCGAAGATCTATCTGCGCATGTTCCCCCAGCTCGGCCCGGTCAGGATCCTGCGGCACTGGGGCGGGCTGATCCATGCCTCAAAGGATTTCGCGCCGCTGCTCGGCCCCCATCCTGACCTGCAGGATCTGTGGTTCTCGGCCGGCTGGTCTTACGGCTTTGCCGGAGCGCCCGCTGCCGGTAAACTTCTGGCTCAGGCGATTGCCCGCGGCCAGACCGATGCAAGGATGAAACCTTTCGCGCTCGACCGGTTTGAGACCACCGGCCCGATCATCGAAGGGGGAATTGTGGTCGCCTGACCCGGTTTTCTGCGTTAGTTCCCCCCTTTTCTTCTCAGTGCGGATGTAAAATGTCAGATCCTACCCCAGGCCAGCGCCAGACCACCCGAAACTCAGCCGGGACTGAGGCCGATGAAATCGGGCTGCGCCTGCGCGAGACCCGGCTTGCGCGGCGCCTGACGCTGGGCAAGCTGAGCGAGCGCACCGGCCTTTCGATCGGGTCACTGTCGCAGATTGAGCGGGGCCTCGTCTCGCCGACGATCCGCACCGTCTATGCCATTGCCGCCGCCCTTGAAGTGGCCCCGGCCGAGATCATTGATCCCGGTGGCGCGCGTCAGGCCGGGGGCGAAAGCCCCTATTTCCTGCGCCGCGCCCATCAGCCCAAAGTGCTCGACACCAATGGCGTGATAAAGCTTCTCGCCAGCCCCTCCGAACAGGACCGCTATAAAGCCTATGTGGTCTCGATCGAGCCCGGCGGCTCCTCGGGCGATGATTCCTATGCCCATAGCGGCGATGAGATCGGCTATGTGATGAAGGGCACTTTCTCACTGCAGATCGATGGCCATATCCATCTGCTGGGCGAGGGCGATTGTTTCGCTTTCCCCTCGGGCATCCGCCACCGTTTCTTTAACAATGGCGAGACCCCCGCCGAGATCATCTGGATCAACAGCCAGAAATAATCCGGGCCGCTCTGGCCCGCTGCACCCTGCCGGCGCCGGCCTGGTGTCCTTCCTGCCTCTCCAACCGACCGGAGTTTCTCCCTTGACCAGCAGCCTGGAAAGCTATCGCGGCTCAATCTGGTGGCACGACAGCCTCGAGCCCCCCTGCGCCCTCCCCCCCGTCGATGCCGGTTTTGACACCGATGTCGCTATCGTCGGCGCTGGCTTCACCGGCATTTCAACCGCCCTGCATCTCGCTGAGGCCGGGGTAAAGGTCGCAGCCTTTGAGGCGAAACATATTGGCTATGGCGCATCGGGCCGCAATGGGGGCCAGATCATCCCGGGGCTGAAATATGACCCCGAGGATCTGGTGGCGAAATACGGCCCCGAGAAAGGCCGCGCACTGACTGAACTGGTGGGCGGCGCGGCGGATTATGCCTTTGATCTGATTGCAAAGCATAAGATCAACTGCCGCCCGGTGCGCGGCGGCTGGATCCAGGCCGCCCATTCGCCCCTGGCGCTGGAGGCGGTGATGAAACGCGCCCGGCAATGGCGCGCGGTCGGGGTGGATGTCGAGACCTTCAGCCGCGAGGAGCTGGTCGGCGCCACCGGCACCAGCGCGCACTTCGGCGGCTGGAAGGATAAGCGCGCCGGCGGCGTGCAGCCGCTCGATTTCCTGCGCGGCCTGACCCGCGCCGCCATCACCGCCGGGGCACAGGTGTTTGAGAACAGCCCGGTTACGGCGCTGCGCCAGCTGCCCGAGGGCGGCTGGCTGATGCAGGTCAACGGCCTGGAGATCCGCGCCCGTATCGTACTGGTCGCCAATAATGCCTATTCGAACCGGCTGGTCCCGGGCCTCGCCCGCACCATCCTGCCGGTGCAGAGCATGCAGCTGGCCACCGGCCCGCTGCCCCAAGACCTGGCGGCAAAAATTCTGCCCGGGGATGTGATGCTGTCGCAGACCCGCAAACTGGCCTTCTATATGCGCAAAACCCCTTCGGGCGGCTTTATGATCGGCGGGCGCGGCGCGGTCGGCCCGGCAGAGGATCCGGCGCTGATGAAAGCGCTTGAGCGCGGCATGCTGGGCCTCTTCCCCGAGCTGAAAGAGGTGCCGGTACGCTGGCGCTGGTCGGGCCATGTCGGCCTCTCGCTCGACGGGCTGCCGCATTTCCACGAAAGCCGCCCCGGCCTTTACAGCCTGCAGGCCTATAACGGCCGCGGCCTCGCGCTCTCCGTACGCTTTGGCAGAATGCTGGCCGATGAGATCACCGGGCGTGCCCCCGCCCTCTATCCCAAAACCACCATCAAACCGATTGTCTGGCATCAGTTCGCCCGTCCCGTCATGGGGCTGGGCGTGCGCTGGTACTGGATGAAAGACCGGCTGGGCCTTGCCTCGAAATAAGCCGGTCCCCCGAGAAGAAAGACGAAATATGACTGCTCCTGTGAACCTCAGCGCCCTGGCGCTGCTTGATGTTGCCGCAGCCGAAATTCTGGCCGCCCCTGCCCTGCATCTCGCCGCCTCCACCGATCCGGCCCTGCGCTTTGGCCGCCTCAGCCTCAGCGCAGGCGTCAGCGCCAGCAGCACCGCCAGTTTCTTTCTCATCCTTGAGAAGGGCAGCCTGACGCTGGCCTCGGGCGACAATCTGCTGCGCATAAGCGCCGGTCAGGCGGTACAGATCGGCCCGGAAACCGATGTCACGCTGATCCCGGGGGACGGGGCAGAGGTGCTGCTCCTCGCCCATCTCAGCGCCGCTTTCCCGAGCGGCATTCGCGCCATTGATCTTGAGGCGGCGCTCAGCCCCTCGCCCTCGCCTTCGGCGGCGGTGCTGACCACCGACAGCCCCTCCTGCTCAAGCCATCCGATGCCCGGTGCCGGGCCTGTCACCCTCGGCCTCTGGGCCGCCACCCCCTATGCCCGCAAAGCCGTGACCATGGCCTATAGCGAGGTGATGTATTTCCTCCACGGCGGCGCGACGCTGATCGACGATCAGGGCATTCGCCACAGCTTTGGCCCGGGCGAGGTGCTGCTGGCGCCGGTCGGCGCCAGCCTCGGCTGGGAAAGCAGCCTGTCGGTGCGCAAGCTGTTCATCTCGGCCGATCCGGTCTGAAACTGCAAAAGGCGCCGCATCCCCCGCGGCGCCTTTCTTTTCTGTCGGGGCCAGAGAGTGGCGGCCCCTCCCTCAGACCGCGCGCCCGGCCAGCATCCCCTCATAGACCGCCTCTTCCGCCGTGCGCGCGGTCAGGCAATCGCCCACCGCCTGATAGCTGAGGCCCATCTCTTCCAGCTCAGCGCGGAGCGGATCAAAGGGGCTGTGCCCGGCCGCCAGCACCAGGGTATCCACCCCTTCAAATTCCATCGCCTCGCCCGAAGCCGTATGCTGGAAGAAGGCGCTGTCACCAAAGCAGCCCACCAGCCGTGCATAGGGGGTAATGCTGACGCCAAGCTTATGCAGATTGCCGGCAATCGGATCGCGCACATAATAGGGCAGGCTCTCGCCGACATGCAAAGCGTTGATCGCCAGATCGACCCTGCTGCCCTCGCGCGCCAGCAATTCGGCAATCCCCGGCCCGATCCAGTCGGCGCGCCAGTCAAACACCACGACCCGCGCCCCCACTTTCACCTCGCGCCTCAGCACCTGCCAGGCGGTCACCACCTGGATCTGGTCATCTGTCTCCATCGGCGGAACATAGGGCACCGCCCCCGTCGCCAGCACCACCGCATCGGGTGCAAAATCCTCAATCACCGCCCGGTCAACAGAGGTGTTCTTTCGGATCTCTACCCCGGTCAGCTCACATTCCCGGGTGAGGTTCGTGACAATCCCGCCAAATTCACTGCGCCCCGGCACCAGCTGCGCCAGGTTGGCCTGGCCGCCGAGCCGCCCGCTGGCCTCAAACAAAGTCACCTGATGACCGCGTGCAGCGGCGACCGAGGCCGCCTTCATCCCGGCAGGCCCGCCGCCGATCACCATCACCTTCTTCGGCGCCCCAACCTTTTCGACCGGTTTAAACACCGTCTCGCGCCCGCTTTCCGGGTGCTGAATGCAGGAGATTGGCAGGCCGCGATGGAAATGGTGAATACAGGCCTGGTTGCAGCCGATACAGGCGCGGATATCGTCAAACCGGCCTTCCTTCGCCTTGCCCGGCATTTCCGGATCACAGATCATCGCCCGGGTCATGCCGCAGGCATCGGCCTCGCCCCTGGCGAGGATGGCCTCGGCCTCCTGGGGCTGGTTGATCCGCCCGGTGATGATCACCGGCACCCCGAGCGCTCTGGTATAGGCTGCGGCCAGCGGTGCGGTATAGGCGGCGGGCAGAGCCATCGGCGCGGCAATATGCACTGCCCCGCCATATGAGACCGAAGTGCCAACGCAGAGCGACAGATAGTCAATCGCGCCGTCCAGCAGCTTTGCCGCCTCCAGCGCCTCCGGCTCGGTCAGCCCGTTCTCATCGCGCTCCCCGGCCGAGAGCCGCAGCCCGATGACGAAATCCTCATCGGTCGCCGCCCGCATCGCGGCCAGCACCTCACGGGTAAAGCGCAGCCGGTTCTCCAGACTGCCGCCATAGGCGTCCTGGCGCTGGTTCAGCCGCGGGTTCAGGAACTGCGCCGGCAGATAGCCATGCGAGCCGACCAGCTCGACCCCGTCCATCCCCGCCTGCCACATCCGCCGCGCCGCCCCGGCATAGCCCTGGACGATCTCGCGCAACAGCGCCAGGTCCATGGCGCGCGGCATCATGCGAAAGCGCTCATTCGGGCTGGCCGAGGCCGAATAAGCCACTGCCAGCATCCCATTGGCGCTTTCCATAATCTCGCGGCCGGGATGGAACAGCTGCGAGAACACCAGCGCGCCTTCGGCCTGACAGGCCGCAGCCAGCCGCTGATAGCCCGGGATACACTCATCCGAACTGGCCATGATCAGATGCGAAGTATAGCGCGCCGTCTCATGCACCCCCGCCACCTGGGTCACGATCACACCGACGCCGCCTTTGGCCCGACGGCGCTGATATTCGATATAGCTGTCGGTGATCTCGCCATGTTCGGGCAGACAGGTGTCATGCCCGGTCGACACGATCCGGTTGCGCGCGGTTTTATTGCGGAATTTCAGCGGGCTGAACAGATGGGGGAAGGCGGTCGCGGTCATGCTGGCTCTTACTTTGCCTGAGAATCCCGGGCGGCTTTCTTGCACCGCGCGGCTTTGGGTTGCATATTCCTCTGCGGGCGCAGTAAAAAAATCAATATAAATTTTTACTGACTGAATTCCGGGCCGGAAAAGGATCATCTGATGCAGGAACTGCCCTCCGACCCCGCCACGGTCATCGGCGAGCGGCTGCGCCAGCTGCGCAAGCGCCGCCAGCTGACCCTGGCAAAACTGGCCGGAGCCGCCGGCCTCTCGACCGGCTATCTCAGCCTGATCGAGCGCAATCTCTCGGCGCCTTCGATCAATGCCCTGGTCTCGATCGCCCAGGCGCTCGGCGTCACCGTCGCCTGGTTTTTCGCCGGCGAAGAGGCCGAGCAGCCGCCCGATGAAATCGGCTATGTGGTGCGCCGCAAGGACCGGCTGCGCGTCGATTATGACAAGGGGGTCTCGGATGAGCTGCTGACGCCGCGGCTGTCGATGCAGGTCGAGATGCTGCGCTCGACCTTCCCCGCGGGGACGGAATCAACCCATGCCTATAGCCATGACGGCGATGAGGTCGGGCTGATCCTGCAAGGCGAGCTCGAGCTCTGGGTGGGTGAGCGGCATTTCCATCTGCGCGAGGGCGACAGCTTCGCCTATAGCTCGCGCGAAAAGCACCGCTACCGCAATCCGGGCCAGACCGAGACGGTGGTGATCTGGGCGATCAGCCCGCCCGGCTACTGAAAAGCCTCACTCTTCCTCCTGGGCCGCAATCGGCAGATCAAGCGCGGTCTCCGCCCTCCGGCTCAACAGGCCCGCATCCTCCATCGCCTCGAAATCGGGCAGATCGCGCAGGGTCTCAAGGCCAAAGCGCAACAGAAATTCCGGCGTCGTCACATAGCTATAGGGCGCGCCCGGCTCGGGGCTGCGCGGGCCGCGCGCGATCATCCCCTCGCGGCTCAGCCGGGCGATCAGCTCGCGCCCGACCTCGCGCCCGGTCAGCCGGGCAATCTCGCGCCGCGTCACCGGCTGCAGACAGGCGATAATGGTCAGCACCAGCGCCTCATTCTGGGTCAGGTTCCGGCTCAGATCCTCATCGCCCAAAGCCGCCCTGATCGCCGCGCCATGTTTGGCCCGGGTGCGGATCAGCCAGCCGCCTCTGGCACGGGCAATCTCATAGGGCCGCTCGCCCAGCTCGATGGAAATATCCTCGATCAGATCATCGAGCACACAATCGCGCCCCACCACCCGCGCCAGCCGCTCCCGCGGCACCGGATCTGATGAGGCAAAAAGCACCGCCTCGGCCCGCGCCATCCATTCGCGCCAGCGCAAAGGCGGCGGCAGATCCTCCAGCTCGCGGTCGAACCCCTCGCTCATCCTCTCACAGCCCGTAAAGCCGGAACGAGGCCCGGCCGGTCAGTTCGCGCACCAGCCCCTCGCCGGTCAGCTTCTCAAACAGCCGTCTTGCGGCGCGGTCGCTGGCATTCTCGCCCGCCTGGGCGGCCAGCGCATCCTCAGATTGCAGCGCCAGGATCGCCGCCGCCGTATCCTTGCCCCGCAGTTTCACCGCGCCCTGGCGCAAAGCATTGGCCCGCCTGGTCAGCTCGCTGGCCAGATCCAGCGCCTCGGCTGCCGCTTTTGCCCAGGCGCCGGCGCAGGCCAGCATCCAGGCCTCGCCCTCCAGCCGCAGCGCGCTGCGCGGCAGATGCCCGGCCAGCAGCGGCACCGGCCGCTCCCAGTTCAGCGCCCGCGCCAGCTGCAGATCGGCCAGCCAGAGCGCCAGCCCGCGCCAGGCCTGGCCCTGATCCAGCACCCGCCGGGCCGAGGCGGCGGCAAAACGCAGCGGCAGGCCGCGCCCCGGCAGCGCAGCCGCCTCGGCGCGCAACAGTTTCTGTGCCGCCTCGCCCGGCAGCTCGAAGGCTCTGGCCAGCCGCGCCTCCTGGTCGGCCAGCTTCAGCGCCCGCGCCTCGCCCAGAAAACGCCAGCCGGTCAGGATCCGGCCCCCAGGCCCCGGATCATCGCCCGGGCGCGACAAAGCCAGAGCATCGCGAAGCTGTGCCGGGGTTTCGCGCCGCCCCTCGATCTGTACCACCGCCGCTGCGGCTTTCAGCGCCAGCCGCCGCCGCCAGAGCTGGCCCGGCGGCTGATCCGAGCGCACCAGCGGATCAAGCACCGCCAGCCCGGCCCCGGCGGCAAAGAGCAGGGTCTCGCTCTCTTCGCGCAGGGCAGCCTGACGGCCCCAGCGCGGCAGGACCGGCGGCGAGACAAGAAGCGGGGGCAAGGGCTTAGGGCGTCGTGACATGAGAACAGGCTAGCAGCGGCGGCGATACGGATAAAGAACCATTCGCCCCCCTCCCCTTCAGCTGATCTGCAGCCGCAGACCCGGCGCGGCATCGGCCAGCGCCCGCTCCAGCCGCGGCCGCAGATGGGTGTCGATATAGCGGGCATGAAAGCCGCCCGGCGCCTGCAGGCATAAAGCCTCATCGCGCAGCTCGGCGGTCAGCCCGGCAAACCAGGCCCGGTAAATCGCCGGATCCTCGGCATGGAGCCGCAGCCCGATCTCGGCCCAGAGGCTGCCATCGCTGACCGGCCCTGGGGCCTGGGGGAAAGGGATCACACTGGTCGCGGGTTCAGAGGCCGGTTCAGGCTGCAGCCTGTCGACCAGATCAGGGCCGATATTCTGCCAGACCGGGCGGGTATCCTCGAATATCTGTTCGCTGCCCAGCCCATAGACCGAGGCCCTTCCCCGGGCCGGGGCGCGCTGCTCAATCAGCCAGCCGCGCTGGCGCAGCTTTGCCATCTCACGCTTGACGGTGCGCGGATCACAGGACCAGAGCTTCGCAATCTCGGTCTGGGCCACTGAGAGCTGGTTCGCCTGCCAGTTATAGCGCGCGGTGATCAGGCAGATCAGCCGCAAAGTCAGCCGCTGCAAAGCCGGATCCTGCGACAGCGCAAAGCTGCCGAGCACGGTCAGGATATCGTATTTGCGCGCCGGACTGCTCCGGCCCGCCGGTTTACGAAGGCTCATTGCACTGCTCTCCGGTGGTGGACCACCTGTGATTTTTTCAGGCGCAGCGTTATTCCCGATGCAGAAAGGATCAGCGCTGCAAGGCCGAACCGATCTGCCGTTCCCAACGCTAATCGCCACTCTGCATCCATTTGCGTTGGATGATCCGATTCTGTCAAGCAGATGGGCTGAGAGCCTTGTTTACCCCCCTGCCTCAAAAAATCGAAGAAAGGGTATGACAGGTAATGGGGGACATCCTGGCTGTCCCCGCAAAAGGGGCTGAATGTCCCCTCATGGGCTACAATAGGGACTGTTTTGTCCCCTCAAGTCCCATCTTCCCCGCGGGGAAGATGGCCCGGTCCCCCTGCTCCGCCCCGGCGCCTCCAGGCGTTGCTGCCAGGGCCAGCCGCGAATCGTCCCTGCCGCCAGAGCCCCTGATTTCACACTGAATTCAGCGTTCTTCAGGAAAGCCTGACTATTTATAACTTATGCTTTGCCACTTTGGCAAATTCCGCGTAAATCCGGATCAGGCAATAATCTACGTTTAAAAGAACGAGGACAGGCATGTTCACCCATGAGGATCTCGCGGCGCTGCAGGCGCAGTCGCTGAAGATGCAAAGCCATATCCGCCGTCAGACCTTCTCGCCCGAGCATGAGAAGGGGCTGCGCCGCTTCTCGAGCTGGGAGGTGTCCGAGCTGATCTTTAAGATCAATCAGTCGACCTTCCGCGGCCGCCTCGCCCAGGAGCCCGACCTTCCCGGCGGGGAAGTTGAGGAGGATGGCCGCCAGCGCTGGTTCTCGCTGCAGGAGATCAATGAGCTGCGGCGCCGGATGAAGATCAACCGCCATTCGCTGATGCCGCCGCGCCCGGCGAATAAGCGCGCGGTCCGGGTGGCGGTGTCAAACTTCAAGGGCGGCGCCGGCAAATCGACCGTGGCTTTGCATATGGCCCATGCTGCGGCGCTGGATGGCTACCGCGTCCTCGTCGTCGATTTCGACCCCCAGGCGACGCTGACCCATTCGATGGGGCTGCATGATGTCAGCGAAGAGATGACGGTCTGGGGCATCATCGCCCGCGACCTGGTGCGCGAGACCGAGCGGATGAACAATGCGCCGCGCGCCGCCGAGAGCGGCACCGCTCTGCCGCAGCGCCGCCTGCCGGCCTCGGTGCGCGACCTTGGCCTTGGCGATCTGCGGGTGACCGATTTCATCCGCACCACCTCCTGGGCCACGATCGACATCATCCCCTCCTGCGCCAATGCCGCCTTCGTCGAATTCGCCTCGGCCCAGTACCGTCACCTCAATCCTGACTGGTCCTTCTTTGCTGCTGTCTCGCGCTATCTCGATGCGATCCCGGCCGACAGCTATGACCTGGTGATCTTCGACTGCCCGCCCGCCATCGGCTATCAGTCGATGAACGCGGTCTTTGCCGCCGATGTGCTCTATATCCCCTCGGGCCCGGGCTATTGGGAATATGACTCGACCACCTCTTTCATCGGCCAGCTCTCTGAAGCGCTCGCCGATCTGGCGGCCGGGTTTGATGGGGCCTTCCCCGCGGGGAAGATGAAACTGCCCAAGGCCTTCCTTGACCTGCGCTTCCTGATGACGCGCTATGAGCCGGGCAATGAGCTGCACCGGGCGATGTTTGAAGCCTTCCGTAAGGTTTTCGGCGATACTGTCGCCAAAGAGCCGATCGAGATGACCCGGGCGGTCGAACAATCGGGCCGCTTCCTCTCATCGGTCTATGAGATCGACTACCGCTCGATGACGCGTGAGACCTGGCGCCGGGCCCGGGCCTCGTTCGACCGCGCCTATGGCGAGTTTAAAGAGTGTTTCCTGGGGGCCTGGGAGAAGCTGGAGGATGAGCAGTGAAAAAGCGCCGGACCTTCGATCTCGATCTGCCCGAAGATGAACTGACCGCCGCGCCACAGGAGGAGAGCTTCCCCGCGGGGAAGACGGCCGAGCTCAGCCGTCGCTCGCCCATGGCGGCAGCGATCACCGAGAATGCAGAATCTCTGCGCGAGCGGCGCCATCTGGAAGCCGAGATCCGCGCCGAGAATGATGCTCTGGCCGCCGAACATGTGCGCCTCAAGCGCATGGGGCTGATCACCGATCTGGTGCCGCTCGAGGCGGTCGAGACCTGGAAACTGGTGCGCGACCGCTCGAAAGGCGATGACCAGGAGCTGACCGAGCTGATCGCCTCGATCCGCGATCTCGGCCTGTCAAACCCGATCCGGGTCGAGGCGCGCGAGGATGGCCGCTATGAGCTGATCCAGGGTTTCCGCCGGCTTCAGGCCTATAAGGCGCTGCTGGAAGAGACCGGCGATGCGGAAAGCTGGGGCCGGATCCCGGCGGGCATTCTTCCCCGCGGGGAAGGGCTCGAGGGGCTTTATCGCCGCATGGTCGATGAAAACCTGGTGCGCAAGGACATCTCTTTTGCCGAGATGGCGCAGCTGGCGCTGAATTATGCTGCCGATCCCGGCACCAAAGAGCATGACCCCGACAAGGCGGTGGCCGAGCTGTTTCAGTCGGCGGGCTATCAGAAGCGCAGCTATATCCGCCAGTTCATCCGGCTGATGGCGCGGCTGGGCGAGGATCTGAAATTCGCCGCTCATATCCCGCGCGCGCTGGGGCTGCGGCTGGTGGCGGCGATTGACGAGCGCCCCGATCTGGTGCCGCTGATCCGCGCCGAGCTGAAAGAATTCGACAATCATTCGGTGCCCGATGAGCTGGATCTGCTTAAGCGCTATGCCGGTGAGGCGGGGGCGCGGGTCGTGATGGATGATGATGAGGCGCCGCCGAGAGCCGCGAAACCGGCGGCGAGTGACAAGACCAAGACCACGTTCCAGCTGCCGAGCAGCCGGGGCAGGGCGCGCTGCACCGCGGCCAATGGCCGGCTCGAGGTGAAGCTGGCGCTGGATTTTACCAGCATCGACCGGCGTAAACTTGAGGGGGCTTTGCAGCGGCTGCTGCAGGATCTGGCCTGACAGCTTTGGTCTGAGACCCGCCTCTGCGGGCGGATTTCAGCCCCATCTTCCCCGCAGGGAAGATGGGGTTTTTTATGCCGGGGGGCTGGATTACAGGCCCGCGGCTTTGGTCAGATTGACACGGAAGCGGTCGCGGCGGCGCTGATAGCGCCGGGTCATCTCGGCGCTGGCATGGCCGAGCTGCTTTTGTACATGGCGCTCATCCACCTCGGCGCTGGAGGCGAGACCGGCGCGCAGGGAGTGACCGGCGAAAAGGGCAGGGCGCTCGGCCTCGGGCAGATCTCCGCGCAGCCCCGCCGCGCTGGCGAGGCGTTTGACCAGCCGCGCCACCTCGCGGTCATTGAGCCGCATCGGCCCGACCTCGCGCCCCTTGCCGGTCACGCGGCGGAACAAAGGCCCGCTGCCGATGCGCGAGAATTTCAGCCAGGTCTCCAGCGCCGTGACCGGGCAGGTGCTGGAGGCCGAGCCGCGGCCGATCTCGACCTCGCGCCAGCCGGTCTTGCCGCGCAGTCGCAGCAGCAGGCCGCCCTCGAGAATCTCAACCCAGCCGCGCCCCTCTTCGGTCTGATCTCGCCCGAGATCGAGGCCGGTGATCTCGGAGCGGCGCAGCCCGCCGGCAAAACCGATCAGCAGCATGGCGCGGTCGCGCAAGCCCCGCAGCCCGCCCGGATCGCAGCAGCCCAGCATGGCGATCAGATCCTCGGGCAGGAGCGCCTCTTTCTGACGCGGCGGGGCGGCATGGCTGTTGCGGATCCCGGCGAGCACGCTGGCGATATGGCGGTCGCTGCGGTCGAGGGGCGTGCCGCGCTCGGCAAAGACCCGGGCCAGGGCCGAGAGGCGGCGCTCGATGGTCGAGACCGCATTGGGCCTGCCGCCGACCGAGCGCGCGCCGCTGGCGCAGGCGGTGATATAGAGGCCGATCACCTGGGGATCGGGGCGGCTGGCATCGAGCCCCTCGCGCCGGCACCAGCCGTTGAAATGCTTCAGGTCAGCCGCATAGGCGCGGCGGGTGTTGAGCGAGCTGGAGGCCTCGGCATAGGCCCGCGCCCGCTCGGCCAGATCGCGCAGGGCGAGGGGCTGATGAGGGGCGCTGGCCTCGGGCAAGGGGCTGTCTTCGGTCACGTCAGGGGCCTCCGGAGCGGGTTCAGGGGGATGGGGGGAGTATAGAAAGCTTTTGTCTGATAATGCAATATTATTGGATGTAGATACGATTGGGTCTCTTGGGGCGGTTTTGGTCGATAATTGCGGCTATAAGCGCCTGAACCGCAGGGAAAGTCTCGCCGGAGAAGGCCCTGATCCGGGGGGCATGGCGATCTTCCGGGCAGAAGGCTGCCTTATGTGTTTCAGGGAAAGGTCCTCCCAGCGCTGAGCAGCAGGTGTCAGTGGAGAGGGCGGGAAACTTTGGCCATCTGAGCGTCTTGTTTGTGCCCCGATCTCTGCGCAAGCAGGGGCAGAACAGAAACGGAGCCGAAGCTTTGCCCCAGGACTTCCCAGCCCCCGGCGTATCTGACCGCATTTTTCGTCGCCTGTTCTGGATTCTGCTGACTCTTATGGCGTTGCGGCTGATCAGAGACGGGCTGAGCCTGGAGGTTTACCATCGCGATGCGGACGACATGCTGCGCCTTGCTATGCTGCGCGACTGGCTTGATGGCCAGGGCTGGTTCGATTACGTTCAGCACCGTATGCTGGCCGATGGCGTGTCGCTGCACTGGTCGCGCTATATCGATGCCGGGCTTGCCGTCTTCCTGCTGCCGCTGTCGCGGCTTTTGCCGCAGGAAGCGGCGGAAACGATAACCATGATCCTCTGGCCGGGCCTGTTGTATGGGCTGCTGATAGCGCTCAGCGGGCTGGGCACGCGGCGTCTGCTGGGGGCTGCCGGTGGCATCGCGGCCATGATCTGTACCCTGTTCTGGGCGAAGCTGGCCCATGGCGAGTTCACCGCCGGGCGGATCGACCACCATAATGTACAGATCCTGGGCTGCAGTGTGATGCTCTTTGCCTTTGGTGTGCCGCAGAAGGATCACCGCGCTGGACTGCGCGCCGGGGTTTTTGCTGCCTGCGGGTTTGGCCTTTCGCTTTCGGCCGGGCTTGAAATGCTGCCACCGATGCTGCTGATCTGGTTTACTGCCGGTCTGCGGCTGGCTTGTGGGGACAGCGCCATGCGTCCCTGGCTAAGTGCTTTCGTGATCAGTGCTGCGATCTTGCTGCCGTTGCTGATGATCGGCCAGACGGCCCCTGAAGAATGGCTGGCGGGCTATTGTGATGAGCTGGCGCCCCCCGTCCTTTTGGTGGTGATGACCGGCAGCCTGGCCTCGCTTCTGGGGGTCAGGGCAGCGGCGTGTGGCTTGCGGGCCGGGCCGGTGATCCTGATCATGCTGGGGGCGGTGGCTCTGGGCTTTGCCCTGGCCTCGCCTTTGCTCGCACCCTGCCTTGCCGGTCCTTACAGCGATATGACGGCCGAGGCCCGCGCGCTGATCCCGCTGCGTATTTTCGACACCCAGCCGGCTCCTGGCGTCTTTCTCGAAAAGGGGGAAGTTTTCGACCTGGTGATGCTGCCACTTCTCGTTGGTATGCTGGGAGCCGGGGGCCTGGGTGTACTGGCCTGGCGCGAGATGAGCCAGAGTCAGCGCTGGATGCTGATCCTGTGTCTGGGGATCGCTGCTCTGGGGGTCTTTGGCAGTCTGAAGCAGTTCCGCGCTATGAACATGGCGGTGTCTGCTTTCCCCTTCCTTGGCGGTTTCATTGCCGCGCGCCTGCTCGTGATGTGGCAGAACGGCCAGAGGCTGCTCAGCCTGCTGGCATTGCTTGCGGTGGTCATCGCCGGGTTCTTCCCCGCCTGGGCCATGCGGCTGCCCCGCGAGATGCTGCCGGATCCTGCTGTGCGCAGCAAACCAAAGGCCGTGGTCCGGAGCCAGGGCTCCTGTCTGCAGCGGGGCGGGCTGCAATGGCTTGACCGCTATCCGCCCGCGCTGATCGCCAGCAGCACCACACTGGGTATGCCGCTGTTGCTTGAAACCCATCACAGCATTACCGCCGTCCCCTATCACCGCAGCGGTGTGAACTTCTGGAACGGCTATGATCCCTTTGTCTCTGAGCCTGAAATGCTGGCGCTCATTGCAAGGCTGCCGGTTGGTTATGTCCTGATCTGTCGCTCAGAAAACGTTGGCGACAGGCCTTTCGCGGCAGATCTGCAAAACGAACACGCCCCGCTCTGGCTTGAGCCTGAGTCGGGCGTGCCGCCGCAGTTTCTGCTGTTTCGGGTAACGCGCCCGGCTGGGGGTTAACCGGGCGGCATTGCCCGCTCCCTGTCCGCGCGGCCAGCCAGGCCCGTTATCCCCAGGCCCGGCAGACCCGCCCGGCTCCGGGCTGTCCTCTGATATCTGCAGAGCAGGGCATGCGGCGCCGGGGCGGGTGCAGCGCTCCGGATCGGATACCTCCCTTTGGATGCCCTCGATTGGGGGAATGGGAAGCGGGGGGGCGGGGATGTAGGGTCAGGGTTGTAAATAGTGGAGTTACAGGCCTTTGGCATCCGTTCTGCGTCAGACAGCTGCTGTTGTGGCAGCGATCTCCGGGCTTTTGTCCGGCGCTCTGGCATTGGCAGAGACCGGCCCGCTGTGGCAGCGCGATTGTGGCGCGGCGGGGGGCTGTGTGCTGTCGCAAAGCCTGCTCAGCCCGGGCGGCCAGCCGCTGGCGCTTTTGCGCATCGATTTGCGTGATGAGACGGCGGTGCTGCAGCTTTTGCTGCCCGAAGGGGTGCATCTGGCCTCAGGCGCATTCTACAGCCTCGATGGCGGGCCCGAGCAGCGGCTGGACTATCTGCGTTGCCGCGAAGGTCTGTGCGAGGCCAGCCGGGCGCTCACTGCTGCCGAATGGCGCGGCCTGCGCCGTGGCGAGCAGCTGTCGCTGCTTTACCGTCCCGCCGCCGGAGAGCCGCCGGCAGAGCTGCCGGTCTCTTTATCCGGCATCACCGCAGCTGCCCGGGAAGGCCAGCCATGATCCGACCAATTGCTTTCGCTTTCGCTTTGCTCTTGTCCCTGCCGGCCCGGGCCGAAGAGCCGGCCTTTACCCTGAAGCGCATTGATACCCCGGCTTCGAGCTATCTTACGGCGGAGGATCTGGCCGGGGTGACCGCGGGCTATCTGAACCGGCCGCTGACCTTTGGTGATCTTGAGCAGATGATGGCGCATCTGCAGGCGCTTTACGCCGCAGCGGGCGTGCCCACCGCCGAAGCCGTGCTGCCGGCGCAGGATATTGTTGATGGCGTGCTGCGCGTCGATCTGGTCGAGGCCAGGGTCGAGCAGATCGATATCCGCTCGAACGGCACCACCCGGCCAGAGTTTTTCCGCCGGGCGCTGAGCCTGCGCGAGGGGGAAAAGCCCGATTACGCCCGGCTTGAGCGCGATCTGCGGGTGCTGGCGCTGAGCCATGATCTGGCGCCGGGCCTCGATTTTGCCCCAGGTGCGCAGGGCGGCGGCACCCGGGTGGTTGTCACTGGCAATGAGCCCAAAGCGCTGCGCTATGCCTTCACGCTCGACAATCACGGCCGGGCCGATACCGGCAAGGCGCGGCTGCATGGTACCGCGCAATGGAGCAGCCTGACCGGCTGGCGTGACCGGCTGGGGCTGAATGTGACCCGCAGCGACGGGGCCTGGTCGGCGGCGGTCAGCTATGACCGCCCGGTCGGGCCGAATGGCGGGCGGCTGGTCTTGGGCCTGCATGGATCGAATTCCCAGGTGATCGGCGGCGTGTTCTCGGATGTGCAGATCGTCTCGGATAGTATGGGCTTTTCGCTGGGCTACCGGCTGCCGGTCAGCATGGCGCATGACCGCTCGCTTTACGCCACTTTTGGCATGACCCATGACCGGACCGATTCCACGATCTCGGGGGTGCAATTCGCCGATACCACCCTCAATGAGATCACTGCCGAGCTGAGCTATCGGCGCACCCTGCCCTTGATGGAGCTGGGCGGCAGCGCCCGGCTGCGCGCCGGCCAGGCGCAGAGCGCCGGCAGTTCGCTGACCGATGGCGGCTATGGCGTGCTGCAGCTAACCGGCTTTGCCAATCGCCGCATCAGCCAGGGCTTTGCCCTGACCGCAGCGGTCGATGCCCAGCTGGCCAGCAAGCTGCATCTGCCGGTGGCGCGCCAGTTCGGGGTTGGCGGCACCGAGATCCTGCGCGGCTATCCCTCGGATGTCCGCGCCGCGCCCGAGGCCATCGCGCTCCGGCTGCAGCTGGTGCGCCTTGATCCCTACAGTTTCTTTGACGACCGGCTGGGCATCCAGCCCTATGCCTTTGTCGATGCGGCGATGCTGCGCAGTTCGGCCAGCACGGGCTCGCGCAGCACCGCGGCTGACCGGCTGCTCTCGGCCGGGATCGGCGCCACTTTCACCCTTGATGACCGCTATGCGCTGCATGCGCTGATCGGTGCCCCGCTTCGCGAGACCACCGGATTTACCGAGGGGCGCAAGCCCGTCGCCCTTCTTGGTCTTTCCGCCAGTTTTTAAGCCGCCCCGCCCCTTATACGAGCCTGCAGGAGACTACCTATGTCCTTCACCTTCCCCTCTCTGAGCCGCCTTACCGCCGGCGCTGCCCTTGTTTCGGCCCTGGCCTTTGCGCCGATGGCACAGGCTCAGGATGCCGAAGCCGCACCGCCCGCTGCCCCTTCGGCGGATCTGGCGAATTACACCGCCTTCGGCTCGTGGCTGGTGAATTGCGAAGCGCTGAGCGTGAAGCGTTCGGTCTGCCGTCTGACCCAGGAGCTGACGCTGAAAGACAGCGGCGAGCTGGTGGTGCGGCTGGTGGCGCTGCCGGTCAAGGATGGGGCGCTGCTCTTCGCCCAGGTGCCGCAGGGCGTCTATCTGCCGGGCGGGGCGGTGTACCGCATTGCCGGTAATGAAGAGCTGCCGCAGCGCGAAATGGTCTGGCAGCGCTGCCTCGGCGGGGTCTGCGAGGCGGCCACCGGGCTGGACGAGGCCGAGCTGGAGACGCTGAGCGGCGTGGATTCGGTGCTGTTTGGCTACCGGATGGATGCCGATGGCGAGCCGCTGATCGTTAATGTCGAAATGTCGCGATTCACCGAAGGCGTGGCGGCGCTGCGCGCCCAGCTGCCGGCTGACGAGGCCGAGTAACCTTACCGGCCCCGGTCGCCACAGGCCGGGGCCAGTTGGCCGCAGCCCCTCATTTCGGGGCGTGGCGATCTGATGAATTTGATCTGACTGTCCTTTTTGATCCTGCCGATCCGGAGTTTGCGATGACCATTGCCCAGCACAACCGCCCCGCTCTGGTTCCCGGCCTGCGCGCGGTATTGCATCGCGGCGTCTCGGCGCTGGCCATCGTTTCGGTGATTTCGGCGCAGGTCGCCCCGGCCTGGGCGGAGCCGATCAGCACCATTCAGGGGGCAGATGGCTATCACGGCGGGATCAGCAGCTCGGTCAGTGGCGGGCGCGATATATTCGACATCACCGGCAAGCAGCACGGCTCGAGCGATGTCATGGTCTATGACCAGTTCGATCTGAGCGCGAATGGTGATGTGAATTTCCGCCTCAACCAGAGCTCGGACCGTATCATCAACATCATGAATGGTGCCGCCGGGGTGGCGATTGACGGCAATGTGTCGAGCTTCCGCTACGGTGCCACGGCGATTGGCGGCGATGTCTATTTCGTCACCCCCGGCGGTTTCGTGCTGGGGGCGAATGGCTCGGTCAATGCCGGGCGGCTGGTGGTGACCACGCCGACGCCGGAATTCCGCGATGGCATGGTTGCGAGCCTTGGCCCGGGGCCGCATCTGAAATCCTTTGACAGCCATCTTGAGGATATCGACCAGGGCGAAGAGCCGCTGGGTGAGGGCTCGATCGAGATCCTGGGCTCGATCCAGGCCCGTGCGCTCAGCCTGCGCGCCGGGGCGCGGCTTTTGCTCAATGGCCAGGTCAGCGTTTCGGGCGCGGGCGGCACCGACAGCGGATTGCCGGTTACTGCGGTCAATACCGGCAATCTGGAGCGCGCGGCAGGCGTGGTGATCCGCGATGGCGTGGTCAGCCTGAAATCCAAAGGCTCGATGGAGCTGGGCGGCAGTGTCAGCGCCAGCAATGGCACGGCGGGCGGCGCGGCGATCACCGCCACGGCGAAGTCGATCACGCTGAAGACCGACGGGCCCAATCAGTCCCTGCTGGCCGGGGCCACGGGCGACAGCCGCAGCAGCTATATCATCATGTTCGCCGAAGACAGCCTGCTGGCCGAGAATGCGGTGAAGCTGGAAGTTAAGGGCCAGGGCGGGCTGGTCTGGCTCGGCGCCGATCAGCTGACCCTGGGGCAGGACCGGAGCGGCACGGCAGGCGTGCTGGGCGGCGAGGCCGGTGGCACGGTGATGCTGGAGGGGGAGCAGATCCGGATTCTGGGCGGCTTTGCCACCCGAGGGGCCCAGGTCATCGCCGAGGGCGAGGCGATTGATATTGATGGCAGCCTGACCACCTCGGGCGGCGATGTCATCGTCAAGGGGCGCCGGATCTCGATGAACGGCGGCAGTATCGACACCCGGGCAACCGGCGGTTCGGGGCTGATCGCGCTGATCGCCGAGCACAGCAATATCGACCAGGCCTGGCCGATCTCGGTGCGTGATGCCGAGGCCAAAATCACCCTGACCGGCGCCACGCTGCAGGGCGGTGCGGTGGTGGTCTATGCGGTGGCCCGGGCGGGCACCGGCACCAATCTCGATGACCAGGAGGCGATGCTCGACAGTGCCGAGCATCTGGCGCGGCTGCAGGAGGCCTTCTTCAACGGCTTCGGCAGCCAGACCATCACCATTCCCGCCAATGGCGATATCCCGGCGCAGGAGATCACCACCTCGGAGCTGAGCACGCTGCTGAGCGATCTGATCGATGCCGGGGCTGATGCGGCGCAGAATGCCTCTTTCGCGGCGCTCAAGGCCCTGGCCGCGCAGCTGGTGGTCAATGTGCCGGTCAATTCGGCCAAAGCCAATGTGACGATCACCGACAGCACCCTGGTCTCCGACGGCAGCCGTGGCCCGCTGGAGGGCAACCGCACCGTCGGCAAGACCAACTGGGCGACGGGCGAGCGGCTGGGCGATGCCAGCATCACCGCCGATGGCCTGGTCTCGGATGTCTGGGATCTGCGCGCCCCGGCCATTCTGGGCAGCAAACGGCTGACCCTGCCCGCCGACTGGACCGCGCCGCAGACCGAGGGCACGGCCCCCGGCCAGATCGGCGAGGATGTCTATATCCGCGCCCATGCCGAAACCATGGTCGAGACCAAACCGGGCGGCCTGCTGCCGGTGCCGCTCTCGGCGCTTGGCGCCTATAGCAAGACCCAGGCCTCGGTGCGCATCACCGGCGACAGCGAGATCCGCTCGGCGCGCGATCTGGCGCTGCGCTCGACGGTGCGCGATGCCATGACGGTGGATTTCAAGGCCGCCAAAATCGGCGGTCTGACTTTGGGCCTGAACATCACCTTGCAGGAGGTCGAGAACCAGCTCCTGGTCGATGCCAGGAAGATCAGCGCCGGAAAACGCGCGATCTTTGAGGCGAAAACCGTGCGCAGCCATGACACGGCCGTCTCGGCCAATGCCGGTGACAGCGACTGGCTGGCGGTGGCGCTCAATATCGGGCTGAGCAAAAACCATACAGAAGTGGCGGTGAACGTACGCCCGGGCGCGGGTTCAGACCGGCTGAGCGGCGGATTGCACGCAGCCGAGGGCATCGATCTGACCGCGCAGACGGTCTATCTGTCGAACAGCCGCGACACCGAGGCCACGGTCAGCGAGAATAATCCCACCACCGCCGTGGTGACCAAGAACCCGCATGTCGAGCCGCTGATCTCTGATCTGACCAAAACCATCAAGCGCAAGCTGGGGATGAACCCGGAGTCCAGCCCCAAGACGCTGGGTCTGGGTTTCGCCATTGATGTCAATGCCTTCCAGGACGACACCTATGTTTCGCTGAATGGCGGCTATCACGATCTGCAGGGCGATGGCAGCTACCGTGCCTTTGCCACCCCCGGCAGTGTCACCCTGCCATCGGTCGAGGCGCTGAATCTGCGCGCCTCGCTGGATTATCGCACCACCACCGCCTTGTCGGGGCCGGTGCGCCGCACCGTGTCGCGGATGGGCGATTTCGGCCTGCTGCTCAAGGGCAAGGCCGCGGCGCTTGGCCTGAGCTATGACCAGCTGATCGGCCAGCATACTGACGGCATTTTCGCCGCCGGGGCGCTCAGCTATCTGGGCAGCGATACCGTGGCGGAACTCGGCGGCAATATCCAGGGCGGCAACGTCACGGTCGAGGCGAAGACCGATCTGGGCTCGCTGTCGGATTCGCTGATGGGGCTGTGGGACAGTGTGCAGCAGTGGAAAGACTATGCCGAAAAGCTGGCGACCCTGAAGGGCCTGCCCGCCCAGGCCCTGTCGGATGCCACCAGCGACAGCGATTCCGATGTGCCGGGCCAGGCGGCCGAGGTGCTGGACACCCAGCCGGAAATTCCGGCCCTGACCGACTATCTGCAGTCGCTGCTGACCCCCACCTCGGGGGTGATGGCAGCCGGGACACGGTCGCCGAAGGCCGCGGTGCCCGGCGAGCCGCATGATGATGCGGCGCAGGACCGCGCTATGGGCCTGTCGCTCAATGCCTTCATGACAAATGCCAATACCCAGGCGCGCATTCTTGACGGGGCGGTGATCTCGACCGCGGGCGATGTGGTGGTCAATGCCGTTGAGCAATCGGCGATGATCTTTGGCAATAATTATCTGCCGACCAAGAACCCCTTCAATGACGGCCCGGCCACCGCGCTTGGCGGCACGCTGGGGGCCGAGGTGAACCGCGGCAGCATCGGCGCCACGGTGGGTAAGGCGCAGATCACTGCCCGCGACCTGAAGGTCACGGCGCTGAACGACCGCTTCATGGGCCAGCTGGTCTATGCCGGGCGGGGAGGGCGCGAGAAGGGCATCAGCCTGTCCCTGGGCGCCAATGTCACGCTGAAGACCACCACCGCGCTGGTCTCGGGCAATGCCCGGATCAATCTGGCGCGCGATCTGAAGATCGAGGCCCGCGACGAGACCATCAACTGGGCGGTTGCCGCCGGGCTGTCGGGCGCCTCCTCGGGCGGCAGCGGCAAGCCCGCCACCGCCGTCGGTGGCGCGGTGATCGTCAATTATATGGAACGCGACGTTCACGCCGGCATCGGCTTCCGCCCCGGCGAGACGGCGGATGGCCTGGGCTATGTGACGGCCGGGGGCACGGCCAGCATCGAGGCACTGAACAACGCAATTGATATCGGCATCGCCGCCGCAGGCGCGGTCACCGCCGAGACCGCCGCCCCGCCCGCCGATCCCGATCCGAATGGCGATAATATTCTGATGTCGCTCAACCCGCTGGTCGGGGCAGATGTCATCGCCAAGATGCAGCTGATGGAAGCCTATGACATCTTCAATGATCTCAACACGGCTGAGACATCCGAGATCGGCTCGAAGAAAACCGGCCTGTCGCTGGCGGGCTCGGGCGTGGCCAATATCATCCGCTCTAATCACACCACGGCCGAAGTGGCGGGCGGGGCGCGGCTGGCCAGCAAAGGCAATCTGGCGATTTCGGCCCGCAATGAGGGGCTGACCATCGCCGGCAGTGGCGCGATCTCTGCCGCTTTGCAGACCCAGAATGAGGCCGATGCCCTGGCAGGCGCGCTGAGCGTTACGCTCGGCTTCCGCGATGTCACGGTGAAACTGGGCGGGGCCATCACCTCGACCGAAGGCGATGTCACGGTGAATGCCGAAGACGACAGCCGCACCATCAATGTGGCGGTCGGCGGCGCGGGCACCTCGAAGGGCGATAAGGCCATTGCGGGTTCGGTGGCGATGAACCTGCTGAACGGCGATACCCTGATCGATGTGAACGGCGCTTTCCTGCAGGCCGGGAAATCCATCGATCTGCTGGCCCAGGACCGCTCCTGGCAGCTGGCGGTCGGTGGTGCGGTCGCGGTCAATATGAGCATGGACCAGGGGCTGGGCTTCGGCCTCGGGGTCGGCTCGAACAATTACAACCGCGATGTGCGGGTGCGGCTGCGCAACGGGGCTGCGCTGCGCGCCGAGTCTATCGCGCTGGACGCCAGCTTTGCCGCCAGGCTTTATGGCTTTGGCATTTCGGCAGGCGTGGGCAAGACCGGTGCGGCGGGTTCGGTTTCGGTCAATACCATCATCGCCGATGCCAAGGTTGAGATCGGCGACACGGGCCCCACCCCGGTCAGGCTGAGCGCGCTGCAGAGCATCAGGATCAATGCCGAGGATGAGGCGCAGATCTGGGCCTTGGCCGGGGCGCTGGCCTTCGGGCGGCAAAATGCTGTCGGCGCCGCCGGCGCGGTCAATGTCATCACCGGCAAGACGCTGGTGCAGATCGAGAATGCGGTGCTGGAGGGGCTGGTGCCCGAAGCGACGCCGGAAAATCCCGATCCCTATGCAGCGGCCACGATCGAGCTCTTTGCCAAAGGCAACAGCAAGATCCGCAGCCTGGGCGTCGCCGGGGCGGCGGGGCTGGATGGCACGGCGATTGGCGCGGGCATCACCGTCAATACCATCGTGGCCGATGCCGGTATCCGCATGAGCGGCAGCACGGTGCGCGGCGCCGGTGATTTCAGCGCGGTTTCGACCTCGAAGCGCAATATTCAGAGCATCGCCGGGGCGGCGGCGGCGGGCGGCAAGGGCGCGGCGGGGGCGGCGCTGGCGGTCAACCTGATCCTTGGCAATGACACCACCAGCCAGATCACCAACAGCGATATCACCGCCTCGGCGGTGACGGTGAAGGCCGAGGCCGAAGGCAAGATCCGCTCGGCCTCGGTGGCCATCGGTGCCTCGACCGGCTCGGCAGTGGCGGGCTCGGTTTCGGTCAATGTGATCACCGGCAGCACCCGCGCTGATATTACCGGCGGCACCATCCGCGAGGCGGCAAGCGTCAGCCAGCTGGCCACCGATAATCAGTCGATCAAGGTGCTGGCGGGCAATGCCGCCGTGGGCACCGGCGGGGCGGGCGTCGGCGTGGCGATTGCGGCCAATGTGATCGCCCAAGACACCTATGCCAGGGGCAGCTATGGCTATACCGGTCAGGGCGCGCCGGATCTGAGCGCCTCGGCGACCAATTCGGCGACCATCGCCGCCATCGGCGCCACGGTGGCGGGCGGCAGCGGCAGCGGCGTCGGGGTTTCGGCGGCGGTGGGCGATATCGGTAATCGCACCGAAGCGACGCTCGACACCAATGTCGAGACCGCGGGCAATATCACCGTCAATGCCTCGAACAAGAGCAGGATCGACATCCTTGGCGGTGCGGCCGGCATCGGCGCCGGGGGCGCCGGCGTGGGGGCGGCGGTCTCACTGGCGATGATCCATGACACCACCTATGCCGGGCTGGATGCCAGCCATCTGACCCGCTCGGGCGATCTGAGCGTGAGCGCCTATAAAGAAGGCGCGATCAAGGCGGCGGCCATCGGGGTCGGCGGCGGCAGCGGCGCCGGTGTCGGTGCCTCGCTGGTCTTCTCGATGATCGGGCGCGAAAGCAATGTCGAGGGCCTGTCCGAGGCTCATCGCTTTGACACTGCCGCGGGCGAGGGTCAGGGCAGCAGCACCGACAGTGCCCGGGCGGATGCCAATGCGGCGAAATCCGATATTCTGTCGCAGCTGAGCACCAATGCTGCGGCGGCGGGCGATGGCCGGTTGGATGGCTCGTTGAGCAGCGCCAATAACCGCATCGCCGATGATGTGACCGAGGCCAGGCTGCGGCTGCAGAAGGCGGGCGAATTCGGCACCATCCTGGTGCGCGCCGAGGATAAGGCCAGCATCGCCTCGCTGGCGGGCTCGGCCGCCGCTGGCGGCGCCGCCGGGGTTGGCGCGGGTGTGACGGTCAATCTGATGTTTGGCGCCACCAAAGCCGGGCTGGAGCTGGCCCAGGGCCGCAGCCTGACCGGCAGCGTCTCGGTTCTGGCTTTGCAGACCGGCACCATCAATACCCATGCCTATGCATTTGGCGGCGGTGGCTCGGCCGGGGTGGCCGGGGCGATCAATGTCAATGTGATGCAGCGCGGCCTCCTGGCCGAGCTGAAGGGCAATGGCGCGACGCTCGCGACCAATGCCGGGAATGTCACCGTGGCGGCGACCCAGACCGGCGAGGTCGACAGTATCGGCGGCGTCCTGGCGCTTGGCGGCGCCGCCGGGGTCGCGGCGGCCATCTCGGTCAGCTATATCAATGACAGCGTGGCGACGGCGGTGTCGAATGTGGCCTTCGACACCCGCGAGACCGGCATTGCCGATTTGACCCGCGCGGGCAAAGTGACGCTCAGCGCTACCTCAGATCTCGATGTGACCAGCTCGGCGGCCAGCGCGGGCGTCTCCGCCGGAGCGGGACTGAGCGGCGCGATCGTGGTCAATGTCGGCGCCGGCAAAGTGTCGAACGGCAGCACCAATACCAGCATTTTTGCCCGTGATCTGGACATCATCACCCGGGGCGACCGGTATTTCACCGCCTATTCCGGCGTGCTGAGCGGCGGTTTCGCCGGGATCGGCCTGGCCACCTCGATCAATACCGCAGGGGTCAAGGTCACTTCGCAGCATGACGGGCTGACCGCCCGACTGGGCGGTCATGGCGTGATCGAGAGCAGCGCCACCGCCGGCTTTGGCGGTCTGGCGGTGGGGCTTTCGGCCGGTGCGGTGGCGGTGGTTGGCACCGCGATTGCCAATAATTCGAAATCCGAAGTCATCACCCAGCTGACCGGGGCCGATCTGCTGGCGCGTGGCAATCTGGAGGTGACCTCGGATCTGGCGGCCTATGTCACCATTGATGGTGGCGATGCCGATAAAGCGGGCGCGATCAGCGGCGGCGTGGCGGCAGGCGGGCTGGCGGGCGCAGGCGCTGCGGTGGCGGTCAATGTCTTCAAGGGCAAGGCCGAAACCCGGATCGGCGACCGCTCGCGTCTGGCGGCCCTGGGGGTCGACGGTCGTCTCGGTGTTACGGCGCCGCGCGGCCTGACCATCAGCGCCGACAGCCGGGCCGATGTGAACAGCTATACGGTGATGGCCGCCACCGGGATCGGGGCGGGCACCGGGGCGATCTCGACCGTGGTGCTGCAGGATCTGGCCTCGGTGAAAATCGGTGATCTGGACGAGAACGGCCATTCGACCGGCCGGGTCGCGCTGAATGAACAGGCCGATGCCGAAATGCGTGCCGAACTGGGCTATGATGCCGGCTCAACCGAGGCCGGACATGCCGCGCAGAATACGGTGATCACGGCTGACAGCCATTCCGAGATAAATGCCCATGTCGGCGCGGTTGCGGCCGGTCTGGGGGCGGGCGGCGCGGCCATTTCGGTCGTGGTGGCTGAGAACGAATCGAAGCTGCGTCTGGCGGGCGCGGTGCTTGGTGCGAATAAGGATGTGATCCTGTCTTCGCTGAGCGAAAACCGGATCGGCGGCGCCACGGCGGGCGCGGCGGCAGGCGTGGGGGCCGGGGCCTCGACTGTCAGCACGCGGTTCTTTGCCGCGAAATCCAGCGTCGATCTGTTGGGCACCGATCTGTTGCCGCGCAGCAGCGGCAGCGGTGGCAATCTCAGCGTCAGCGCGAAAACCCTGGCGGTGAACTCTGCCAAGACCGGCGCCTTCAGCGCCGCCGCGGTTGGCGGCAGCGGTGCGGTTTCGGTGACCCAGACCGACAGCGATGCCCGGATCCGGGTTGGCAGCCTGCGGGGCGATGTCGCCAATGAGGCGATGACCGGCCCCGAGACGGTGCTGCTCGACAGCAATCTGCTGAGCGGCGGCGCGATTTCGATGAAGGCCGATAACGAGCTGCGTATCACCGCCGACACGATCGGCGGCGCGGGCGGCCTGCTGGGCGGCGTCACCGTCGTGGCGCAGACCCTGATCGCAGGATCCTCGGCCCGGGTGGAGATCGACGCCGATCAGACCCTGGAGAGCAAGGGCGATCTGGCAATCGGCGCCAGTGACCGGGTGACCAGCACCACCCAGACCGGCGCGATCAGCGCCGCCGGGCTGGCGGCGGTGGGGATTGCGGTCGATCTGCAGCGCTTCCAGACTGCGGCTGAGGTCAGTATCGGGCGCAATGTCGTGCTGCAATCGGGGGGCAATGTGGCGCTGACCGCCACCTCGTCGCGCAATATCACCATGGGCGTGGCGGCGGGTTCGGCAGCCGGGCTGCTGGGGATCACCGCGGCGGTCGGCTCGGTCGATATCGGCGGCACGCTGGCCTCGGAGAATGAGGATGAGCGCAAGGCCAAGGATTCGGCGCTGGCCGAGACCCGTTCTGCGCTGGCGGGCAGTGGTGACAGCAATGCTGATGCCCTGGCCAAAGCGGCCGGGGCGGGTGATGCCCAGGCCGATGGCCTGGCGCGCTCAAGCGGGCTGAACCTGGACGGCGCGCTTGGTGCCGACAGCGCCCGGGTGGTGATCGGCGAGAATGCCCGCATCAGCGGCGCGGGCGATGTGCGGCTGGCCGCCACCAGCCTGACCGATGTGCGGCAGAGCACCGGCGCCCTGGGCGTGGGCGGCTTTGCCGGCGCCGCGAGCGGCACCGGGCTGATCCATGCCGGGGCGGGGGCCCTGGTATCGGTTGGCCAGAACAGCGTGCTGAGCGCAGGCAAGAAGCTGCAGCTTTCGGCCCATGAGGGCCAGGGGGCGCAGGGCGTGCATGCGGTGGCCCATACGCTGGCGGGCGGTGGCCTGGCGGCGCTGGCGGTTGGCGTGGCGCGGGTCGAGACCACCGGCTCGGCCGGGGTTGTGGTCGGTGGCGGCAGCCAGCTGAGCGGCGGCAATGCCGCAGGCAGCGGCGAGGGGCTGGAAATCTCGGCTTTGCGCGATCTGGCGGCCCGGCTGGAGATTCAGAACTATGCCCTGGGCGGCATGGTCGGCATCGGCGCCGCAGTGGCCCATGTCAGCGACACCGGCAAGGTCAGGGTCGAGATCGGCAAAACCGGCCAGCAAACCAGCCTTTTGGGCGGCGCGGTGAAGATCACCAGCCGCAGCGTCACCCGGCAATCGGTCACGGCCGAGGCCGGGGCGGGCGGGGTCTATTACGGTCTGAACGGGGTGGATGCCCGTGCCAGGGCGGCCTCGGTCACCGAGACCACGGCGCTTGGCGTCACCATCACCGGCGGTGAGGTGCAGCTGGTCACCGAGGCCAATCCCGATGTCAGCGCCACGGCCACGGGCAAGGCCCTGGGCGCGGTGGCGGCCGGGGTATCACTGGCCAAAGCCGAGCTTTCGGCCAAAGTTACCGCCGATTTCCAGGGGGTGATCCGCGCCTCGTCGATCCTGATCGACACTGCTTTGCGCGGCAAGGGGGCCTCGGCCAGCGCCAGCTCTTCGGCGGGCGGCATCGGGGCGGGCGGCGGCGCGGATGCCACCGCCACCGGCGGCTATCTGGTCTCGGCCAGTCTGCGCGGTGATTTTGTCGCTTCGGCTGGCGATCTGACCATTCAGACCATGGCCGAAAACCTGCGCTTTGACGCGCGCGGCGACGGTAAGGCCGGTGGCGTGGTCGCCGCCGGGGCGGTCACCGCCTTTGCCGGACAGGCAGCGGGCCAGGAGGGCCGGGTCAGTCTGGAGCTCGACGGGCTGAAAACCGGAGATCTGCTGCTGGCGCGCGATAAGGTGCAGATCACCACGCTGAACGCGCCGGGCTATACCACCCGGGTCTCGGCCGGATCGCAGGGGCTGTTCGCCGGCTCGGCTGCCGAAGCCGAAACCAATGCCCAGCTCGCCACCTCGGCGCTGTTCGGAACCCGGACCGGGGCCTTCACTCTTTCGGCGCGCGATCTGTCGATGCTGACCGCGACCCGGCCGGATCTGCTGACCTATGTCAGCTCGACCACCGCCAATCTGGCCGGTGCCTCGGGGGCGCGGCAGAAGGCCCGCGTCACCATCAGCCAGGACATGCAGATCGGCACCGGCGCCTTCATCGGCGCGCAGCGCAGTGCCGATCTGGCCTCGGCCACCGGCATCACCAGCGGCGCGCTGGATGGCAAGGCGACGATCTATGGCGGCTCGGGCGGTCTGGCGGGCGGCGCGGCCGTGGCCTCGACCCTGCGCAGCAATGTCGATAACCGCTTCACGGTGAATGACGGCGCGATCATGGAGATGGGCGGCGCGGGAGGGCTGGATTCCGTCTTCTCGCTGGCAGCTTATAATGATTACAACATTCTGGAACGTGCAGAGCTGCATGCCGATGGCGGTATCGCCATTCCGAAAGCCGATCTGAAGGTGATTGCCGAGCGCTCAGACGCGATCCTCAGCATCAAAAATGCCGAGCTTTACTCGGGGGCCGGGCTGCGGCTCTCGGCGGGCAATCAGGTGAAGATCCTCGCCTATGCCAATGTCTCGACCACCGGTCTGGCGGGGGCAGCTTCGGGCAATAGCCTGGCCGATTTCACCGGCAACGCGCTGGTCACTATCGGTGCGGGGGCCAGACTGTTTGCCGAACAGGATGTGGCGTTGCTGGCGGGCTATGTGCGGGGCCAGCTGCAGGGCTTCGATCTGCAGGCCGAGACCCGGCTTTACAACAAGACCGCCGCGCCGATCGTGACCAAGCCGGATGCGGATGCCATCGCGAAGGACATCTCGCGCGTGCAGATCGATGCCGGGGCCGACGTCAAGGCGGTGCGCGATATTATCGTGGCGGCCGAGGGCGGCGACCGGCTGGTGCGTGGCTTTGGCCGCGGCACTGACCTTTACCGCCAGGTCCTGGCCGAGATTGCTTCGGCGATCTCGGGGATCTTCGGCGGGGATCCGGTCTCGCTCGATATCAAATCGGGCAGCTCGACCGATAAAGGCAATCATGGGCTCGTGCTGAACGGCAATCTGCGTGCCGGGGCACGCAATATCCAGGTGCTGTATTTTGATGCCGATAATAATGCCCATTACGGTGATTATGCCGATGATGCGCTGGCCCATGCCCAGACCGACTGGGACAAGGGCACCGGCAGCGCCGCCACCAAAGCGCTGAGCGAGCGTCTGGCCGAGGTTAATGGCTGGCTGAATGATCCGGCCTTTGCCTCGAATGAGATCGCCAAAGCCGCCTGGACCATGGAACGCGGGCGCCTGCTGGCGGCGATCGACGAGATCCGTGGCGATGCCAGCCGGGTGCAGATCACCGTGGGCGATATCCGCGCCTCGGCGGGCAATATCCATCTGCGCGGCACCCATGTCTCGGGCAATGGCGATCTGGTGGCCCCGGGCGATGCGCTGATCGAGGTGAAAGCCACCCAGGGCAGCACCGCCACCCTGGCGGTCGGCAATCTGACGATTGAGAATTACGCCGGCGGCACCATCAGCTTTAACGGCACCCGGGTGACCGACAGCGCCATGCTGGCCGGGCTTTCCAACGGCGGCAGCGCACAGAGCCTGACCATGGTCAGCGCTGAAACCGATCCGGCGAAGCCGGTGATCCGCGTCGAGGCCGGCACGGCCAACGGGCGGTTGCTGCATCAGGGTGATGTGTTCAACCTCGGCGGCCAGGTCTGGTCTTCGGGCAAGGATATCTCGATCTACCGCGAGATGCGGGCCAGCGAGATCCATGTGGCAGGCGCGCGCTCGGTCTCGATGGAATACCGCCCGGGCGTGCGCTCGACCAGCGGTGCCAACCCGGAAGACAGCTACGGCGCCTATTTCACCCGGGTCGAGAATTCAATCCGCAGCGCGGTGCGTTCGGGCAGCGTCGGCAGCACGAAGACCTACCGCACCGGCAGCCTGGTGATCCCGGCTTTCCGTCCGGCCGAGGCCAGCCAGACCGGCGGGATCTATGCCAATTCCAGCATCTTCATCTCGGCCGATATGGTGAATGTTAACAGCACCATCCGGGCCGGGGTGGGCGCCTATGATATCAGCTTGGGCGCCGGGCTGGATCAGGTGCTGCAGGGTCTCGGCGGTGCGTCGAATATTCTGCTCTATGATCCGCTGACCGGGAAGGGCCTCGATTCGGCCCTGGCCTATATCCGCAGCAATGCTGCGATTTCCTGGGATCCGGTGGCGAAGCGCATCGTGGTTGCCGATATCGAGGCGCTTGGCGGCGATGTCACGATCGTTGGTGACATTTTCTCGACCGGCAATGGCAAGATCGAGGTGCTGGACGGCTTCAGCGCGGTGACGGTGAACAGCGGCTCGCGCTATGCAATGGAACTGGGCCGGATCATGATCGGCGGCGAGCTGGATGCCAATGGCGTGGCCAAAGGCGCCACCGGCAAGATCTCGCTCTGGGATTATGACTATTCGCTGCCGGTCGGCCAGCAGCTGCGGCTGACGGAATATACCCGCAATGCCGGGGATGCCCGTCAGTACAGCTATGCCACCAAGGCGGATCGCGACTATATCTTCACCAATGTGACCGAAACCACCACCGTGGTGACCAAACGCCGCGAGGAGCTGATCCTGGTCGGCGGCGTGGTCGACCGCGAGAATACTGTGACCAAGGTCACCAATGAGACCGTGCCTTCGGTCACCGTGGTGGCCCAGGCCCCCTATCTCAGCGGCAGCCTTGGCGGGGCGGATTACGCCTATGCAGTGGAAGGCAAATTGCTGGACCGCAGCGAGACCAATAAGAGCGCCGAGAAGAAGACGCATGACTCGGTCAAATGGTATAAGCTCGGCTCGGGCTATCGCCACTACACCTGGACCGAAACCCATACCACGGTTGAGCAGTTCAACCACCGGGTGAAGGCGGATTACGCCATCGACATCGTGTTCAGCGGCTCGGATGCCATTGCCGGGGCGCAGACCATCAATATCAACACCGCCGGTTCGGTGATCTTCGGCGGCATCGTCAACAATTATGGCGGCACCTCGCAGGTGACCTCCAGCCAGGGCTCGATCACCGCAGGCAACAGCAATGTGGTGCTTTCGGGCCAGGGCATGAGCTTCAGCGCCGCTCAGGGCAGCATCGGCACCGCAGGCCAGGCGCTGAGCCTCGCGCTGGCCGAGGGCCAGGCGGTGACCGCCTCGGCGGCGGATTCGATCCATCTGGCTTCGGCCCGTGGCGATCTCAGGGTTGGCAATATCACCACCTCGCGCTCGGATGCGCAGGTCGCTTCGGTGGGGGCGATCACGCTTTCCGCCCGGGGCGATCTGGTGCAGCAGGCCGGGACGGTGATCCGTGGCGGCGATATCACGCTGAAATCGGCCACCGGCCAGATCGGCCGGACGGAAAGCCTGCGCATCGATCTGCAGGGCGCAGGACGGCTTTCGGCCACGGCCTCGGGCCATATTGATGTGACCGAGACCGCGGGCGATATGCGGGTGGCAGCGGTCAGCTCGCAGGCCGGCAATGTCACGCTGCGGGCGCCTGATGGCGCGATCCTCGACGGGCTGAATGATGCGAAAAGCGATTTCCGCACCAATGAGGAGCTGGTGGAGATCTGGCGCAACGAGCTGGGGCTGACCGAAGACGGCGCCCGGACCGAGGCGATGATCGCCGCCTATGAGGCCGAGCGCGAGCGGATGTACCGCGACTACTGGATCGCGCGCGAGGCTGCCGGAGCACTGCCCGCCGATTTCACCCCGGATGCCGAAACCCTGGCCGCCTGGGAGGCGCAGCGCCAGGTCCTGCTGGACCGCGGTCTGAGCACCGATGATTTCGAGGCGGAAATCGCCGACTGGACCGCAAGCCGCCAGGCCTTCTGGCGCAGCTTCGATACCGAGACCGGCTATGCTGCCGGGTACCGCTATCAGGCTGATAGCACCGAGCGCGACCGGATTGCCGGGGCGGCGCTGTTCGACCAGGCGCAGATGCTGCGTTCGATCTCGGCCGATGTGGTGCGCCGCACCACCTCCAGCCAGGATGATAATGAGGGCAGCAATGTCACGGCCTTTGGCAGCATCACCCTGATCGCCCGCGATGGCGTCGGCCAGGATCTGGACGATGTCGTGCTGGATCTGACCGGGCCCTTGAGCAACGAGGAGCTGCTGCTGCTGAGCCGTACCCTGGCGCATAACGTCAGCCAGGATGCCCAGACCGGGCTGATCCGCCTGCGCCGCTTTGATGATCTGAACATCACCATGCTGGGCGGGCTCAATCCGGTCACCGGGCTGAATGATGGCGTGCTGAACGTCAGTTCGCAGACTGCGGGCCGCAATATCCTGATCGGCACCGATAAGGGGCTGCGTCTGGGCTCGGTCAGCGGGCAGGGCGGCGTCACTCTGCGCGCCAAAGAAGCCATCACCGGCACCCTTGCCAGTGGCACCGACATCCGCAGCGCGGGCAATCTGGTGCTGGAAAGCGCCGAAGGCAGCCTGGGCACGGCGGAGCGCCGCCTGAGCGTGGCGGTGGGCGCGGGCGGCGTTGCCAACCTGCGCGCCGAAGGCGATATCCGGCTCGATGCCACCGGCGGACTGAGCCTTGCCGAGGTCTATTCGCGGGCCACTGTCGATCTGCGGGCCAGCGGCGCGATCACCGATGCTTTCAGCAGCGCGACGCCCCGGGTCATCGCCCGCAATATCCTGCTTTCGGGCAGCTCGATCGGCACCCTGACCCAGGCCCTGGGGATGGAGCTGGAACGCGGCACGGACGGCAGCCTTGGCACGCTGAACCTGGCGGCGCTGAGCGGCGATCTGCGGGTGGCGCTTTATGAAGAGGCCCGGATCGCGGCTGTAGAGGCCAGCGGCGATATCTCGATCACCGCTGATAATGATCTGGCGCTGGCTGGCCGGGTGGTGACGCCCGGTGCGCTGGAGGTGAATGTCGCCGGCGATCTCAGCGTCGAGGGCCCGCAGGCCAGCGGCCATCTGAGCGCTGCCGATCTGACGCTGACGGCGGCCGGGGTTGGCACGCTGGCCGCGCCGCTGCAGATCAGCCAGACCGGCAGCACCGGCCTGATCCGCCTGACGACGACACTTGGCGCGCTGAATGCCGGGTTGACGACCGACGCGCGGCTGGCGGCGATGGATCTGGCGAGCGGCGGCACACTGACCGCCTTTGGCGATCTGGCGCTGGTCGGGGCGGATGTGATCCGCTTCGGCGCCGAGGATCTGCATCTCGATCTGCGCGCGGCGCTGGATCTGGCGGCAGCGACCGGCACCGATGTCACCGGCTCGCGGCTGCGTCTGACGGCGGCGGGCGATGTCGGCGCGGGCGCCGACCGTCTGGAGACCGCGATCAGCATCCTGACCGGCACGGTCGGGGGCGAGCTGCATGTGACGGATGCGGGTGATCTGCTGACCGAGGCGCTCGGCGCAGGTCGGGTGCTGGATCTGCTGGTGCTGAACGATCTGACGCTGGGCGGCAGCCTGCGGGCCTCGCAGGTGGTGATGACGGCGAAGCGCAATCTCCTGATCGGGGCCGCACCGGTCACGGCGGGCGAGCTGCAGCTCTTTGCCCTTGGCGGCAATATCGGCGGGCTGGCGGGCGGCAGCGGCCAGATCACCGGCGCAACCCTCGGCAGCCTGACCGCCTATGCCTCGGGCAGGGTGGATCTGAGCAGCGACAGCGGGCTGAACATCCGCTATGCCATCGCCGGTACCGAACTGCGGCTGTCCACGACGCAGGGCGATCTGACGGCGGGGGCGCTGCAGGGCCGCGATCTGGTGCATCTGACCGCCGCGGGCGATGTCAGCGTCACCGCGATCGGGGTCGGTTCTGTGACCGGCGCCGATCAGGCGGGCTTTGGCCTGTCGGCGCAGCCGGCCTATGGCCGCCATGATCTGGAGGCGGCGCGGCTGATCGATGTGACCGCAGAGGGCTCTGTCCGTCTGGGGCTGGCGCGGGGCGGGGAGGTGCAGATAACCTCTGACTCTGTCGACGCCATCCTGACCACGCTGCAGCCGGATGGGCATATCGATGCGACGGTGCGTGACAATGGCGATAATGTGGGCCCGGTGGTCCGCATTGAAACCGTGGTCAGCCAGCCGGTCGGCGATCCGACTGCGGGCAGCATCGACGATCTGCGCGCGGGCCTCGACTATAATCTGCGCGATCAGAGCTCGATCACCTTCAACGGGCCGGTCAGCCAGGATGCGGTGCTGATCCATCGCGGCAACCGGGTCGAGTTCGGTGATCAGGATGTTCAGCTTGATCAGGGCATCTGGCGCGGCGAAGAGAGCCTGCGGATCAGCCGGAACTTCTCGGGGATCGATGGCAGGTTCCAGCTCGAGCTGTGGGTGCCCGCGGATGTGCGGCTGAGCTTCGTGCTCGGAGAGGGCCCCGATGTCAGCGCCGCTCCGGTGCTGGCGCTGGAAACCCGCCGCGCAGGCTTCATGCTCAATGGCACCGAAGTGCTGGTCGAAGAGACCGCGCGCGGTCTGGTCGAGCGTCTCGGCCTCGCCGGGGTGTATAATCTGCGCAGCCTGTCAGAGCTTGGCAATGAGGGCACGCGGACCGGCGATCAGCAGCCGCTGCTGCAGTTCCGCCTTGCTCCGCACTGGCCGGACTTCCGTCGCGGCCTCGACCGGGTGCCGCTGATCCTTGGCGCGCTGGTGACGGCGACAAAGCAGGGCTGAGCCGCCCTGTTGCTGCAAACCTGAAAATGGCGGGCTCTGTCCCGCCATTTTTACTTCGCCCATTGGTTGATCTGTGCAAAGCTGTCGGAGCAGGGCGCTGATCCTGCCGGGCACTGGCCGACCGGCCCCTTCCTGTCCTCTGCGCCGCAAAGAGGGGGATGCCCGAAGGAAGACCCGCACCGCAGGTCCTGCGGCTGCCAAGTAAGAGACTAAATTGCATACGTTCCGGACTATTCCACGCCGTCGCTTTCTGCTTCTTGCCAGTGCTGCCTGTACTCCCTTCCCGGCGTCTTTTGCCCGGGCCGCTTCAGAGCCGCTGCTGATCCGTGTCACGCACCCCGGGGGCAGCACCGGTTTCACCGAGCAGCAATTCGCCAGCCTGCCGCAAACTGCGCTGACCACCCATACCGCCTGGACCGCCGGCCCCCGTCGCTTTGACGGAGTAAGGCTGAGCGCGCTGCTGGAAGCGGCGGGCCTGGCGCAGGAGGATCTGAGCGGGCGCAGACTGCGCCTGCTGGCGCTGAACGATTATGAGGTGAGCATCCCGGCCGAGGATTGCCTGATTTTCAATCCCTTGCTGGCCCGTTCGATGGATGGCACGCCGATGGAGCGCAGCGGTAAAGGCCCGCTCTGGCTGGTCTATCCGCGCGACGATTTCCCAGAGCTGATCGATCAGCGTTACGACCATCGCTGGGCCTGGCAGCTGGCAGCAATCACCCTCGAGTGATCTGATATGCGGCACATTGCGGGGATCTATCTGCTGGCTCTGGCCAGCGTGGCCAGTTTTCTGGTTTTGATGGTGCTGTCCTTTGGGGAGCTGCGTACCATGGTGCGGCAACTCTCTGATAATACCGGCGAAAACATGGTCTGGATGGTGTCGCAGCTCACCCGTGAGGCGATGCGTGTCTCGCTGGCGACCGAGCGCGATCTGCGCGGTGACGCGGCGCCGGAGGAGCTGGCCTTCCGGCTCGACATGCTGCAGAGCCGGATCAGGGTGATCTCTGAGCCGCCGATATATGACTTTTTCACCCGCAATGGTCTGGCTCAGGACTTTGACGCCATCCGCGTCACCGCGGAGCGTCTGAGTACCGCCCTGCTGGCCGGTCCGCAGGGGCAGCCTGTGGCCGGCCGGGCGGGGCTGGCCCGCGAGATGGAGGAGCTGGCCAATGCCAGCTCGGCGCTGGCCAATGCCAGCATGCTGCGCGAACGCGACCGGCTGGGGCTGCAATATGATACGATGCGCGAGGCCAGCGGGCGGCTGCTTGCCGCCTCGCTGGCGGTGATGGCTGTGGGGCTGGGCCTCGGCTCATGGCTGCTGCGATCGCTGGTGCGGCAGCGCCGGGTGTCCGAGCAGCTGCGCGACCACCAGGAGGGGCTGGAGCGTATCGTGGCCGAGCGCACCAGCGCCCTGCATGAGGCCCTGGCGACCGAGCGCCATGCCAAGGAAATTTATCGCAGTTTCATCACCACGGTCTCGCATCAGTTCCGCACGCCGCTGGCGGTGATCAATATGGTCGGGCAGCGGCTGACCCGTCGGGCGCATCAGTTCACCCCGGCGCAGGTGCAGCAAAAGGCCGAGAATGTCACCACCGCCACCGCCCGCCTGCTCGAGCTGCTGACCAGCGTCAATCGCGCCGCGCTGATCGACCGGCTGGAAATCGGTGAGAACCGCGAGAGCATCGATCTGGTGGCGCTCTGCGCGCGGGTGATCGGTGAGATGCGCCGCCTCGGCTATGCCCGCGCCATCACGCTTGAGGCCCCGGCCAATCTGCCCGGCTGCAGTGGCGATCCGGTGCTGCTGGCGCAGGTGATCGAGAACCTGCTCAGCAATGCGATCAAATATTCCGATCCGCAGACCCCGATCACCCTGCGGCTGACCATCGAGGGCGACAGGCTCTGTGGCGCGGTCGAGGATCAGGGCATCGGCATTCCCGCCGAGGATCAGCCGCGGATTTTCGAGCGGTTCCACCGTGGCTCTAACGTCGCCAATCTGTTCGGAACCGGGGTCGGGCTGAGCCTGTCGCGCACCGTTCTGGCGCTGCATGGCGGCGAGCTGAGCTTCAGCTCGGTGCTGGGCGAGGGTTCGGTTTTCACATTTCGTCTGCCATTGGAGCCTGCCCATGCCGCGCCCTGATCTGTTGCGTATCCTGTGCATCGAGGATGAAACCGATTTCCGCACCGAGCTGGTCGAAGAGCTGGTGGCGCTTGGCTATCAGGCCAGCGGCGTGGCCAGTGGCGAAGCGGGGCTGGCGCTGCTGGACGGGATGGGGCCGGAGAGCATGGCCTGCGTGATCTGCGATGTGATGCTGCCGGGCCTGTCGGGGCTGGAGATGGTCGGGCGGCTACGGGCCCATCCGGCGCTGGTCAAGGGCGCACCGATCCTGTTGCTGACTGCGCTGGTCGGGCGCGACGATATGCTCAGCGGGCTGCGGGTCGGGGCCGATGATTATCTGCTCAAGCCGGTGGATCTGTCGCTGTTGCAGCTGACGCTGGAGAACCGGCTGCAGCGGCTGCAGGATATGCGCCCCGCCCCTCAGCCGCTGCCCGGGGGGGGCGGGATCCGCCCGGATCTGCTGGCGCAGCTGTCGCGGCGCGAGACCGAGGTGCTGACCCTGCTTGGCCAGGGGCGGCGCTCGGGCGAGATTGCGACGGCATTGTCGATCTCGGAACATACCGTGCGGCAATATACCAAGGATCTTTATCGCAAGCTGCGCGTCACCAGCCGGGTCGAGGCGGCACGGATCGCCATCGGGCTGATGCTGGTCTGAGCGCGGCCGCCGCCGCTGGCCGAGACCCTGACATGACCTGCCCCGGCTTTTCGTGAAGGCCTGCCTGCCGTCCTCCGGCCTGTTGCGGGCGGATGTATCGCCTTTTCCGCAGGGCGGGTCCGGGCCTGCCTGAGGCAGATATGCGACAGAACTGCGATCATGGGGCAGGACGTGGGGGCCGTTTGGGGGGATGACCAAAAAAAGCCAAAGTCCTGAGATTGCAAGCTGAGCGCAAGGTTCGTCGGGCAGAGACCCGCTGATGCACTCAGGCAATTCCTTCCCGACCGGATCAGATTGAAGCTGTCCACCCTCGGTCCAAGAAAAGACAGGCGAATGACTTCTACCCTTGCGTCCTCTCCCGCTCCGGTCCGGATCTGGCGGCCCCGGCTCTCGCATCTTCAGCTGAATCTCTGTGCCAGCGCCTATATGCTGCTGGTGCTGAGCACGGGGTTCTGGGAGAGGCTGCTTGGTCATTTCCCGCTGCTCGACAGCCGGACGATTGTTTTTGGCTTCGGCGTGCTGGCGGCGAGCGTCTTCATTCAGGAACTGCTCGGCCCGGGCCGGCTGCAAAAGCCGGTGCTGGCCCTGCTGATTCTGGCCTCAGCCGGCGCCAGCTATTACGAGCGCGCTTTTGGCGTGCTGATGGACAAGGATATGGTCCGCAACATTGTGGAAACCAATTACACCGAGGCCAGCCATATGGTGACGCCCCGGATGGTGGCCGCAATTCTGCTGACCGGGGTGATCCCGGCGCTGCTGGTGTTCTGGCCAGAGGTGCGGCGGGTGGGGCTGGTGCATCAGCTCTGGCGCTGGCCGCTTGCCGTCATCGCATCGCTTGGCCTGACCATAGGTGCGATGTTTATGTATTTTAAGGATTATTCAGCGATGATGCGCGAGGCCGGAGATCCCGTCGCAGCGCATCAGCCGATCGCAACGGTGAAAGCGGTGTTTCGCTACGGGCTTGAACAGATGCGCGGTGCCAGTGTCGAGGTCGCGCCCTATGGCCGTGACGCCAGGAAGGGAAGCTCTCTCTCCGCCGCTGAAAAACCTGTTCTGATGGTGTTTTTCCTTGGCGAGACGGCGCGGGCGCAGAGCTTTGGCCTGAATGGCTATGCCCGCAATACCACCCCGGAACTTGCCCGCCGCGATGTGATCGCTTTCACCGGGACCACCTCCTGTGGCACCTCAACCGCGCGTTCGGTGCCCTGCATGTTCTCGGGTCTGGGGAAGGATAATTTCACGCGCGAGGCGGGGCTGGCCCGGGAAAATCTGGTGGATGTGCTGGGCCATGCCGGGGTGAAGGTGGAGTGGTACGAGAATAATTCCGGCGATCAGAATGTTGCTGTGCGCAATGGCTGGGCCATGGTCGACAAGACGCTTGATCCGGTCGCCTGCGCCACCGAATGCACCGATGAGATTTTCCTGCCGATCATCCGCAATGCCGCCGAGACGATCACCGAGGACACGGTTCTGGTGCTGCATATGATCGGCAATCACGGACCGGCCTATTACATGCGTTATCCGCAGGAGCGCGCGGTGTTCCAGCCCGATTGCCGCAGCGCACAATTTGCCGATTGCACCGATGAGCAGATCGTGAATGCCTATGATAATGCGATCCATGAGACGGATTATGTGCTGGCAAAAAGCATCGACATTCTTGCCGCGTCAGATCGGGTGACCCCGGCGCTGGTCTATCTTTCGGACCATGGCGAGTCGCTGGGGGAAAGCGGGGTCTATCTCCATGCCTCGCCGGTGTTTATGGCGCCGGCAGAGCAGACCCGCGTGCCCTTTGTAATGTGGCTTGATCCCAGGTTTGAAACGCTGATGGGGCTGGATGAGGCCTGTCTGCGCAGCCGGACCGGCGCTCCGACCAGCCAAGACAATCTGTTCTCGAGCATGCTGGGGCTGATGGATATCACCACCACGGTGCGCAACCCGGATCTGGATCTGACCGCAGGCTGCCGCGACCGGCTGCCATAACGGGCTGGCTATGCCCTGCAACTGTGTCACGGCCCGGCTGGGGCCGTGACGCCTGGCGCAGACAGACCGCCGCCAGAGACTAGAGATTCACCTGGGTGCCGATTTCGACCACACGGCCTGCGGGGATGCGGAAGTAATCGGTCGGGCCGGCCGCATTTCGCGAGCACCAGAGGAAGAGCCGGGCCTGCCAGCGCGGGATCGTGCCGGTTGCGGCCAGGCGCAGGCGGCGGCGCGACAGAATGAATGAGGTGGTCATCATGCTGAAGCCGCGCTCGACCCTGAAATGCTGGATCAGCGCCTTCGGCACGTCAGGTGTTTCCATATAGCCGAAAAACAGGGTGATCCGGGTCACGCGGGCAGTCACTTTCTCAAGCTCCAGGCGCGCAGAGGGGGCGACGACGGGCTGGTTTGCGGTGCGGACCTGGACGAAAATCAGCTGATCATGCAGCGCGCGGAAATGCTTCAGGCAATGCAGCAGCGCCTTTGGGGTGATGGTCTGGCTGGTGGTCAGATAGACCCCGGTGCCCTGGATCACCGCAACGGAAGGCGAGTCCATCTGCCGCAGCAGGACAGAGACCGGCACCATGGATTTTTCATCCTGCTCGGTCAGATGCCGCACCCCGCGCCGCCAGCTCAGCATCACCGAAACCAGAGCGATAGCGATCATCAGCGGCAGCCAGCCGCCATCGCGGATCTTGATGAGATTGGCGGCGAGGAAGATCAGATCCAGGATGAAAAAGCCCCCCAGCGCCAGAATTGCCAGCCGCCAGGGCCAGCCCCAGTGATGCCGGGCCACCACGAAGGCGAGAAGCGTGGTGACCAGCATCGAACCGGTGACGCTGATACCATAGGCGGCCGCGAGCCGTTCGGAGGAGCCGAAGCTCAGCACCAGAAGCGTGACCCCGAGCAGCAGCAAAGTGTTCACCACCGGCACAAAAATCTGCCCCTCCTGCTCGGTCGAGGTATGGCGGATGCGCAGGCGCGGCAGCAGCCGCAGCTGCACCGCCTGGCGGGCCAGCGAAAAGGCGCCGCTGATCACCGCCTGGCTGGCAATCACCGTGGCCGCAGCCGAAAGGAAGACCACCGGCAGCAGGTAATCCTCGGGGAATAATCTGAAGAAAGGGTTCACGCTGTCGGCAGGATTGGTAAGGACCACCGCCGCCTGGCCGAAATAATTCAGCAAAAGCGCGGGAAAGGCGATGAAGATCCAGGCTCTGACGATGGGCTTGCGGCCAAAATGCCCCATATCGGCATAGAGCGCCTCGGCGCCGGTCACAGCGAGGAAGGCCGCCCCCAGCACCATCAGGCCGGTCAGCCCGTTTGAGGCCAGAAACTGCAACGCATAGACCGGGCTCAGCCCGGCGAAAACCGCGGGGACGCGGGCCGCCTGGATCAGCCCGGCGAGGCCAATGGTCACGAACCAGACCAGCATCACCGGCCCGAACAGCCGCGCCACCGCGCTTGTGCCCCGGCTTTGCAGGATAAAGAGCGGCAAAAGCACCAGCAGGCCGATCGGCATCACCCAGTCTTTGAGCCCGGGCTCAAACACCACGAGGCCCTCAACCGCGGACAGAACCGAAATTGCCGGGGTGATCACCGCATCGCCAAAGAACATAGCGGCGCCGATCAGGCCGATGGGGATCAGCCAGGGGGCGGGCCGGGGCAGGGCACGGTTGCACAGCGCCAGCAGGGACAGCGTGCCGCCCTCGCCCTCATTATCAGCACGCAGGAGCAGCAGCACATATTTGACCGCCACCACCAGAATCAGCGCCCATAGGATCAGCGAGAGCACGCCAAGGATCTGGCCGGCCTCAGCCGCCTGGCCCGCCGGTGTCGCCGCCCTGAGGGCCTCGCGATAGGCATAGAGCGGTGAGGTTCCGATATCGCCGAATACCACCCCCAGTGCCGCGAGCGACAGCATGGGCAGGCCTGAGGGGCCCGCCTGCCTGGCCGTGCCCGCCAATTCAGTCGTCATAGGTATCTCCGCTGCAGTCCCGGCCTATTCTCGGGGCGGCGGCGTAAAGATGCGACAGGGATTGCCAGAACGGTTATAAAGATCGCGTAAAGATGCGCCTGCGCAGCTTTGAACCCGGGCGGAGGGATGTCGTGGCAGCAGATGCAATATTGCGCCCCGCTGAGGGGCAGGGGCGGGGCAGCGGAGGCATGCGCTTCTCTGATGCGCTGATCGTGCTGGCTCTGCTGGGGCTGACCTCGGCCTTCAGCCTGATCTTCGCCCGCAATCTGGGGGAAACCCGGCTGACCATGGTCTATCTGGCGCCGGTGCTGATCGCGGCGGCCTGGCTGGGGGTCTGGCCTGGTTTCATTGCGGCCATCGGCGCGGTGGGGCTGCTGAACTTCCTCTATGCCGTGCCGCATTTCAGCCTTGTCGTGGCACAGGCCGAGGATTTTCTGACGCTGCTGATGTTCTTTCTGGTCGCGGCGACCACCGGCATCCTTGCCGGAAAGCTGCGCGAGCAGCGGGATGCGGCCCGGGCCCATGCCCGGGCGCTGCAGCTGCTCTCTGCCGCCTCCGGCCAGCTGCACAACGCCGAGACACGCGAAGCGGTTCTGGCGATCACCCGCGATGCTCTGGCGGCGCTGACCGGGCGCGCGGTCGTGGTCATGGAGCGCAAAGACGAGAGCGAACTGGCGCTGATCCTGCAAAGCGAGGCGGCGCCACCGCCGCAGCATGCAGATCTTTATGCCGCTGAGCTGGCCCTGGCGCGCGGTCAGCCCGAACCGGCGGCCGCCCCGGGCTGGAACGGCGCCGCCTATACATTTCTGCCCGTCCGCATGGGTGATGCCGGGACGGATACCGGATCGTCCGATATCGTGCTGGGCATTCTGCGGCAGCTGCCGGGCTGGCGCGTCCAGCCCGATCAGGAGGCTGCCGTCGAAGTGCTGTGTCAGCATTCTGCGCTGGCGCTGCAGCGGCTGCATCTGGGTGACCGGGTTGCTGCGGAACGTGAAAGGGCCTCGATGGAGACATTGCGCGCGGCACTCCTCAGCTCGCTGTCGCATGATCTGCGCTCTCCTCTGGCCGGCATTCTGGGCAGTGTCACCACCATCAATGAGCTGGGCGCGGATCTTTCTGCCGGGGCCCGGCGCGAACTGCTGATCGGCATTGAGGCCGAGACCCGCCGTCTTGCCGCCTATGTCACAAATCTGCTGCAGCTGACCCGGCTGCAATCGGGCAGCCCGCCGGAATTCCAGCTGGTCTCGCTGAGCGCTGTGGCCGGGGCCGCGGAAGAGCGTCTGCGCCAGATCTGGCCCGAGGCGCAGATCCGGCACCGGCCGGGCAAAGCGGCTCTGATCCGTGCTGATGCGGTGCTGCTGGAACAGGCGATCTATAATCTGCTCGACAATGCCATCCGCCATGGCGGCGGTGAGATCAGCCTGAGCTGCGACCAGAATGGGGACCGGGTGCGGCTGACGATTGCCGATCAGGGGTCGGGGCCGGGGCTGCCGGGCGGGGCAGGCAGGCCCGGCGGTCCCGGGGCAGTGGCCTCGGGCACCGGCCTTGGCCTGCCGGTCAGCCGGGCGATTGCGACCGCGCTTGGCGGCGAGCTGCGCAGTGAGGAGACCCCGGGGGGGCGCGCGGTGACGCTGGTCTTTTCAGTTGCCGGTGCCGCGGCTACAGCGGCAGAAAGCGGCGCCTCTGCCGCCGCACCAGCCGCACCGGACCCGCTATGAGCGCCTCACAGCCCAAAATCCTGATCGTGGATGACGAGCCGCAGATCCTGCGGTTTCTGACCTATGCGCTGCAGGCTTCGGGCTATGCGACGGTTCAGACCAGCCATGGCCAGGAGGCGCTCAGGGTGCTGCAGAGCGAGGCATTCGATGCGGTCATCCTCGATATTGGCCTGCCGGATATGGATGGCAAAGCGGTGATTGAGACCCTGCGCCGGGAGCTGAGCCTGCCGGTCATCGTGCTGTCGGCGCATGATCAGGAAATGCAGCGCATTATGGCGCTCGATCTGGGGGCAGATGATTTCATCGCCAAACCTTTCGGGATCGGTGAATTGCTGGCCCGGCTCCGGGCCTGCCTGCGGCGGTCAAAATCCCTGCGGCCTGAGAGTATGGCGGGGCTTGAGGGCTTTGGTCTGGACGGCGAAAGCCGCGAAGCTGAAATTGACGGCCGGCGGGTCAGGCTGACCCGGCGGGAGTTTGACCTGATCCGTCTGCTCGCCGAGGCTCCTGGCAGCATTGTCAGGCATCGCAGTCTGCTGGAGCGGGTCTGGGGCCCGGCCCATGTTGAGGATCTTGCCTATCTGCGGGTGTTCATCGGCCAGCTGCGCCGCAAGCTGGCGCTTGGGCCGCAGAGCGCGGTGCAGATCCAGACCGAGCCTGGCATCGGCTATCGCCTGATGCCGAAGCGCAATATTGACAGCGGTGATCAGCCATAGCGTGCGCCATTCCGGGGCCGCAGGCCCGGGGGGCGGCTGAAAAGGCCCGGGCGCCTCAGTCAGCTTTTGTCAGCGCGGCAATGCCGTCGAGCAGCTGCGCCCGCGAGATCTCGCCCATATGCGCGGCGCGCAGTTTGCCGCTGGCATCGATGAACAGGGTGGCTGGCAGCCCCATGGCGCCGAAATGCTGCATCAGCTGCGATCCGGGATCGAGCACCGGGGCGATGAGCAGGCCCGATTGCGACAGGTAGCGCCGGACCACTGCGGCGTTTTCGCCCTGGTTGACGAAATGCAGAGCGGCGCCGGTCTGCAATCCGGCCACCTCGGCCATCATCGGCATTTCGCGCCGGCAGGGCGGGCACCAGCTCGCCCATAGATTGATCACCAGGGGGCGGCCCTGCCAGGCTTCGATCTCCACCGGCTCGCCACTCAGCGAGAACAGCAGCGCCTGCTGCGGCAGGCTCACATCCCCGCCGCGCGCCAGCTGGAAGACCAGATTCCCCGCCGCACAGGCGATCAGCGCGCTGCCGGCCAGCGGCAGCAGCAGCCCGGGCCGGCGCCACAGATGCCAGGCGCTTACCAGCACAAAACCGGCAATGCCCCAGAACGGGCTGAACCCCCCCTGCCAGAAGGCAAAGATGGTCAGCGGCTCGGCCAGAAACACCGCTCCATGCTGGAGCACGAAGCCAAGCCTGGCGCTGAGCGCCGCCCCGATGGCGGCGCCGCTGGCCCAGAGGCTGATGGCAGGCCCGGTTTTGCGGGCAATCAGCCCGGTGACCAGCAAGAGAACGAAAAGCCCGGCGATGACCGGCGCGCGCTCGGCCGAAAGCACAAAGGGCCCGAATGCAAAGCCCCCCATTACCGCGCCGCCCCGATCATTGCCACCGAATTGCGGATGTCTTCGGCTGCGATGGCTCCGATCAGCCGGCTGCCCGGGGTTTCGCGGTTCTCAGGGTCGAGAAAGATCATGGTCGGCGGGCCCGCAGCCCCGATCATCTGCATCAGCGCATTGGCCCCGGCCCCGGTCTGGCTGACATCGGCTTTGATCAGGCGCAGATCTCTGAGCGCGGTTGTGGCAACCGGGTCGGGCAGAATGCTGCGCTCAATCCCCTTGCAGGTGACGCACCAGTCGGCGGTCAGGTAAATCATCGCTTTGCCCTGGTTTCCGGCGAGGGCAGCGCTCAGCCCCTCAGCGGTTGTGACTGTGGTGAAAGCCAGCCCCGGCGCGGCTCCGGTTCCGGCTTCGGCCCCCGGTCTGCTGGCAGCAGCCAGCAAAGGCGCCAGCGGGCGCAGCGGATCAGAGCTGCCGAGGGCGGCGCCAAAGCCCAAGAGGCCTGCGGTGAAAAGCATCATCACCGCGCCGGTCTGGCGCAGCCTCTGACCCGGCCCGGCACCGGGGTCGGGCCGGTCGGGCGCACCAAGGAAAATGGCGCTGCCCGCAAGCAGCACCGCCCAGAGCGCAAGGATGCCCGGCCCGGGCATCAGCCGCTCAAAAAGCCAGATCGCCATGCCGAGAAACACGACGCCAAAGATCCGCCGCATCGCTTCCATCCAGGGCCCGGCTTTGGGCAGGATCCTGGCACCGAACGTACCGGCCAGAAACAGCGGCACGCCCTGGCCGAGGCCCAGCATGAACAAAGCGGCTGCGCCGAGCGCCAGATCGCCGGTCTGCGCGATATAGAGCAGCGCCCCGGCCAGAGGTGCGGTCACACAGGGTCCGACGATCAGCGCCGAGGTAAAGCCCAGCACGGCTGCCCCGCCAAGCGAGCCGCGCCCGCGCTGGCCCGAAGACAGACGGGCGGTAAGGCCGGAGGGCAGCTGCAGGCTGAACAGCCCAAAGCTGGACAAAGCCAGCGCAATGAACAGCACGATCACCGTGGCAATGGCCGCGGGGGATTGCAGAAGGATCTGCAGATTCTGCCCGGACCAGCCCGCCACCGCCCCCATGAGCGCAAAGGCGCTGGCCATGGCGAGCACATAGGCCCCCGACAGCGCCGCGCCGCGCGCGGGCGTCAGCGCCTCGCCCTGGCGGGCCAGCATTCCGGCAAGGATCGGCACCATCGGAAAAACGCAGGGCGTCAGCGCCAGCATGAGGCCGAAGCCGAAAAAGCCGAGCAGCACCAGCGCGACGCCGCCGCGCCCGGCGAGAGCGGCCAGAAGCCCCTGATCCCCGGCCAGCTGCAGCCCCGGTTGCGGTCGCGGCTGCGGCTCCGGCTGCAGGTCGGTCCGGGGGGTGGCCCCGCCGGGGCCGGGGAGCTGGGCCGCGCCCGGGCTCGCCTCCGCCAGGACCGGCAGTGTCAGGCTGCTGGTGACCGGGGCGTAGCAGATGCCATCTTCCTGGCAGCCCTGCCAGATCACGCGGATCTCGCCGCCTGCCCGGGGCAATATTGCGCTCGCGGCGTTGTAATAGACCTCGACCGGACCGAAAGTCGGATCATCTTTCTGCTGGCCGGGGAAGGTTTCAACTGTCAGCGCCTGACCTGCGGCGGTCTCGGCGCGGATATAATCGCGGTAGAGATAATAGCCGGGCTCGATCTGCCAGCCGAGGCTGATGCGCCCCCCGGCGCTATCGAGCACTTCAATCCGGAACGCCGCTTCGGGATCGAGCGGCTGGCCAGTGCGGGCGGGAAAGCTGAAGTTCTGGGCCAGGGCCGGAGCCATGGACAGCAGCGAGAGCAGCAGCAGCATCACGAGATGCGGCAGCGGGCGGGTGCGGGAACGGGGTCTGTCGATCATAATCATTCCGTTCCCGGCTCCGGCTTAACCCCGCCTTAAGGCGATCGGCCCGCGCAGAACACAAAAGCGCGAGCTTTACAGCAGATCCTCACGCGCGGTTGCAACCAGCGAGGAGAGTGCCGCCAGATCCTGGCCCCCGAACAGGCCTTCATGGCCGGCGATGAAGGTCGGGGTTCCGGCCAGGCCCAGATGATCGCCAAGCTGCATCGAGTGATCAATATGGCCCAGCACGGCCTCGCTTTCCATATCGCGCTTCAGCCGGGCCTCGTCCAGATCCAGCCTGCGCACCACGGCCATCACCTCGGCCTCACCAACCTTGCTTTTGATTTTCATCAGCGCTTCGTGCAAAGGCCAGTATTTGCCCTGGTTCAGTGCTGCCAGCGAGGCCTGGGAAGCAAAGGCCGAGCCCTCGCCAAAGATCGGCCATTCGCGAAACACCACCCGCAGTTTTCTGTCTGCCGCGATCAGCTTTTTCATCACCGGCATGGTGGTGCGGCAATGCGGACAATTGTAGTCAAAGAACTCGGTCAGCGTGATATCGCCTTTCGCATTGCCCAGCACCGGGGCAAAGGCCTGGCGCTCAATCGCCTCGCGCAGCTCGGGCGGCATCGGATTATCGTGGCCAAAGCCCGCACGGCTGCCCAGCGTCATCAGCCCGGCCGAGGCCAGCCCAAGATGCAGAAGCTGCCGTTTGCTCATCATTGCCATATCGCTTTCCTTCACCCTGATCTGAGCGGCCGTTCATGGCGCCACGGCCGAAACCGGCGCATAATGGCTGCTGACAGGGTGCAATCAGACCCGCCTTAAGCCAGGCTTAAGACAGGGCTGCAATCTGAACGGAAATGAGCGGTGCCCGAAGGGATGTGATGCGGATCCTGATTGTCGAAGATGACGATATATTGCGCGATGGCCTCGCGGTCGGGCTGCGGCTTGCCGGGTTCTCGCCTGAGGCCGTGGCCTGCCTTGCCGATGCGCGCGCGGCCCTGGCCAGCGGGGTGTTTGAGGCGATGGTGCTGGATCTGATGCTGCCGGATGGTTCGGGCCGCACGCTTTTGCGCGAGCTGCGAGGCGCCGAGAACCGGATCCCGGTGCTGATCCTGACGGCGCGCGATCAGCTTGATGACCGGGTTTCCGGCCTGGATGCCGGGGCCGATGACTATCTTGGCAAACCCTTTGAGCTGGAGGAGCTTGCCGCCCGGCTGCGCGCCATTCTGCGTCGCGGCCAGGGGCGGGCCGAAGGCTGGCTGCGCTGGAACGGGCTGAGCCTCGATCCGGCACGGATGCGCGGCGAGATCTGCGGCGCTGAGGTCTCCTTCTCGCATCGTGAATTCACTTTGCTGCAGGCGCTGCTGGAGCGTCCGGGCGCAATCCTCTCCAAGGCCTGGCTCGAAGAGCGCCTCTATGGCTGGCAGGAAGAGGTCGAAAGCAACACGGTCGAGGTGCATATCCATAAATTACGCGCCAAGCTGGGGGCGGGGTTCATTGAGACCATCCGCGGCGCCGGATACCGGCTGGCGGCAGAAGCGGTGAAGAGCCCGGCATGACCTCGATCCGTGCCCGGCTTTTCGCTATCCTGCTGGCCGCGACCGGGATTGTCTGGCTCTCGGCTGTGCTCTGGATTCAATATTACACCCGCACCGAAGTGGCGCAGGTTCTGGACCGCCGCCTGCAGGAATCGGCGCAGATGGTGGCCTCGCTCATTGCCCGCAACGGCGGCATTGTGGCGCCGGACAGCGCCAGGCTGGTGGAACATGCCCCGGCTCTGCCCGATACCGGCCCGCATAGCTATGCCCGTCAGCTGATCTGTCAGGTCTGGGGCTTTGATGGTGAGCTGAAAAGCGGCTCGGAGGGGGCGCCGCTGCAACAGCTGGCGGAGGGCGGCTCGGGCTTCAGTGAAAGCGAGGTCAATGGCGAGACCTGGCGGGTCTATAGCCATGTCGATCCCGAGCTGGATATCCGGGTGATGGTGGGAGATTCGCTCACCATCCGCAATGCGCTGGTCAATGGCGTGGCCTTCGGGCTGTTTGCCCCGGCGATGCTGATCCTGCCGCTGCTGGCGGCGATCATCTGGCTTTCGCTGCAGCGCGGGCTGCAGCCGCTCGACCAGCTGGCGCGGGTGTTGCAGCGCCGGGCCGCCTCGGATCTGAGCCCGCTGCCGCAGCAAAAAACGCCGACTGAACTTAAACCGATGATCGCGGCGCTGAACGGGCTGTTCGCCCGGGTCGAGGCCACGCGTGAGCGCGAGCGCAGTTTTACCGCCTTTGCCGCCCATGAGCTGAAGACCCCGCTTGCCGGGCTGAAAACCCAGGCGCAGATCGCGCTCAGGGCCCCCGATGCGGCGACACGCGAGCGGGCCTTGCTGCAGATCACCGGCGGCGTGGACCGGACCGACCGTATGGTGCGCCAGCTCTTGGATATGACCGCCGCCGAAAGCGATGGCCAGGAGCGCAGCGGCCCTTGCCAGGAGGGCGCGCGGCTGATTGCCGATGTGGCCGAAAGCCTTGGCAGCCTCGCCCAGGCGCATGGGGTCACGATCAGCCTGCCCGAAGCGCCGGCGGCCTGGCGCACCGGCCGGGCGGCGCAGCTTGCGCCGGCGCTGCGCAATCTGCTCGAGAATGCGATCCTTGCCGCACCGGCAGGATCTGTGGTGGAAACCGCGCTGCTGCGTCAGGGCGATGCGGTGATCTTCCGCATTCAGGACCGTGGAGCGGGCATTGCCGCGCAGGACCGGCCCTTTGTGACCGAACGCTTCTGGCGCGGGGCGGCCAGCCCCTCGGGCCAGGGCAGCGGTCTTGGCCTTGCGATTGTCAGCGCCATCATGGAGCGGATGGGCGGGCGTCTGCAGCTTTCAGCCCGCGAGGGCGGTGGCGAGCAGGCCGAGCTGATCCTGCCTGCCAGCTGAGCCATAAAGCTGAGGGCATCACAGAAGCCTTGCCCGGGCGGGGCCTGGTCTAATAGCGCGCGGCTTTCGGCTTTCGGCTTTCGGCTTTCGGCTTTCGGCTTTTTGCCACCGGTCCGGCTGCCCGGGGGCAGGGGTGCCGCGCATCGGTGCTTCAGGGGCAGAGCGTCCGGCCTGAAGGGGACTGCCAGAGGCCCGCCACCTCCAGGACAGCGGGCCTTTCGTGCAGCTCTGAGCTTAAGCGCGGCCTAAGATGCTCAGATCAGCCGGACTTTCGTGCCGACCTGAACCACGGCGAACAGTTCGGACACATGCTCATTATAGAGCCCGACGCAGCCCGAGGAGGAGGGCCGCCCGATCTTGCGCGTGTCATGCGTGCCATGGATCAGATAGGCAGGCCATGAGAGATACATCGCATGGGTGCCCAGCGGATTGTCAGGCCCCGGTGCCAGATAGGCGGGCAGCGAAGGATCGCGCCGGCGCATATCGGCGGTCGGGGTCCAGTCCGGACCGACCCGCTTGCGCACGATCTCGGTATAGCCGCGCTTGGTCAGCTCTTCGCTCAGCGGCACCGAGGTGGGATAGAGCCGGTAGTCGCTGCCATCTCCTGACCAGTAATGCAGGGCGCGCGACTCGGTATCGGCGACGATCACCCCTTTGCCCAGGCTGTCGAAATGGTCCTGCCAGTTCTGCATCCGGAAGCCCGAGGCATTATGGCGCGGGTTTTGCACCGGCCCGGCCCGCAAAAGCGCGGGCGTCGCCAGGGTGATGAGACCCGCTCCGCCAAGCATCAGGGCACGGCGGCGCGTTGCGATAGTGCTCATGTCTTTCTCCGTTACAGGGAAGATCTTGCCTCCCTGCGCCGGTTTCACCTGGCTGGCTTAACCCGGGCTTAAACCGGGAGGCTCAGAGCACCAGGATTTTCGCACCGGTTTTCACACGTGCGTGAAGGTCAATGACATCCTGGTTGAGCATCCGGATACAACCCGCCGAGACGGCGCGGCCAATCGACTTCGGATCATTGGTGCCATGGACCCGGTAATAGGTGTCATGGCCGTCTTTCTGCATATACAGCGCCCGCGCCCCCATCGGATTTGCAATCCCGCCCGGCACGCCGTCTTTAAACTTGCCGTAATGACCGGGGTTGCGCTCAACCATGCTGGCGGTGGGGGTCCAGCGTGGCCAGATGCCTTTGCGGTCAATCACCGCATCGCCGCCGTCAAACCCCAGTGCGGCCGGGCCCACGCCGACGGCGTAGCGGATCGCTTTGCCCTCGGGCAGGACGAAATAGAGGAAACGCGCCTGCTGATCGACGATGATGCTGCCGGGAAGCTCATCGGTCTGATAGTCGACCGTCTGCCGGATATGTTCGGGGTTCATCGTTGCCGGATCGACCGCGGCAAGGGCAAAGCCGCCGTCAACCCGCGCCGCATACATGCTGGCCGGGGCCTCGCTGACCGGCGCATAGGCGCGCTGTTCCTCGGCCTCGCGCCGCGCCTGTTCGGGATCCGGCGGCACAACGGGCTGAGAAACCTCAACGCAGGCGGCCAGAAGCGCGAGCGTGATCGGGACAGCCGTAAGATTGAAAGCTCTGAGCACGCGATTCTCCGATGTTTTTGCCTTACCTGCACAGCTGGCCTTAAGCCGGGCTTAAGTCCAGATCTCCGGGGCAGGGCAAATTGACCCGCTTCCGGCCAGGACCGGAGCGCCAGGGGGGCTCCGGCCCGGTCAGGCCTGCACGCTCAGCGGCCCTGAGCCGCGGCTGCGAGGATACGGGCGGCGGCCTCCACACTCCAGCCGGTGGTCAGCCTGCTGCCGGTGCCGCTATCGGTCGCAAAGCTGTTGCCATAGGCGACCGAGACGCCTAGTTCTCCGAACATGATCTCGGGCGGTATGGCTCCCAGGGTTGCGGTGAGATCGGGTTTCTTCAGCGAAAAAAGCCAGGCCGCATCCGGGGCCAGACCGGCAGGCAGATCAGCAGCCGCGTTCATCATCGCCGCCGCGTCGCGCGTCAGAGGTGCTCCATAGACCACCAGCTGTGCGGTCAGGACACCGACATCCTTGTAATCCTCCCCGCTGAGCGCCTGGCCTCCGGCGGCTTTGGCGGCGGGCGGGCTATACCATGAGCAGATGAGCCGCGCGTCCTCACCATCGGTCTGCCAGCCGTGATCGGGGGCGGCGGTCATGTCGCTGACCGGGGCGCCGATGTCTCCGGCCATCAGGCTACAGTCATATCTGAGCGCTTCGGCAGCCTGCAGCCCGCCCGGGGAGGCAAGGAGCAGGGGCGCGGTCAGGGCGAGGGAAAGGCGGCATATAAAGGACATGTGAGGCACTTTCAGTTTGAGCCGGGGAAATCGGTGGGCAGGAATGCGCTGCCATCGAGATAGCTTTCCATTCTGGCGCAGATTGCGCCTTTCGTGCGGTAAACATCGAACCGGCTGGTGAGGCGCGTCGCGGGGTCATAATAGGCCGTGACGTTGCAGCGGCGCTGCCGCAGCTCATTGCCATAGCTCAGCCCGCCGGAGACCTGGGCCCCGCTCACGGTATAGGCGGCATGTGAATACTGAACCGAGACGGTTTCCTCGGTATCGAAATTCCAGCGATAGAAAGCCTGGCCCCTGTCATCGACCCCCTGCAGCGCGCCATATTTCGGCATGGTGGCGATCACCTTATCGACGGGCTTGCCGACAAAGCGGTCCGAATGCCCGGTGCCAGAGGCGCAGGCCGAAAGGCTTGCGGCTATGAACCCCGGAAGAATGAATTTGCGCAAAATTTGCATCGGCAGTACCCAATCCGTTCTGAAAAGCGATCCTTATAGATGTCAGACGCAGGACATGGCCCGATCCCTGGAAATTTTTGTCACGATTAAGCCTGGTGCTGGCAATATGCAGCCCCGATCACCGACCGGAGCCGGAAATCCGTGCTTATTTGCAGCGGTCCGGCTGACAGCGGCCCTGCAGTTTGAGGCCGTTAAAGCGGCGCGATCTGCTTATATTATGCCAGGCTCAGGCTATGAGGGCGCGGGGGCTCTCACCCCGGCAGGCGTCGCGCAGGGCGCGTTCACGGCGAGCCTGCAGGGGGCGCCGGGCAAGGGGGGTGGGCGTTAAGGCGCAGAGCCTGTTCTGAGCACGGTTTCCAGGCCCAGCCGGTCTCGTTCGGCCTCCAGCGCGGCAAATTCCGCAATCAGCCAGTCACAAAGCTTGCGCACCGCCGGGCGTTTTCCAGGCCCGGGACGGGTGATAAGGTTGTAAAAAGCGCCGGTCTTCAGCATCCGCCCGCCCGCAGGCACGAGGCCGCCGGTGAAGATTTCATGCGCCACCACATGCCACCAGCCAAGCGCCACGGCCTGGCCTTTGATCGCCGCCTGCAGCACCAGCGCATAATCTGAGAACACCATCTCATCGGCCTGTTGCAGCTGGTCTCCGCCCAGCCAGGGCAGGGCTATCTGCCAGGGGAGGCGCAGGGCACCGGTCAGAGTGGCAATGGAATGTCCCTCCATGCCAGCTGGTGCGTCGATCAGGCCGTGGCTGTGCAGATAGGCCGGGCTGCAGACCGGTATGATGATCTCTTCAGCCAGCAGCGTGATCCCGGCATCCTCACTGGCGGTCATATTGTAGCGCAGGCCGATATCAGCCGCCCCCAGCGGTCCGTTCGGCTCGCCATGGATCAGATCAAGCCGGACGGTCAGTTCCGGCAGGTCGCGACGCAGCTTGTCAAAGCGTGGCATCAGCCAGTGAATGGCAAAGGCCGATGTGACCGAGATGGTGAGCGTGTTTTCCGCCTGATGCAGCGCGGCAATCTCACCCAGCGCGGCTTCAATCGGATCAAAGCCCGAGCGGACGCCGCGCAGCAGGATCTTACCGCTTTCGGTCAGCTCCAGCCGGCCCGCGCTGCGCCGGAATAATGCGCAGCCAAGATGCTCCTCCAGCCGGGCGATCATGCGGCTGACGGCTGGCTGGGTCACGTTGAATTCCCGGGCGGCCTGGGTGAAACTCAGATGTCTCGCAGCCGCTTCGAACATAAAGATCGCGCCGGTCGAGGGCAGTTTGGATCGCAAGGTCATGGCATGAAGGTCAGTGGCTGATCCTGCAATCCGATATCAGAACTGAACGCGGCCACCAGCTTTCTGTGATGGCCGCGCCGGTTTCTCACTGCAGGATCAGTAACCCGCGACGAATTCGGACCATTTCGCCAGCAGAACGTCATAATGGCTGACCCAGTACTTGACGTTATGGCGGTAGCTTTGCGCGATACGCTCAGGCGTTGAAATCTGGAAAGCCGCGACCTCGGGCTCCAGCGCCGGTTTCGAATCGATATTCACCGGAGAATAAGAGGTCATCTCGGCAAAAATGGCCTGGGCCTCAGCGCCCAGATAGGCATTGATCAGCGCATTCGAAGCCGCCGGGTTTTTCGCGCCTTTCGGGACCGCGAGATAATCCTCGACCACCAGCCACTGATTCCAGGCCGGCTGATAGGGCGCGCCGTTTTTCACCGCGTTCATCGCCCGGCCGGTCCAGGCCATGATCATATCGGCCTCGCCGGATTCCATCATATTCTGCTGCTCGGCGCCGGTGGTCCAGAAAATGAAGGACTCGCTGTTGTCGCGGATCGGTTGCAGCGCTTTATCAATCACTGCCGTGACATCTTCGGTCAGCATGGTCGCCTGCTCACCGCCCTGCGCCAGCAGTGAGGCCTCGATCAGCGAGCCGCTGGGGCTGGAAGATCCCTGAATAGCGCGGGTGCCGGGGAATTTTTCGACATCGAAAAAGTCCTTCCACGAGGCCGGAGGATTATCACCGTATTTCTCGGTATTATACATCAGCACGATACCATAGAGCAGCGCCGGGACGCCGCATTCGGTATAATGGCCGCCGGGCAGTTTCGAGGTATCGATGATGCTCAGATCCAGCGGCTGCACCAGGGTGCCGCAATGGGCATAGGGGTCATATTCGCTGGTGTGAACCACATCCCAGTTCAGAGTGCCGGCCTCGACCTGGGCTTTCAGCTTGCTCATCTCATAGGCCGGATCGGAGAGCAGTTCGACCCCCGACTGCTCGGTGAAATGCCCGAGCGCGGCGATCTGACCCTCCTGCAGAATGCCGCCCCAGGAGGCGAAGGTCAGGCTGGTGCCCGCGAGGCTGTTTTCCGGCGTTTCTCCGACGACAGGCTCAGCCCGGGCGAGGCCCGAGAGCGACAGCGAAAGCGCGGTGCCGAGTATGGAGATTTTCATATATTTTTTCATAGTATCCTCCCGTTTTTAAGGCGTTATCTTTATCTGGTGAGCGCAGATCCTGCGGGCGCGTCAGGCGCTTAAAAATGCGCTCACCTCTGCAAGGCCCTCATAGATGGCCTCTTCGGCGCTGCGCGGCGTTGCACAATCGCCGATGGTGATAAATGGCAATCCGGCGGCGTGCAGCACCGGCTCCAGCTCCAGCAGTGGGCTGCGGCCCGTGGCAAGCACCAGGCTGTCGAGGCCTTCAAGGATGATCGGCTGGCCGCTGGCCCCATGCAGGAAATAGGCAGTGTCGGTATCCACGCCGAACAGCCGGGCATAGGGGATGACCTCAATCCCGAGCTGATGTAGCCTGCCGGCCCAGAGATCACGGACATATTGCTGCAGGTTCTGACCGGCGCAGATCCCGTCAACGGCGAGGCGGACGTGATGTCCGGCGCGGGCCAGCATGACCGCCGCGCCAATCCCCTGCCAGTCGCAGCGCCAGTCGGCGATCACCACCCGCTTGCCAGGCTTTGCCGCGCCCTTCAGCAGATCTGCAATATCAATCAGATCTCCGGCCTCTGCCCCCTCGATCTGCGGCCGGTAAGGCGTGGCACCGGTGGCCAGAACGACAGCTTCGGGGGCGATTTCGGCCAGCAGGGCCGCATCGACCCGGGTGTTCAGCCGGAGGGTCACGGCGTGACGCGCCAGTTCGGCCTGCAGATTGGTGATCAGCCCGCCAAATTCAGCGCGCTCGGGTAAAAGCTGCGCCAGCAGGGCCTGGCCGCCGGTTTGCGCCCTGGCTTCGGCAAGGGTGACTTTATGGCCGAGTTCGGCGGCTGTCAGCGCGGCTTTCATCCCTGCGGGACCGCCTCCGATCACCAGAACCTGTTTTGCCACCTTCGCCCTGACCGGCGGTGCCGCGAAAATGGTTTCGCGCCCGGTCACTGGGTTCTGGATGCAGGAAATCGGATTGCCGGCATGGTAATGGCCGATACAGGCCTGATTGCAGCCGATACAGGCCCGGATATCGTCGGTCCTGCCAAGCCGGGCCTTATTCGCAAGCTCCGGATCGGTGATCATGGCCCGGGTCATGGCGCAGAGATCGGCCTGGCCAGCTGCGAGCACTGCTTCGGCCAGCTGCGGCTGATTGATCCGCCCGGCCAGAAAGACCGGAACAGAGACCGCCGCCCGGATTGCCTGGGATTTTGAAGCCAGATAGGCGGCCTCAATCTCCATCGGTGGGACCACATGAACCGAGGCACCCAGCGCAGCCATGCTGCCATAGCTGGTATTCACATAATCAATCAGCCCCTCGCTGCTCAGGGCCGCGCAGATCCGGATGACCTCATCTTCCTCAAGCCCCGAGATCTCATCCTCGGCCGCCGAAATCCGCAGCCCAAGGATTTTATCCGGCCCGATGGCCTGGCGGGCGAGGATCAGCGCCTCGCGCAGCGGCCGCAGACGATTTTCGAACGAGCCACCATAGAGATCCTGGCGCAGATTGCTGTGCGGGTTGAGGAACTGGGCGAACAGCAGCCCATGGCTGGCCATGAGCTCGACCCCGTCATAGCCGGCCTCGGCATAGCGCCGCGCGCCCGCGCCTGCGGCTCGGATGATCTCGGCCACCATTTCAGAGGGCATTTCCCGGGGCAGGGTATGGAAGCGGTGATCGGGCACCGGAGAGGGGGCGTAGACCACGCCCCGCATCCCCTGGGCCATGCGCCGGGTCACCCGTCCGGAATGCGAGAGCTGGCCGATAATCTTGCTGCCATGGCGGTGCACGGCCTCGGCCAGCGCGGCATAAGGCGCGATCTGGTCATCTTCCAGGATAACCAGATCCGGGGCGGCGGAACTGCTCGAGGCATGAAAACGGGCCGATTCCGTGATGATCAGCCCGGCCCCGCCGCGCGCCCGCGCCTCATGATAGGCAATCATCTTCGGCCCGGGCAGGTTCTGTTCCGCCAGATAGGTCTGATGCCCGCTCGACAGGATGCGATTGCGGATGACATGTCCGCGAATGGTGAGGGGGCTGAAAAGCCTCTCAAAGGACTGAGAACCCATTTCTTCCTCCGGGCGGGGCGAAAATATCTTTGAGAGGAGGATAGGGGAGTGGGACCAGAGCGGGTATCTCACAAAAAGTGAGCCAGGCATAACCACAGGTAATGCACCGGGTCGATCCCGCGCCCATCTTCCGGGGGCAGAGCCGGGGCTGAGGCCGGGCAAGAGGGGCCAGAGGCGGACATGCCCGGCTTGTCCAGGATTGGGCGGAGATTTATGAGTGCTGCAGGCCGGTTCAATGACGGACGCGCCGGGAAGCTCTCGTGAAAGGACAAGGCCATGAGCAGCCTACGCGTTGATTATCTGAGCGGCGCGATGGCGCATCGTCTGAAATATGGCGGGGGCCGCCAGCAGACCATTGGCCGCGCCATCGGGATCCGGGGCAAAGAAGAGCTGCATGTCGTGGATGCGACTGCGGGCCTCGGCCGGGATGCTTTCATCATGGCCTCGCTCGGGGCGCGGGTCACCCTGATCGAGCGCTCGGAAGAGATGCAGCTGATGCTGGCCGAGGGTCTGGAGCAATGCCGCCAGGCGGGTGGGGAATATGCCGGGATCGCAGATCGGATGACGCTTCTCTGCGGTGATGCGAAAGATCTGCTGCCGCAGCTGGCGCCGGAAGTGATCTATGTCGATCCGATGCATCCGGCGCGCAAAGGCTCGGCCCTTGTGAAACTGCCATTGCGCCAGGTGCGGGAGATTGTCGGCAGCGATGACGATTCCCCCGAGCTGATGCGGGTGGCGCTGGCCAGCGCGCGCAAACGTGTGGTGCTGAAATGGCCGCTGAAGGGCGCGTATATCGAGGGCATCCGCAAGCCCTCGCACCAGATCCTTGGTAAATCAACGCGCTATGATGTCTTCATCAGCCCGCTGCCAGCCGAGGCCGGGCCGGGCTGAAACCTCAACTCTGCCGGGCATCGACGGCGGCCTGAGTCGTATCCTCGGCCGCTGCCTCGTCTTAGCCACCGGGCCGCTGCCCGCACCGGGGCAGGGATATCAGCCCGGGCGGGAGGTCTGGCGGGCCAGCTCCAGCAGCGCGTCAATCTGCAGATGCGCTTCAAGATGGGCGGCCAGATCATCGAGGGTCTGATCGACCTTTTTCGCATAGGAAAAGGTCAGCGGCTGCGCCCCGAGCCCCTGTAGCCAGGCGGCGCGGAAAGCATCGGCGGTAAAGAGGCCGTGCAGATAGCTGCCCTCGACCAGCCCGTCGGCCGAGACGGCGCCCTCGGGGCGATCTGCGATCATAGCAAAGGGCCGGGCGGTGTCGGCCCCTTCGCTGCGGCCCAGATGGATCTCATAGCCGCTGACCTCAAACCCGGTGCGGGCATGGCGGGCAGTCACCGGGGCGAGGGTCTTTTCGGCCGACATCACGGTCTGCAGCCGCAGGTAGCCCAGGCCCCGGGTCTCGCCGGGATCGCCCTCAAGGCCAAGCGGATCGGCAATAACCTCGCCCAGCATCTGATAGCCGCCGCAGATCCCGAGAATACGCCCGCCGCGGCGGTGATGTGCCTCGAGATCAATATCCCAGCCCTGCTGGCGCAGAAAGGCCAGATCAGCGCGGGTCGATTTGCTGCCCGGCAGAATGACCAGGGCGGCATCGCCGGGGATCGGCCTGCCGGGCCAGACCATCTCGAGCCGCACCGAAGGGTCCATTTTCAGCGGATCGAGATCGTCAAAATTGGCGATCCGTGAGAAAGCGAGGCAGGCAATTTTCACCGGCCCGGATCCGGAAGGCGTCAGATCCAGGGCATCTTCGGCAGGCAGCGCACCTGCGCCGGTAAACCAGGGCACCAGGCCAAAGCCGGGCCAGGCGGTGCGTTCGGCGATATAGCGGTAGCCATCCTCGAACAGGGCGGGATCACCGCGGAAGCGGTTGACGATAAAGCCCCGGATCAGCGCATTATCGGCCGGATCCATCACCGCCTGGCTGCCGACAATCTGGGCGATGACCCCACCGCGATCAATATCGCCCACCAGCACCACCGGCAGGCCTGCCGCCCGGGCAAAGCCCATATTGGCAATATCATTGGCGCGCAGATTGATTTCGGCCGGGCTGCCGGCGCCTTCAACCATCACCAGATCAGCCTTTGCCTCGAGACGGCGATAGCTCTCGAGGACCGCTTCCATCAGCCGGGGCTTCAGCGCCGCATAATCACGGGCCCGGGTGGAGGTCAGGCGTCTGCCCTGCACGATCACCTGGGCGCCGCGATCACTTTCGGGCTTCAGCAGCACCGGGTTCATATCCGAATGCGGCTCAAGCCCGGCAGCCCAGGCCTGCAGCGCCTGAGCCCGGCCGATCTCGCCGCCATCGGCAGTGACCGCGGCATTATTCGACATATTCTGCGGCTTGAATGGCGCGACGCTCAGCCCGCGCTGCCGGAAGACCCGGCACAGCCCGGCGACCAGCAGCGATTTGCCGACATTCGAGCCGGTGCCCTGGATCATCAGCCCCGGCATCAGAATTCAATCCCTGGCTGGGCTTTGATCCCGGCGCGGAACGGATGTTTCAGCGCCGTCATTTCGGTCACCAGATCGGCCGATTCGATCAGTTCGGGCTTCGCATTGCGTCCGGTGAGCAGCACATGGGTCATCGCTGGCTTTTCATCGCGCAAAAACGCCACCACTTCGGCAATATCGAGATAATCATAGCGCAGTGCGATATTGATTTCATCGAGCAGCACCAGCCGGTTATTGCTGTCACGGATCAATGATTTGGCCTTTTCCCAGGCGGCGGCAGCGGCGGCTTTATCGCGGGCAAGATCCTGGGTCTCCCAGGTAAAGCCTTCTCCCATCGTATAAAACTGGCACAGATCGGGGAAATGCCGGATCAGAAAATCCCGCTCGCCCGTGGCCATGGCGCCTTTGATGAACTGCACCACCGCGACCGGCATCTGATGCGAGATCGCCCGCATCACCATGCCAAAGCCCGATGAGGATTTGCCCTTACCCGGCCCGGTCAGCACCAGGATCAGACCTTTTTCGCCGGTCTTCTCGGCCATGATTTTATCGCGCGCGGCTTTGATCTTTGCCTTTTTGGCAGCGTGGCGGGCGGCTTCAGCTTCCATAGAAACGGGGTCAGCCATGGTGTGCTCCCTTGACAATGCGGGCAGGAACATGGCTCTGCTGAACCATCGTTGGTTCCTGCTTAGGGCAGGCGAAGAGGGAATGCGATAGCCGGAGTTCCGGTGAAGCGCAGCCGCCCCCGCGACCGTGACCGGAGAGGTCTTTCGAAAGCCACTGGGAGAAATCCCGGGAAGGGCGAAAGACCGCAGGGGGAAACCCCGGGATCCGCAAGCCGGGAGACCTGCCAGCGTGCGTTGCGATTATCGCAGCGCGGATCGATGCGGTCGGGAGGAGCCGCAGGTCAGCCATGCGCGGGCCTCTCTTGTTCCGTGCAGTCTGTCCCGCTTCCTCATTTCCGCATCCTGGCATGCCGGGAGGGCATATGGCCGGACAGGAAAGACTGGTGGTCTGTACCACCTGTCGCCGCGAGGGATGGCTGCCGGATGAGCTGCGCGATGGCGCAAGGCTTTCGGCAGCGCTGACGCAACGCGGCGTCGCCCATGATATTCAGGAATGCTTTTCGGCCTGCAGCAACAGCTGCGTGGTGACTTTACGCGGGCCGGGGCGCTGGACCTATGTCCAGGGCGGTCTCGATCCCGATCATGATCTGGAAGAGGTGATCGCTTTTGCCAGGGCCTATCAGGCCAGCGCGGATGGGATCGTGCCCTGGCGCGAGCGCCCGGAGGTGATCCGCAAAAACACCATCGCCCGTATCCCGCCGCTGGAGGACTGAATGTCACTGGAAAAAACCCCTGTTACCGTCATCACCGGCTTTCTCGGTGCAGGCAAAACCACGCTGATCCGGCATCTGCTGCAAAATCCCGAGGGGCGGCGGCTGGCGGTTCTGGTCAATGAATTTGGCGATGTCGGGGTGGATGGCGATCTGATCCGCGCCTGCGCTGACAGCAACTGCCCGGAGGCCAGCATCGTTGAGCTGACCAATGGCTGCATCTGCTGCACCGTCGCGGATGAGTTCATCCCCTCGATTGAGCGCCTGCTCGCCCTCGATCCGAAGCCTGACCATATCGTGATTGAGACCTCAGGTCTGGCGCTGCCGAAACCCCTGCTCAAGGCCTTTGACTGGCCGGATCTGCGCTCGCGCATCACCATTGACGGGGTGATTGCGCTGGCCGATGCCGAAGCGGTGGCGGCGGGCCGTTTTGCCCCTGATCCGGCCCGGCCGGGCGAGACCGGCGAGGCCGATCACGAGACGCCGCTGTCTGAAGTGTTTGAGGATCAGATCGCCTGCGCCGATATGGTACTGCTGTCAAAGGCCGATCTGGCCGGAGCGCCGGGCCTGGCCCGGGCCCGCGAGATCATCCTGGCCGCGGCCCCGCGCGCTTTGCCCATGCTCGCGCTTACCGAAGGGGTGATTGATGCCCGCCTGGTGCTGGGGCTGAATGCTGCCGCTGAAGACAGTCTCGGGGCGCGGCCCTCGCATCATGATGGCCATGAGGATCATGATCATGATGATTTTGACACGATCGTCATCGATCTGCCCGAGCAACAGGAAGCCGAAGCCTTTGCTGCAAAGGTTAAACAGCTGGCAGAAAGCCAGAATATCCTGCGGGTGAAAGGCCATGTGGCGGTAACAGGCCGGCCTATGCGGCTGCTGATCCAGGCGGTGGGCGCGCGGGTGCGCCATCAGTATGACCGCCCCTGGGGGGCGCAGCCGCGCCAGGGGCGTCTGGTGGTGATTGCAGAGCATGACCACATCAATCCTGAGGCGATCCGGGCGGCGCTTGCCTGATGCATGTCCTGTTTCGCGAAAGTCATGGTCTTGAAGAGACGGCGGTGCCGGAGGATCCCGGGCAGAGCCCGGCAGATCTGGTGGTGCTCAGCTTTTCCGACAGTGACCTCGGCGCTTTCGTGGCCGGATGGCAGCGGGGGCGGCAGGCGCTGCCCTCGCTGCGTCTGCTGAACCTCGCGCGGCTGCGCCATCCGGTTTCGGTCGATACCTATCTGGCGCAGACGCTCAGCGGCGCCCGGGGCATTCTGATCCGGATGATCGGCGGAAAATCCTACTGGTCCTATGGGGCTGAACAGGTCAGCCGGCTGGCGAGAGAGCGGGGGATCGCCCTTGCGGTCCTGCCGGGGGATGGCGCAGAAGATCCGCAGCTTGACGGGCTTTCTACCCTGCCCCTCGCCACTTTGCGCCGCCTGACAGCGCTGTGTGAGGCGGGCGGCGAGATCGCAGCCCAGGCAGCACTGGCGCAGCTGGCGCTGGCTGCCGGGCTTTATGCCGGGCCGGTGCAGGGGCTGAAGCGGCTGGATAATCACGGGTTCTGGCATCCGGATCAGGGGCAGCTCAGCTGCTTCACCCGCGATGAGAGCAAAGCGCTGATCCTGATCCCGTTTTACCGTTCCTGGGCGGTGGCTGCCGATACGGCGGCGATCGGCGCGCTGATCCGCGCCTTTGAGGCCCAGGGCTTTCAGGCGGTCGGGGCCTTTCTGCCGGGGTTGAAAAATGATCAGGCTGCGGCCTGGCTGCGGGATATTCTGCCCGCGCTGCGCCCGGCGGCGATTGTGAATACCACGGCCTTCTCGGGGCGCGAGAGCGGTGGTTCGGTGCTCGATCTGGCCGGGGTGCCGGTGTTTCAGGCCCTGCATGCCAGCTCGACGCGCGCCGCCTGGGCGGAGGCGGAGGCCGGGCTTTCGGCGGCGGATCTGGCGATGCATGTGGCCCTGCCCGAGATGGATGGCCGGATTTCCGGCGGCGTGATCTCGTTCAAGGAAGAGGCCGAAACCGATCCGCAGCTGCAGTTTCGCCTGCGGCGCCACCGCCCCGATGCAGAGCGGATCGCGGCGCTGGTCAGACGGGTGATGGCCTGGCTCGCGCTGGCGGCAAAGGGGGCAGGGGCGCGCGTCGCGCTGGTGCTGTCGAACTATCCCGGCAAGGAATGGCGCCTGGCCCATGCGGTCGGGCTGGATGCCATTGCTTCGGCGGCGGCAATCGCGGCCGGGCTGGGCGAAGAGATTACCCCGGAAGAGCTGCTGGCCTCTTTGCAGGCGAGCCGGCTTACATGGCCCGGATCTGGTTTTGAACGGGCGCTGGCCAGCCTGCCAGGCGGTTTGCAGCCCGGTCCCGCCCCGGCCCCCGGCCCCTGTCAGTTTCAGGCATTCTGGCAGGGAAATCTGCTGATCGCCCTGCAGCCCGAACGAGGCCAGCCCGAAGCCCGCGAGGCTGAGTATCATGATCTGAGCCTCGCCCCCTCGCGCGATTATATCGCGTTTTATCTCTGGCTGCGCCAGGGCGCGGCGGTGGATGCCATCATCCATATCGGGGCGCATGGCACGCTGGAATGGCTGCCGGGCAAGGCGGCGGCCCTGTCTGCAGAATGCTGGCCCGAGGCGCTGACCGCCGGCCTGCCGGTGATTTATCCCTTTATCGTCAGCGATCCCGGCGAGGCGGCCCAGGCCCGCAGGCGGCTTGGCGCGCTGACGCTGGGCCATCTGCCGCCCCCGCTCGCGGCGGCGGCCTTGCCCGAAGGACTGGTGCGGCTGGAGGGGCTGCTTGATGAATTCTCGGTGGCGGAGGGGCTGGACCCGGCGCGGCGCGAGCGGCTGGCCGGAGTGATCCGGACCGAGGCCAGGGCCCAGGGGCTGGAGGATGAGCTCAATCTGGGCCCGGATGCCTCGCCCGCCGAGGCCATTACCGCCATCGACCGCTTTCTGTGCGATCTGAAGGAAAGTCAGTTTGCCGAGGGTCTGCATATCTGGGGCCGGGGCTGGCCGGATGAGAGCGGCACCTTGCGCGGCGATCCCGCCTCGCTGGCGGCAGAGCGGCAATCGGTTGTCCTCGCCCTGTCGGGCCGGTTTATCGCCCCCGGCCCCTCGGGCTCGCCCTGGCGCGGGCGCAGCGATGTGCTGCCGACCGGGCGCAATCTCTATGGCCTTGATCCGCGCGCCGTGCCCTCGCAGACCGCCTGGGCCCAGGGGGTCCGGCTGGCCGGGGAAGTGCTGCGCCGCCATCTGCAGGATCACGGTGATTATCCGCGCGCGCTGGTGCTTAATCTCTGGGGTTCGGCGACGATGCGCACGGCGGGCGAGGATTATGCCATGGCGCTGCACCTGGCCGGGCTCGCGCCGGTCTGGGACAGTGCCAGCGGCCGGGTTTCAGGCTTTGAGGTGACACCTCTGGCCTTGCTGGACCGGCCACGGATTGACGTGACGCTGCGGATCTCGGGGCTGTTTCGCGATACTTTCCCCGAGCTTGTGACCCTGTTCGAGGCCGGTGCCGCCGCCCTGGCAGCGCGCGATGAGCTGGTGGATATGAACCCCTATCCGGCCAGTGGCGGCGCGCGGGTCTTCTCGCCCGCTCCCGGCCGGTATGGCACCGGTATCCTGGATGAGATGACGGCCGCAGAGGCGGGGCAGGCCTGGCTGGCGCATTCGGCCTGGACCGGGACTGCCGGGGGGGATCCCCTGGCGCTGGCCGCGCGCCTTGCCGCCAGTGATGGCTTTGTCCTGACCCAGGATCTGCCGGAATCAGACATTTTGCTGGCGATGGATTACGCCGCCCATGCGGCAGGCTTTGCCGCAGCCCGGGGCGGGAATGTCCCGCTTTATATTCTCGATAACACCCGGCCCGAGCGGCCCCGGGCGCGGCTTTTGCGCGAGGATATTGCCCGGATCGTGCGGGGCCGGGCCAGCAATCCGGTCTGGATTGCCGCGATGATGCGGCATGGCTTTCGCGGCGCGGCCGAGATCGCGGCCACGCTGGAGCATATGGCGGCTTTTGCCGAATGGGCGGGGGCGGTGCCGGACAGTCTGTTCGATCTCTGTCACGCCGCGACGCTGGGGCGTGCTGAGGTGCGCAGCTTCCTCGCCGAGACCAATCCAGGCGCTTTGCAGGCGATGGAGGCGGTGTTTGCACGCTATCTCGGCCCTGAGCGGCGCAATGCCCGGGCCGATGAGGCGCTGCAATGACCCGGCGCGGCTGGTGCCCGGGCGCGCTGCGCCCCATGCCTGCGGGCGATGGCCTGCTGCTGCGGATCAGGCCGCATGGCGGGCGGCTGTCGCAAAGCCAGGTTGCGCTGATCGCGGACCTGGCCTCTGAATATGGCAATGGCCAGATCGATCTGGGATCGCGGGCAAATCTGCAGCTGCGCGGGGTGAGAGAGGCCCGCCTGCCAGAGCTGCAGGCGGCGCTGGCCGAGGCAGATCTGCTCGATGGGGATCAGGCGGCAGAGGCGCGGCGCAATATCATCCTCACCCCCTTTGAGGCAGAGGGTGCTCTGGGCTCTGATCTGCTGTCGGCGCTTGAAACAGGGCTGCGGCGCGGGCCGGATCTGCCGGCAAAATTCGGCTTTGCCATTGATACCGGCCCGTTTTCGGCCCTGCAGGACGCATCGGCAGATCTGCGCCTTGAGCAAAGCCCCGAGGGGCTGATCCTGCGCGCGGATGGGATGGAAAGGGGCGAGGCGGTCAAACCGCAAACCGCCGCCCGCCGGGCTTTGCAGATCGCGGACTGGTTTTCGCGTCAGAGCGGCGCCAGGCGGATGCGCGATCTGGTCGCCCGGGGCCAGCTGCCGCCGCTGCGCCAGGAGATTGCAAAGCCGGATCCGGTGCCCCCTGCCGTGTTCCTGCGCCGCGAGCCTTTCCTCTTCGCGGCTTTCGGGGCGAGCACGGCTGCCGCTCTGGCCGGGCTGGACACTGGCTTGCGCCTGACCCCCTGGCGCGCGGTTCTGCCCGAGGGCCTGCCGAAAGAGGTCACGGCTGACTGGCTGTGCGATCCCGCCAGCCCGGTGCTGAGGATCAGCGCCTGTACCGGCGCGCCTGGCTGCAGCGCGGCGAGTGTGGCCACGCGCGACCTCGCGCGCGCGCTTGCGCCCTTGCTGCCCAAAGAAGGGGCGCAGATCCATATCTCGGGCTGTGCCAGGGGCTGCGCCCATCCGGGCCCTGCCGCACTGACCCTGACCGGGCGAGAGGGCTGCTTTGATCTGATTGAGAATGCAAAAGCCTCGGATCCTGCGCGCAGGCAGGGGTTGGAAGCCGATGAAATCACTGAACTTATACGAGGCCCCTATGCGGCACAGCTATGAAAAAGACGGGGCAGCGATCTATCTTGCCTCTTTTGCCACGATCCGGGCCGAGGCCGATCTGCGGCGCTTTTCGCCCGAGGAAGAGGTCGTGGCGGTGCGGATGATCCATGCCTGCGGCGAGGTCGGGCTGGCCCGCCATATCCGCTTCTCGCCCGGTTTCGCCGTCACGGCGCGCCGGGCGCTGGAGGATGGTGCGCCGATCCTTTGTGATGCGCGGATGGTGTCCGAGGGCATCACCCGCGCGCGTCTGCCGGCCGGCAATCAGGTGATCTGCACCCTGAATGATCCCGGCGTGGCCGATCTGGCCGCCAGGCTGGGCAATACCCGTTCGGCGGCGGCAATCGAGCTGTGGCGTCCGCATCTTGAGGGCGCAGTGGTGGCGATCGGCAATGCACCGACCGCGCTGTTTCATCTGCTGAACCGGCTGCAGGAGCCTGATTTTCCGCGCCCGGCCGCGATCATTGGCTGCCCGGTAGGTTTTATCGGCGCGGCGGAATCCAAAGCGGCGCTGGCCGCAGATGATCCGCTGCCCTGGTGCATCACCGAGGGCAGGCTGGGTGGCTCGGCCATCACGGTGGCGGCGGTGAATGCGCTGGCCTCACGAAAGGAATAACAGCGTGAGCGGCAAAATTATCTGTATCGGCCTCGGGCCGGGAGATCCCGATCTGATGTCGGTCCGTGCCGACCGGCTGCTGCGTGGAGCGCAGCGGGTCGCCTATTTCCGCAAGGCTGGCTCCAGAGGCCAGGCCCGCAGCATGGTCGAGGGCATCCTGTCGCCGCGCGCCACTGAAATTGCGATGGAATATCCCGTCACCACCGAAATTCCGGTGGCGGATCCGCGCTATAACCAGGCGCTTTCGGCCTTTTATGCCACCGAGAGCAACCGGCTGCTGGCGGCGGCGCAAGAAGGCGATGTGCTGGTGCTCTGCGAGGGGGATCCGCTGTTTTATGGCTCGTTCATGCATCTGATGATCCGCCTGCCCGCCGAGCGGGTTGAGGTGGTGCCGGGTATCCCCGGTATGGTCGGCTGCTGGGGGGCGCTGCAGCGCCCGGTGACATGGGGCGATGATATCCTGACTGTTCTTCCCGCCACCCTGCCGCAGGAAGAACTCGCCGGGCGGTTGCGTACAAGCGATGCGGTGGCAGTGATGAAGATCGGGCGCAATCTTGAAAAGCTGCGCCAGGCACTGATCCTGGCGGGGCGGCTCGAGCAGGCCTGGCTGGTTGAATATGGCACCATGCCGGGGCAGCGGATCCGCCGCCTGACCGAGGTCAGCGGCCCGGTGCCCTATTTCTCGATCCTGTTGTTGCATGGAGAGGGGCGCCGGCCATGAGCGGTTCTCTGGTGATCGCCGGCCTCGGGCCGGGGGCGGAAGCTATGGTAACGCCTGAGGTCCGGGCGGCGCTGGAACAGGCCAGTGATGTGATCGGCTATATCCCCTATGTGGCGCGGATCGCACCGCGTGAGGGGCTGCGTCTGCATCCGAGTGACAATCGCGTCGAGACTGAGCGCGCCCGTCATGCTTTGCAGCTGGCGAGCGAGGGGGCGCAGGTGGTGGTGGTCTCCTCCGGCGATCCGGGCGTCTTCGCGATGGCTGCTGCGGTCTTTGAGGCGGCTGAGCAGGGGCCGCGCGCCTGGCTTGACCTTGATATCCGGGTGCTGCCGGGGATCAGCGCGATGTTCGCGGCGGCGGCGGCGGCCGGGGCACCGCTCGGCCATGATTTCTGCGCGATCAACCTGTCCGACAACCTCAAACCCTTTGAGCTGATCCGGCGCCGGATCGCCCTCGCCATTGAGGCTGATTTCGTGACTGCATTCTACAATCCGCGCTCGCTTGCGCGTCCGCATCAGTTCGCCGAGGCGCTGGCGCTGATGCAGGATCTGGCCGGACCCGAGCGGCTGATCCTCTTCGCCCGTGCGGTCTCAACCCCGCAGCAGCAGCTGCGCGTTGTGGCGCTGAAAGATGCCAGGCCGGAGATGGCAGATATGCGCAGCCTGGTCATTCTCGGCTCCTCCCGGACGCGCGAAGCCGGGCGCTGGCTCTATACGCCGAGGCGGGTATGAAGCCAGGCAATCACCTGATCGGGCTGGTGAAACACCAGGGCCTCGGGCAGCTCTGGCCGCGCGATCATGATCACCGGCACCTGCAGCTGCCGGGCCGCCTCGAGCTTGGCGCTGGCACCGCTGCCCCCGGCATTCTTGCACAGGATAATCCCGGTACGATGCGCGCGCAGCAAAGCCAGATCCTCTGCAACGCTGAAGGGGCCGCGCGAAATCACCATTTCCGCTTGTGGCAGTGGCTGCTCATCGGGCGGATCAATCAGCCGCAGCAGGTAGTGATGCTGCGGCAGGTCGCGAAACTGCCCGATATGCTGGCGGCCAATGGCCAGAAACACCCGGCGCGGCGGTCCCTGCAGCAGGGCATGTGCGGCGCTCAGATCCGGCACCTGATGCCACAGATCGCCCGGACCGGGCCGCCAGGGCGCGCGTTCCAGCCGGCAGAGCGGCAGATTCAGCCCGGCACAGGCCCGGGCCGCATTCTGGCTCATCCGGGCGGCGAAAGGATGGGTCGCGTCAATCACCGCGCTGATGCCCTCGGCCTGCAGCCAGTCCGCCAGCCCCTCTGCGCCGCCAAAGCCGCCGGTGCGGGTGGGCAGTGGCTGGGGTTTCGGGCTCTCAACCCGGCCCGCATAGGAAAAAATCGCGGCAATGCCATGCTCTGCAAGCTCCCGGGCCAGGGCACTGGCCTCGGTGGTGCCGCCAAGCAAAAGGACAGGCTTCATGGCTGAATGGCTCTCTGTTGTCGGGCTGGGCGAAGATGGACTGCCGGGTCTGGCGGAAGCAAGCCTGGTTGCCCTCTCCCGGGCCGAGGTGGTTTTTGGCAGCCCCCGGCTTCTGGCGCAACTGACCCATGCGGATAAGCGCCCCTGGCCGGTGCCGTTTTCGATTGCGCCTTTGCTGGCGCTGCGCGGCAGAAAGGTGGCGGCGCTGGTTTCCGGCGATCCGTTCTGGCATGGCGCGGGCGGGGCCATTGCCGATCAGCTGCCCCAGGGCGAATGGCGGGCCTGGCCCGCGCCTTCGGTGCTGTCTTTGGCGGCGGCGGCGCTTGGCTGGCGGCTTGAGGAGGTGACGGCCCTTGGCCTGCATGCCGCGCCCTTTGCCCGGCTCAGACCCGCGCTTTCCCCCGGGGCAAGGCTGATTGTCACGCTGCGTGATGGCCAGGCCCCGGCCGCGTTGGCGGCCTGGCTGACCGGCCTCGGCTTTGGCGATACGCTTTTGCATGTCATGGAACGGCTGGGCGGGGCTGAGCAGCAGATCCGTCTGTTCCGGGCCGCCGATCCGCTGCCGGTGACCGCTGATCTGGTCAGCTGTGCGCTGGAGGTGGGCGAGGGGCCGGTGCTGAGCCACGCGGCGGGCCGGCCCGATGAGATATTCGAGCATGACGGACAGATTACGCGGCGCCCGATCCGGGCGCTGGCCCTGTCAGCCCTCGCGCCCCGGGGCGGCGAGCTGCTCTGGGATCTGGGGGCGGGTTCGGGATCGGTCGGCATCGAATGGCTGCTGGCCGAGGGCCGCAACCGGGTGATTGCGGTCGAGCAGGACCCGCTTCGCGCGGCGCGGGCGCGGCGCAATGCTGCCGCGCTCGGCTGTGTGCATTACCGGCTGATTGAGGGCAAAAGCGCGGCGCTGATCGGCCAGATGGAGCCGCCGGCCGCGGTCTTTATCGGCGGGGGGCTAGATCAGGCCCTGCTGGAGCGCCTGACCGCGATCCTGGCGCCTGGCACCCGGCTGGTGGCGCATGGGGTGACGCTGGAGACCGAAGCCCTGCTGATCGCGGCCCGCCTGCGCTTTGGCGGCGATCTGTTGCGGATCGGGCTTTCCGAGGTCACGACGCTGGGTCAGCGTCATGCCTGGAAGGCCGCCTATCCGGTGACGCAGTGGAGGGTGCAGCTGTGATCCTTGGCATCGGACTGAATTTCAGGGCGAGCCCGGAAGAAGCACAGGCTTTGCTTGCGGCTATGCAGATCCCGCCCGGAACCGCGATTGCTCTGCCGGCCTTTCGCGCCAGCCACCGGGTGGCCGACTGGCTCTGGCGGGCTGGCCATGCGCTGATCGCGCTGCATCCGGTGCAGCTGAAAGGGGTTGTGACGCCCAGTCAGAGTGACCGGATCCTTGCCCTCTATGGCACCGGCTGCCTGGCCGAGGCCTGCGCGCTTTGTGCCTGCGGCCCCGGGGCCGAGCTTGCCATCACGCGCCGGCTGTCGCCCGAGGGACATATCACCGCGGCCCTGGCCGTCCCGCACCATCCGAAAGACAGACAGGAAGCTATGGCATGACAGTTCACTTCATCGGCGCAGGGCCGGGGGCGGCCGATCTGATCACTTTGCGCGGCCGCGATCTGATCGCCGCCAGCCCGGTTTGCCTCTATGCCGGATCGCTGATCCCCGAGGCGCTGCTGGCGCATTGCCCGCCGGGCGCAAAGATTATCAACACCGCATCGATGGATCTGGATCAGATCATCGCCGCCATCGCCGAGGCCCATGCGGCGGGGCATGATATTGCGCGGCTGCAATCGGGGGATCTGTCGATCTGGTCGGCAATGGGCGAGCAGTTGCGGCGTCTGCGGGCCTTGCAGATCCCCTATGATGTGACCCCGGGGGTTCCGGCTTTTGCCGCAGCGGCGGCCAGCCTTGGCCAGGAGCTGACCCTGCCCGGCGTGGCGCAGAGCCTGGTGCTGACCAGGATGGGCGGCAGGGCGTCGAAAATGCCGGAGCGTGAAACTCTTGCCGGTTTTGCCGCCACCGGCGCGACGCTCGCTTTGCATCTCTCGGTGCACCGTATTGAGGATCTGGTTGCAGAGCTGACCCCGTTTTATGGCGCAGATTGCCCTGCGGCCGTGGTCTGGCAGGCCAGCTGGCCGGGCGAGCAGATCCTGCGCGCGCCGCTTTCTGAGATTGCCGGGCTGGTCCCGGCAGAGATGGAGCGCACCGCGCTGATCTTTGTTGGCCCCGGGCTGGGTGCCGGGGAATTTGAGGATAGCCGCCTCTATGCCCGGGATTATGACCGCCGGTTCCGGGCGGGCCGGGTCGGGGCGGTCAAGCCATGATCCCGGGCAAGACCAGTCCGGGTCTTGTGATCTCGGCCCCGCGTTCGGGGGCGGGCAAGACCACGGTGATGCTGGGGCTCTTGCGCTGTTTTGCCGGGGCCGGGCTGCAGATCCGGCCCTATAAATGCGGCCCCGATTACATTGATCCGGCGTTTCACCTGGCCGCGAGCGGTTCGGCCTCGTGCAATCTCGACAGCTGGGCGATGACGCCGGAGCTGCTGGCGGCGCAGCTGCAGCCGCCAGCAGCTCTTGCCCTGGCCGAGGGTTCGATGGGGCTGTTTGACGGCGTGGCCAGCCAAGGCGCTTGCGGCACCGGGGCCAGCGCCGATATTGCGGCACTGACCGGCTGGCCGGTTGTCATGGTGCTGGATGTTTCGGGCCATGCCCAGACCGTGGCCGCGCTGGCGCTGGGGCTTGCCTCCTATCGCCCGGATATTTCCCTGGCCGGGGTGATCCTGAACCGCGTCGCCTCGCCCCGCCATGAGCGGCTGTGCCGCCTCGCGCTGGAAGAGGCGGGGATCACGGTGTTTGGCGCGCTGCCCCGGCGTGGCGATCTGACCCTGCCGGAACGGCATCTGGGCCTGGTTCAGGCGGTGGAACATCCCGATCTGGAAGCGGCGATCCGTCTCTATGCGGCCTTCCTGGGCGAAAATGTCGATCTCGCCGCTTTGCTTGCAGCAGCGCGCGGCGGCAGGCCTCTGGCCGCGCCCCGGATGCCAGCGCCACCGGCACAGCGTATCGCGATTGCCCGCGATGAGGCTTTCTCATTCCTTTATCCGCATCAGCTCAGCGCCTGGCGCGCGGCCGGGGCCGAAATCCTGCCCTTCTCGCCGCTGGCAGATCAGAGGGTGCCGGAGGCCGATCTGTGCTGGCTGCCAGGGGGCTACCCTGAGCTGCATGCCGGCAGACTTGCTGCTGCCGCACAGTTCCGCTCCAGCCTGCAGCACTTTGCCCGAACGCGGCGGGTGCATGGTGAATGTGGGGGCTATATGGTGCTTGGCGCGGGGCTGACCGATGCTTCGGGCCAGCGCCATGCGATGACCGGGCTTCTGGGGCTTGAGACCAGCTATCAGACCCGGCGCATGCATCTGGGCTACCGGAAGGCCGAACTGCTGCAAGCCATGCCGGGCTATGCGCCGGGCCAGTCGCTGCGCGGCCATGAGTTTCACTACTCGACCATCCTTGCCCAGCCCGACGCGCCGCTGGCGCGGGTCCGGGATGCAGAAGGGGCACTGGTTGCCGAGACCGGCTCTTGCCGTGGGCTGGTCAGCGGCACGTTTTTCCATCTGATTGCCGAGGCGTCATGAACAGTGAGCTTACCCCTTTCGTCAGCTTCGTCTCCTCGGGCCCTGGTGATCCGGAACTGCTGACGCTGCGCGCGCTGCGTCGTCTCGAAGCGGCGGAGGTGGTGCTTTATGATGATCTCAGTGCCGGGCCATTACTGGATCTGGCAGCGCCGGGAGCGGATCTGGTCTCGGTCGGGAAACGCGCCGGGCGCGCCTCGCCGCGCCAGGATCATGTCAGCCGGTTGTTGGTGGAACACGCCCTGACCGGCGCCAAGGTTGTCCGGCTGAAATCCGGCGATGCCGGGATTTTTGGCCGCCTGGAAGAGGAAATCACCGCGCTGGCGGCGGCAGGGATCGGCTATGAGATCGTGCCCGGGGTGAGCGCGCCTTCGGCGGCGGCAGCGGCGGCAGGGATACCGCTGACCCGGCGGCTTAAGGCACGCCGGCTGCAGTTTGTCACCGGCCATGATGTTACCGGCGCATTGCCCGGGCAGCTGAACTGGCAGGCCCTGGCCGATCCCGGGGCGGTTACAGCGGTCTATATGGCGCGCGGTACCTTTGCGCAGTTTGCCGCCATGCTGCTCCGCGCCGGGCTGGCCGGGGATTGTCCGGCCCTGCTGGCCGAAGGTGTTGCGACGCCTCAGCAGCGGCTGTACTTTGAGACGGTGCAGAGCCTGGCCGCAAGGCTGCGGGACTGTCCGAAAAGCGAGGCTCCGACGCTGATCCTTTATGGCGCCCTGGCCGAACGGCAGGCTTAGCGGCGCAGAATATAGATATCCATGATCCAGCCCCGGGCCGCCCGGGCCTGGGCGCGGCTTTGCAGGATGCGCGGCCCGGCCAGCGCCAGCGCGCCGTGGTCGAGCAGCTCGCCCTCCATGCCAAGATAGGCCCCCCACCAGATGGTGACGCCCTCGGCGGGCAGGCTCATGAAGGAATTCTCACCATCGAGCATCACCACCAGGGTGCTGATTCCCGCGGGCCAGCCCTGCTCGCGCAGATGGCGGCCGGTGGTGACCAGGAAGGGCTCGGTCAGCTCATTGAGCGTGATGCGATGCGCGGCCGTCAGGCTTTGCAGCGACATGATCCCGGGCAGCACCCGCAGGCTGAAAGCCCTGCTCTGCCGGGCCCGCCCGGCAATGCGCAAAGTGCTGTCGTAAAGCGCCGGATCGCCCCAGACCAGACAGGCCACCCCGGCGCCTTCCGGCACCTGATCGAGGGCCGCCAGCCAGCGCCGGTTGATCTCATCATGCCAGGCCTCAACCCTGGCGCGGTAATCCGCGATCAGCGGATCGCGCTCGGGCATATCAAAAGCAAGGATCCGCGCCCCGGGCGCAAAACGCGCGCAGATGATCTCACGCAGGTGCGACAATTCCCTGCGCTCGCCCGATTTGACCGGCATCAGGATGTAATCTGCGGCGCTAAGGGCCGCGACGGCCTCGCCGGTCAGCTGCTGCGGATCCCCCGAACCGATCCCAATCAGGCTGATCTGCATATCCGGCTCCTTCTCTGGCGGCTTTCTTACTGCGGTGTGAAAGGCGGAGCTATAGCTATTGCTCTCGCCCGCGCGATCAGACAAAGATCGGGTGTCGGTTTCCGAGAGGAATTCAAAGGGAATCCGTCACCCCGAGCCTGATCAGGCGAAAGGTGAACCGGAACTGCCCCCGCAACTGTAGGCGGCGAGGAACGGGCGCGACAGGCCACTGTGGGTTTTACCCATGGGAAGGCAGCGCCAGAACCTGTGACCCGTCAGTCAGGAGACCTGCCGGCACATTTGTAACTTGACCCGGGCGGGGAAGTCCGGGGAGGCGAGATATGTGGCCGGACCGACTGTTCCGAAATGGAGTGCATCTGACGATCCGCAGCCTGGGGCTGCGGCGTTGTTCTGTATGCCGCCCAGCCGAATTCGCAGCCCTGAGACCGGTCCCTTGCTCCTGCGCAAAGGACCTCACAGATGCAGCCCAGACTGAAGTTTTACTTTTCCGCCGGCGCGGCCCTGATCGCGCTCTGGCCCGCCGCCCCGGTTCTGGCGCAGACGGATTATCCGCTGATCCTTGAGAATTGTGGTGTGACCCAGACCTTCCTGGCCGCGCCGGAATCGGTTGTGAGCGCCGGCCAGGCGAGCACCGAGATCCTCTACAGCCTTGGTCTGGGAGAGAAGGTCACCGGCACCTCGGTCTGGTTTACCGAAGTGCTGCCGGAATTCGCCGGGCTGAATGCCGGGATTGAGCGGCTGGCCGATAATGATGCCTCGTTTGAAAGCATCGTTGCTAAGCGCCCCGGCCTCGTGACGGCGCAATATGAATGGCATATCGGCCCCCAGGGCATTATCGCCACCCGCGAGCAATTCGCGGATCTGCAGATCCCGACCTATATCCTGCCCTCAGATTGTATCGGCAAGGATAACAGCGCGGGCTCGGACGGCACGCGCCTTCAGCCCTATGATATGGCAGGGATCTATCAGGGCATTACCGAGCTGGCCCGGATTTTTGACGTGACCGACCGGGGCCAGGCGCTGGTTGCCGCCCTCAGGGAGCGCGAGGCCGCGGCGGTGGCGCAGGCGGAAGCTCTGCAGCTGGACGGCACTTCGGCCGTGTTCTGGTTCTCTTCAGCCGAGATGGATATCGACCCCTATGTGGCCGGAAATGGCGGCGCTCCGGCCTGGATGATGGCCTCGCTGGGGCTGCGCAATGTGGTTGAAAGCGCCGAGGAATGGCCGGTTGTCTCCTGGGAGACGATTGCCCGCGCCGATCCTGATGTGATCGTCATTGCCCGGATGGACCGGCGCCGGTTTGAGGCGGATGATCATCTCAAAAAGCTCGCATTTCTGCAAAGTGACCCGGTTGCCAGCCAGATGAAAGCGGTCAGAAACGGCAATATCGTCATCATAGATGCACATGCGATGGATCCTTTGATCCGCAATATTGCCGCGCTTGAGGCGCTTGCAGCGGCCCTCGCGGATCTTGATCTGAAATGAGCGGCTCCCTGTCTCTGGCGGAACAGACGCTGGGCCTTTTGCGTCGCCTGTCCCTCGGGGCAGGGCTGCTCATGATCGCGCTCATCGCCGGGATCAGTCTCGGCGAGACGCCGCTCCCGGCCAGGACGGTCTTTGCGGCGCTGGCAAATCATCTCTGGCAGGCAGGCTGGCCGGTGGATGCGATAGATCAGGGCATCATCTGGTCCTATCGCGTGCCGCGCACGCTTGTGGCGGCCTCTTGCGGTGCGGCGCTGGCGCTTTCCGGGGTGGTGCTGCAGTCGCTGGTGCGCAATTCCCTTGCCGATCCCTATCTGCTGGGCGTGTCGGCAGGGGCTTCGGCCGGTGCGGTTGCGGTGACCATTCTGGGCCTTGGGGCAGGGGCGATTGGTATTTCGGGCGGGGCCTTCCTGGGCGCGGCCCTGGCCTTTACTCTGGTGGCGCTGCTGGCGCGCGCCGCCGGGGGCGGACCGGCGCAGATGGTGCTTGCCGGTATTGCCGGATCGCAGCTTTTTAATGCCCTGACCTCATTCTTCATTGCGAAATCGGCCAATGCGGAACAGGCGCGGGGCATTATGTTCTGGCTGATGGGCAATCTCTCCGGCGTGCGCTGGCCGGATGTGACCCTTGCGGTTCCGGTGGCGGTTGCCGGGCTGATCGCCTGTCTGTGGCATATTCGGGCACTTGATGCCTTTACCTTTGGCACTGGCACCGCGGCCTCGCTCGGGGTGGCGGTGCGCCGCGTGCAGCTGACCCTGATCGCGGCGGTGACGCTGATGACGGCATGCATGGTCAGCCTGGTGGGGGCGATCGGCTTTGTGGGCCTGGTGATCCCGCATGCGGCGCGCTTTCTGGCCGGTCCGCGCCATGCGCGGCTTCTGCCGGCCTCGGCCCTGATCGGAGCGGTCTTCATGATCGCCGCCGATGTCGCCTCACGGCTGCTGATCCCGGGCCAGGTGGTGCCGATTGGTGTGGTCACGGCACTGGTCGGCGCGCCCGGATTTGCGCTGATCCTGATCCGGGGAAGGGGACAGAGATGAGACTTTCGGCCCAAAATCTCGGGCTTACCATCCGCGGGCGTAATATCCTTGCCGATGTCAGCCTGAGCGTGGCGAGCAATACCACCCTTGGCCTGATCGGGCCGAATGGCTCGGGGAAATCCACCCTGCTGCGGCTGCTGGCCGGATTGCAGCCCAAAGCCCGGGGCGCGGTGCAGCTGGGGGATCAGGCCATGGCCCGGATGAGCCGCCGGGATGTGGCGCGGCAGATCGCCTTTGTCGAGCAGCAGTCAGAGACCAGCGAGGCGCTGAAAGTGTGCGACGTGGTTGAGCTGGGCCGCACACCCTGGCTTTCGCCGCTTGCGCCCTTCAGTGCCAGCGACCGGCTGATCTGCGATCAGGCTCTGGCCCGGATGGGGGTGGAGCATCTGGCCGCTCAGAGCTGGCGCAGCCTTTCGGGCGGCGAGCAGCAAAGGGTGCAGCTGGCCCGTGCCCTGGCGCAGCAGCCGCAGATCCTGCTGCTCGATGAGCCGACAAATCATCTTGATATTCACCACCAGCTGGCCCTGCTGCGGCTGATCTCAGATCTGCCGGTGACGGTGGTCATTGCTCTGCATGATCTGAACCAGGCGATGGGCTGTGACCAGCTGGCGGTGATGGAGGGGGGCAGGCTGGTCGCCTGCGGCCCCCCCGAAAAGGTGCTGACCCTGCCAAGGCTGGCCGGGGTGTTTCGTGTCGGCGCGCGCCGTCTGACCGACCCGGCCGATGCGGCCGGACAATTTCGATTTCTTGCCCTGGAGAGCTGATGATGCTGAACCCCTGTCTTGCTGCAATTGCCCTGGCGCTGGTGCCGGGTTTTGCTCTGGCCGAAGTGCATGAGGTGGGCATGTACAACCGCTCGGAAAACGGCCCGATGATCTATGAGCCCTCTTTCCTCGCCATCGCGCCGGGGGATTCCGTGCGCTTCATCCCGACCCAGCCCAGCCATAATGCGGCAACGATTGAGGACATGCTGCCAGAAGGCGCCACGCCCTTCAGATCGGGGATTAACGAGGATTTCACCGTGACATTCACCCTGCCAGGTGCCTATGGCATCAGATGCTCGCCGCATTATGCTATGGGGATGGTGATGCTGATCCATGTCGGCGAGGTCGGGGAGACCGCGCTGCCCGAAAGCCTGCCCGCCCGCGCGCGTGAGCGGTTTGAGGCGATCCTGGCCGATATCGCCCCATGAGAAATCACGATCTGACCGAAGAGATCCGCGACTATTGGTCAAAGCGCTCCGAGAGCTTCGATCTGGCTTTTGGCCATCGTATCCAGCCCGGGGCTGAGGCTGCGGCCTGGGCCGAGCCGATGCGCCGCCATCTGCCCGCAGCCCCGGCAAAGGTTCTGGAACTGGCCTGTGGCACCGGCGAGGTAACGCAATTGCTGCTGGATCTCGGGTATCAGCTCACCGCTCTGGATTTTTCCGCCGCTATGCTGGCGCGGGCGCGGCGCAAACATGCAGGCAGGCCAGGGCTGCGCTTTCTTGAAGCCGATGCCCAGGCGACGATGGAGCCTGCCGGGCAGTATGATGCGGTGGTCTGTCGCCATCTGGTCTGGACCCTGACCCGGCCCGAGCAGGCTTTCGCCGACTGGATGCGGATCCTGCGGCCCGGGGGGATTTTGCTGGTCTATGACGGTGACTGGTCCGGGCCACGCCCTTCTGGTCGTCTGGCGGCGCGGCTGCTGTCCTGGTGGGACCGGCTCGCGCCCGATCCTGATTACGATGGCGCGCTTTCCGGCCGCCATGCCGCGATCATGCAGAAGCTGCCCTTCGGCGCAGGGCTGACCTTTGAAAAGCTCGCGCCGCTTTTGCACAGCGCCGGTTTTACCGATATCCGCTGCCATGATCATGAGCCGATTGCCCGGGCGCAGCGCCGGGTCACCGGGCTGCGCAACCGGCTCAGAACCCGGGTCTACCAGCGCTTTATCCTGACGGCGCGCAAACCGTGACGCTTTGCCCTCCGGGCGTTGTCCGGGGAGGGCGCCTGCTATTGTGCCGGTAGGAGTTTTGAACCCCCAGCGCGCGCCCGGATCTGATCCGGGGGGGAAGCAGAACAGAAAACGGGCGGGCGCGCCTGGCACCCGCCCGTTTTACCGGGGCCTTGCTGCCAGGGCAGATCAGGCCTTGTCTTCGGCCAGCTGGCGCGCAACCACGTCATGGTTCAGCCATTCGACCGGAGCCGTCGGGGCGGCCAGCTTGTCAAAGATCAGCGCGCCGGTGGCCGAAACCACATGCTGGCTGAGCAGATCGCTGATCAGCGCTTTCGGGTCCCGGTGCATTTGCAAAACATCCTGCGAAGTGCCGACGGTCTGCTCGACCTGATCGGCGCTGTTCGGCTTTGGCCAGGCGGCGAAATCGTAATAGGGCTGCATCGCTTCGCTGGCCTGATAGGCCGAGACGCGGTCGAGCATATCCTGAACTGAAATGCCCTCTTTCAGCAGCGCCGCCGACTGCGCCCAGATCGCATCGGTGAAGCTGCCCGCCCCCTCGCGCTGCAGCGCGCTCAGCAGCGGCAGCAGCGACAGTTCGATCCCGGCGAAAACATCCGAGGAATTGGTGCGAATCTCCGGGCAGTTGAAGACAGTGGCCTTCACGCCCCCGGCCCATGCGGCCTTGGCGAAATCTTCCAGGCGCATCTTGGCATAGCCCTGGGTATAATTGGTATAGGTCTGCCAGCGGTATTCGCCATCGATCAGTACTTTGGTGCCGTGATAGCCATAGGCGCCATAGCGCACCTCGCCGCCTGCGGCCTCAATCCGGCTGCGGATCGGAGCGCTGGCCTGCAGCAGGTGATCAAAGGTATTGGCGGAAACCTCGTCGAAATTCTGCAAGATGAACTTGCCCAGATCGCTGTCGAGCAGATCCTGCGATTTCATATGCCTTGCGCCGCGGCCCTTATAGATGCGGTTGGCCAGCACGAGGAAGACTTTGGCCTTGGGAATGCCGCCCGCCATCGTATGCAGGAAGATGACATTCTTGCCCGCGGGGATCAGCGCATCGATCTGCGTCATGGCCTCGGTCACGGCGGCCTTGAAGCGGGCGGTGCCGATCTCGCGGCATTGCGCGATATAATCCCAGTCGAGCTTGTGCTCCTGCCAGGTGTCGATGGTCATTTCATTCAGCAGATCGGTCGGGGTCGGCTGGCCTTCCGGCGCGTCGAGATCACACCCGGCCATCATCGGCACATTGATGATCTTGCCGCCGAGACCGGCCTCGGCCGTCGCCAGTTCTTCTGCGGTCAGGGCGCGCAGCTGGTTGTTCTTATCGCGGCGGCCGACGGTCACACCGATCAGCTGCATGCCGGCGCGTTTTGCCGCCTCAACCACGCCCGAAGCATAGCCCCGGCCAAAGAGTTCACCAAAGAGGACAAGCACATCATCTTTTTTGAAGAGGGTGCCGGGATCGGATGCTGCGTTCATGGTTCGCCTTCGTCTGAGCTCACAGGGAGGGGAGAGCAGTCCGAGGCCTCAGGCCCGGGATCCCCGCTCCGGCCAGGGGCAAAACCCACGGCAGGCGGGGAGGGGGCGAAAAGATCGGCCCGCATCCTGGCTTCAGCGCTGAAACTGTCTCTCATCATCGCCCCAGCCCTACAGGAAAAGCGGGCGGGATTACAGCAGAGACCTGCATCACTGGTTCATGTGTTTTCTCCGCATTATATAGCTTGCGCGCGCGAGGGTTATGACCGGGTGTGGCGCCTCGGAGAATCGGCGTGGTCTTCCAGGGGATGGATTCGGGGGGCTTAAGAATCGCAGCGCGCTGATTGTGCTGATCTTATCCCCATTTAGCGCCGGAGGCTGTGGATAAGCTGCGGGTCATCCCGAGACGCCCGGGGCCCTTCGCACGTTTATTTCCCTTATTTTGCTGGTCTGGTTTGGGCTGTGGCCATTTTTTTACATTTATGTGCTTGCAGGTTCTGTGATTGGGTCCTAGATACCGGCTCACCGAAACGGAACGCAGACGGAAACGTCGGCGGGAGGTTGAGGGAGGCGGTGGAAGCTGCCGGAACGACATTCTGACAAGGTTGCGGATCAGCCAGAGTACTGGCGGGTTTGTATTTTTTTGTCTCTGCTCTTTGACATTGATGGAAATGAAGGGATATGTGGGCGGTTTGGGCGCAATCGGCGTCTAACACGCAGCATATCGGCTCTCTAGGAAGTCTGTTTTCGGACAGGCGGACGATGA
>NZ_JACDXX010000009.1 GCF_020539525.1 Pseudogemmobacter faecipullorum | reverse complement strand
ACCCAAGAGGGTTTTGCTTATCTTGCTGTCGTGATCGACCTCTACTCCCGCCGCGTCGTCGGCTGGTCGATGCAAAGCAGACAAACTACCGACGTCGTGCTTCAGGCGCTCCTCATGGCCGTGTGGCGGCGCAAAGGCGCGATTGCTTTCAGCGGTGACAAAGGCCCCCAAACGGCGGGCAAGGGCAGGATCGGCGGTGCGCAGGCTTACGAGGATAACTTTTGCACCGAGCGCCGCAGGCAATCTGCGCCGCCAATAGTAGATTGCAGTGCGTCTAACGAGGTGTGAGGCAAGCGCCATGAACGTCTCCGATAAGAGCCGTTCGCAAGGCGTATCAAAGGCTTACGTGCATCAAGCCTGTATATCAAACCCAGCCGAGAAGGCAGTTTGAGCGTAGCTACAGGGGCTTAAAGGAAAATGGCTCCGGCGGTAGGGATCGAACCTACGACCAATTGATTAACAGTCAACTGCTCTACCGCTGAGCTACGCCGGAACATTTTTGCCAGGCTGTTGCTCTGGCGCGGTTTTGCATGGCTCCGGCGGTAGGGATCGAACCTACGACCAATTGATTAACAGTCAACTGCTCTACCGCTGAGCTACGCCGGATCATGCGAGGCGGTGTATAGCCATGGGCTCCCGGGGTCGCAAGAGGCAAAAACAGCTTTTCGCAAATCTCTTGTCTTTCCGCTATCTCCTTCTGAACCGGGCATATTCTGAGGGCCAGTCTTCCGCCTCTACCCTGCCCCGCGCCACCAGATCCGCCAGATGCGCCAGCAGATTGCGCTTTGCCGCAGGCCAGAGCGCCTCGGGGGTTGTCGCATAGACGAGGGGCAGGATGGCGTTCAGATCGCCCTGCCCCAGCCCGGCCAGCGCCGTCAGAATCTGCGCCTCGCGGGCCAGGCGATGCGCCAGCAATTCCGCGATCCGGGAAGCGGGATCATCAATCACCGCCCCATGTGCCGGGAAAAGCCGCTGCCAGCCTTGGCCCTGCAGCCGCTGCAACGAGGCCATGTAATCGCCCATATCGCCCTCAGGCGGCGAGACGAGGCTCGGCGCCCAGGCCATGATCAGATCGCCGCAAAACAGCTGCCCCTGCCAGCCAAAGCACAGATGCTCGGCCATATGGCCCGGCGTATGCAAAGCGATGAGCGGCCCGGCTGTGGTCTTCAGGATCTCGCCATCGCGCAACAGAATATCGGGGCGAAAGGCCTGATCCACCCCTTCCGGGCCGCGCAGGCCCTGGGCTGCAAGATGCGCCATCAGCGCCGAGCGCGCCGTGCCGGCGGCGCCAAAGCCGTAAACCGGCGCGCCGGTCGCAGCCGCCAGCGCCGGGGCCAGCGCTGAATGATCGAGATGCGGATGGGTGACGAGGATCGCTGTGATCCGCTCGCCCGGGGCCAGCGCCGCGAGAATCGCCTGCAGATGCCCGGGCCCGGCCGGGCCCGGATCAATCAGGGTCACCTCGCCCTCGCCCAGCAGATAGGTGGTGGTGCCCGGCCCGGTCATCGGTGAGGGGTTCTCTGCCAGCACGCTGCGCAGCCCCGGCAGCAGCGTGACACAAAGCCCCGCCTCAGGCTGCGCGAGCGGCTTTCTTTCCCCGGACGACAAGATTAGCCTCTTTGCCATGTTGCGATTCAAACAATTCCTGCCGCGCGGCCTCTATGGACGCGCCGCCCTGATCCTGATCCTGCCCATCGTCACGATTCAGCTCGTGGTGTCTATGGCCTTTATCCAGCGCCATTATGAGGGGGTGACGGCGCAGATGACCCGCGGCGTCGCGCTGGATCTGGCCTATATCCTGTCCGAATTCGCCACAGGCCGCGATGCGGATCAGGCGATGGAACTGGCGCAGGCGGCCGCCGTGCCGCTGCAGATCGGGCTGAGCCTGCCCGCAGGACCTCTGGCCCCCGAAAGCGATCAGAGCGGGCGCTTTGATTTCTCGGGGCGTCAGATCATCGCCACATTGCATGAAGAAATTCTCGGGCTGCAGGCCGTCGATGTCACCGGCGATGACCGGATGGTCCGGCTGCGGCTCGAGACCCGGCTCGGCCCGCTTCAGGCCGATATTGCCCGCCACCGCATGTCGGCGACCAATCCGCATCAGCTCCTGGTCCTGATGGCCAGTGCCTCGGTGCTGCTCACCATCATTGCCTTCCTGTTTTTGCGCAATCAGCTGCGCCCGATTGCCCGTATGGCCCGGGCAGCCGAGGCCTTTGGCCGTGGCGAGCGCATCAGCTACCGGCCGCGCGGCGCGCTGGAAGTACGGGCGGCGGGGCAGGCTTTTTTGCAGATGCGGGCCCGGATCGAGCAGCAGATCGAGCAGCGTATGCTGATGCTCTCTGGCATCAGCCATGATCTGCGCACGCCGCTGACCCGGATGCGGCTGCAGCTTTCGCTGATGCCCGAGGATGAGGATACCCGCGATTTGCAGGGCGATGTGCTGCAGATGGAGCGGCTGGTGGATGAGTTTCTCTCCCATGTGCGCGGCGATGCGACCGAGGGCGAAGAGCTGACCGATGTCGTTGATCTGGTTGAGGAAGTTATGGCCGGCGCCCGGCGTGGTGGCGGCAAGGTGCTGCCGCTGATCATTAGCGGCAGCCCAAGGCCCGTCCGGCTGCGCCGTGAGGGTGTCCGCCGCGCCCTGGAAAATCTGACCTCGAATGCGCTGCGCCATGGCACCACGATCCAGATCACCCTCAGCTTCCGCAGCGAGGATCTGTCGATCAGTGTCGAGGATAACGGCCCCGGCATTCCGGCAGATCAGCGCGACAAAGCGTTACAGCCCTTCACCCGGCTGGGCGAGGCACGCGATCCGAACCGCGGCGGCGGGGTTGGCCTCGGCCTGTCGATTGCTGCGGATATTGCCGCCAGTCATGGCGGAAAGCTCAGCCTTGGCGAGAGCCCGCGTCTGGGCGGGCTGGCGGCCGGGCTGCAGCTGTCGCGCTGAGCCGGGCGGCGGCTTTCGCAGGGCTGTGGCTCACCTGCCCTTGCAGCTGCCGAAGCGCATCACTAAGACTCTCTAAACCTTCCGGCGATAACGCTTTCATATGAATTGAAGAGGCAGGCCCGATGCGCGATCCCGCAGAGCATTATATGAACACCCTCGTCCCCATGGTGGTTGAGCAGACCAGCCGTGGCGAGCGTGCCTATGACATTTACTCGCGCCTGCTGAAGGAGCGGATTATTTTCCTGTCGGGCCCGGTCCATGACGGCATGTCCAGCCTGATCTGCGCTCAGCTGCTGTTCCTTGAGGCCGAGAATCCGACCAAAGAAATCTCGATGTATATCAACTCGCCGGGCGGCGTGGTGACCGCTGGCCTGTCGATCTATGACACGATGCAATATATCCGCCCGAAGGTTTCGACCCTGGTGGTCGGTCAGGCGGCGTCGATGGGCTCGCTGCTGCTGACCGCCGGTGAGAAAGGCATGCGTTACTCGCTGCCCAATTCCTCAGTCATGGTGCACCAGCCCTCGGGCGGCTACCAGGGTCAGGCAACCGACATCCTGATTCACGCCCGCCATACCGAGCGGCTGAAGCGCCGGCTGAACGAAATCTACGTCAGACATACCGGCAATGATTACGCGACGGTTGAAGCCGCGCTCGAACGCGACAATTTCATGTCGGCCGAAGAAGCCAAAGCCTGGGGGCTGATCGACGAGATCGTCACCGAGCGCGGCAAGGCCGACGATCAGTCGAAATAAGGGGTTTCGCCCTGTCTTCTGCCCTGAAACAGCCGTTTTCCTGCTGTTTTTGGGTAAAAACCCCGGCAGAACCCAGTCCCTGCCGGGGGAAGGTCAAAAAGGGCGATTTGGCGTTGTGGAGGTCCGGGCCTTGGCCTAAACTTCCCAGACAGCGGCCGCAAAGCGCGCGGCAGACGGCAAAGGGTGAGGTATGGCTACCAATTCGGGCGACAGCAAGAACACGCTCTATTGCTCGTTCTGCGGCAAGAGCCAGCATGAGGTCCGCAAGCTCATCGCTGGCCCGACCGTGTTCATCTGCGATGAATGCGTCGAGCTCTGCATGGACATTATCCGCGAAGAGACCAAATCTTCGGGGCTGAAATCGGGCGAAGGGGTCCCCACCCCGCGCGAGATCTGCAAAGTGCTTGATGATTATGTGGTGGGCCAGGCCCATGCCAAGCGCGTCCTCTCGGTCGCGGTGCATAATCACTACAAGCGTCTGAACCATTCCTCGAAACAGGATATCGAACTGTCAAAGTCGAATATCCTGCTGATCGGTCCGACCGGCACCGGCAAGACGCTGCTGGCGCAGACCCTGGCGCGCATCCTTGATGTGCCCTTTACCATGGCCGATGCCACCACGCTGACCGAGGCTGGCTATGTCGGTGAGGATGTCGAGAATATCATCCTGAAGCTGCTGCAGGCCTCGGAATATAATGTCGAGCGGGCGCAGCGCGGCATCGTCTATATCGACGAGGTCGATAAGATCACCCGTAAATCCGACAATCCCTCGATCACCCGCGATGTCTCGGGCGAGGGGGTGCAGCAGGCGCTGCTGAAGATCATGGAGGGCACCGTTGCTTCGGTGCCGCCCCAGGGCGGGCGCAAACATCCGCAGCAGGAATTCCTGCAGGTGGATACCACCAATATCCTGTTCATCTGCGGCGGGGCTTTTGCCGGTCTCGACCGGATCATCGCCCAGCGTGGCAAGGGTTCAGGCATCGGCTTCGGGGCCGAGGTCAAGGGCCCGGATGAGCGTGGTGTGGGCGAGCTGTTCAAAGAGCTCGAGCCGGAAGATCTGCTGAAATTCGGTCTGATCCCGGAATTTGTTGGCCGTCTGCCGGTGGTCGCCACTCTGGAAGACCTTGATGAGGCCGCGCTGGTCACCATCCTGACCGAGCCGAAAAACGCCCTCGTCAAACAATATCAGCGCCTGTTCGAAATCGAGAATGTGAAGCTGGTCTTCACCACCGAGGCCCTTTCGGCCATCGCCCGCCGCGCCATCAAGCGCAAAACCGGCGCGCGCGGCCTGCGTTCGATCATGGAGGATATCCTGCTGAACACCATGTTCGAACTGCCGGGCATGGAAGGCGTGCAGGAAGTGGTGGTGAATGAAGAGGTTGTGGCTGGCAAAGCCGTGCCGCTCCTGGTTCACACCGAAGGTGGCCCGAAGAAGAAACAGGCGGCAAGCGCCTGATCTGGCTGAAATATTACGAAAAACGCGCCCTTCGGGGCGCGTTTTTTATGGGCAAAGCTCTGCTGCACGGGGCGCGATTACGCGCTCTGGCGGGCGCTGCGGGCCGCCAGCGCCGCCTCGCGCCAGCCAAGCCAGTCGCGCCCGGCCAGGCTCACCGCCTCGCGCACCGCGCGCCCCACCACCTCGCCCGCCGCTGTATGCAGCCCGGCATAGCGCCCCGCTCCTGCCGGGCAGGCCAGCACGATGCAATCGGTGCCGGTGCCGGTGGCGCGGCCACTCGACAGCTCGAGCCCCAGATCGATGATCGCCGCTGTCCGGGCCTGAACCGCAATGGTCAGCGCCTCAAGCTGTGCCGCCTCGGTCAGCGGCACCGAACAGGCGACCAGAATATTCACCGTGCCGAAATCGGCGCTGTGCCAGGGCAGCCTTGTGCCCACGGCCTCGGCATTGGACAGGCCAAGCGTCACCAGCGCCTCGGCCCCTGCCCCCTCTGCCTCAGCCGCCGCCTGGCGCCAGCTGCTGACATCGCGCGAGGTCAGCATCCCCACCTCGCCCGGGGCCGGGGCACGCGCCATTTCCGCCGGGATCCAGGCCTCAGCGTCAAAATCCTGCGGCAGATCGGCATTCCTGACCTCGCGCCAGAGCACGGTCTGCCCGGTCACATAGCCGGCGCCGAAAGGTGCATGTGACAAGAGCCGCATCGGCCGGTCCAGCCGCGCGATCAGCCAGGGGCGCTGTAATTCGGCGCGGATCATCGCAAAACCTCCAGCGGCTGGAACACCAGCCCCTCGGGCGTTTCGGCCCGGTAGGCACGGATGCCGAAAACCTCTTCGATCAACGCATCCTGCAGCACCGCGCCGACCGGCCCGTCCGCCACCAGCCGCCCGCGCGCCATGACGATCAGCCGGGTGCAATGCCGCGCCGCCAGCCCCAGATCATGCACCGATGCCAGCACCGAGCGCCCCTCGCGCGCGAGGCTGGCAAAGACCTGCATCATGCGGATCTGCGCCTCGGGGTCGAGCCCGGCGCCGGGCTCATCCGCGATCAGCAAAGGCGTGTCCTGAGCCAGAGCCCGGGCAATCAGCGCCCGCGCCTGCTCTCCCCCTGACAGCTCGGTCGCCGCCCGCGCGGTAAAAGCGCTGATCCCCATCCGCGCCAGCGCCGCCAGGACCGCCGGATGGGCGGGATCGGCGGTCTCGCCCCAGGCGGTGCGGCCAAGCGCCACCAGATCCGCGGCACTGACGGGCCAGGCAATCTCGCGCCCCTGCGGCAGAAAGGCCGCCGCCCTTGCCCGCGCCCGGGGCGTGAGGGTGGCAAGGCTGGACTGACCCTGATGCGGCAAAAGCCCGAGGGCGGCACGCAGCATCGTGGTCTTGCCCGCGCCATTCGGCCCGATCAGCCCGATACATTCGCCCGGGCCAATCTCCAGGCTGACATGATCAACCACCGGGCAGCTGCCGCGCAGAACCGTCAGGTTTTTCAAAGACATCAGGCTCATGCCTCAAGCCTCCGCAGCTTCCAGATCAGATGCAGGAAGAAAGGCGCCCCCACCAGAGCTGTCAGCACCCCCAGTTTCAGATCCCGCTCGGGCGCGATCAGCCGGGTGGCAATATCGGCCGCCAGCAGCATCGCCGCCCCGCCAAGTGCTGCCGCCGGCAGCAGCTTTGCCGGCCGTGCCCCGGTCAGCGGGCGCAGAAGATGCGGCACCACGAGGCCGATAAAGCCCACCGCCCCGGCCACCGCCACCGAAGCTCCGATCGCCAGCGCCGTGCCCAGCACCAGAACCAGCCGGCTGCGGGCCAGATCAATGCCAAGGCTCGCGGCCGCATCCTCACCCAGCGTCAGCCCGTCGAGCGCCGGACCAAGGCTGAACAGCGCTGCCATGCCGCAAAGAAGGAAGGGCGCGGCCAGCCAGACATGGCTCATCGAGCGGTCCGATAATGCCCCCATCATCCAATAGACAATCTCGGCTGCGGCAAAAGGATTGGGCGAGAGGTTCAGCACCAGCGCCGAAAGCGCCCCCGATAAAGCCGAGATCGCAATCCCGGCGAGGATCAGCGCCAGCGCCCCGCCGCGCGGCCCGGCCATGGCCAGCAAAAGCGCGCAGGACAGGGCCGCCCCGGCCAGCGCCGCCAGCGGCAGGGCAAAGGCGAAAGCCGCCGCCAGCCCGGTTTGCAGCGAAATCACCGCGCCGAGCGCCGCCGAAGAGGAAATGCCGATCAGCCCGGGCTCGGCCAGGGGATTGCGCAAAAAGCCCTGCATCGCCGCCCCGGCCAGCCCCAGCGCCGCGCCGATCATCAGGCCAAGCAGCGCGCGCGGCAGGCGGATTTCCTGCATCACCAGCGCCACCGGCCCGCCCTCGCCGGTGATCAAAGCCGCGAGGCTGTCGCCCATTCCCAGCCCGGCCGGGCCGGTCAGCAGCGAGACAAAAAACAGCGCCACCACCAGCGCCGCGAGAGAGATCAGCAGCTTCATCCCGCCTCCAGAGTGTCGCGGGCATCACGCAGCGCCCGGAGCGCGCGTAACAGATGCGGCGTGCCGCAGACCCAGTCGGCATCGGTGGTCGCGACCACGCCCGCACGCGCGCGCAAAGCCAGCAGCGCCGGATGAGAGAGGATCTCTTCGGAACGCGAGGCCCCGGGATAGGGGGTTGAGGTCACGATCACCTCGGGCGCAGCCATGATCAGCCGCTCGAGCGGCAGGGTGCCGCCACCGGTGATCCCGGCCGCGGCGCCGATATTGCTGAACCCCCCGGCCCGCAGCAGCTCATCGGCCAGCGTCCCCTGCCCTGTGGTATAGCCATTGGCATAATAGAGCGCGGCCGGGCGCGGCGCGAGCGGGCTGCGGCTCCGCGCGAGCCCGGCCTCAAATTCGGCCACCAGCGCCTCACCTGCGGCGGCGCGACCCAGAGCGCTGGCCACGGCCCGGATCTGGGTGCTTATACCGTCCAGGCTGTTCACCGGCGCCACCTGCACCACCTCGACCCCCAGCCCGCGCAACAGCGCCGTGCTCGCCGCAGCGCCATAGGTACCGGCCAGCACAAGATCGGGCTGCAGCAGAAACACCTGCTCGGCCGAGCCGTAATTGGCCGGATATTCCGCCGCTTCCGCCGCCATCGAGGAAACCAGCGGGTCACGCGCCAGCATCGAAACCGAGATCAGCTGCCCCGGTGCCGCCAGCAGCATCGCCAGCTGATCGGTACAGAGATTGACCGAAACGACCCGGGCGGGAGGGATGCCCCCCTCCCGCCCGGGAAAGGCCTCATCAGCCTGCGCCATCAGGGAACCAAGGGGCAAAAGCGCCGCCAGGTTCAGCAGAGGGCGAAGCCAAAGCATCGGATCAGAACCTGTGGCTCAGGCCAATATAGCCTGCACGACCCGAGGTGCCGTAACCGTCGCTGATTTCATAATCGCGATCAGACAGGTTTTCGATCCGCAGATAAACCTCGCTATTCTCGCTCAGCTGGTAACTGGCCTGAGCATTAAACAGCGCGAAAGCGCCCATGTCGCGCCTTGAGAACACATCCTGCCAGCCCGACATAAGGCGCATGCCGATATGGGCCGAGAGCTTATCTGTGATCTCGCCATCAACTGAAAGAGCAAAGGTGTGATAGGGCACACCAGAGACACGGCTGCCATCCGGGCCTTTGCCATCGGTATAGGTATAAGCGCCCTGCAGCGTCCAGAGATCTGACAAAGCGGCTGTGGCCCCCAGCTCCAGCCCCTGCAGGACGGTAGCACCGCTTGCGTTGACATAGCTTGGCGGAGCCGTGGCGAAATCAGCCTGAATGCGATTATCAAGCGCGATGCGGAACAGAGTTGCCGAGAGACTGCCGCCGGATGCCAGCGCCCATTCTGCCCCCAGCTCATATGACCAGCTCTCTTCCGGATTAAGATCTGGATTTCCTATTACCCAGCCACTTGAAGTATAATCTCCGAAACGCTCATCAATCGTCGGCGCACGATAGCCCCGTGCCGCCGAAGCCGAGAGGGTCAGCGCCTCATTCGCCTGCCAGGCAACAGCAACCCTCCCGGTAGTGAAAGTGCCGAAATTGGAATCCTCATCCACCCGCAGCGAGGCCGAGAGATCGAGATCCGGGCGCGGCGACCATATAACCTGCCCAAAGGCACCGCTGATCCGGGTCGAGACCTGATCGGCGGGCAGACTGCCATATCCCCCGACATAGCTGACCTCATCCTCGCTGTGGTCGAGGCCATAAACGAAGGACAGCTGATCACTGAACGCGGTGCTGGCCTGCCAGCCGAAGGAGATGCGACGCCCGTCATAGGCGTTCTGGCTGCGCCCGGTCGAAACACCGCTGCTGATGATCTCCTCGTCAAAACGGCGGTTTATATCATAGACCGAAACTTCAAAGACATGTTTGCTGTCTCCGTCGTTAACTTCCGCGAAAAGCCGCGCGCCTGTCTCGCGGCGGCGCTGCTCATTATCCGCATCCAGCATTGCATAGGTTGCGGCATCCGATCCGTCATATTCCTGACGGGTGTTTTGTGTAAAAATCGCGCCGCCAAGCGTCAGCCCCTCGCTCAGCCTGTAGCGCCCGGAGAAGGAAAGCCGCTCTGCATCACCGCCGTCCGCCTCACGTCCTGAGCGCAACGTGGAGTAGCCATCGGTATGAAACCGCGTGGCATTAAGCGCAAATTCCGCACGCTCATCCCGATAGCTCAGCCCATAACCAAGCCGCGCCGTGCCATAGCTTCCGGCCTCAAGCTGGGCTTTCTGCACAAAGCCCGCCTCGTCTTCTGCGCCGAACGTCGAGATGCTGATCACCCCGCCCACCGCAGAATTCCCCCAGAGCGCCGACTGGGATCCGCGCAGGAGTTCGATCCGGCCAATATCTGCAGTCAGCAGACTGCCGAAATCGAAGATGTTTTTCGGGTTCGACGCATCATTGACGCGGATTCCGTCGATCATAACCGTCAGATAACCCGACCCCAGCCCCCGCACCCGCAGCTCGGCAGTATTGCCGAAGGGGCCATAATGCGTGAGCGAAACGCCCGGGAGCCGTGTGAGGTAATCTGCCACGGTTGTGCTGCGGTCTTTGGCGATATCTGCCGCTGTCACGACCGATACAGAGACCCCCGAGCGCAGACGCTCTGTGGCAGTACGCAAAGCCGAAAGCACGATGGTGCCGAGGTCTTCAGCTTCCTGGGCCTGGGCCATGCTAACCGGAGCGATGGCCTGGGCAGTGGCCAGCGCCGCCAGCAGCGCGAGGCGTGAAATATCACGTTTCATCTTGTCCCTCCCGACGGCTACAGAGCCGCCTGTTGTGATACACCCTGCTCCGATGGCCCGAAGGCAGCGAAGCAGCCGATGTCACCTCTGGCGGACAGCCGCCTCCCGGCGCGCGCCCCGCGCGTCGGAAAGGGTGAGCGTCTCCGGCAGGTCTCCTGGCTTGCGGGTCTTAACGGTCGACCGGCCTTCCCGGGGATACACCTGAAGCTCAGGCCTCCCCCCAGTGGCATAATCGGTCGCCGCTCGCCGCTTACAGTTGCGGGGGCAGCTGCGGATCTGCCGGTCAGCCCGGCGCACCGCATTCCCTTTTCTCCGCCGGTCTGACGCGGCGGAACCGAAGATGTTCCGTGCATAATGCCCCGCGATATTCTGTCAAGCCTGCCTCTTTGCGCCGGACCGCTCCGCTGCCGCAGGCATTCGGGGAAATGTCGTTTCCGGACCCGGAGCCGGGCCGGGCGGGGCTGGACCTTTCCGCAGCGGCATTGCCAGATAGCCAAAAGCGGCGAACAGCCGGACAGGGAAAGGAATCAACAGGATGATCGGCGATCTTGGGGCAAGGGATGCCACCGAACTGGCAGGGCTGGTGGCACGCAAAGAGGTAAGCGCAGAAGAGCTGCTCGATGCGGCCCTGGCGGCGACCGAGGCGCGCAACCCCGCCATCAATGCCGTGGTGCTGGTGCAAGAAGAGGTGGCGCGCGCTGAGATCCGCGCCGGACTGCCGCCCGGCCCCTTCCGCGGTGTGCCTTTCCTGATCAAGGATCTCGGGCTCGAGGCAAAGGGCCTGCCCGCCCATAACGGCTCGCGCCTGTCGATGAATTCGACCTATAGCGCCGATTGCAATCTGATGGCGCGGATGCGCGCCACCGGCGTCGTTACCTTTGGCCGCACCACCAGCCCCGAAGGCGGCGTCGGCATAGCCACCGAGGCGGCGGTTTACGGCGGCCCGACCCGCAACCCCTGGAATACCGACCATACCCCCGGCGGCTCCTCCGGCGGCGCGGCAGCGGCAGTAGCGGCGGGGATCGTCGCCTTTTCGCATGGCTCAGACGGCGGCGGCTCGGTCCGGGTGCCCGCCTCCTCCTGCGGCCTGTTTGGCTTTAAACCTACCCGCGCCCGGCTGCCCGATGGCCCTTGGTCCGGCGAGGGCTGGGCCGGCATGGCAATCGACGGCTTTCTGACCCGTTCGGTGCGTGACACTGCGGTGATGCTCGATGCGGTGGAGGGCCCGGATCAGGGCGCGCCCTATTACGCCCCGGCTTTGCAAAAGGGCTATGCCCAGGCAATTTCGCGCCCGCCGCGCCGGCTGCGTATCGCGCTTTGCGACACCAGTTTCACCGGCGAGGCGATTGACCCCGAGGTCGCGGCAGCGGTGCGCGAGACCGGAAAGCTGCTCGAAAGCCTCGGCCATCATGTCGAACCCGCCTGCCCCAGGGCCGGCATTGCCGCGATGATGCAGGCCTGGACTGATATTGTTGCTGTCGGCTCGGCGCTGACCATTCGCGGCAAACTCAAAGGCCGCCCCCTCAGCGAGGAGATGGTCGAGGCGGTCGGGCGCGATGCGCTGCGCTATGCTGAAAGCCTGTCGCCGCTGCGCTATCTGGAGGCGGTCGAGGAGATCCATGATTTCGGCCGCGAAATGGCTGCCTTCTTCGCCCCCGAAAGCGGTGCGGGCTACGATATCCTGCTCTCGGCCACGCTCGCCGAGCCACCGGCCAGGATCGGGCGCTTTAACCATACGCGCGAGGATTACCTCGGCTTCCGGCTGGGGCCGCAGGGCTGCTTTGCCTATTCGCCTTTCGCCGCGGTGTTCAATGCCAGCGGCCAGCCCGCCGCCTCGCTGCCGCTGGCCTGGTCGCAAAGCGGCCTGCCGGTCGGGATGCATCTCGCTGCGCCCTTTGGCGCCGATGAGGAGCTGATCGCGCTTTGCGCCGAGATCGAGGCAGCGGTTTACTGGAACCGCCGCGCGCCGCTGGCCGGCTGATCCCCTGTAGCCCCGGGAGCCCCGGGCCGGGCGCGCGGATCCCGCCGCGCCCGGCAATACCGCCGGTTCGCACCGGCCATTGCCTGCCGCGATGAAGAAATAACACAGATGTACAAAAAATCGGCGCAAAGCCGCTTAACTCTGGGATAAACCAGCGGATTTGTTATCATCGCGGCATTCAGTTTCAGGCCGGTCCGCCCTATATCAGCGCGATACCGAACAGATCCGGCCCGCCGGAGCAACACAGACCCGCGCGCCAGGGCAATGGCGGCGGAAGAGGAAGATATGAATCCGGAGACCCCCGCACTGGCCGATCTGACTGATCCCGAACCCCCCGGTGCTGCCGAGCGGCAATTTGCGGCTTTGTGCTGGCGAAAGGCTGCGGGGACGCGGCAGATTTTGCTGATCACCAGCCGGGATACCGGACGCTGGATCGTGCCGAAGGGCTGGCCGATGAAGAACCGCCTGCCCCATGAGGCGGCGGCAATCGAGGCCTGGGAGGAAGCCGGCGTGACCGGCGAGATCGTCGAAAGCCCGCTCGGGCGCTATCTCTATGACAAAAGGCGCAACCGGAAGGCCGATCTGCTCTGCGAGGTCGAGGTTTTCGCGCTTGAGGTCAGCAATCTGGCGACCGATTTTCCGGAAAAGACCCAGCGCCGGCGCAAATGGTTCAACCCGGTGAAAGCGGCCCGTAAAGTCGCCGAGCCGGAATTGCGGGAGCTGATCCTGAGCTTTGGCACGGCCCCGGCGGTCTGAGCTGGCCAGGTTCAGAGTGGCAGAGGCGCGATCTGGTGAGCGCTCAGTGCTGAAGTGAGTTTTCATCGGGCCCGGGCTCCCCTTGCGCCCGCCGCCCTGGCTCCCGATATTTTACAAGAGAATACACACCCCGGCCCAGAGCATCCGGCCTGTCGGGGATTGACGCTTTGATCAAAAAACGCCAGCTAGACGAAAAGCTTATCGATTGCGCGGCCAGGAAGCCGCCCCCTGTCGAGGTACTGGAAAGAGCGATGATCCGTTATTCCCTGCGCTGCCTCTCAGGGCATAATTTCGAGAGCTGGTTTGCCGATGCGGCGGCCTATGACGGGCTGTCGGCAGCCGGTCATATCGCCTGTCCGGACTGTGGCTCTTCCGATGTGGAAAAGGCGCTGATGGTGCCTTCGGTCCGCCCGGCCCGCAGCGCGGCAAAGCCGGAACAGCCCCCCCGGGATCCGGCCGCGGCTGAACCGGCGGCAGCGCCTGCCCTTCCCGGCGGCGCCCGGGCTGGGGCGGCCCCAACACCGGCAGCGGCCGCGCTTCCTGCCCCCGATCTCGAAAAGGCCCTCGCCGCCATGCGCCGCGAATTCGAGGCAAATTCCGAATATGTCGGCAAGGAATTTGCCAGCGAGGCGCGCCGCATTCATGAAGGCGCCGCCCCTGAACGGGTGATCTATGGCGAGGTCCGCGCCGAAGAGGCCCGCGCCCTGATCGAAGAGGGCGTACCGGTTGCGCCTTTGCCCTTTACCCCGCGCCGCAAGCTGAACTGACGGGCCGGGCTTTTGCCGGCGGGTCGGAAGGGCAGCTAGTAGATATAGCGGATCTGCTCGGCCCAGAACCGCTCCATCCGCCGCAGCGAGGTGTTAATCTCGTCCATGCCGCTGATATCGATCATCCCCCGCCGCTCCAGCCCCTCGGCCTGGCGGCGGAACAGATCGCCCAGCCTGAGCCGCAGCAACCGCCCTTTTTCGGTCAGTTTCACCCGCACCGAGCGGCGGTCAATATCCGAGCGCTGATGGTGCATATAGCCCAGATCCACCAGCTTTTTCAGATTATAGCTGACATTGGAGCCCTGATAATAGCCGCGTGTTTTCAGCTCACCGGCGGTGACCTCATTCTCACCGACATTGAACAGCAGCAGGGCCTGGACCGGATTCACATCAAGCTGGTTCAGCCGTTCGAACTCATCCTTGATCACATCCAGCAACAGCCGGTGCAGGCGTTCTACCAGCCCCAGATTGTCGAGATAGCAGGAGAGGAACGCTTTTTGCGAACCATCGAGAAGAGGTTGAGGGAGGGGCATGCTGGCTCCGCCTGTGTTGACAGGGGCAGAATCGGCACAAAGCACAAACATTCGGTAAACCCGAAACGTTTTCTGATAATTTTTACGCAACCAGCCCCCTCCTGACCGGGGGCTGGTCCGGTTTCAGCGCCGCAGCCGGGCGCTGGCGAAGGCGGCAATCTCGCCCAAAAGCGGCGCGGTCCAGTCCGGCGCCTGCTCGGTGCCCAGCACCCAGGTCAGCAGAACCTGGTCATTTTCGCACAGAAGCCGGTCATAGAGCTCCAGCGCCGCAGCATCCAGCTGGTCCAGGCGGGCATCGGCATAGGGGCCGAAAACCATGTCCATTTCCTTGATGCCACGCCGCCAGCTGCGCATTTTCATCCGCTTCAGCCGGGCCTGCGGGTCAATATCGTCGCGGCTCTCGCCAGGCAGCAGTCCGCTTGTCGTATCACTCATCTCTTACCCCTGGCGCAAAGCCTGTCGCAGGCGCTTTTCCACCCTCGCGACCTCGGCTGCAAGCGCCGATGCATGCGCCGAGAGCCGCGTCAGCTCGGTCAGCGCCTCACTGACGGCCGCAGGCAGCGGCCGGTCGCCTTCCTGTGGCGCAGCAAGCCCGTCGCCCTCGGCCGTCAGCAGCCAGGTGAGCGAGACATTCAGCAGCCCCGCCAGCATCTGCAGCCGGTTGCCGCGCGGCTCGGCCAGATCATCCTCCCAGGCCTGCAGCGTGGTCAGTCGCACGCCAAGGCGCAGGGCCAGCTCTTCCTGGCTCAGCCCTGCCACTTCGCGCGCTCCCGCCAGCCGGTCGCCAAAGGTCGCCACATCAGCGGCGAACCAGTTATCTTCGGGCACCGCAACCGCTCTGTTGCCGCTTTCCGCCATCCTGCCTCTCCTTATACTGATATCGCTTGTATGAACGGGGGGCCGAGCCTAAGACCTCGGCGAAAAGAATGCAATTATTGCAGACGGAGTTCCCGATGGCCTTCCTTTCTGACACGCTTGCCCGCGTCAAACCCTCTGCCACGATCGCGGTGACCAATAAGGCACGCGAGCTGGCAGCGAGCGGTAAGGACGTGATCGGCCTTGGCGCAGGCGAGCCCGATTTCGACACGCCCGACCATATCCGCGCTGCAGCCAAACGGGCGATTGATGCCGGCAAGACCCGCTATACGGCGGTTGATGGCATCCCCGAGCTGAAAGCGGCGATCTGCGGTAAATTCCTGCGCGAGAACGGCCTGACCTACGAGCCGAACCAGATCACCGTCGCCACCGGCGGCAAGCAGATCCTGTTCAACGCACTGATTGCCACGCTCAACCCCGGGGATGAGGTGATTATCCCCGCGCCCTACTGGGTCAGCTATCCCGATATGGTGCAGCTGGCGGGCGGCACCCCGGTGCCGGTGGTGGCCGGGATTGAGACCAATTTCAAACTCTCGCCCGAACAGCTCGAAGCCGCGATCACGCCAAAAACCAAATGGTTCATCTTCAATTCGCCTTCGAACCCGACCGGGGCGGGCTATTCGCGCGATGAGCTGAAGGCGCTGACCGATGTGCTGATGCGCCATCCCCATGTCTGGGTGATGTCGGATGATATGTATGAGCATCTGGTGTTTGACGATTTCGAATTCGTCACCCCTGCCGAGATCGAACCCGGCCTCTATGAGCGCACCCTGACCTGCAATGGTGTCTCGAAAGCCTTTGCCATGACCGGCTGGCGCATTGGCTATGCCGGTGGCCCGGTGGCTCTGATCAGGGCCATGGGGGTGATCCAGTCGCAATCGACCTCGAACACCTGTTCGGTATCGCAATGGGCGGCGCTTGAGGCGCTGAGCGGGCCACAGGATTTCCTTGCCGACTGGCGTAAGATCTTCCAGGGCCGCCGTGATCTGGTGGTCTCGATGCTCAATGAGGCCAAAGGCATCACCTGCCCGAAACCCGAGGGCGCTTTCTACGTCTACCCCGACATCTCGGGCTGCATCGGCAAGGCCACGCCGGGCGGCACGGTGATCACCAATGACGAGATTTTCGCCACCGCGCTGCTGGAGGAGACCGGCGTCGCCGTGGTCTTTGGCGCTGCCTTCGGCCTCTCGCCGAACTTCCGCGTCAGCTATGCCACTTCGGATGAGGTGCTGCGCGAGGCCTGCACGCGGATCCAGCGTTTCTGCGCCAGCCTGGTCTGAGGATCAGCGACATTCTGTAAAACCGGGGCGGGCCGCAATGCCTGCCCCCTTTTCATTGCGGCCCTGCCCGCCCTATCCTGCCCGTTGCCGCCGTGTCGCGGTCTGAAGGGCTGAGAGATGAGCGATCCGCTTCCCGAATTTTACTTCCGCATCCGTGAGAATGGCGCCTCGGTGTTCCGGATCGACAGCGCGAACCGGCAGCGCCGGATGGAGCTGATCGAAATCGCCATGGTGAACAGCCGCAATGGCAATATCAAAGCCCATGGCGAGCACAGGCTGAGCGCCGCTGAGCACGCCGCGATTGAGGCCTGGCTGAACGGGCGGCGGCAGATCCTGGAATCGCGCGAGAATGAGGCGGCGCGGCAATGTATTGAACAGCTCAATCTGACCGCGCAATGGGCTCAGGGGCGGGCCTCGACGGCGCAGCTCGAGGCGGTGAGTGATGATCTGCTGCTGGCGATGCATGATCTGCGCAATGTGCTGGTGCGCAAAAAAGCCGAAGCCCTGGGCGAGAGCTGAAAACCCGCCGCTTCGCGGCGCGCGGGCCTGGGGCGGGGATATTTGCAAAAGGGGAATACCTGGCTACCGGCTTCCCCTTCTGCAAATATCCCCGGGGTCCGAGGGGGCAGCGCCCCCTCGCCTGTTTTCGGCCTCAGCTCAGATCTGACGCTCGGGCATATGCACCACGAGGCCGTCGAGCGCATCGGTGACCTTCAGCTGGCAGGTCAGGCGCGAGCGTGCCGGATCGGGCTGCCAGGCAAAATCGAGCATATCCTCTTCCATCGGATCGCGGGCCGGCAGTTTCTCAACCCAGGCCTGGTCGACATAGACATGGCAGGTCGAGCAGGCGCAGGCGCCGCCGCAATCGGCCTCGATTCCGGGAATTCCGTTATCGCGGGCCCCCTCCATAACGGTCAGCCCGCTTGCAACATTCACTTCATGCCTGGTGCCGTTAAACTCGACATAGGTAATTCTGGCCATTCCCATCCCCGGATATGCTTTCCGTTTCCCTCAGAAGGCCATAGGGGAAATCCGCCGGCATTGCCAGATGCACCGGCTGAGCGGTGAAATGCGACCTCGACCGCAGCTCACGGCTCTTTCCTGCCTCAGCAGATCTGCTACAGATCAGCTTTATGTTCATAACAGGCGCGCGGATGTCTCCCCTGCCCAGATCTTTTTCCGTGCTGCCGGCGCTGGCTTTCACGGCTGTGATGGTTCTCAGCGCCTGTGTCAGCGGGCCGGAGGTGCCGGTCCAGCCGCTGCGCGCCGATTTCTCGGCTGCAATCACCGATCTGAACGGCAGGCCTGGGCCCCCGCCCGGCCCCAAAGGCGCCTGCTGGCAGGATGAGATCCGTCCTGCGGTGATCGTGACGGTGACCGAACAGGTCCAGGTCGCGGCCAAAAGCGCCGATGCGAAGGGCAAAGCGGCGCCTGCGGTCTTTGCCACCGAGACCCGGCAGAAAATCGAGAAAGACCGTGGCACGATCTGGTTCCGCGCCCCCTGCCCCGATCTGCTAGATGCCGAATTCATCGCCACATTGCAGCGCGCGCTGAAAGCCCGCGGCCTATATTTGGCACCGCTGACCGGGAAGATCGATAAAAAGACCCGCCAGGCCCTGCATCGCTATCAGGCCTCGCATGGGCTGGAATCCGATAAGCTGTCACTGGTCGCGGCCCAGGAGCTGGGCCTCGTTCCCGGCCAGTTCTGAGCGTTCTGAAAAGGCAGAAGGCGGGCCCCCGGACCCGCCTTTGCTTTTGTCGCATGGCTGGCAGATCAGCCGATCTGCAGCGCAAGGAAGCGCTGATCGCCGCCCCGGCTGAACCGCAGCAGCACCGATTTGCGCCCCGCCTCTTTTGCCGCCTCAACCCGGTCTTTCAGATCCTGCAGACGGGTCAGCGGCTGCTGGCTGGCCTCGAGCAGCACATCGCCCTCGCGCAGCCCCTTGCTCCAGGCCTCGCTGCTCTGATCAACGCCGGTCACCACCAGCCCCGACATATCACCGCCAAGACCAAAGCGCTGGCGCGTAGCCTCATTGACCGGGGCAAGGGTCAGCCCCATCAGCTGCAGCTCGCCCGCCTCGGCCTGACCGGGTTTTTCGCCCGAAGTCTGCACTGCGCCGCCCTCGGCCTCTTCGCGGCGGCCAAGCGTGACCTGCAGGGTCTCGGTCTTGCCCTCGCGCGAGATGATCACCGGCACCGCCTGCCCCACCGGAGCATCGGCGACACGGCGGGTCAGATCACCGGCATCGCGGACCTCCTGGCCGTTGAACTGCTGGATGACATCACCCGCCAGCAGCCCTGCCTCTTTCGAGGGGCCATCCGGTACATCAGTCACCAGCGCACCATGGGCTTTGGCGAGGCCCATGGCCTCGGCAATATCGGGCGTCACATCCTGGATACGCACGCCGAGCCAGCCGCGCCGGGTTTCGCCGAATTCCTTCAGCTGGTCGACCACTTTGGTGACCACATTCGAGGCCATCGAGAAGCCGATGCCGATCGAGCCGCCGGTCGGCGACAGGATCGCGGTATTCACCCCGATCACCTGGCCATCCATATTGAACAAAGGCCCGCCGGAATTGCCGCGGTTGATCGCGGCATCGGTCTGCAGATAATCGTCATAGGTGCCCGAAAGCTCGCGGTTGCGGGCCGAGACGATCCCGGCCGAGACCGAGAAACCCTGGCCGAGCGGGTTGCCCATCGCCACCACCCAGTCACCGACCCGGGCCAGATCGGAATTGCCGAAGGAGACGAAGGGCAAGGGCTTGCTGGCCTCTACTTTCAGCACTGCAATATCGGTCTGTTTATCGGTGCCGATCAGTTTCGCCGGCAGTTTCTCACCGCCGAAAAACTCGATGGTGATCTCATCCGCGCCCTCAATGACGTGGTTATTGGTGACGATATAGCCATCCTCGGAAATCACGAACCCCGAGCCAAGCGCTTCCGAGCGCTGCGGGCCCTGATTGCCGGGATTGCCGAAATCGCGGAAGAAATCTTCCAGCGGGCTGCCTTCGGGCACAATCGGCCCGCCCTCAGAGGGGCGCGAGACCACCGAGGAGGTGGTGATATTCACCACCGAAGGGCTGATCTGATCTGCCAGCTCGGCAAAGCTCTCAGGCGCCCCAAAGGCCAGCACCGGAGCGGGCAGCGATACTGCCAGACCCGCGCTGAGCGCGAGGGCCAGAATCGTGCCGCTTTTCAGCCGGGCGGTGAGGCTGCCTGTGAGCGGCGCCAGATAAGACAAGGGGGCAATGCGGGACAATGCGGCTCTCCTTTAATACAACGGACCGCCGCGCCCGGATCTGAGGCTGAACCCTCCCGCGCAGGCGGGAACAAAGCTCAGGGTCAGCATTCCGGAACACGGGCCCGGTTCAGCGCCTAATCAACCTCAGCCTGCGCTCCGGCGCAATGCAAACCCTGTCGCAAAGCGTCAAACCGGCGTGACTGCGGTTGATCACTGCGTGTTCCGGTTGAAACATTTCCCCCGGATTCACCCAGGAAAAACAAAGAAGGCCGGTCACACGACCGGCCTTCTCCAGTTCAGATCTGCACTGCAGCCCCGGGGCTGCGCCTCTCAGGAATTACTCGGCTGCAGGAGCGGCCGGAGTGCTGAGACCGGGCGAGCGCAGATATTCGAAGAAATCGCTGTCCGGCTGCATCACGATCGAGGAATTCGGCCCTTTGAGCGAGGCTTCATAGGCCGAAAGCGAACGGCTGAAAGCGAAGAATTCGGCATCTTTGCTATAGGCATCGGCGAGGATCGCGTTGCGCTCGGCATCGGCCTCACCGCGGATCATCTCGGCCTGGCTGCGGGCGAGCGAGGTTTCCTCAACCACGGTCCGGTCCGCGGCAGCGCGCACGCGCTGTGCCGCCTCGCCGCCGCGCGCAATCTCATCCGCCGCCTCACGCTCACGCTCGGAACGCATGCGCGAGAAGGTGGCAGCGAGGTTGGCCTCGGGCAGATCGGTGCGGGTCAGACGCACGTCGATGACCTGAACCCCCAGCGACTGCGCCTCACGCCGGGCAATCGTCAGGATCTCATTCATCAGGCCCGAACGGTCCTGCGACAGCACCCGGTCCTGGGTGGTCTGACCCAGAACCTCGGGGATGGCCTGCTGCAGGATATTGTTCAGCAAAGCCTGAGCCCGTTCCTCGCCGCCAGCCGCCGTTGCCTGACGGAAGGCCGCCAGATCGGTGATGCGCCAGCGGGCAAAGGCATCGACCACCAGGCGGCGGTCGGACAGGAGCGTGACTTCCATCGGCTGGGTCTGCAGGCCGAGGATACGGTCCTCGTAATAGACCACCTCCTGGATGAAGGGCAGTTTATAGCCGAGGCCGGCATCTTCCTTGATCTGCTTGACCTGACCAAACTGCAGCACCAGCGCCTTTTTACGCTCGTCGACAATGAAGACCGAGGACAGAGCGGTCACGGCAACGGCAATCGCCACCGGAAGTCCGTAAATCGCACGCATCAGTTTGCCCCCCCTGCCGCAGCCGCAGCTGCAGGCGCAGCCGGCCGCGCCAGTTCATTCAGTGGCAGGAAAGGCAGAACCCCCTGCCCGTTCTCGCCCCCGGCCACGCCATCGAGCAGAACCTTGTTCATGCCAGCGTAGACCCGCTCCATGGTTTCCAGATAGAGGCGGCGACGTGTCACCTCCGGCGCTTTGACATATTCCTCATAGATCGAGAGGAAACGCGCTGCCTCACCCTGGGCGGCGTTGACGCGGTCGGCGCGGTAGGCCTCGGCCTCTTCGGTCAGACGCGCCGCCTCACCGCGCGCGCCTGCGGTCACACGGTTGGCATAGCCATCGGCCTCATTTTCCAGACGCGAGCGCTCGGCCTGGGCCGATTGCACGGCGCGGAAGGCCTCGGCCACATCGGCCGGCGGCTGGGCGCGACGCAGGTTCACCCGGATGACCTGGATCCCGGCATTATAGCTGTCGAGTGTGGTCTGCACCGCCGTGCGCAGATCCGAGGAGATCGCGCCACGATCACGGTTAAGGATCGGCGAAAGCTCGGAGCGGGCGATGATATCGCGCATCGCCGATTCCGAGACCGCGCGGATGGTCTCTTCCGGATCGGCGAGGTTGAACAGATAGGCCTCGGGGTCGGAAATATTCCAGACCACCTGGAAGCCGATATCGACGATATTCTGATCGCGGGTCAGCATCAGCGCGCCGGAATTGCCATCCGAGGCCCCGATATCGGTGGTGCGCTCGCCGGTGACCTGAACCTTCTCATAGGTCATTACCGGCCAGGGGGCAAAGTTCAGACCCGGATTGCCAACGCTCGAGGCCTCGCCGAGGAACAGCTCAACCGAACGCTCTTCCGGGCGCACCGTGTAAAAGGACATGAAAGCCCAGGCCGCAACCGCAGCCAGGCCACCAAGCGCCAGGCCCTGTTTCGAGACCAGAGGCCCGCCGCCGCCCTGCTGCGGGCCACGCGGACCACCGCTCTGGCGATTGCCGCGCCCGCCCATCAGCACACGCAGCTGCTCCTGGCCCTTGCGCATGATTTCGTCGATCTCGGGGATCTGCGACCCGCCTTCACCGGGTCTGCGAGGGCCATTGCCGCTGCCGTTCGGGCCACGGTTTCCACTCTCATCTGACCCACGGTTGCCGCCACGATCCTCGTCGCCGCCTCCGCCCCAGGGACCTCCTGCCATGCTCGCGTCCTTTTCCTTCAAATACATGCACTCAATTGGTTATCCCCGGGCAGAATTCAAGCAGCGCCTGTCTCTGCCCCGGGGCAACCCGGGATAATTCAGCTCCGGCGCACCGGATTGCGCATCGTGACCAGTTCTTCGGCCATGGTCGGATGCACAGCGCAGGTACGGTCGAAATCCTCTTTCGTCGCGCCCATCTTCACCGCAATCGCCGCCAGCTGGATCATTTCACCCGCATCCGGCGCGACAATGTGACACCCCAGAACCTTACGGCTGGCCTGCGAGACGATCAGCTTCATCAATACCCGCGATTCAGCCCCGGCAAAAGCGGAACGCATCGGGCGGAACGAGGTGGCATAGACCTCAACCGGCTCACTCTCGCGCGCCTCTTCCTCGGTCATCCCCACCGCGCCCAGTTCCGGGCGGGTAAAGACCGCCGCAGCGACCAGCTCATGATCGACCGGTGTCGGGCGGCCCTCAAACACGGTGGCGACAAAGGCCATCGCCTCGCGGATCGCCACCGGGGTCAGGTTGATGCGGTCGGTCACATCGCCGATGGCATAGACCGAAGGCACCGCGGTCTGGCTGTATTCATTGACCACAACCGCGCCATTGCGCTGCAGGGTAATGCCCAGCTCCTCAAGCCCAAGGCCCCGGGTCGAGGGTTTGCGGCCGGTGGCGAAAAGCACGCCATCGACCTCATAAAGCTCGCCCGTGGTGGCACGGATATCGCAGGGGCCATGGCTGGAAGTCAGCACCGGAGCGGGCGCCGCCTGCAATTCGCCAACCGGCATATCGCAGCCCGCGAGGCTGCCCTTTTTGCCCATGGCGGCGATATTGGTGCCAAGGCGCAGATTAACCCCCGAGGCCCGCAGGCTCCCGGCGATCATGCCGCGCGCCTCATCATCAAAGCCGCGCAGGATCTGCGCGCCACGGTAAAACTGCGTGACCTCAACCCCGAGGCCCTGCAGCAGAGCCGCCATTTCGCAGGCGATAAAGCCACCTCCCACCACCAGCAGGCGTTTGGGCAGTTCTTCCATCAGGAAGATATCATCCGAGACCATGCCCAGTTCAGCGCCCGGCAGATCGGGGCGATCCGGCGCGCCGCCGGTGGCAATCAGAATATGTTTGGCGCTGATTTTCGTGCCATCGGCCAGCTCAACCTCATGCGGGCCGGTCAGTTTCGCGCGCTGCGCATGGGTTTTCACCCCCGAGCCGTCGAGCAGGCGCTGATAGACCGCCTCCAGCCGGTCCAGCTCGGCATGAAGTCTGGCGCGGAAAACCGGCCAGCTGAACTGGCCATCCGCAATATCCCAGCCGTAGCCGCGCGCCTCGGCCGGCAGATCGCGGAAGGAAGAGGCAAAGACCATCAGCTTTTTCGGCACACAGCCGCGGATCACACAGGTGCCGCCCATCCGGCTTTCTTCGGCCAGCTGAACCCGCGCCCCGGTGGCCGCTGCCACCCGCGCCGCCCGGACCCCGCCCGAGCCGCCACCGATGACGAAAAGATCGCAGTCAAAGCTCATTGTTTCGGATCCGCAAAACTGTAATCAGCCGCAGTTACCGTAACCGCTTCGGTATGCGAGCTGCCATCACTGATATCTTTCACCGTGACTTTGCCCGCGCCGTCACCGATCACCACGATATCGCAGATATCAATGAACAGCCCGTTTTCAACCACGCCGGGGATCTGGTTCAGCATCAGCGACAATTCCCGCGCATTGCCGATTTTCTGCAGATGCAGATCAAGGATCAGATTATTCTCATCGGTGCGCAGCGCCTTATCGCCTGCCATGCGCAAAGTGACCTCACGGCCCGCCACATCCATCTCGGTCAGCATCTGTTCGATCAGGGCTTTGGTGGTCATCGCCCCGAAGGGAATCACCTCAACCGGCAGCGGGAAGGCCCCGAGGCTGGCCACTTCTTTCGCCGGATCGGTGATGACGATCATCTGATCCGAGGCGCTGGCGACAATTTTTTCCTGCAGCAGCGCCGCGCCGCCGCCTTTGATCAGGCTGAGCTCGGGGTCAAATTCATCGGCGCCGTCGATAGTCAGATCGAGCCAGCCCAGATCGTCGAGCGCACGCACATCAAGGCCAAGGCTTTTCGCCAGCTCGGCAGTGCGGGTTGATGTGGCGGCGCAGCTGATCTGCAGCCCCTCTTGCTGTACCCGGCGCGCCAGGCATTTCACCATCCAGGCCGCGGTTGAGCCGGTGCCAAGCCCCAGCTTCATCCCGTCCTGCACATAATCGACCGCGCGACGGGCGGAAATGAATTTGCCTTTTTCGGCGGGCGACAGTTCAGCAGACATGGCGTACTCCGGGGGCTGGACCGGCCTGGGGAAGGGCACTGAGCACCGGCGGCCGGGCCGGGTTGACGCTCTGGAAGTAGCGCAATCAGCCCCGAAGGGCAAAAGGCTTTTGCCGCAAATGGCCCTGCCGGCCAGAGCCGCACGCCGTAAAGCCGGCAGCGCCGCGAGCTGCCGACGCTTCCCCCATTGCTTTGGTCGTTTTCACACTTACCTTCCCCAGCAGGGCGCGCCATGCTCCGCCCCGGATTGATATAAGGCAGGCTCATGTTTCTTTCGGTCTTTGACATGTTCAAGGTGGGGATCGGCCCCTCCTCCTCGCATACGATGGGGCCGATGGTGGCCGCGGCGCGGTTTCTCGAAACCCTGCGCCAGTCCCCCTTCCATCCCAAAGGGCTGAAAGCCTCGCTGCATGGCTCGCTGGCCTTTACCGGCATCGGCCATGCCACCGACCGCGCCACGGTACTGGGCCTCGCCGGTTTTGAGCCGCAGAGCTATGACCATGACAAGGCCGAAGCCGCGCTGGCAGCAATCCGCGAGACGAAAACTGTCACCCCGCCCGGCTTGCCGGAACTGGCCTTTGATCCGGCGAGCGATCTCAGCTTCGATTTCGGCCCGGCTTTGCCCGGCCATGCCAATGGCATGATGCTCAAAGCCACCGATGGCGAGGGCGATGTGATCCTCGAAGAGATTTATTATTCGATCGGCGGCGGCTTTGTACTGACCGCAGCCGAGCTGGCCGAAGCGGCGGGCGGCGCGTCGAAAGCCCGTGCCGATGTCGCCTATCCTTTCTCGACCGCCGCCGAAATGCTGGAAATGGCAAAGAAATCCGGCTTGTCGATCGCCGAGATGAAGCGCCGCAATGAGCTGGCCTTCCGCTCGCAAACCGAGCTGAAAGAGGGGATCGGGCGGATCTGGCAGGTGATGTCGGCCTGTATTGACCGCGGCATGGAGGGCAGCGGCATTCTGCCCGGCGGGCTGAAAGTGCGCCGCCGCGCCAAAGGCATCCATGAGGCTCTGCAGGCCGAACGCGGGCTGAACCTTGTTGCGCCGCATACGATCAATGACTGGATGTCGCTTTATGCGATGGCGGTGAATGAGGAAAACGCCGCCGGGGGCCAGGTGGTCACCGCGCCGACCAATGGCGCGGCGGGCGTGGTCCCGGCGGTGATCCGCTATTATCTCGACCATGTGCCCGGCGCCTCGGAAAGCAAGGTGGCGGATTTCATGCTGACCGCTTCGGCGATTGGCGGACTGTGCAAACATAATGCCTCGATCTCGGGTGCCGAATGCGGCTGCCAGGCCGAGGTCGGCTCAGCCGCGGCCATGGCAGCGGCGGGGCTTTGCGCCGTGCTGGGCGGCACGCCGGAACAGGTCGAGAATGCCGCCGAGATTGCGCTCGAGCATCACCTCGGCATGACCTGCGACCCGGTCAAGGGTCTGGTGCAGGTGCCCTGTATCGAGCGCAACGGCCTTGGTGCGATCAAAGCGGTCTCGGCAGCCTCGCTCGCCCTGCGCGGCGATGGCCAGCATCTGGTCTCGCTTGATGCCTGTATCGAGACCATGCGCCAGACCGGCCATGATATGCATGAGAAGTATAAAGAGACCTCGCTCGGCGGCCTGGCGGTGAATGTGCCGAACTGCTGATGAGATCCGGGCGGCCAGCTCCGGTCGGCCAGCTCCGGGCGGTCAGTGCCGCCCGGAGCCTCCGGCGGGGATATTTGCGGACAGATGAAACGGGGGGGACGGCGCTTTATTCATCTGTCCGGAAATATCCCCGGGGAGGCGCGAAAGCACCGGGGGCAGCGCTCCCCTGCCCCTTGCGGCCTGGCGCGACGGTTTTTCCTGTTTCCCCCGCCCGCCAGTGTCGCTATAGGTCTGACGCATTTTCTTTCACGAAGGCAGGCATCTCATGGCCAATGTGGTAGTCGTCGGCGCTCAGTGGGGCGACGAGGGTAAAGGCAAGATCGTCGACTGGCTCTCGGAGCGCGCCGATATCGTTGCGCGCTTCCAGGGTGGCCATAACGCCGGCCACACCCTGGTGATTGACGGTAACGTCTATAAACTATCGCTGTTGCCCTCGGGCATTGTGCGCGGCGGAAAGCTCTCGGTCATCGGCAATGGTGTCGTGCTCGATCCCTGGCATCTCGTCACCGAGATCGCCAAGCTTCAGGCCCAGGGCGTTGAGATCAACGAGGATAACCTCCTGATCGCTGAGAATACCTCGCTGATCCTGCCGCTGCATGGCGAGCTGGACCGCGCCCGCGAAGGCGCTGTCGGCGTGGCCAAAATCGGCACCACCGGTCGCGGCATCGGCCCGGCCTATGAAGATAAGGTCGGCCGCCGGGCGATCCGCGTTGCCGATCTGGCCGATGACGCCACGATTGAGCTGCGCGTTGACCGTCTGCTCGCCCATCACGATGCTTTGCGCCGTGGTCTTGGCCTCGAGCCGATCGACCGCGCCGCGCTGATCGCCCAGCTGCGCGAGATCGCGCCGCAGGTCCTGCCCTATGCCAAGCCGGTGTGGAAAGTCCTGCATGATGCCCGCCGCGCCGGTAAGCGCATCCTGTTTGAGGGCGCACAGGGCGCATTGCTCGATGTTGATTTCGGCACCTATCCTTTCGTGACCTCGTCCAACACGCTCGCAGGTCAGGCCGCGACCGGCGTGGGCCTCGGGCCGACCGCGATTGATTTCGTGCTGGGCATTGTCAAAGCCTATACCACCCGCGTCGGCGAAGGTCCCTTTGCGGCCGAGCTGAATGATGAAGACGGCCAGCGTCTGGGCGAACGCGGCCATGAATTCGGCACGGTCACCGGCCGTAAGCGCCGCTGTGGCTGGTTCGATGCGGTTCTGGTGCGCCAGACCTGTGCCACCTCGGGCGTTTCGGGCATCGCGCTGACCAAGCTCGACGTGCTTGACGGGTTCAAGACCCTGAAGATCTGCGTCGGCTATGAGCTTGATGGCGAAAAGATCGACTATCTGCCGACCGCTGCCGATCAGCAGGCGCGCTGCAAGCCGGTCTATGAAGAGCTGGAAGGCTGGAGCGAATCGACCGAGGGCGCCCGTTCCTGGGCTGATCTTCCGGCGGCGGCGATCAAATATGTCCGCCGTGTGGAAGAGCTGATCCAATGCCCGGTGGCGCTGCTCTCGACCTCGCCCGAGCGCGATGACACCATCCTCGTCACCGATCCCTTCGCTGACTGATAAAGATGGCGCTGAGCTATAAGGCCCGGAGAAAGCTGGCCCTTCTGATCCTTGTGATCGGATTGCCGCTTTATATTCTGCTGACGCTCGGCGTGATTGGCTGGGCCAATGACACCTGGTGGCCCGGGCCTCAGGACCGGATGCCCTTCTGGCTGGAGCTGGTGGTCTTCATCGGCACCGGCCTGATCTGGGCCCTGCCCTGCCGCAGCATTTTCCGCGGCATCGGCCAGGCCGATCCGGATGCCCCGCCGCCGCGCTAGGCTATATGGCTGCCAAAGACAAAAGGCGCTTCCCTGCGGAAGCGCCTTTTTTGTGCCAGGGCTGTAGCCTTGCGGCCTCAGCCGGCGAATTTGCGCGCCTCGGCCAGCACATTGCTGTCTTCGGGCAGAGCATATTGGCCACGGCGGATTTTCTCGATCCGGCCCTCGCGCAGCAAAGTGCCAAAGCTGCGCAGACCTTCCTCTCGGCTCATCGGTCCGCCCAGCTGGCCATTGATCAGCCGGCGCATCAGGAAGGGGCGGGTGAAATGCTCACGCTGCTCGATGCAGAGCGCATAGGCGGCGGCGGCTTCGAGCAGTTCCGGCAGTTCGGTCGCGCCCAGACGCTCGGCGAATTCCTGGAAGCCCTCACTATCGCCCGGCAGCAGCGCGAAATCCTCATCCTCATCCTCGGTCTCAAGGTCGAAAGCCTCAAAAACACCGGCAAAGCCTGCCTGCTGCGCCTGCGGCCTGCTGAACTCCCCGGCTTCCCCGGCCTCGTCCTGCAGCACAAGCGGCGCGGCGGCAGCCAAATCCTGGACCAGATGCGGACGCGGCGCGGCTTCGCGCGGCGCGGCAGCCGAGAGATCGATCCGCTGCTCCGAGATCAGCACCAGGGGTGCCGGACGTACCGCAGCGCTGCGCCCCGCTTCGCCATTCAGCGCCTGGGCGAGCTGTTCCACCGCCGCGTTTTCGCTGCGGCTGACCCGGACCGGGCGCACCGGGCGCACCACCGAACGGGCCAGATCGGCGCGATAAGCGCCTTCGCGCTGGCCCGGATCAGGCTGCGGCATTCCCGCACGACGGTCGGCATTGGTCGAGGCCACGGCGGCCTTCAGGTGCTGAATCGAAGTCAGGCGGCGCTGATTATCGACATCGGCCATCTCATCATCGGCCTGGCGCAACAGCCGGTCGACATCCTCGCTCCCGGCCGGGACCGGTGCGACGAAAGCAGCGGGGGCAGCCGTATCGGGGGCAGCGGTGACGGGGGCAGCGGTTTCGGCCTGCAGAGCCGGGGCAACCGGGTCGATGCGGCGGATCCTGATCACCCTTGCCCGGGCGCGCTGCAGCTTGTCGGACAGTTCAGCGGCAGCAACCGCTCCGGGCGCCAGCCTCGGAGCCGGAATCGGGGTTTCGGCGACGAAAGGCTGCACTTCCTTAGCCTCAGCCTTGCTTACAGCCTCAACCTCAGCCTCAGCCCCGCTTACAGGCATCAGGTGCTGCGCCGCATCCGCTGCGATTTCTTCTGCTGCCGGATCCTGAGCCAGGACAACAAATTCAGGCTCCGGGCTCAACTCGTCTTCCGCCAGAGCAGCCGCAGTCTCCTCCACCGGCCCGGTGGCGGGCAGATACCAGGAACTGTCATCCTCGTCGAAATCCGGATCATCGGCGAAGGGGTCAAAGGCTGCCGGGGTTTCGGGGGTCGCGGGGATCTCGCGGGTCTCGGGGGTCTCGGCGGCCACAACCGGCACGGCGGCGACCGGCTGGGATGCCTCGTCACTCAGCCGCGAGATCAGGGCGGACAGATCCGCTTCGGCTTCGGCTTCGGCTTCGGCTTCGGCTTCGGGCGCAGAGATCTCTGCCGTTTCAGGGGGTTCTGCAAGTTCTGCACCCCGGCTGACTTCCTCTGCCTCAGCGCTGCTGAGGATAAAGGCACCGGCCTGCTCTGCTGCCGGAGTTTCTGCGACCAGATCCTCCTGCGGCGAAACCGCCGCTGCAACCGGGGCGCTGGCCGCAAGCCGCGTCAGCATGTCTTCTTCCTCGGCGGCACGGGTTTGCGCCGATGCTTGCAGCGGATCGCCGCCGTCACCGGCCAGCTCTGGCGCTGCGGCGAAATGCTCAGCCGCAGCCGCGTCATGCGAGAGGGCTGCGCTGGAAGTCAGGCTGCCGGCCAGCGGCTCAGCTTCGGCCACAGCCGCCACCGGGGCCGCCACGGCGCGGCGCAGCCGGGCCAGGCGCGCGGCCACGCCGCCCGGAATGCTGGCGCTGAGCTGCGGTCCGGCGCGAACCGGGCGGGGCGAATCATCTGCTGCCGTCGCGAGCGCATCAGCCACAGGCAGCCCGGCCCCACTCTCAGTCTCCGCAGCCTCAACCTCAGCCTCAGCCTCAGCCGCGCCCTCAGTCCGGGCCGGATCAGCGACGGGAGGCGCAGCCTCAGCCGCGGCTCCAGCCTGGCGCAGGACCAGCGGTTCGGCCAATGCGACAGGCGCGGTTTCAGCCGGTTCGATATGGCTTGCCGCCATTGCGGCGAGGGGCGTCGCAGAATGAGGGGCAGATGACGGCATTGTGGCGGGAACAGAAACAGGCTGATCACTGGCCAGCTCTTCGCCAGCGCGCAGAATCACCGCATTATCGGTCACCCGGGTCTCGACACGGCGCTGGATCTCACGCTCGGCAATGCGGTGCAGCATGGCGGCATCCGGCTGGGCCGGCTCGGCGCCGAAATAGCGGTCATCGGCCGCAAGGTCGCGGAAATACTCGGCAATTGCCTTCATCGTATTGAAGGGCTCGTCAAAACCTTCCAGTGTGCAGCTGAATGTCCCGTAGGATACGGTCAGGATCTTACTGGCACTGTTCATTGACGCGGACCTCATGCTTCTATCCTGACCAGTCTCGCCGGTGCTTTGTGCGAATCCATGGACAGACCGGGGTAATTTAGTGAATTGATTGTGGCTCTCAGCCTGTGATTTTGCCTTAATCTGAACCAGAACTGCGTGACCCGAATGATTGTCGAGACTGCCTCAGGGATCACCCTGGTGGGCGGCGGGCCGGTATCAGCCCGCGACCTGAAACTGGCCCTGAAGCTGGCACCCGTCAGCGTCGCCGCCGATGGCGGGGCAGACCGTATGCTGGCGGCCGGGCAGCGACCGGGGGTGATCATCGGCGATCTCGACTCGCTTTCAGATCAGGCGCGCAGAACAGTTGCGCCCGCCAATCTTTATCATATTCCCGATCAGAGCAGCACAGATTTTGACAAAGCCCTGCGCTCGCTTTCTGCCCCGTTCATTCTGGCGCTGGGGTTTTCCGGCGGGCGCAGCGATCATGCCCTTGCGGTGCTGAACAGCCTGGTGCGGCATTCCCGCCAGCCCTGCCTCGTTTTGGGGCCGAAAGATGTCAGCTTTGCTCTGCCCGCCGGCCGCTTTGAAATTGCGCTGCGGCCGGGAGATCTGTTCTCGCTCTTTCCCTTTGCCAGGGTCTGCGCTCAGAGCGAGGGGCTGGAATGGCCGCTTGATCCGCATGTCTTCGCGCCAGACGGCTTTATCGGCACCTCAAACCGGGTGACGGCGCGGCGGGTGCGGCTGCAGATGGCAGGGAATGGTATGGTGGCGATCCTGCCCCGGGCGCGGCTGCGTCAGGCGATTGCCGCGCTCAGCCTCAGCCCCCGGGGCTGAGGGCGGCCTTACGGGCGGCTTTCGCGCCCCGCGCCACCAGCCTCTCGCGCCAGATCAGATAGAGACCCGAGCCGGTGATCACCGCGATCCCGGCAAAACTCAGCCCATTGGGCAGATCATCAAAGATCAGATAGCCCAGCAGCACCGCCACGATCAGCTCGCTGTAATGCAAAGGCGCCAGCATCGAGGAAGGCGCGCAGCCAAAGGCCAGGGTCATGCACATATGCGCAAGACAGGCCCAGAACCCCACACCAAACAGCCAGAGCCAGCCATAGCCCTCGGGCATGATGAAGGCGAGATCGGGCACCGGACCATCGCGGAAGATCCAGAGCACCGGCAGGCAGAGCACAAGCCCGGCCCAGCTGGTGTGAAACTGCATGGTGACCGGATGCATCATGGCCGACATCGTGCGGGTTACCAGCATATAGAGGGCAAAGCTGAAAGCGGTGCCAAGCGGCCAGAGCGCCATATAGCCAAACAGCGTCAGCGAGGGCTGGATGATCAGCAGAGCGCCAAAGAAGCCGATGACACAGGCGGTGATCCGGCGCGGGCCGACCGCATCGCCATAGATCACATGTCCGAGCAGCAGCAGGATGAAAGGCTCGACAAAGGCAATCGCCAGCGCATCAGCAATTGGCATTACCTTCAGCGCAGAGACAAAGGAGAAGGTCGAGATCACAAGGAAGAAGGCGCGCAGGAAGATCATCGCCATGGCCCGGCGGCTCATCCGCAGATCAAGCTGCATCGCCAGCACCACCAGCGCCATCATTGTGCCCTGCACAAGGAAGCGCGCGAAAGTGATCAGCCCCACCGGCAATCCGGCCTGGGCCGCCAGTTTCGAGCTGACATCGAGAAGGGGTGCGAGGGCACAAAAGCCCAGCATGAGCAAAATGCCGGGAAGAATACGGTCCTGTGTCATAGCTCCCCGCTACCCCGCGGCCCGGGGATATGCCAGGCCGAAAGCGACCAGGCACGCCGCTAACGGGCTCTGGGCCAGACTGGCCTTACCGCGGGCAGAAAACTGGCCTGATCGCCGCGCCGGTTTCTGCTGCGGCCCAAAGCAGCAACCGGGCAGCAGCAGAGCCGCAGCCGGACAGAAAGCATACCGCCGGACCGCCCTCGCCCTTGCGCGCCGCAAATCTTATGAATAGATAGCGCCAGCCTTGGAAGGAAGCCCTGCCCTATGGAAACCGTCGTACTCGCGATCCACCTGATCCTCGCTCTGCTCCTGATCGGGGTCGTGCTGCTTCAGAAGAGTGAGGGCGCGGCGCTGCTCTCGGGCGGTGGCAATACCCAGGCCCGGGCCAAGCCGACCGCGATGACCAAGGTCACCTGGCTGCTCGCAATTGCCTTCATCATCACCTCGGTCTCGCTTACCGTGCTTGCCACCCGTGGCAGCGGCTCGGGTTCGGTGATCCAGGGCGGCGCTGCGCCTTCTTCGGAAACCGGCGCCCCGCCCTCGCTCGACAGCATGATGCCCCCGCCCGCAGCCGCCCCGGCTGCCGGAACTGCGGGCGCTCCGCCGCGCGCTGATGACCCGGCAGCACCGCCTGCCGCAGATGAGGCTCCGGCGGAAACGGCACCGGCATCGGAACCGGCAGCTCCGGCCAACTGATCCACTAATCTTTGACCATAACACACGGCCGCAAACACGATCTTGCGGCCGTGTGGTTGCGTTTTGCTACGGGGCAGGTTAATTCCCGACTCCCGTAGTGGTGCGTTTTCATATGAACGAATCGTCTGTTCCAGAACTGCGGGAGTCCCCAAATGGCGCGATATATCTTCATCACCGGCGGCGTGGTTTCGTCGCTGGGCAAAGGTCTCGCGTCAGCGGCGCTCGGGGCTTTGCTGCAGGCCCGTGGCTATACCGTCCGTCTGCGCAAGCTTGACCCCTATCTCAATGTCGATCCCGGCACGATGTCGCCCTTTGAGCATGGCGAGGTTTTCGTCACCGATGACGGCGCCGAGACCGATCTCGACCTTGGCCATTACGAGCGTTTCACCGGCGTTTCCGCCCGCATGACTGACTCGATCTCATCGGGCCGGATCTATTCCAATGTGCTCGAGAATGAGCGTCGCGGCGATTACCTTGGCAAGACCATTCAGGTCATCCCGCATGTCACCAATGAGATCAAAGACTTCCTGCGCATCGGCGAGGATGAGGTTGATTTCATGCTCTGCGAAATCGGCGGCACGGTCGGCGATATCGAGGGCCTGCCCTTCTTTGAGGCCATCCGTCAGTTCATCCATGAGCGCCCGCGCGGCGAATGCATTCTGATGCATCTGACGCTCTTGCCCTATCTGGCGGCCAGCGGTGAGCTGAAGACCAAACCGACCCAGCATTCGGTGAAAGAGCTGCAGTCGATCGGCCTGAAACCCGATGTGCTGGTCTGCCGTTCCGAACATCCGATCCCCGAGCGCGAGCGCGAGAAGATCGCTTTGTTCTGCAATGTCCGCCCCGATGCGGTGATCCCGGCCTATGATCTGAAATCAATCTATGGCGCGCCGCTGGCCTATCATGAGGCCGGCCTCGATACTGCCGTGCTGAATGCCTTTGGTATTGATCCCGCGCCCCGGCCCAAGCTTGAGCGCTGGATGGATGTGATGGACCGCCTGACCCATGCCGAGGGCGAGGTCCGCGTCGCGGTTGTCGGCAAATATACCCAGCTGGAAGACGCCTATAAATCCATCGCCGAGGCGCTGACCCATGGCGGTATGGCAAACCGGGTCCGGGTCAAAGCCGAATGGATCGACAGCGCGCTGTTCGAGAAAGAAGACCCCGCCGCCTATCTTGAAAGCTATGATGCCATTCTGGTTCCGGGCGGCTTTGGCGAGCGCGGCACCGAGGGCAAGATCAAGGCCGCTAAATTCGCGCGCGAAAAGGGCGTGCCCTATCTGGGCATCTGCCTTGGCATGCAGATGGCAGTGATTGAATCGGCCCGCCATATGGCCGGGATCGAGGGCGCTGGCTCAGAGGAATTTGACCACGAAGCCGGTGAGAAGCGCTTTATCCCCGTGGTTTACCACCTCAAGGAATGGGTGCAGGGCAATCACAAGGTGCGCCGCAAAGCCGATGATGACAAGGGCGGCACCATGCGCCTTGGCGCCTATACCGCCACCCTGACCGAGGGCTCGAAAGTGGCGCAGATCTATGGCGGCACGGTCATCGAAGAACGTCACCGTCACCGCTATGAGGTTGATACCCGCTACCGCGAAGAGCTCGAGAAATCGGGCCTGGTGTTCTCGGGCATGTCGCCCGATGGCAAGCTGCCCGAAATCGTCGAGGTGAAGGATCACCCCTGGTTCATCGGCGTGCAGTTCCATCCGGAGCTGAAGTCAAAACCCTTCGCGCCGCATCCGCTGTTTGCCGATTTCATCCGCGCCGCAATGGCAAATGGCCGTCTGGTCTGAGCTGCTGACATTCCGGGCCGCACCTGATCAGGGTGCGGCCTTTTCTGTTGCTCCGGGGAGAAAACCAATGCTGCGCGCGCTCGCCCTTCTCCTGGCTCTCGGGCTGCTGGCCCCCCTGCCCGCAGCCGCCGCCAGTTTTGACTGCAGCCTGTCCGGCCTCGCTGCCGATGAACAGGCGATCTGTGACAATCGCGATCTCAATGATGCCGATGTGCGCATGGTCACCACGCTGAAATTCCTGACCGGCCTTTTCGGCATGGGGATGCGCGGCGAGATGATGGATGAGCAGAGGCTCTGGCTGCGTCAGCGCATGGCCTGCGAGGCGGATCTGCCCTGCCTGCGCCGCGCCTATCAGCAGCGCCAGCAGGCGCTTGAGGCGATCTATGAGGCGATCGAGCGCCCGCTCTGACCCCCTGGGGCCGCTCACGCTGAGCACCCCTGCCGCGTAAAAAAAAAACGACCGGAAGGCCCAGGCCTTCCGGTCGTTTTCATATCAGGCTATCGGCGCACTCAGCGCCGCTTCCAGGCCACTTCCGCGAGGCTGTCCGCCGGGCCGGAAACCCAGGCCGAAACCGGCACCGCCAGCGCGAGGCCAAAGGCCACCGGCAGCAGCCAGATGCTCAGACTGCCCGCAGCGATAAAGCCCAGCAGTGCAAAGCCCAGCAGGGTTTCCAGCGCGTGGAATTTCGCCAGCTGTTTCAGCGGGATCCGGCCATGCGAATGCTGCGGCCAGCCGGTATCCGAGCCGGTCAGCGCCCGCAGGATGATTTTGGTGTGATGCAGCATCATCACCGGTGCCGAGAGCACCGCCACCGCCGTCTCAGCCAGCAGCAGCTTCCCAAAGCCCAGACGCCTGCCCTTTGGCACGCCGACCCGGCGCAGATAGTCAAACACACCAAAGAAGCGCGGCGCGAAAAGCAGGAAGATCACCGTGCCCGCCAGCACCACTTCGATCCCATTGGAGGCATGGCCGGTACGGCCCTGTTCGGCCATGGCCCAGAGCATCAGCATCACCAGAAGCATGACCGAGCCGAGATAGGCCATGGCCCCCGACAGGAAATGCAGCCGCGACACCCAGTGCAGCCCCGGGGTTTTCAAAAGCCGCATATGCTGCAGATTGCCCTGGCACCAGCGCGCATCGCGCTTGATATGGGCCAGCAGATTGCCGGGCGGGCCTTCATGGCTGTCCATGGCGGCAGGCAGCATCCGCACGCCCCAGCCGGCACGGCGCAGCAGCGCCGCCTCAACAAAGTCATGGCTCTGGATCACCCCGCCCATCGGGCGCGGCCCCGGCAGATGCGGCAGGCCGCAGCAGGCGGCAAAGGCCTTCATCCGCACCATGGCATTATGGCCAAGGAAATTGGCATCCGAGCCGGTCCACATCGCGAAACCACGGCCATGCGGCCCACCGTAAACCCGGCTGGCAAAGCTCTGCAGCCGCTGCCAGACTGTATCCCCGGCGCTCGACAGCGGCAGGGTCTGCACCAGGCCACAGCCCGGATCGGCCACCAGAGTATCGGCCAGCAAAAGCACGCTTTCGCGCCCCATCACGCTGTCAGCATCAAGGATCAGCGCCGCGTCATAGGCTGCGCCCTGGCGCGAGATCCAGTCGCGGATATTGCCCTGTTTGTAATCGGTATTCTTCACCCGGTGACGATAGGTGATCGCCAGATCGGGACGGTTCGCGCTGAGTTTGGCGACCATTGCCGCCTCTTCCAGCGCCGCGCGGCCATTGCGGGTATCCGAGAGCACATGCAGCGAGAAGCGATGGCCATGGCCCGGCGCGCGCAGCTGATCGAGAAGCGCGATCGAGGGCGAGAGGGTCTCGGCCGGATCCTCACCATACATTGGCAAAAGGATCGCGATCCGCAGCCCCGGAGCCGCGGCGCTGGCCCTTGCGGGCGCGCGCCAGAACAGCCCGCAGAAAGAAGAGACCACCGACATTGCCATCCAGTAGACCGCAAAGCCCGACAGGAACGACAGCATCAGATCGGCCGGGGTAAAGGCCCCGTCAGCCGCCAGCACCTCGCCGGTGGTCATGCCGAAGACAACCGCGAAAGGCGGCGGCAACAGCAGAACGGCAGCGCGGCTCAGCCGCGAATGGCTTGGCTTCGGGCCTTCGGCCCGGGCGGCAGGGTCACGATAGCGACGGTCAAGCTGCTGATCCGGCATGGCCAGAGGTGCCGGCAGCGTGACCGGACGAAAGCCATATTGCGGACGAAAAGCGCGGCTCATTGTTACACCACCCAACGATACAACCAGATTTCACCAACGATGCTGACGCCGTCACGCCACAGTTCGACCCGCATCTCATGCGCGCCCTCCGGGGGGAAGATCACCGTCACATCAACGCGCACGCCGCCCGTGGCCGGGTTCGGATGCAACAGCACCCCGGTCACCTCGCCCGCACCGACCGTGACCTTGGCCTCAAGCTGGGCAATGTCGCTGCCGAGCGCGGGATGCGCCTCATAGTCAATCGCAAACATCCGGCCAGGTTCGAACACCCGCTCGCCGGTGCGGGTGGCAATCACCCGCGCCTTCTCGCCCTCAACCGGCGGCGCACCATCAGCCCAGTGCAGACGGTAGGCAAAGCGCTGCTCGACCCCCGCTTCCATCGGTGCCTCAGGCCGCCAGAAGGCGACGATATTATCGTAGATCTCTTTATCGGCCGGGATTTCCACCAGCACGACCGAGCCCTTGCCCCAGTCGCCTTTCGGCTCGACCCAGAGCGAGGGCCGGCGCTCATAATGCGCCGCCAGATCATTATACGAGCCCGGATCCCGGGCGCGCTGCATCAGCCCGAAGCCGCGCGGGTTCTCATCACCGAACCATGAGGTCTCAACCGATTTCGGGTTCATCAGCGGCCGCCAGAGCAGATCGCCCTGGCCGCTGGCCACCAGCAGCCCGTCGCTGTCATGCACGCCTTCGCGGAAATCGTCGAAAGCGAGGCGGTTGAGATCGTTGAACAGGAACATCGAGGTGCCGGGCGCAAGGCCGGGCGCATCAAGCGTGACGCGCGGGAAGATCACCGCCTCGACATCCATGGTGGTGACATCGCCCTTGCGGATGACAAAGCGGTAGGCGCCGGTGACCGAGGCGCTGTCCATCAGCGCCCAGACCACGGCCTCTTCCTGGCCCGCCTCGCCCTCTTCGATCCAGAAGCGGCGAAACAGCGGGAATTCCTCGGGCTTATCGGCCCGCGCCGTATCCAGCGCAAAACCGCGCGCCGAGAGGCCATATTGCTGGCCCTTGGCCACGGCGCGGAAATAGGTCGCGCCCTGGAAGACCGCATATTCCTGGAAAGTGCCGGGGGTCTCGATCTCGCCGGTCAGGCGGAAGCCCGAGAAACCGGTGCCCTCTTCGGGCAGATCAGGGAAGCGGTCGGTGCGCACGAAGAGGTCATAGTCAAACTGCACCTCTCGCGCCTCGCCCTGGCTGACGGCATAGATGCCGATGGCGTGATGCTGATAGAGGCCGGCGACAAACATCTCGGCCTGAACCGGGCTTTCGCCGCCCTTATAGAGCGCATGTTTGCCATCGAACCAGATCTCGCGGATCTGATCATAGGTCAGGCCTTTCCATTCGGGCGAAACCTCGGGCGGGGCCTCAAAAGGCTTTTCCGCCAGCGCGCGGGCCAGGGCCTCGACCATGCCATCGGCGAAGGGCTCGGCCGGGCCAAGCCGCACGCCCGAGGCGCTGGTGATCGTGCCCTCTGCCGCTGTTGTGGCGGTCTCAGCCCGGGCCAGACGCGGCAGCAGGGCCGGGCCGGCCAGAGCCAGCGCAAGGCCAAGCGCATCGCGGCGCGACAGAAGGGTCTGCAAATCAGTCGTCATGCACTGCGTCTCCGGGCCGGTGCCAGCGGCACTGCGGCAGATTTTTCGGCACTGACAGCCAAAGCAATGGGCGGCTGTGCAGGCCCGTTCAGGTGGTTTTTCCAGCTGCTGCCTTTGCACCAGCCCACCAGCCTGGAGGCGAGCCAGACCAGCAGCAGACCCGCAAGATTAACGCAGGCGGTGTTAAACCAGTTGCGTCCGATTTCATTGAGAACGGCCCCAAGGAAAGGCGAAAGCACGGTCGAGGCAGCATAAGCGGCAAGAGCCTGCTTACCGATATCGGTCACAAAGGCGGTAATCCGCGGCAGGGCGCGCGACAGCGCCTTCAGATTTTCGCCCTCTTTACCGCAGGCGGTATAGGCCAGATAGGCCAGGGCGAGGAAATGCACGGCACGGATGGCGCCAAATCCTGATTTATCGAACCAGGCCGCCCATTGCCCGCGGGTCTCGCCAAAGAAGCTGACCTTCGAGAAGATCACCGACCAGCTGAAGGGCAGCGAGGCCAGCAGGATCGCGGATGCGAGGCCGATCAGCACCGGATGGCGCGGCGGCACCGGCAGCCAGCCCGCAACAAGACCAAAGCCGATGAAGAAGATCAGCTGCCAGGCAAAGGGATTGAAGAACCAGCTGCGGGTCGAGCCGCTGGCAAACCACCATTCCGCCGGCAGGCCGATCGCCCCGCCGGTGCCAAGCCCCCAGAGTGCGAGCGACAGCGACAAAGACAACCAGGGGCTGATCTTTGCCGTGGCCATCATCAGCGGCAGCAGGGCCAGCAGCACCATATACATCGGCAGAATATCAAAGAAATTCGGCACATAGGTCAGGCTCAACAGCCCGATCAGATTGGGCGCGGTATTGACCAGCAGCGGATAGAGGTTCCACTGCCCGATCTGATCACGCCCGAACAGCCCGGTCATATTCATCAGAATAACCGAGAGCAGCACCGCGAAGAACGTGCCCAGATGCACCCAGTAGATCTGCCAGATCCGGTAGAGCACCCGACCGGTGCCGATCAGCCAGCCCGCCCGGTGGAAGATCACCCCATAGGCAAGCGCAGAGGCCATGCCCGAGCAGAAGACGAAAATCTCGGTGCTGTCAGAAAAGCCGAACCGCCCCGGCAGCCAGAGCCACCAGGGATTATCGGGGATATGGGCGATGAGAATGACAATCATTGCCAGGCCACGGAAAAAATCCAGCCTCAGGTCACGCTCCCGCCTTCTGACGGTCCCTGTATCTTGGCTCACAATCACCCTCTGCGAACTGGCTGGCTGGCTTTTCCCGGGCAGGCCCGGCCTTCTGGCCGGTTTTGCTTCAGGTCAGGTCCCACCCTGGCGGCGCATATCGAATCGCCACAATTGTGCAACTGCAGCATCTGAAATCAGCTGCGATTCGATACTGCTGCTTTGGCTGCGCTTCAATGGACAAGTGTTTGAAAACACCGGGCCGGGCAGGAATCCGGGCCGCTCGCGCCCCGATTGTGCGGCTTTCCGCCGAGGCCCGGATTCTGCCGGTGCAAAAAGGTGATATAACGCCTGATTTTACGATCAGGTTCCGCAAAAAGTCACATATCGGCCAAAATCAGCTCCGGGCGGCTGGCCATAGCTGTCATGCTCAGAAAACGGCTGACGCAAAGCCGCGAGCAGGGCGTGGAACGGCCGCATATCGCCTGACGTGGCGGCAGCCAGCGCCTCTTCTACCCTGTGGTTGCGCGCGATCACCGCCGGATTGGCGGCCCGCAGCCGCGCCGCTGCGCCGGGATCTGTGCCGATCCGCGCCTGCCAGCGCGGCAGCCAGGCCCCGATCGCGCTGAAATCCTGAAACAGCGCCCTGAGCCCCTCTGGCCGCCCCTCTGCCCAGTCGGCCAGGCGGCGGTAGAACATGGTCCAGTCGGCCCCGGTCAGGGCCGGGAGCAGATCATCGATCAGCGCGCCATCGCCCTCCTGCGCGCCCCCGAGCCCGAGCTTGCGCCGCATCACCGCCAGCCAGGCCTCACGGTAGAGCCCCGCCACACCCTGCAGCCGGTCATTAAGCCGCTCCACCGCCCGTTCCTGATCGGGGTCGATCAGCGGCAGCAGGGTCTCGGCCAGACGTGCGAGGTTCCAGGTCAGGATATGCGGCTGATTGGCCCAGGAATAGCGCCCCTGCCGGTCGATGGAGGAGAAGACCGTGCCCGCCGCAAACTCATCCATAAAGGCGCAGGGGCCATAATCGATGGTCTCGCCCGAGATCGCCATATTATCGGTATTCATCACCCCATGGATGAAGCCCAGCCCCATCCATGCCGCAATCAAAGCCGCCTGACGCTGGGTCACCGCATCGAAGAACGCCAGATAAGGCTCGGGATTGTCTGATAATTCCGGATAATGCCGCTTGATGGCATAATCAGCCAGAGCCCGGAGTTTCGCGCCCTCGCCGCGTGCGGCAAAGAACTGGAAGGTGCCGACACGGATATGGCTTGCCGCCACCCGGGCCAGCACCGCGCCCGGCAGCAGGCCCTGATCGCGCGGGATCTGCTCGCCGGTGGTCACCACCGCCAGGGAGCGGGTGGTCGGCACGCCAAGCGCGGCCATTGCCTCAGAGATCAGATATTCGCGCAGCATCGGCCCCAGAGCCGCCTTACCATCGCCGCCGCGCGAGAAGGGCGTGCGGCCCGAGCCTTTCAGCTGCAGATCCCATATCCGCCCGTCCGGGCCGCTGAATTCGCCCAGCAGATGCGCGCGCCCATCGCCAAGGGTCGGAGAAAAGCCGCCAAACTGATGCCCGGCATAGGCCAGGGCCACCGGCACGGCGCCAGGCGGCAGGCTGGCGCCTGAGAACCAGTTCGCCCCCTCACGCTGCAAAAGATCAGGATCAAGGCCCAGCTCTTCCGCCAGCGGCAGGTTCAGCGCCACCAGCGCCGGATCAGGGGCCCGGTCGGGCTGGTGATCAAGATAGCTGCCCGGAAGGGACTGCTGATAGCTGTGCCGGAATGCGAAACTCATAGCCCCTGCCCTTTGCCTGCGCTGGCAAAGATATGCTCGCTTGCCGCGCGCGGGGCAAGTCGCCTGTCAGCCCCGGCTGAGCCCGTCCCGTCCCGGCTCAGCGCAGTCGGGCTCAGGGCCTCCCCGCTCTCAGGCGGCCAGCCGTGCCGGCATGCGGTTCTGGCTGATAAAATCAATAAACACTTTCAGCGCGGCGGTTTTATGGACGCCTGACGGATAGACCAGGTTCACCGGCAGATCCGCAAAGGAGTAATCCGGCAAAATCTGCACCAGCCTGCCATCGGCAAGCTCATCGGCGACATCAAAGCTGAGCACCGGGGCGAGGCCCTTGCCCTCGAGCGAGGCAGCGCGCAGCAGATCGCCGCTATTGGCGCTCAGGACCGGCTGCACTTTCTGGCTGATCACCTCATCACCCCTGCGGAACCGCCAGGTGCCGGGGCCGCGCATATGGCTGTAATGCAGGCAGCGATGCCCCGGCAGATCGGCCGGGGTCTGCGGCGCGCCATATTCTGCCAGATAGGCCGGTGAGGCGACGATCATCCCCTCGACATCATGCAGATGGCGCGCGATCAGCGAACTGTCCTCCAGCTCGCCAATGCGGATGACCGCATCATAGCCCGAGGCCACCAGATCGGTGCAGATATCCACCAGCATCAGATCGAGCTGCACCTCGGGATAGGCCTCCATGAACCGCATCATCAGCGGGTTCAGAACCTTCAGCGTATAGGAAATCGGCGCGCCGATCCTCAGTCTGCCCGAGGGCTGATCAGATTTACGCCGCATCGCCTCATTGGCCTGCTCCAGTTCAGCCAGAATAGGGCGCAGCCGGTCATAATATTCCTCACCGGCGCTGGTGGCCCGGACCGAGCGGGTGGTCCGGCTCAGCAGGCGCACCCCGAGCGAGGTCTCAAGATCTGAGATATATTTGCTCGACATGCTTTTGGATATGCCCATGCGACGGGCGGCGGCGGCGAAACTGCCCTCTTCGACCACATGCAGATAGGTCTGTAATACCGTAATATCCAAAGCTTTGCCCTCCCGGCCAACACTGACACAGCACAAGGCAGGGAAGCGGGCGGTCTCTGGCCTGCAACCTGCGCAGGCAGAGATGTAGAGCGAGAGCGCCGGGCCGACAATACCGGCAGGTTGCAACAGGCTGTGCGCTGATGCACTGCCCTCACGTGATTGTCAGCATGACAAATAGGGCGGATTCTGAATGAAAATCGGATGCGCCCCCCTCTGCGAGGGCGCATCCGTCGCCAGGCTCTGCCCAGCCCCGATCCGATGGACCGGATCGCACAGTCAGATCAGCTGCCGCGCGAGGTATCAACCGGGCCCTGGGGCGCCCTGGTGACCGTCACCACATCGCCAAAGGCCAGGCCGCGCTGGTGCATTTCCTTCGCGCTCAGAACCTGAGCGGCGGGAACCTCAACCTGCTCGCCAAAGCCAGCCGGGATGGCAGCGTCGCGCTGGGGCGAGGCCAGAGCAGCGAAAGTGCCGGCGGCAAGAACGGCGGCGGCGGTCGAAAGGGTAACAAGAGCTTTCATAACTTTTCCTTTCATGGAAGCGGCGGACGCGGTGTCGCATCGATGAAGCGGATATAAAGATGTGCAATGCGGAACATTAGACCGTCTTTTTCGGGCTCACTGTTCGTTTTCATGGGATTGTCGCAACGCCGTGATCCTGGCGTTACCGCGTCGCAAACAGGCTGAGCCGTGCTGCGGGCCGCCCGGGGGTCACCCCGGGACTGCAGGTTGCGCCAGAGTTTTTTACCCGAAACCGCAATCGTCATCGCTTTGTTACAAAAACGCAGGATCAGCGTTACGTAAAAGCCTTATCCAGTGCAGCAGAAGGCCGGATACCAGGCCTGACCCACGAGGAGAAATCCATGAAGACCGTTAAACTTGCCGTCTCCACCCTCGCCCTGATCGCCGCCGCTGCAGGCATGGCACAGGCCCGCGACCAGGTTCAGATCTCGGGCTCATCGACCGTGCTGCCCTATGCCACAATCGTGGCGGAAGCTTTCGGAGAGAATTTCGACTTCCCGACCCCGGTGGTCGAAGGCGGCGGTTCGGGCGGCGGCCGCAAGAAACTCTGCGAGGGCGTGGGCGAGAATACCATCGACATCGCCAATTCCTCTTCGCGCATCTCGCAATCGGACATCGATCTCTGCGCCGCCAATGGCGTCGCCGAAGTGATGGAAATCCGTATCGGCTATGACGGCATCGTCTTTGCCTCGGATGTGAACGGCCCCGCATTCGCCTATAGCCCGGCGGACTGGTATCAGGCCCTGGCCAAGCAGGTGGTGGCTGACGGCAAGCTGGTGGCCAATCCGAACACCAGCTGGAACCAGGTGAATGCCGGTTTCCCCGAGCAGAAGATCATCGCCATGATCCCGGGCACCAAACACGGCACCCGTGAGGTCTTCGACGAGAAAGTCATCGTCAAAGGCTGCGAGGCGACCGGCGCCTATGATCTGTTCCTCGCCGCCGCACAGGGCGAAGAGGCAGATAAGAAGAAAGCAGCGAAATCGGCCTGTATGGATCTGCGCACCGATGGTGTCTCGGTCGATATCGACGGCGATTACACCGAAACCCTCGCCCGTCTCGATGCCGATAAGAATGCGGTCGGCGTCTTCGGCCTGTCCTTCTACCAGAACAATACCGACAAGCTGCGCGTCGCCACCATCGACGGCATCACCCCTTCGGTGGAAAGCATCGCCGCCGGAGACTATCCGATCTCGCGCCCGCTGTTCATCTATGTGAAAAAAGCCCATATCGGTGTGATCCCCGGGCTGAAGGAATTCGTATCCTTCTTCGTCTCGGATGAAATGGCAGGCCCGGAAGGCCCGCTGGCCGCCTATGGCCTTGTCTCGGATCCGGAACTGGCAGCCACCCAGGCCGCGGTTGAGGCCGAAACCCCGATGGGTCCGCTGAACTGATCTGACCTGACGGGCTGGCCGGCTTCACAAAGAGGCCAGAGAGGCATCCGGGCAACCGGATGCCCTTTCCCGTTCCGCCCCCACCCCCTTGTGCCTGTGGCAGGCGGGGATATTTAAGGACAGATAAAAAGTCGGCGCCGGATCTCTCCCTGCGCCGCCTTTATTCATTTCATCTGTCGGTAAATATCCCCGGGGGGTCGGAGGGCAGCGCCCCCTCGCCTTATTCTCAGCCCCGCCTCAGCTCATTGCAGATAGGGCATCGGGTCGAGGCTGTCGACGCCTTTGCGCACCTCGAAATGCAGGAAGGAGGGATTGCCCGCGCGCACGCCGCCGATGGTCTGGCCGCGCGTCACACTATCGCCCTTCTTCACCTTCAGCCCGTCTACCCCGGCATAGACCGTCATCAGCCCGCCCGCATGCCGGATCACCACGATCTGCACCTGATCGGTGTCACGGGTGATCGCCGCCACCGTACCGGCATCGGCCGCTTTCACCGCCGTTCCGGCCGGCGCGCCGATATTGACGCCCTGGTTCGACTTTTTGTCATAGGCTTTGATGACCGAGCCCGAGACCGGCATCACCATTTTCGAGGCCGAGGCCGAGGACCGCCCTGTCCCCAGATCCGGCGAGGCAGGCGTGCCTGCCGGTTTCGAGCTGGACGGCTGGGTCTTTTCATCCGGCAGCGGTTTCGAGGCCGAAGGCGGCACCGGAGTGGCACTGCCCGCGCCAGGTGCGCTGGTGGAATTACCCGATTTCGGCGGCTGACCGGTGGCGACCGGGATGATCAGTGTCTGACCTTCGCGGATCGACATATTGGCATCAAGGCTGTTCCATTCCGCCAGTGCTTTGGCCGAAACATTATAATTCCGCGCGATCACGAAGGCGGTCTCGCCGCGTTTCACTTTATGGCGGGTCGGCTCTTTGCCACCGCCCGGTGTTCTGGCGGCAACATCCGGTGCGACAACCGGCGGCGGCGCGGTCAGCGGGGTGCTGGCCACCGGCGGCAGGCTGCTGGTTTCGATCCGGTCAAGCGCGCCGCCCGCAACAGCGGTGATATCCACCGGGGCAGAGCCGGTGATCATCGGCTGCGGCGCTGCCGAAACCCGGGCCGGCAACAGCAGGAGCTCGCCCTGGCGCAAAGGATCATTGACCTGCAGCGCATTGTTGCGCGCCAGTTCAGCAGGGTTCAGCCCAAGCCGCGAGGCCACCTGGCCAACGGTCTCGCCACGCCGGGCCTGAACCATCTGATAGCCCGGATAGGACAGCACGCCATTGCTGTCGGCCTGGGGCCGCGAGGCCGTGGCCTGGCGCACATCGTCAGCCGTGCCTCCGAGATTGCCGCCACGCAGATCCCAGTCGAGATCATTGGTATTCACACAGGCGCTCAGCGCCAGCAGCGCGCCCGAAGCCAGCATCAGCCGCAGAGAAACAGATTTACGGGTGACGGCGGATGCCCCGCCCTCCGGGATTACTGCTGTCAGTGTCATCTTCACCGCCTCTTTCTTGCCTCTGCGTCCGGGTTTATCCCCGGCTCTTCGCGTCAGATCAAGGTTACTCGCTCCCAAGCCCTTCGACCAGAGGCACGAAACGGACCGGGCGGAGTTCCTCATATTCGAAGCCATTTTCGCCGCGACGCACCCGGATCAGCTGCTGCACCGCATCCGATTGGCCGACCGGAAGCACCATTATGCCGCCCGGTTTCAGCTGCGCCAGCAGGGGCCCCGGCGGATCCTCAGCCGCCGCCGTGACCAGAATACGGTCGAAAGGGGCCTGGTCGGGCAGACCAAAAGAGCCGTCGCCGGTAAAACCGGTGACATTGGTCAGATCCATCTCGCGGAAAATCTCGCCCGCCTCGCGCACCAGACGACGCCAGCGATCCACCGTATAGACCCGGCGCGCCAGCTGCGACAGGATCGCCGCCTGATAGCCCGAGCCGGTGCCGACCTCGAGCACGGTATCGCGCGGGCCCACCTGCAGCGCCTGAGTCATCAGCCCGACCACCGAGGGCTGGGATATGGTCTGGCCGCAGGAAATCGGCAGCGGCATATCCTCATAGGCGCGGGACGCAAAGACGCCTTTGACAAAGCGGCCGCGATCGACCTTTTCCATGGCCGTCAGAACGCGGCCATCGGTGACACCGCGCGAGCGAAGGGCAAAAAGAAAGCGCATCTTGCGTTCAGCAAGGCTGCCCGGGGCGTCGGTCTCGTCTTCGTCGTCGTGATCCCCGATGCTGCCTGCACTCATCCGGGATTGCCCGTGAGGGAGGCAGAGAGGCTGTCGAGCAGGTCATGCGCGGTCAGATCGGCGCGCAAAGGCGTGATGGCGATATGGCCCGACAGGCAGGCCTCGGCATCGGTGCCCGGCAGGGTCGGGCTGTGCTGCGGACCGCCCTTGATCCACAAAAAGCGCCGGCCATTTGGCGAGACCTGCGCCGCAGCCGAAAAGCTGGTATCGCGGCGGAAGCCCTGGGCGGCCACTTTCATGCCTTTGGTCGCGGCGGCAGGCAGAGGCGGGAAGTTCACATTATAGAACACCCGGTAATCCTCACCGGTCCAGAGGCCCTTTTCGAGCAAAGCCCGCACCACGCCCGCGCCATGCAGCCGGGCACTTTCAAAGGGATCGGCCAGATCAGCGGTCTGCGGCCCCATATATTGCGACAGAGCAATGGCCGGAATGCCCTGCAGCGCCGCCTCCATCGCCGCGCCGACGGTGCCGGAATAGGCCACATTCTCGGCGGCATTATTGCCACGGTTCACACCCGACAGCACCAGATCGGGCTTTGCCCCCTCGAGCACATCATAGATCGCCGCCAGCACGCAATCGGCCGGGCTGCCCTCGGCCGCATAGCGGCGCGGCGCGAGTTTCGCGATTGCCGTGGGGTTATTATAGCTGATGCAATGACCAACGCCGGATTGCTCGAACGCCGGTGCGACGATCCAGACCTCACCGGCAGGCCCGGCTACGGACCGGGCGATTTCTTCCAGCACCTGAAGCCCGGGGGCGTTGATGCCGTCGTCATTGGTAATAAGAATGCGCATATTTTCCTCTGGCTCAGCCCTGATTAGACGAGCCGGGCCATCGCATCAAGAACCAGGCAAGGCCCCGGCCGAGAGTCTTTTGCCAGAGCCTTTTTTATGCCACAGCGCGCGGCTGATCCGGCCTGAGCCAGGCGGGAGGGCCTGCCCGCCCTTCCGTCCCGGGCTGCCCCCAGTGCTCAGTTCTCAGTCCTCAGTCAGGGCTGATCTGAGTGACCAGCACTTTATCAATGCGCATACCGTCGAGATCGATCACCTCAAAGCGCAGCCCGGCCCCGGCCAGGGTAAAGACCTCTCCCAGCGCCGCCAGATGGCCGAGATGATGCAGCACCAGCCCGGCAACCGTGTCATAGCCGCCGGCAGAGGCCCGCGAAATGCCCATGCGGTCACAGAATTCATCGGCCGGCATCCAGCCCGAGACCAGGAGTGAGCCATCCTCGCGCGTCAGAAGTGCCGGCTCATCTGCCATCGCCGAGGCCTCGGCGCCGGTGATCGCCTCAAGCACATCATCGGTGGTCACCAGGCCCTCGAAATCACCATATTCATCATAGACCAGCGCCATGCCATCGGGGGATTTCTGCAGCACCGCCACCAGATCCAGCGCCTCCATCCGGTCGGTGATCACCGGGATATTGCGGATCAGGGCGCGCAGATCGGCGGGTTCATCGAGGCTTTTCTGCCGGAACAGATCAATCACCCGCAGAATGCCAATCGGATTGCCTCCGGCATCGGCCACGGGGATGCGGTTCTTGCCAATGCGCTCAACCGCCGCCGCCAGATCCGCCGCCGGGGTGTCGATGGCGAGAAAGGCCACCTCCTGGCGTGGCGTCATCAGGGCGCGCACCGTCCGGTCTGAAAGGCGCATCACGCCTGAGATCATATTGCGCTCGCCCTCTTCGAGCACGCCGCCCTGCTCGGCCTCGGCCAGCAGGACATTCACCTCTTCCTCGGTGACGCGGTTCTCACTCTCGCCCCGCTGGCCCAGCAGCCACAGTACCAGCCGCCCCGAGCGGTCGAGGAACCAGACCACGGGGGCCGCCACCACCGATAAAAGCGTCATCATCGGGGCCACCTTCGCAGCCACGCCCTCGGGATTGCGCAAAGCGATCTGTTTGGGCACCAGCTCGCCCACGATCAGCGAGAAATAGGTAATGGCGACCACGGCACCGCCGACCCCGATCCGGCCCGCCCAGACCGCATCCATCCCGCCCGAAATCAGGTAATCCGCGAGGCGTTTGCCAAGCGTATCCCCGGCCAGTGCCCCGGAGAGCACGCCGACGGCGGTGATACCGATCTGGACGGTCGACAGAAAGCGCCCCGGATTTTCCGACAGCCGCAAGGCCAGCGCCGCCCCGCGGCTGTGGGCTGCCATGCTTTTAAGCCGGGCCGGGCGCGACGAGACCAGTGCCAGCTCGGACATGGCAAAAACGCCGTTCAGCACGATCAGCGCGAGGATGACCAGGATCTCAAGCAGCACTTACAATCTCCGATGACAGGACAGGACAGATGACAAAACCAGCTTGCAGCCATTAACGCAGACAGGGCGGGAATTTCACCCGCCCTGATCAGATTTTGCGGGTCTCCGCCTGGAGACCGGCCCAAGCTCCTGGTTCGGGCCCCCGGTTCGGACCCCAGGCTCAGGCGCGGAGCCTGACCCCTTCACGCGCCGCCAGATCGCAGAAGAACTGCCAGGCCACCCGGCCCGAGCGCGAGCCGCGCGTTGCCTGCCATTCGATGGCCTCGGCCCGCAGCCGCTCCTCGGCGATGTTCAGACCATGGGCCTCGCAATAGCCGCGGATCATCGCCAGATACTGATCCTGGCTGCAGGGATGGAAGCCGAGCCAGAGGCCGAAACGATCCGAGAGCGAGACCTTTTCCTCAACCGCCTCGCCCGGATTGATCGCCGAGCTGCGCTCATTCTCGATCATATCGCGCGGCATCAGATGGCGGCGGTTCGAGGTGGCGTAGAACAGCACATTTTCCGGCCGCCCGGCGATACCGCCATCGAGCACGGCTTTCAGCGATTTGTAATGCTGATCGTCATGGCTGAAGGAGAGGTCGTCGCAGAACAGCAAGAAGCGATGCTCAGGCGCGGCGCGCAGCAGCGCCAGCAGCCGCGCCACCGAAGGCAGATCCTCACGCGCCAGCTCGACGATTTTCAGCGCCAGGCCTTCGGCAACCACCCGCGCATGCGCCGCCTTTACGAGGCTCGACTTCCCCATCCCGCGCGCGCCCCAGAGCAGGGCATTATTCGCCGGCAGCCCCCTGGCGAAACAGCGGGTGTTTTCCAGCAGGGTATCGCGTGAACGGTCAACCCCGACCAGAAGCTCGATGCCAACCCGGCTGACATCCTGCACCGGCTCGAGCCGCTCAGGCGCGGTGGCCCAGAGGAAAGCATCGGCTGCGTTAAAGTCCGGAGCGGGCACCGGCGCCGGGGCCAGCCGTTCCAGCGCCGCAGCGATGCGGTTCAGAACCTCGTCATTCATTGATCTTCGTCTTCCTCAACCCAGTCGCCGCTGGCGCGCAGCTCGGCTTCTTTTTTCTTTTCAAACCGCCGCACGAGGAAAATCGACACCTCATAAAGCGGATAGACCGCCGCAAACAGGATCAGCTGCGACATCACATCGGGCGGTGTGACCACAGCCGCGACCAGCAAGATCAGCACGATTGCATAGCGGCGCACCCCGGCGAGGCCCTTTGCCGTCACCAGACCGGCGCGCCCCATCAGCGTCAGCAGCACCGGCAGCTGGAAGCACAGGCCGAAAGCAAAGATCAGCTTCAGCGAAATATCCAGCGATTCATTGACCTTGCCCTGGAAGACAATGCCGATGCCCTCGCTGGTCTGGGCCGGGGTCACCGTCGCCGCATTCGAGGCGCCCTCAATCACCACCCCGGCCGTACCATGCAGGCTCTCGGCAACCTGGCCAAAGATCGCCCCGAACATCGAAGTGACCGAGGCAAAGCCGAGAAAGAAGCTCATCGCAATCGGCGTGACCACGAATTGCGCGAAAGCCGCGCCGAGCAGGAACAAAGCCGGCGAGGCAATCAGGAAGGGCAAAAACGCCATCCGCTCGCTTTTGTAGAGACCAGGCGCGACAAAACGCCAGAGCTGATAGCCGATGATCGGGAAGCTGAGGATCAGCCCGGCGATCACCGAGACATGGATAAGGGTGAAAAAATACTCCTGCGGCGCGGTATATTGCATCACCGGATTGGGATTGCCCAAAGCCCGCATGGCGTTTTCAATCGGCTTCAGCAGGAAATGCAGGATCGGCTCGGCCACGACAAAGCACAGAAGCATCGCCACAATGAAGGCGGCAACCGACCAGAGCAGGCGGTTGCGCAGTTCAATCAGATGTTCGACCAGCGGCGCGGCGCTGTCGTCAATATCATTCCCGCTCATGCATTATCCTTCGCAGCCGGTTTCGGGGCCGCCTTGCGTTTCGGGGCAGGTTTCCCGGCCGTCTCAGCGCCAGCAGCAGCCTCGGCGCGCTTCGCCGGAGCCTTGCGTTTCGGGGCCGGTTGCGCCGCAGCCGGCTCAGCGGCCTGAGCTGCCTCTGCCGGTTTTACCGATGTTGCCGGGGCCTTTTTCACGGCGGCTTTCGGAACCGGGCCGCCAATCAGCTCGGCCACGACATCCTCGCCATGGGCACGGGTTGCCGCGACGCTGCGGGTCCGGCCCGGGCGTTTCACCGCCGCCGGACCCGCAGCAGGCGCCGCCAGGGTTGTCGTTGCTGGTGCATCCTCAAAGGCATCGGTGGCCGCCGCCGCCGGGGCGCCCGCCGTGGTGGCAGAGGTTGTGCGCAATTTATCAGCCGCGTCGCGGGCAATGGCCTGACGCTCAGCCTGTTTTTCCGCCAGCACCGCCGTTGCCGGGCCCAGCGCGGTGCTGGTCACCGGCGAAATCACCGGCTGAGCGGTAACAGCTTCCGCTGCCGCCTCGCCGGCGGCTGCCTCGCCCGCAGCCAGGGCCGCCGAGCCGATCCCTGCCGCAGCCGAAGCCTGGGCCGCTTGTGCTGCCGGAGCGATCGCGCCGCCCTGCGCCACGGTATTGCCCGGCCGGGTGGCTTTCAGCGGATCCCATTTCTCAAATTTATCCGCCGCGGATCTGACCGCATCCAGCCCCAGCGAACGCGGGCTGGTGACCTTTTTCAGATCATCTGCCACATCCTGAACGCCGGTTTCCCTTGCGGCATCCTCCATCGCGCGCGAAAACTCCCGCGCCATGGCCCGCATTTTCGCGGTGAACCGTCCCAGGGTGCGGAACATCTCGGGCAGATCTTTCGGCCCGATGACGACCAGCGCCACCACACCGATGACCAGAAGTTCGGACCAACCGATCTCCATCCAGCCTGCTCCTTTGCAAATTCAGTTGCTGCTGCATCCTGTGCCGGATCCGTTCCGGCTGACACAGCCTCTGCAGGTCATGCAGGCCCAAAGCCTGCCCGGCCCTGCCCTCTCCGGCGCAGCCCCGAAGCGCCGGGACCTCTGCCCCGGCTCTTCAGCGCCCGGGCCTCAGACTTTGTCTTTGGGTGCAGCTTCAGCGGTGGGGGTCGCGCCCGGGGTCACGTCTCTGGCAATGTCGGCGCGCTCTTTTTCGATTTCAGCAGTGCCGTCACTCACGCCTTTTTTGAAGGCGGTGATGCCCTTGCCAACTTCGCCCATCAGCGAGGAGACCTTGCCCTTGCCAAACAGCACAAGCACGACAACAGCGATGAGGAGCAGGCCGGGAAGGCCGATATTCTGCAGCATGGGAAACTCCGTTTCTGGCCCCGGTTGTGGGGAAATATGCTTCTGCTGCTGAAATTAGGGCCATTCGGCGCCCGGGTTAAAGAGCCATTCGGCTTGCCGCGCCGCGCTACTGACAGTATTTTGTCAGTAGCGCGGTTCCGGGCGCTCACTTGCGGGGAATTGCAATGAAACGCGATGCGCGGCTCTTTGATCTGGTGCAGATCCTGCGCGACGGCAAGCTGCATACCGCGGCCGAGCTGGCCGGGCGACTCGGGGTTTCGACCCGTACCGTCTGGCGGGATATGGCGATGATGGCGGCGACCGGCCTGCCGGTGACCGGCGGGCGCGGCCTTGGCTATATCCTGCGCGCGCCGCTGATGCTGCCGCCCACGGTGCTGACCCCGGAAGAGGCTGATGCACTCTTCACCGGGCTGCGCTATGTCGAGGCGCATGATCCCGAGCGGGCCCGGGCGGCAAAAAACCTGCTCTATAAAATCGCCACCCTGCTGCCCCAGGTCGGACCAGGCCCCGGAGAGGATGAGGCCTGAGCCCTCTCCCCCAGGCTGAGCGGGGTTACAGCGTCAGATTGGTCGCACCGCCGTCGAGCAGGATATTCTGGCCGATGATAAAGCCGGCATGTTCTGAGCAAAGGAAAGCACAGGTCGCGCCAAATTCTTCGGCGGTGCCATAGCGGCCCGCCGGGATCGAGGCGGCCCGGGCCTGGCGCGCTTCCTCGGGCGTGATGCCCCGCGCCTTTGCCGCGCCCTGATCGAGCGAGACCGCGCGGTCGGTGGCATGAATACCCGGCAGCAGATTGTTGATCACCACTCCCTGACGCGCCACCTGACGCGCGGTTCCGGCGACAAAGCCGGTCAGCCCGGTGCGTGCAGTATTTGACAGGCCCAGCACATCAATCGGGGCGCGCACCGAGGCCGAGGTGATATTGACCACCCTGCCCCAGCCGCGCTGCGCCATGCCAGGCACCAGAGCCTGCATGAAGGCAATCGGCGTCAGCATATTGGCATCAAGCGCCTTGAGGAAATCCTCACGGCTCCAGTCATTCCAGAGCCCGGGCGGCGGCCCGCCGGCATTGGTGACGAGGATATCCACCCCTGCGGCGGCCTCCAGCACCCGGGCGCGGTCTGCCTCAAGCGTGACATCGGCTTGAACCGCAGTCACCTTGACCCCATAGCTGCGGCGCAGATCCTCAGCCGTTGCTTCCAGGGCTTCGGCCCCGCGGGCGCAGATCACCAGATCCACCCCCGCCGCAGCCAGCGCCCCGGCGCAGCCCCGGCCAAGCCCCTTTGACGCTGCCGAAACCAGAGCCCGCCTGCCGCGAATTCCCAGATCCATTCTCACTCCCCCGGGCCTCGCGCCCCTGTTGCTGCAGCCCACACGCGCATCCCGTCGGGCGGCCCTGTGCTGCTCGGATCAGCCTGGCATTCCCCCCCTTGCAGAGCAAGTCCGGGCAGACAGCAGGCCCGGCCCCTGCGCGGCCTCTCCATTGGTCAGTGTTTTTCTCGCAAAGGGCGAAGCGGGCAGTTTGACCCCGGCCCTGGGTCTTTGCTAGTCTCAGTGTCCGCAAAGCAGGTCCCCCGGGGTCAGCCCGCGCGCATGTTGCGCGAGCCTGCCGAAGCGAGAGACCGGAAGATGACGCCAGAACAGCCCCAGCCCGCCGCCGCCCCCTCTCCGGTCTATGCCATTCAGGTCTTTGCCGCCGGGGATATCTATGTCTCCTCGGGGGCAAACAGCGGCGATGCTCTGCGCCCCGAGGATGAGGTGGAGATCGGCGATCTCTATCTGCTCGACCCCCATGCCCGGGCGCTGCGTCTGATGCTGAACAGCCCCGGCTCCGGCGAAGCGGCCGCGGGCGAAAGCCGGGTCGCCCCAGGCTCGCCGCTCGGCAGGCCCGGCGAAAAGATTGAAATGCTGGCGCGCTACACGCTGATGGCCGATGACGGCGACCGGATTGAGATCCTGCTGCTGGGGCTGGACCAGGGGCTGTTTGCTTTGCCGCTTTCCCCCATGGCGCCAAAGACCGGCTATACCCTGCTCGCCTCGGCCCGCGATACCGGAACGGCGCGGCTGGCCGAGGTGATGAGCCTGTCTTTCGCGCGCGGCACCCGCATCACCCTCGCCGATGGCCGCCAGATCGCGGTCGAGGATCTGACGCCTGGCCAGCGCGTCCTGACCCGCGATCACGGCGCCCAGAGCCTGCGCTTCATCGGCCGGGCCACTCTGCGCGCCATCGGGGCCTTTGCCCCGGTGGTGATCCCGGCGGGCGTGCTTGGCAATTCCGGCGATCTGATCGTCAGCCAGCACCACCGGATGTTTCTCTATCAGCGCAAGCGCCTGCCCGGTCTCTCGACCTCTGAACTGCTGGTCCAGGCCCGGCATCTGGTCGATGGCGAGAATGTCTTTCTGCGTGAGGGCGGCTTTACCGACTGGTTCAGCCTGATCTTTGACCATCATGAGATTATCTATGCCGAGGGCATCCCGGCCGAGAGCCTGATGGTCAATGATGCCACGGTCTCGCGCCTGCCCCCCGAAATCGCCACCGAAGTCTCAGAGCGTTTTCCGGGCCTGGCGCAGGTTCAGCATTTCGGCACCGAAGCCGGGCGGAATTTCCTCGACAGCCTGCCCCAGGGCCAGCTGTTTCAGGCGGCTGGATCAGTCCTCCGGCGGCGCGGCTGAGCCTGTGGCGAAGCCCGGGATCCGGGGCCAGGGCTGCGGCAGCCGCAGTTTACCCCGGGCTCACCTCTCCCCTGGACGAGGCGCTTTGAACAGGCTAGAAGCCCCGCCATGCTCGATAATGCCCCAAAGCTCCCGCCTGAGATCGCCCGCCGCCGGACCTTCGCGATTATCGCGCATCCGGACGCCGGCAAGACCACGCTGACGGAAAAATTCCTCCTGTTCGGGGGCGCCATTCAGATGGCCGGTCAGGTGCGCGCTAAAGGCGAGGCCCGCCGCACGCGTTCGGACTTCCTGCAGATGGAACAGGATCGCGGCATCTCGGTCTCGGCCTCGGCTATGTCCTTCGAGTTCAAAGAATTTCGCTTTAACCTCGTCGACACGCCCGGCCATTCGGATTTCTCCGAAGACACCTATCGCACCCTGACGGCGGTCGATGCCGCGGTCATGGTGATCGATGGCGCCAAGGGCGTGGAAAGCCAGACCCGCAAGCTGTTTGAGGTCTGCCGGTTGCGCGATCTGCCGATCCTGACCTTCTGTAACAAGATGGACCGCGAGGCGCGCGACACATTCGAGATCATCGACGAAATCCAGGAAAATCTGGCGATTGATGTCTGCCCGGCCTCCTGGCCGATCGGCTCGGGCCGCGATTTCCTGGGGGCCTATGATCTGCTGAATGACCGGCTGGAGCTGATGGACCGCGCCGACCGCAATAAGCTGGCGGAATCGATTCAGATCAATGGTCTCGACGATCCGGCTCTGGCCGATCATATTCCCGCCGGCCAGCTGCAGCAGCTGCGCGACGAGATTGCCATGGCGCGCGAACTGCTGCCCGCCTTTGACCGCGCCGCCTTCCTGGCCGGGGCCATGACCCCGATCTGGTTCGGCTCGGCGATCAATTCCTTCGGCGTGAAAGAGCTGATGGAGGGGATCGGCACTTTCGGCCCCGGGCCGCAGCCGCAGAAAGCCACCGAGCGCGCCGTCAATGCCGGCGAGACCAGGGTCGCGGGCTTTGTCTTCAAGGTTCAGGCCAATATGGACCCCAAGCACCGCGACCGCGTTGCTTTCGTCCGCCTCGCCTCCGGGCATTTTGAGCGCGGCATGAAGCTGACCCATGTGCGCTCAAAAAAGCAGATGGCGATTTCCAACCCGGTGCTGTTCCTCGCCGCCGACCGCGAACTGGCGGAAGAGGCCTGGGCCGGCGATATCATCGGCATTCCGAACCATGGCCAGCTGCGCATCGGTGATGCGCTGACCGAGGGCGAGAGCCTGCGCTTTACCGGCATCCCTTCTTTCGCGCCGGAACTGCTGCAGAATATCCGCGCCGCCGATCCGATGAAGGCCAAACATCTGGAGAAGGCCCTGACCCAGTTTGCCGAGGAAGGCGCGGCCAAAGTCTTCAAGCCGATGATCGGCTCGGGCTTTATCGTCGGTGTCGTCGGCGCGCTGCAGTTCGATGTGCTCGCCTCGCGCATTCAGCTGGAATATTCGATCCCGGTGCGGTTCGAATCCTCCTCCTTCCAGTCGGCACGCTGGATCTCGGGCGACAAGGCCGAGGTGGAGAAGCTGGTCAATATGAACAAACAGCATATCGCCACCGACAGCGATGGCGATCTGGTGTTCCTGACCCGTCTGCAATGGGACATCGACCGCGTGGTCCGCGATTACCCGCTGGCGAAGCTGACTGCGACCAAGGAAATGATGGTCTGAGGCTCAGGCCCCAATGACAAAACGGCCCGGAGCAGTCCGGGCCGTTTTTCTTTACAGATCAGGTTTCTCTGCAGCGATCCTGATGCGGGATCAGAAATCAAAAATATCGGCGAGGAAGCCGCCCTTGCGGCGCTTATGCCCTTTGTAATCGTCATAGCGGCGATAGCCATCGCGGTCGCGGTCATCATCATCGTCATCATCGCGGCGGCGATAGCTGTCGCGGCCCTGCGACAGATCACGCGGCGCATCGCGGCGGTAATCGGCCGCCGGGCGGCCATAGGCCTGGCCCTCGGGCAAGGGCGGCGGCGCTGCGCCATATCCCGCTGCCGCCTGAACAGGCTGCGACAGCGGCTGCTGAGCTGCGGCGCCAATCAGCTTGTCCAGCTCGCCCCGGTCGAGCCAGACCCCCCGGCATTTCGGGCAATAGTCAATCTCGACGCCTTCGCGCATCGTCATCAGAAGGGTCTCATTATCGACCGGACATTTCATCGGCATACCTCAGCTGTTACCGCTTGCAGATGGGGAAGAATTCTCACCATTCAAGACAGGTGGCAAAATCCCCCCATTCGCCAGCCCCGGCCCGGCTCTGCCTGCGCCAGGGTCTGGTTCCCCCCCGGGTAACCACGGGGTTAAGTTCAAATTTTGCCGTTTTACGGGCAAAAACCGCCGTAAGATTGACCCGGCCTGCATTTCATTGTATCGGCGATCAACCCGCAATCCGGCGGGCTGATCCGATGGGGCGCCTGAACCTGCGTCCCGCCCTCCCGCGGCCTTGCAGTCTCTTCAGTCTCCGGCCGCCACCACTGGACGCCTATGACCAAATTTTCAGATCTCGCGCTTGACCCCCGTGTCCTTCAGGCTGTTTCGGAAGCCGGCTATGAAAGCCCCACTCCGATCCAGGCCGAAGCCATTCCCGAAGCGCTGAAAGGCCGCGACGTGCTGGGCATCGCCCAGACCGGCACCGGCAAAACCGCCAGCTTCACGCTGCCGATGATCACGCTTCTGGGCCAGGGCCGCGCCCGCGCCCGCATGCCGCGCAGCCTCGTGCTCTGCCCGACGCGCGAGCTGGCCGCCCAGGTGGCCGAGAATTTCGACATCTATGCCAAACATACCAAGCTGACCAAGGCGCTGCTGATCGGCGGCGTCGCCTTTGGCGAGCAGGATAAGCTGATCGACCGCGGCGTCGATGTGCTGATCGCCACCCCGGGCCGGTTGCTCGACCATTTCGAGCGCGGCAAGCTCTTGCTGACCGGCGTGCAGATCATGGTGGTCGATGAGGCCGACCGGATGCTCGACATGGGCTTCATCCCCGATATCGAGCGCATCTTCCAGCTGACGCCCTTCACCCGTCAGACCATGTTCTATTCCGCCACCATGGCGCCGGAAATTGAGCGCATTACCAATACTTTCCTGAATGCTCCGGCCCGGGTCGAAGTGGCGCGTCAGGCCACCACCAATACCAATATCGACCAGAAGCTGGTGTTCTTCACCCCTTCGCGCAAAGACCGCACCTTCACCGAAAAGCGCGCGGTTCTGCGCGAGCTGATCCGGGCCGAGGGTGAGGCCTGCACCAATGGCATCATCTTCTGCAACCGCAAGATGGATGTGGATGTCGTCGCCAAATCGCTGAAATCGCATGGATTCAACGCCGCACCGATCCATGGGGATCTGGCCCAGTCCGAACGGATGAAGACGCTCGACGCCTTCCGCGATGGCAGCCTGCATATTCTCGTCGCTTCCGATGTGGCGGCGCGCGGCCTCGATATCCCGGCGGTCAGCCATGTCTTTAACTTCGACGTGCCGAGCCATCCCGAGGATTATGTGCACCGCATCGGCCGCACCGGCCGTGCCGGTCGTCACGGCAAGGCCTTCACGATCTCGACCCCGCATGATGCGAGGCAGCTGGCCGGGGTTGAGGCACTGATCAAGACCGAAATCCCCCGCGCCGAACTGCCCGAAGGCACCGATCTGGCCGGGGCTGGCTCGGCCCGCCCGCCGCGTGAACGCAGCGAAAGCAAGCCGCGCGGCGAGCGCGGCGCGGAGCGGGCTGGCCGTGGCCGCGACCGTTCGCGCGGTGGCGAGCGTGAGCGTGCTGCCCGTGAGGATCAGACCCCTGTGCTGGCTGAGGCCGGCAACGAACAGCCGCAAGCACCTGCCGAACCGCAGAGCGAGCCCCGTCAGAGCGAGCCCCGTCAGAACGAACCCCGTCGCGAGAAAGCCGAGCCCCGCCGCGACGCCGGTCGCAGCACGGGCCGTGACAGCCAGCGCCAGCCACGTGAGGCCCAGACCTCGCGTGAGCCCGCAGCCGCGCGTGAAAACGGTCACAGCAATGGCCGTGACAGCCAGCCGCGTGACAATGCTCAGCGCGACCACAGCCACCGCGAGCACCATCGCCGCGACCGTCGCGATGATGGCCCCCAGGTGGTCGGCATGGGCGATCATGTCCCGGAATTCCTGCTGCGCAGCTTCCGCATCGACTTCCCGCAGATCGCCGATGAGCCGGCAGATGATCCGCGTGAAAACGAGGTACAGGTCCTCACCGATGCCGGATCACAGGACAACTGACCCAGATAAGCCCGCCCTCACCGGCGGGCTTTTTTATGACAAAGCCGGGGGCCTGACCGTTTTCTACAGATCAGCAGCCACCGCCCGGAGCCGTGGCGGGTGGGTATCTTATTTGGATAATCGTGCCCCGGCTGCTACACGACAAAAGACGGCCGGAAAGCCCGGAAATGGCCCGGTTCCCGGCGTCACACCCAGCTGCGCAACTGCCTGTTGAATCTCACACGGAACTGAGCCGGTTTTGTCACCGATAATTGAGCCACATCTGATTATGGATTTCGGTTCAAGCTGGGGTCTGGGGGGTGTCTCCTTCTTTTTCCTATCTGCAGTTGCTCAGCTTGCCTTGAAGCGGAAGCTGTCGTTTCCGGTCTCCAGGATGTGACAGCGGTGGGTGAGGCGGTCGAGCAAGGCAGTGGTCATCTTGGCATCACCAAAGACCGTGGCCCATTCGCTGAAGCTGAGGTTGGCGGTGATCGCCTCGCTGGTGCGCCCGCAGAGCTTGCTCAGCAGATGGAACAGAAGCGCCCCGCCCGAGAGGGGCTGAAGGGCAGATAGCCAAGTTCATCCAGAATCACGAGGTCGAGCCTGGTCAGGCCCTCGGCGATCTGCCCTGCCTTGCCTTTGGCTTTTCCTGTTCGAGGGCGTTGACCAGTTCGATGGTGGAGAAGATGCACCTGTTCTGCCTGATCTTCTGGCGCAGATCGCCGAATGCCCTCCATGGTTCGCTTAATTCCGGGGCCAGTAGCGCCCCGGAATCCACCAGAACCAAGGAGGATTCCATGTGTGCAGAGCGCCACCGCGCCCGTAAAGGGCGACCGCTACACCCGGTCCCTGATGCACTCCCCGACGATCTGTTCGACTACGCCGACGAACCGACGCCAGGCGGCCGGGAGCGCCGCAGGTCGCCGCTTCGCATCGTCGATGTTGAAGCACTGCCGGTCTTCGACGACTGGCCCGAAAAGGTGCCTGTCACCGAGGCCGAGATCGACATCTTCGAGCGGTATTTCGGCGACGTGCTCGACCGGTTGTTCGGGTCTGTCGATGCCGATCCGGGCAATGAGAGCTTGCCTGAATTAACACCAGATGGTAATAACAAGTCATGAGCGGGGATCGTGATCCGAGCCTCGACACGCTTCTGGACCTCGACGGACAGGTGCTCGTTGTCGATCCCGAGGGCGGCCATTGGGTGAAGTTCGTCGTCACCCGCGTTCCGGTCTCACCGGAAAAGCCGCACGGCCTCGATTACTCGCTCACGCTTCATGGGCCTTCGGGCGAACGGCTGGTCGGCTTTGATAACGCCCATCCGGTCGGCCGGGGCAAGAGGGGCAAGCCGATGGATCATCGGCATCGCCTCCAGACCGTGAAGCCCTATGACTGGCAGGACGCGGCCACGCTGCTGGCCGACTTCTGGCAGGCAGTGGATGCGGTGTTGAAGGAGCGAGGTGTGCTATGACCACGTTGAAAGTCGGGATCGCCGACTATGACGAGATGAAGGACCGCACCATGCGGATTGCGCGCGGCGAAGAAAAGCCCGCGCCCGACGATCCGAAGGTGTGGTTCACGTCCACGGAATCTTTCGCGCAAATCCTGTCCAGCGGGAACCGCGAACTGCTGCGCGTCATCGACGAACACTCGCCCGGCTCGCTGGAGGAACTGTCGCAGATGACCGGACGGACGAAGCCCAGCCTGTCCCGCACCCTCAAGACGATGGCGAGCTACGGCCTTGTCCGCATGGAGAAGGGGCATGGCCGGAAAGTCATGCCCCGCGTTCTTTATGATCGCGTGGCGCTGGAGCTGCCGCTGATTGAGCGCCGTGCCGCGAAAGGAGACGCGCTATGAACATGCAGAGTCCCCATGTCGCACTGCGCGCCGCGCTCTATCTGCGTGTCTCGACCGCCCGGCAGGCCGAGCATGACGTGTCGATCCCGGATCAGAAGCGGCAAGGCGAAGCCTATTGCGCCTCGCGTGGCTATCAGCTCGTCGAGACCTTTGTGGAACCCGGAGCATCGGCGACCAATGACCGCCGGCCAGAGTTTCAACGGATGATCGAGGCGGGCACGTCAAAGCCCGCGCCCTTCGATGTTGTCGTGGTCCATTCGTTTAGCCGCTTCTTCCGCGATCACTTCGAGCTGGAGTTCTATGTCCGCAAGCTGGCGAAGAACGGCGTCAAGCTCGTCTCCATCACGCAGGAGATGGGCGACGATCCCATGCACGTCATGATGCGGCAGATCATGGCGTTGTTCGACGAATATCAGTCCAAGGAGAACGCCAAGCACGTTCTGCGCGCCTTGAAAGAGAATGCCCGGCAAGGCTTCTGGAACGGCTCGCTGCCGCCCATCGGCTACCGTGTGATCGACGCCGAGCAGCGCGGCACGAAGATGAAGAAGAAGCTGGAGATCGACCCGCTCCACGCCGATACCGTGCGGATGATCTTCCGCCTTGCATCGGAAGGCGACGGCACATCCGGCCCGATGGGCGTCAAGAACATCGTCAGCACCCTCAACAGGAACAGCATGTTCACCCGCAGCGGCGGACGTTGGGGCATTGGCCAGCTTCACCGCATCCTGACACGTCGCACCTATATCGGCGAGCATCGCTTCAATCGTCGCTCCAAGAAGGGCGAGGTGAAGCCCGAGGAAGAAATCGTCACCGTCGCGGTGCCGCCCCTGATCGACCTTGAGACGTTCGAGGCGGTGCAGAGCCGTTTGCAGGCCAACAATCCCAAAGTGACGCCACCGCGCGTCGTCAGCGGGCCAAACCTGCTGACCGGCATCTGCCATTGCGGCAATTGCGGCGGCGCGATGACGCTGCGCACCGGCAAGAACGGCCGCTACCGCTATTATGCCTGTTCGATCCGGGCGCGGCAGGGCGAAACCGGCTGCAAGGGCCGGGCGATTCCCATGGACAAGCTCGACCGCATCGTGGTCGGTCACATCGAGGAACGGCTTCTCGATCCCGAGCGGATCGAAGAAATCCTCGCATCGCTGCTGGATCGCCGGCAGGAGAGCGTCGAGCGGCGCAGCCAGCACATCGCCGAATTGAACCAGCGCGCGGCCGAGGCCGACATGCGCCTCAAGCGGCTCTACGACGCCATCGAGGCCGGTTCGCTCGATCCGGCCGAATCTGCCCTTGGCGAACGGATCGCGGGGTTGACCGCGCTACGGGATCAGGCGCGGGCCGATGCCGAAAGGACCGAGGCCATGCTGAAAGGCTCGGCCCATCAGGGCATCACCGGGGCGGCCGTGCGCGAACTGGCGTCCGAAGCCCGCACCCGGCTCCGGCTTGGAAAGGGCGGCTATCGGCGGGAACACGTCCGGGCTTTCGCGCAGCGTGTCGAGGTCGCGGACGATGCGATCTACATCAAAGGCAACAAAAACGTCCTGTTGAAGACGCTCATGGCCACGAAGGGAGGGAAATCGGCGGGAATCGGCGTTCCCGGTTTCATACTAACGTGGCGGACAGGGTGGGATTCGAACCCACGGTACGGTTCCCCGCACGCTAGTTTTCAAGACTAGAGCCTTAAACCACTCGGCCACCTGTCCGCAGGCGCGGGCCCCGAGCCGGGCAAAGCTCCGGCGCGGCGACAGCGCATCCCGTTGTAATCACAAGCCGGCGGCCGCGTCCAGAACCCTTCGCAATCCGCCAGGGCTCTGGTTTCGCTTGTCCAGGGCCGCAGCCTTAATTTACTGGGTCCCTGCCCGCCCGGCAAAAGCCAGCAGACCCGGCCATGCCCGATCAATTCCCGGTGTGACGCCCTTGCGGACCACCGCCCCTCCCCGGTGATTCTCTCCCCTGCGCCTGCCAGGCCTTTCCTTGCTTCGTGATCCCGCCCCGGACGCTGAGGCCTTTCCTTGACCGCGCGCTCTGACTATGATTGCGCCAGCAGGAAACAGTATTTTTCCGCAGCGCAGGTTCAGGCCCGTTCCCGGGCCGGGCAGGCAGATCTGCGATACCTATGGTCAGTTTATCAAGTCAGTTTACACCATCCCTTTCGGCCCGGTTCCCGGACAAAGTTATCAGAACAACCCAAGCGCGGCGCAGACCGCGCCGCAAGAGGCGCAGATGATCAGAGCAGTTCTTCAGGCGGAGACGGATATCACCACGGCTGGCCCGGCCCGGGCAGCTTTGCGCCCGCTGGTGCAGCTCTTGCTGGCCGGTGGTGCGGCGATGGCTCTGGCCGGATGCGTTGCCGGCAGCGACAGCAGCGAAGCCGCCGCCCCGGGAGAGGTGGCGGCACCGAAAACCCAGCGCTCGACCCGGATTGTCGAACGCGATGTTGAGGCCCCCCAGGTGTTTCAGGTCAGCGATCAGGCGCTCTGGGACGGCCGGCCTTCCCTCGGCGGCGTCTGGGTGGCCTCGCCCGATGTGACCGATCCCGAGCGGGTGATTATGCGCAACCCCGCCAATGGCAAATTCGTCATCGGCGCGCTGTTTAAGCGCGAGCGCGACAATCCCGGCCCGAAACTGCAGATCAGCTCGGATGCGGCGGATGCGCTTGGCCTGCTGGCAGGCCAGCCGGCAAAGCTGTCGGTAACCGCTTTGCGCCGCGAACAGGCCGAGAGCAAAGCCCCCGCCGCGCCGGTGCTTGACAGCAATGAAAGCCTGGCCGCCGCCAAAGCGGCCGCCCCGGGCAGCTATGATGCCGGCGGGGTCAGCGCAGCCCCCCTCGCCACCCCAGCAGGTGCCGCTCCGGTTGCCGCTGGCGCAAGCGCCGCCATCCTGGCGGCAGAGGCCTCCCCCCCTGCCGCCAATAAGCCTGCCCCCGGCAAGGCTGCGGCGGCCAGGCCAGAGCCTGCCAAAGCAGCGGCGACAAAACCCGCCGCCGCGGCCCCCGCCGCTGCCGGATCGGGTCGTCCGATCCAGATCGGCTTCTTCTCGGTTGAAACCAATGCCACCCGCGCCGTCGATGCGCTCGCCAAAGCCGGGGTCCAGGCCACGAAGCGCAAGGAAAGCGCCAGCGGCAAGGATTACTGGACTGTTGTCACCCGCGGTGATGCGGCGCTTCTGAAGAAAATCAAGGCTGCCGGCTTTGCCGATGCCTATCTGTTAAAATAGGAGCACCAATGCCCCTCCGCCGCTTCAGAGCACTGCAGGCCATCGCAGCTGTGATCATCGCCTGCGCCGCCCCGGCCAAGGCCTTTGAAACCGAGGCCCGCGCGGCCTGGGTCTATGATGTCTCGACCCATACGGTGCTGCTCGACAAGAATGCCACCGAGCCGCTGCCGCCGGCCTCGATGTCAAAGCTGATGACCATCAATATGGTGTTTGAAGCGCTGCAATCGGGCCGGCTGCAGATGAGCGATACTTTCCCGGTCTCGGAAAAGGCCTGGAAGATGGGCGGCTCGAAAATGTTCGTCAAACCCGACGACCGTCCGACGATTGAAGAGCTGCTGCATGGCATCATCATCAATTCCGGAAATGATGCCTGTGTGGTGGTGGCCGAGGGCATGGCCGGATCGGAAGAGGCCTTTGCGCGGCTGATGACCGAGCGCGCGCGTGAGCTTGGCATGACCCATTCCTCCTTTGCCAATGCCTCGGGCTGGCCCGATCCGGGTCAGCGCATGAGCCTTGAGGATCTGGGTATTCTGGCGGTGCGGCTGATCGAGGAATATCCCGAATATTATCCGATGTTTGCCATGACCGGCTTTGTCTATAAAGACCGCGTCCCCTCCAACAGCGAGAACCGCAATCCGCTCCTGCGCATCAAAGGCGGCGACTGGAAGGCCGATGGGCTGAAAACCGGCCATACCGAAGAAGCGGGCTATGGCCTGGTCGGCTCGGCGGTCAAAGATGACGGGCGGCGCGTGGTCTTTGTCATCACCGGCCTTGCCAATGATGCGGCGCGGGCGCGCGAATCTGAGGCTATCGTGAACTGGGCCTTTCGCCAGTTCGCGGCAAAAACCGTGGTAACCGGCGGCACAAGGGTGACCGAAGCCAATGTTTTCATGGGCGAAAGCTCGAAGGTCGGTCTGGTGCCGGCAAAGGATCTGAAACTTCTGGTCCCGACCATGGGTCAGACCAGTCTTGAGGCCGAGGTGGTCTATACCGGCCCGGTCCCGGCGCCGATTGAGGCCGGGGCTGAACTGGCCGAGCTGATCATCCGCGTGCCCGGCCTGCCCGATCACCGCGTGCCGCTGGTGGCGGAAACCTCGGTACCGAAAGCCGGTTTCCTGCGCCGCCTCAGCACCACCGCCGGTGTGCTCTGGTCCAAACATGTCGCGGGTGAAGCCGCCAGCCCGGCGAGCTGATCTCTTGGCCGGACTGTTTCTTTCTTTCGAAGGCATCGACGGGTCGGGCAAAAGCACCCAGGCCCGCCGTCTGGCCGAAACCCTGCGGGCCGAGGGCCATCAGGTCACCCTCACCCGTGAGCCTGGAGGCTCGGCCGGGGCCGAGCAGATCCGCAGCCTCGTGCTTGAGGGCGATGCTGATCGCTGGTCGCCCGAGACCGAAATCCTGCTGTTCACCGCCGCAAGGCGCGATCATCTGGAAAAGACCGTCCTGCCGGCACTTGCGCGCGGCGAGGTGGTGATCTGTGACCGCTTTGCCGACAGCACAAGGGTGTTTCAGGGCCTGACCCGGGGTGATCTCAGCGCCATGGTCGATCAGCTGCACCGGCTGATGATCGGGCGCGAGCCGGATCTGACCCTGCTGATCGATCTGGAGCCGGCGCTTGGCCTGGCCCGCGCCCAGGCCCGCCAGGGCAGCGAAATGCGGTTTGAGGATATGGGGCTTGGCTTCCAGACCCGGGTGCGCGAGGGCTTTCTCGCCCTTGCCGGGGCCGCGCCGGAGCGGTTCCGGGTGATCGACGGCGCGGGCACGCAGGACAGGGTGGCCGAAGCCGTGCGCGCCGCCCTGCGCGACGCTGTCCCGCTTTCCCCGCGCTGACCCCGCGCCCCTGGTGGGGCGATGCCAGCACCCGGCCCTTGACACCGCCTCCCGGCGCCAGCGATGACAGGCTATGGCAGAGACTGAGCTTCCCGAACCCGATTGCGTCGAGGGTGCGCCCCATCCGCGCGACACTGCAGCCCTGTTTGGGCAGCACAGCGCCGAGGCGGATTTCCTGCGCGCCTTTAACACCGGCCGGCTGCATCATGCCTGGATGCTGACCGGGGCCAAAGGCATCGGCAAGGCAACACTGGCCTGGCGGATCGCGCGTTTTCTCCTGACCACGCCCGAGGCCGGACCTGCCGGTCTGTTTGGCGCGCCGGAAAAGCCGCAAAGCCTCGGGACCGATCCCGAAAGCCCGGTGGCACGGCGGATGCGTGCCCTGGCCGAGCCGCGCCTCGCCCTGTTGCGCCGCACCGCCAATGACAAAGGCAATGCGCTGTCGCAGTTCATCACCATTGATGATACCCGCAGGCTGAAAAATTTCTTCAGCCTCTCGGCGGCGGATGGCGGCAAGCGCGTCGCCATTGTCGACAGCGTGGATGAGATGAACCCCAATGCCGCCAATGGCCTGCTGAAACTGCTGGAAGAGCCGCCGCCCCGGGCGGTGTTCCTGCTGATCTCGCATCAGCCCGCCCGGCTGCTGCCCACGATCCGCTCGCGCTGCCGCGAGCTGCGGCTCGCCCCGCTCGGGGCCGGGGATCTCTCGGATGCGCTGACCCAGGCCGGGGGCGCGATTGAGCCCGAGGATCGTGATGCGCTGGCGGAACTGGCGGGCGGCTCGGCGGGTGAGGCGTTCCGGCTGACCAATCTCGACGGGTTGAAAACCTATGCCGGCCTTGTGCGGCTGTTTTCCACCCTGCCACGCCTTGACCGCGACCGGGCGCTGGCGCTGGCCGAACAGGCGGCGGCGCGTGGTGCGGCCGAGAAATTCGATCTGATCCTGACCCAGATTGATCTTTTCCTGTCCCGCCTCGCCCGGGCCGCAGCCCGGCGCCAGACCCCGCCCGAGGCCGCCCCGGGAGAGGCCGAGCTGTTCGCGAAACTCGCCCCCCATGCCGGTGCGGCTCTGCCCTGGGCCGGGCTGGCCCAGACCCTGACCGCCCGGGCCAGACGCGGCAAGGCGGTTAACCTTGACCCCGCAGCCCTTCTCATGGATATCCTCCTGCAAATCGACGCTACGGCGGGACAGCTCGCCAACGGATGAAAATGCCCGACGCGACCTCTCCCGACCTGACCGCTCTCCCCGAACTGGTAGACAGCCATTGCCATCTCGACTTTGCCGATTTTAACGGCGAGGTCGATCAGCTGGTTGCGCGTGCCCGGGCCGCCGGGGTGACCCGGATGGTCACCATCTGCACCCGCATTGCCAATCTGCCCTATTGCCAGAGCCTGGCCGAAAGCCATCCCGGCGTCTTCTTCACCTATGGCGTGCATCCTTTGCATGTCACCGAAGAGCCAAAGATCACTGCGACTGAACTGATCGCGCTCAGCCATCATGAGAAATTCGTCGCTTTTGGCGAAACCGGCCTTGATTTCCACTACACGCCCGAAACCCGCGAGGCCCAGCTGATCAGCCTGCGCGAACATATCACCGCCGCCCAGCAAAGCGGGCTGCCCTTGGTGATTCATGCCCGCAATGCCGATGAGGATATGGAGAAGATCCTGGCCGAGGGGCTGAAAGAAGCGCCCTATAGCGCGGTGATGCATTGCTTCTCCTCGGGGCCGCGCCTGGCCGGGGCCGCGCTGGAGATGGGCTTTTATCTGTCGATGTCGGGCATTGCTGCTTTCCCGAAAAGCCAGGAGATCCGCGATATCTTCGCCGCCGCGCCGCTCGAGCGGATCCTCGTGGAAACCGACAGCCCCTATCTGGCGCCGCCGCCCCATCGCGGCCGCCGCAATGAGCCGGCCTATGTCGCCCATACCGCGGCGGTGGGGGCCAGGCTTTATGGCCTCAGCGCGGCAGAATTCGCCCGGGCAACCAGCGAGAATTTTGACCGCCTGTTCCCGCGGGCCGCAGACTGGGGACGAAACCGCTCATGAACCGGCTGCGCTTTACCATTCTGGGCTGCGGCTCTTCGGGCGGGGTGCCGCGGATCGGCGGCGACTGGGGCGATTGTGACCCGGGCGAGCCGAAGAACCGCCGCCGCCGCTGCGCCCTGCTGGTCGAGCGTTTCGCAGGCGAGGCGGTAACGCGCGTGGTGATCGATACCGGGCCGGATCTGCGCGAACAGCTGATCTCGGCCGGGGTCGGGCAGCTCGACGGCGTGGTCTATACCCATAGCCATGCCGATCATGTGCACGGCCTTGATGATCTGCGCCAGGTGGTGCTGAATATGGGGCACCGCCTGCCGGTCTGGGCCGATGGCCCGACCCAGGAGGCTTTGCTGTCGCGCTTTGGCTATGCTTTCGTCCAGCCCGCCGACAGTGCCTATCCGCCGATCCTGACGCTGAACACCATTTCCGGCCCGTTTGAGGTGCCGGGGCCTGGCGGAGCGATCCGCTTCACCCCGTTTGAGGCCGATCACGGCACGATGGATGCTCTGGGCTTCCGGATCCAGGACCTGGCCTATCTGCCCGATGCGGTGGCGATCCCGGCGGCAAGCTGGCCGGTGCTTGCGGGACTGGATTGTCTGATCGTCGATGCTTTGCGCCGCAGGCCGCATCCGACCCATGCCCATCTGGCCATGGCGCTGGACTGGATTGCCCGGGCAAAACCGGCCCGCGCCGTGCTGACCAATATGCATCTGGATCTGGATTATCAGACCCTGCTGGGCGAATTGCCGCCAGAGATCCGCCCGGCCTTTGACGGAATGACGATCTGCTACGATCTGCCCGGCTGAGGCCCCGGGCCTGCCGGAGCCGAGCCGGGATCAGGAGCCTGTAGCCCATGTCTGCTTTACTTGATGTCATTCTGCCGGTGTTTCTGGTCATCGGCTTTGGCTGGATTGCCGCCTGGCGGGGCTGGTTCAGTGACAGCGCCGTCGACGGGCTGATGCGCTTTGCCCAGGGCTTTGCTCTGCCCTGTGTGCTGTTTCTCGGCGTGGCTCAGCTTGATCTCTCCAGCGCCTATAGCCCGGCGCTGATGCTGTCATTTTACAGCGGCGCTTTTTCGGGCTTTGCTCTGTGCTTTGTCGCGGCGCGCTGGCTGTTTCGCCGTCCGCTCACCGATGCGGTGGCGATTGGCTTTGCCGGCATGTTCTCAAACTCGCTGCTGCTCGGCCTGCCGATCACCGAGCGGGCCTATGGGCCCGATGCCCTGACCGGCAATATTGCCATTCTCTCGATCCATTCGCCGCTGTTTTACGGCCTTGGCATCAGCCTGATGGAATGGGCGCGCTCGCGCGGTGAGGGGCTCTCGGCGCTTGATCTCGCGCGCAAGATCACCCGCGCCATTCTGCTGCAGCCGCTGGTCTTTGGCATTCTCTGCGGCTTTGCCCTCAATCTCAGCGGTCTGCCCCTGCCCGATATGCTGCTGGCCGCAACCGCGATGATGGCCAAAGCCGCCCTGCCCGCCGCTTTGTTTGGCCTTGGCGGCGTGCTCTGGCGCTACCGGCCCGAGGGCGACCGGATGGTGATTATCACCATCTGCACCGTCTCGCTGGTCATTCATCCCGCCATTGCCTGGGGCGTCGCGCGCGGCATCTTCAGCCTTGAGGATGCCGGTCTGCGCTCGGTCGTGGTCACCGCCGCCATGGCGCCCGGCGCCAATGCCTATATGTTTGCCCATATGTATGGCGTGGCCAAGCGGGTGAATGCCTCGGCGGTGCTGTTCGGCACTGCCTTCTCGATCCTCTCGGTCTGGATCTGGCTGCAGCTTCTGCCCTGATTACCCGCCGGGTCATCCGGTCACATCGATGAAGCGCGTCCCCCCTCCATGAAAAAGGGCCGGAGGTTTCCCCCCGGCCCCTGATTTTCCCGGCCTCTGTTCCCCCCGGCCCCTGATTTCCGCGGGAGCGGATCCGCTCAGCGCCCGGTCACCCCGCGCAGCCGGTCCGAGCGGCGGCGCAGCAGCTCGATCGTGGTCAGCAGCGCAATCGAGATCACCACCAGGATCGTCGCCACCGCAAGAATTGCCGGGCTGATCTGCTCGCGGATACCGTTCCACATCTGGCGCGGAATGGTCTGCTGCTGGTCCGAGCCGATAAACAGCACCGCCACCACCTCGTCAAACGAGGTGACAAAGGCGAAGAGCGCGCCCGAGATCACCCCCGGCAGGATCAGCGGCATCACTACTTTAAAGAAGGTGATGCGCGGATTGGCCCCGAGGCTGGCAGCCGCCCGGATCAGCGACTGATCAAAGCCCGACAATGTGGCGGTGACGGTAATGATCACGAAAGGAATACCAAGCGCGGCATGGGCCATGATCACCCCGGTATAGGTCGAGGTCAGGCGCCAGGGCTGGGCCTCGCTGCCACAGGTCAGACCGATGACACCGCAGGGGTTCGAGTAGAAGAAGAACATGCCGGTGCCGACGATGATGATCGGCACGATCATCGGCGAGATCAGCACCGCCATGATCAGCCGGCGCCAGGGCATTTCCGGGCGGCTGAGGCCAAGCGCGGCAAGAGTGCCGAGCACGGTCGCGAGAATGGTGGACCAGAGGCCGATGATCAGCGAGTTCTTGGCCGCTTTCACCCAGGTGGCATTGGTCCACATATCCTGCCACCAGCCCTCGCTGGCCTCAGGCGCCTGCATCCCCACCGAGACCAGCGCCTTATACCAGCGCAAAGAATAGCCCTCGGGATCGAAGGTCAGCATCTTCTCGCTGAAGGTGAAATAGGGCTCGGCATTGAATGACAGCGGGATGATCACCAGGATCGGCACGATCAGGAAGATGAAGATCAGCGTGCAGATCACCAGATAGGCATAATACCAGGCGCGCTCCAGCGGATCGGCATAGGTGGGAAGGGCCATGATTTCGCTCCTCAGCCGAGCTTCAGTTTGTCAATGCCGACGAGGCGGTCATAGAGCCAGTAGAGCAGCAGCACCCCGGCCAGCAGCATGGCCGCAAGCGCCGCCGCCTGGCTCCAGTTCGATTTGCTCATATGGAACTGGATCTGGTTCGAGAACAGCTGGCCATCTGCGCCGCCGACCAGGGCGGGGGTGATGTAATAGCCAACCGCCAGGATGAAGACGAGCAGCACGCCCGCGCCGATCCCCGGCAGGGTCTGCGGCAGATAGATCCGGCGGAAGGTGGTCCAGGAGGTTGCCCCGAGCGAGCGCGCCGCGCGGGCATAGCTCGGTGGAATGACCCGCATCACCGAATAGAGCGGCAGCACCATAAAGGGCAGCAGGATATGCACCATGACGATGATCGTGCCGGTCTGATTATAGATCATGGTCAGACGGCCCTCCTCGCTGATCACTCCGAGCCAGACCAGGAATGAATTGATCACCCCCTGGCCCTGCAGCAGCACAATCCACGAGGTGGTGCGCACCAGCAGCGAGGTCCAGAATGGCAGCAGCACCAGGATCATCAGCAGATTGGCCTTAGCCATCGGCAAGGTCGCCAGCAGATGGGCAATCGGGAAGGCCAGCAGCAGGCAGATCACGGTGATGATCGCCGAGATGACGAAGGTGCGCAGGTAAAGCTGGACATAGACCTGCTTATTTTCGGCCACCCGTACCGCAGAGCCATCGGCGGCGCGTTCCATATCAAGGCCGGTCAGATAGAAATCCGTGGTCCAGGGCGAGGAGGCCTCGCGCATCGCAGCCCAGATCAGCGGCTCGCCCCATTTCTTATCTTCCGCGAGCAGCGCCTCTTTGAAGGGCGGCTCAAGCTTATCGGCGCCACGCGCTGCCGAGGTCACCAGCGAACGGGTGCCAGGTACGGCGTAATTCAGCCGGGTTCCGGCCTCACCGGCGAGTTTTTTTTCCTTCATATAGACCAGATCGGCAGCCAGCGCGGCATAGGCGGCCTCATCGGGCGCGGTGCCGCTGGCATTGGCGTCAAACCAGGCTGCAAGCGACGGGGCCGAGCGCGAAAAGCCGTCATGATAGACCGAACGCTGCAACATCTGACCGATCGGGATCACGAAAGTCAGCATGATAAACAGCAAAAGCGGCAGCACGAGGAAAAAGGCCCGCCGCTTCGCCTTTGACTGGGCGCGGGCAAGGGCCTCTTTCAGCGGGCGGCCATCGGCAGTGGTCAGCAGGATTGCCTCGGTCATCTCAGGTCCATTCTCGCCAGGCGCGTTCAGGCATAAAGCCAGCCCCTGCCCCTTCCGGAGCCCGGCGACAGCACCGGCTGCGGATCTGGCACAGGGGTCGTGCAGAAAACCGGGGGCCAGTGCGGCCCCCGGATCACAGAGAGCAGGTCTCAGTTGGCGAGCAGCCAGGAGTTGAAGCGCTCATTCAGCTCGGCGTCATGATCGACCCAGAAATCGAGATTGGATGCCAGGGCATTGGTCATATTCGCCGCCGTGGTCGGCAGGTTCGGCGCCATCGGAATATCGGTGCCGTTGAAATTGCCAACCGCAGCCGCTGCCGAAGCGCGCGGCGGGCCATAGCTGATGAATTCAGCCGCGCGGGCCTGCGGGCCGGTGCCGGTCGAGAAGGCGATGAATTTCATCGCATCTTCCAGATCCGGGGCACCTTTCGGCACCACCCAGCCTTCCATCTCATAGACCTGGCCATCCCAGACGATTTTGAAGGGCTTATTATCGGTGGTCGCGGCCGAGAAGATCCGGCCGTTGAACGCATAGGCCATGGCGACTTCGCCATCGGCGAGCAGCTGCGGTGCCTGGGCACCGGCTTCCCACCAGATCATGTCATTTTTGAGGGTGTCGAGCTTGGCGAAAGCGCGGTCCACACCTTCCGGGGTGCCGAGCATGTCATAGACTTCCGCCGCCGGCACGCCATCTGCCATCAGCGCGAATTCGAGGTTGAATTTCGCGCCCTTGCGCATGGTGCGCTTGCCGGGGAATTTCGCGGTATCGAAGAAATCGGCCGGGCTGGCAGGCTTGGCATCGGCAAATTTGCTGTCATCAAAAGCGATGGCCATGGTGTAGACATCGGTGCCGATGAAGCAGGGCGTCACCGCACCGGCGATGAAATCATCGGTCGCAGCGGTGCCATCGGCGGCCGGCAGCAGGATCGCCGGGTCAATCTCCTCAAGCAGGCCCTCGTCGCACAGACGCACGGCATCGGCATATTCCACCGAAGCCACGTTCACGGTGACATTGCCCGCCTCAACCATGGCTTTGACCGGGGTGGCCGGGTTATCGGCATCCGACATCGAGATTTTGATCCCGGTTTCGGCGGCGAAGGGCTTGATATAAGCCTCATTATGGCTGTTGCCATAGGCCCCGCCCCAGCTGAGCACATTCACATCTGCACGGGCAACCGAAGCCGCGGCGACCAGAGCCGTCGTCAGAAACAGCAGTTTGTTCATAGAATAGCACTCCCTTGTTATGTTGGTTCGGCCAGAGTTCTCTGGCCTGCCCGGCTCCGGCTATTTTGCCGGTTCCCGGGAATTCTGAGCTGCCTGCGCTCAGGCGTCGAGCGCCCGCGCGTCGAGCGGATGCCAGCCCACCCGGACTTTCTCGCCCGGGTTCAGCCGGGTCTGCGACAGGGTATTGCGGCATTTCATCACGAAATCATCCGAGCCCGCAACGCGCAGCCGGGTGCGCAGAATGTCGCCCATATAGATGACCTCCAGCACCTCAGCCTCCAGCGTATGCGCACCGGCGGGCATCATCTCGCTCTTGAATTCGACGCGTTCGGGGCGGATCGAGACCAGGGTCTTCTCGCCCTTCTGCGTCACATTCACCGGGGTGGCATCGATCAGCTCGCCCGAGGCCAGACGCACCAGCGCCTTATCGCCCTCGATCTGCTCAATCACGCCCTGCAGCTTGTTATTCTCGCCAATGAACTGGGCGACAAAGCTGTTTTCGGGCCGCTCATAAAGATCGGCCGGCGGGGCAAGCTGCTGGATCCGGCCATCATTGAACACCGCGACCCGGTCCGACATGGTCAGCGCCTCGCCCTGGTCATGGGTCACATAGACCACGGTAATGCCAAGGCTTTCATGCAGGCGCTTGATTTCAAACTGCATATGCTCGCGCAGCTGTTTGTCGAGCGCACCGAGCGGCTCATCCATCAGCACCAGCTTCGGATCGAACACAAGCGCGCGCGCCAAAGCGATACGCTGCTGCTGCCCGCCCGAGAGCTGGGCCGGGCGGCGGGCGGTAAAGGCCCCCATCTGCACCATATCCAGCGCCCGTTTAATCCGGGTCTCGCGCTCATCCTTGCCCATGCCGCGCACTTCCAGCGGGAAGGCGAGATTTTCGCCCACGGTCATATGCGGGAAAAGCGCGTAATTCTGGAACACCATGCCAATGCCGCGTTTATGCGGCGGCACCTGATTTATCGGGCGGCCATCGAGACGGATCTCGCCATGGGTCGCGGTCTCGAACCCGGCCAGCATCATCAGGCAGGTGGTCTTGCCCGAGCCCGAGGGCCCGAGCATGGTCAGAAACTCACCGCGTGCGATTGAGAGGTTCAGATCTTTGACGACCAGCGACACCCCGTCATAACTCTTCTGAACATGCTCAAAAGCGACGTAAGCATCGTTTTTGGTATCACCCGTCACCTGGTATCCCCCTGTCGTCCGGCAGCTGTTTTGCGCTGATTGCCCTGAGCCTAGTCAAATGCCCCTTTCCATTGCAACGGCAGAGTGTCGGCAGATGTGATCAAAATAGCTGATCCACCATGGTTACGGAAATACGACCATTATTACTAACTTATCCAGTCATTATGGCGGCATATTTTCAAATTTCAGCCAATTATCCCGATGACTCGCCAGAGAAATCGCCCAAAAAACAGGCAGATACCATTTCCTGGCATCAGCAGCTCAGGCGCAGCGCGCTCAGGCAAATCCGCAGATCTGCGCCGCTCGAATCGATATCCCGCCCGCCGAGCCCACTGCCGCCGCGTCATCCATCCCCAAAAGCGCCTGGCCATGATCACAAAACAGACAACCGCCCCGGTTAGGAGCGGCTCTGTCAGGCAGACCCGTCAGGGCAACAGCCGGGCATCGCCCCACATAGCCCCCGGGGGGCGATCCGGGGACATCAGTGCAGGCGCACCACCGGGCGGCTGCGGCTGCGGCCATCCCAGGTGATACGAAGACCGACCCTGGCGAATTCCTCGACCACGGCGCGACCGATGGCGCGCATCGACTGATCGAAATCGCCCTGGGGCGCCCAGAGCGCGATAGGCAGCTCGCCGGTAGAGCGGGCGCGCTGGCCATCCTCACGGGTGTAGAAACAGGCACCGAGGAATTGCACCCCTGCCCCGGCAAGCGCTGCATCGTGAAAGCTCCGCTCGACCTCGCTCAGCGCGTCATATTGCGTCTGACCGGCCTGGCCAAGGGCAAGCACCTCGCGTTGCTTCAGGCTTTCAAAGGCCGCCGCAATCCGCGCCTCGCATGCGCTCCAGTCTGCATCCGCAGCTGCCAGAGCCGCTTCCTCGCCCTTAGGCCCGCTCACACATTCAAACATGACCAAAACCCAAAAACTGACTAAACACTGCTGCTGAATACGCCCCTGGATTGTGCAAATCTACCTCCCGAAACCAGGGAGGCGAAAGCAGAACCAGGCAATGCTCTCCACGCTCTGCTGCCGCTGACCGCAGCCCCCTGCCGCGCCAGACGGCTGCTTTTATCCGGCAGGCCTCGCCAGATCCGGCGCGATGGCACACATTGTTGCTTCATGAGAAACAACCCAAAAGCGATCCGCATGGGTCCGGGCGGCGGAACCCGGTTTGAGGCGCGACGTTACACCCTTGTTCCCTCTCTGGCAGCAGGACAAAATCCGGCTGCGCCGTATTTCCCGCCCGGTTTCACGAATCAAGAGACGCAGCTGATGTCGGAAAAATATGCCCTGCCCCTGTTCATTCTTCTGGTTGTCGGCACCGGAGCACTGATCGGCTTCCTCTTCCAGCCCGGGCCCTGGTATGCGGGACTGAGCAAACCCTGGTTCAACCCGCCTGGCGCGGTTTTCGCCCCGGTCTGGACGCTGCTTTATATTCTGATCGGTATTGCGGGCTGGCGCAGCTGGTACCGCACCGGCGACAGACGGATGAAATTCTTCTGGCTGGCGCAGATGGGGCTGAACTTTCTCTGGTCCCCGGCGTTCTTTGGCGCTGAAAGCCTGGTGCTGGCGCTGGCGATCATTCTGCCGATGTGGATCTGCATCGCCGCATTCCTGCTGCGTGCGCTGCAGATTGACCGCATCTCGGCCTGGCTGTTCCTGCCCTATCTGGCCTGGGTCAGTTTTGCGACTTTGCTCAATGCCGCGCTTTATCTGCTGAACTGAAAGGGCAGCGGCGCGCCCGGCCGGGCACTGTCGTAGCATCTCGCAGCATTTCCCGGGGGCCAAAAAAGCAAAAAACCCACCTGAGCGGGTTTTGCCTGACCGGTGGTGCGGATGAAAAGACTCGAACTTTCACTCCGGTTAAGGAACAGCGACCTCAACGCTGCGCGTCTACCAATTCCGCCACATCCGCACTTACCGGATCAGGTAGGGGGTGTTTAGCCTTCCGGTTCGGGGATGAAAAGGGGTAATTTCAACTTTTCTCACCCAAAGCCGTAACTTTCTTCATCACGGGGTTTGTTAAGCGATTACCGGGGCTTACCCCAGACGCGGCCCGGGCCATAAATTTAAGGAAATTTCTGCAGCCGCTATGGGCCAGGCCCGGCTCAGCCCCCGCGAGGGAAAAAATGCAGCGGCGCGAAATTGCGCGGCTCAGGGCCCGCCTTTATCCCCCGGACAGGGCTCTGCCCCAGGGTAAGGCGCTGATACGGCGGGGAATCACGGCCCATCCTGGACAGCATTCTTCCAGTGCGATTCCCCTTCTGACTGCCGCCGGCGCTTCTCCCGCCCCGGAATTCGTTGAACTTCCCAGCCGTGCCGCCTAGATCTCAGCCATCAGCCCGATACGGCCTGCGGCCAGAGCCGCGCCTGCCGATGCATCCGGGCCCTTTGCGTGAAAGGCTGTGACAGGTGGAATGGCGCCATATCCCGGGGCTTGCGCCCTATAGTGAGACCCTCGCCGCGATGGAGGCCCATGTCGCGCTTATGGCGGCAGGCGCTGCGGATGAGCAGATCTGGCTGCTCGAACACCCGCCCCTCTATACTTCAGGCACCTCGGCAAAGCCCGAGGATCTGGTGGCCCCCGACCGCTTTCCGGTCTTCCCCGCCGGTCGCGGCGGCCAGTATACCTATCACGGCCCGGGCCAGCGCGTGATCTATACCATGCTTGATGTCAAAGCGCGCGGCGGCGATGTGCGCTGTTTCGTGCGGGCGCTGGAGAACTGGGTGATCAGCACCCTGGGGGAATTCGGCATCCGCGGCGAGATCCGCCCCGGCCGGGTCGGGGTCTGGGTCAGCCGTCCCGACCGCCCGGCCAGTGCCGATGGCAGCCCGGCCGAGGATAAGATTGCCGCCATCGGCATCAAAATCCGCCGCGGCATCAGCTTTCACGGCATTTCCATCAATGTTGAGCCCGATCTGTCGCATTTCAGCGGCATTATTCCCTGCGGCATCCGCGATCATGGTGTTACCAGCCTCGTCGATCTGGGCCTGCCGGTTGGCATGACCGAGCTTGATGCGGCACTGATGGCGCGTTTTGAGCCGTCTTTCGCCGAAGGCCCGGCCTGCCTGCGCGCCTGAGGCGGCAGCGGCGCTGACCTGCCTGCAGCGCAATGTCGCGCTCATCATTTAGTCCTGCTCCGGCCAGCGCCGCGCCTGGCTGCAGCAAAGCCCCGGCCAGCGGGACCGCGACAGCTGCACTCCCTGGAAAAGAGACGGCGGGCTGAGCCTTTCCCCAAATGGCCAGCCCCCCCTTTCTTTCATAGCAAAAACTGTCGCCTGCTGCACCAGAGCGAACCGGGAGCTTTGCCAATGTCACGCCATCAGCTGGCAGAATCCCCGCATTAACCCAATAAAAGCAGCATGATACGCCGGATCATCACCTGATCAGATCCGCAGATCCGCTTGTCTTTTCTTCGCTCCTCTCACTTGCCCGGCCAGTAAATCAGACCCCGCCCTCCTGACGGCCTGCCCCCGGCATCAGCCCCGGGGCCGGGCCTGACAGCCGCCGGGCGCTGCCCTGCCCCGTCGCCCTGGCCCGGCTTTCCCCGCCCTGCTACCTGGCCTCTGGCTGGTTTTGTCGCCGCTGGCGCAACTGTGGGATAATGACGCAGATCAAATCCGCCGTTGCGGGCAACCTCCCTGAAGGCTACACACAGGTCAGCAAGGGAATGTGGCCCCGGCCCTCGGGCTGGCGGCCCTAAGTGCAATAGCGGGAGACGCCTATGGCGGATGCAGCCATCCACGGGCATGATGACAACCGGGGGTTCTTCACCCGGTGGTTCATGTCCACCAACCACAAAGACATCGGGGTCCTTTACCTCTTCACCTCGGCGATCGTCGGTCTGATCTCGGTCATCTTCACCGTCTATATGCGGATGGAGCTGATGGAACCCGGCGTTCAGTACATGTGTATGGAAGGCATGCGTCTGACCGCAGCCGCCACCACCGAATGTACCCCGAATGGCCACCTCTGGAACGTGACCGTTACCGCCCACGGCATCCTGATGATGTTCTTCGTGGTGATTCCGGCGCTGTTCGGCGGCTTTGGCAACTATTTCATGCCGCTGCAGCTCGGTGCGCCGGACATGGCATTCCCGCGCATGAACAACCTGTCCTACTGGCTCTATGTGTCCGGTACGGCTCTGGCAGTGGCTTCGGTCTTCTCGCCGGGCGGTGACGGCCAGCTGGGCTCGGGTGTGGGCTGGGTGCTCTACCCGCCGCTGTCGCATATTGAATCGGGCTTCTCGATGGACCTCGCGATCTTCGCGGTTCACCTCTCGGGCATGTCCTCGATCGTTGGCGCGATCAATATCATCACCACCTTCCTGAACATGCGCGCTCCGGGCATGACCATGCACAAAGTGCCGCTGTTCGCCTGGTCTGTCTTCGTGACCGCATGGCTGATCCTGCTGGCTCTGCCGGTTCTGGCGGGTGCTATCACCATGCTGCTGACCGACCGGAACTTCGCCACCAACTTCTTCAACCCGGCCGGTGGCGGCGACCCGATCCTCTATCAGCACATCCTGTGGTTCTTCGGCCACCCGGAAGTCTATATCATCGTGCTGCCCGCCTTCGGCATCGTCAGCCAGGTGATCTCGACCTTCTCGCGCAAGCCGATCTTCGGCTATCTGCCGATGGTCTATGCTATGGTCGGTATCGGTGTTCTGGGCTTCGTCGTCTGGGCGCACCACATGTACACCGTCGGCATGTCGCTGTCGCAGCAGAAGTATTTCATGCTCGCCACCATGATCATCGCAGTGCCGACCGGCATTAAGGTGTTCTCCTGGATCGCGACCATGTGGGGCGGCTCGGTTGAGTTCAAAACCCCGATGCTATTCTGCTTCGGCTTCCTGTTCCTGTTCACCGTTGGCGGTGTGACCGGTGTGGTTCTGTCGCAGGCCCCGCTGGACCGTGGCTACCATGACACCTATTACGTTGTGGCGCATTTCCACTATGTGATGTCGCTGGGTGCGGTCTTCGGTATCTTCGCCGGTATCTACTTCTGGATCGGCAAAATGTCGGGCCGTCAGTATCCGGAATGGGCTGGCCAGCTGCACTTCTGGGCGATGTTCATCGGGGCGAACCTGACCTTCTTCCCGCAGCACTTCCTCGGCCGTCAGGCGATGCCGCGCCGCTATATCGACTATCCGGAAGCCTTTGCTTTCTGGAACTACATCTCGTCGATCGGTGCTTTCATCTCCTTCGCCTCGTTCCTGTTCTTCATCGGCGTCGTGCTCTACACCCTGTTCGCAGGCCGCCGCGTGACCCAGAACAACTACTGGAATGAGCATGCAGATACGCTGGAATGGACCCTGCCCTGCCCGCCGCCGGAGCATACTTTCGAGCAGCTCCCCAAGCGTGAAGACTGGGATCGTTCGCACAGCCACTAAGCATCAGGCTTAAGAAAGGCCCCGGGTTCAGCCCGGGGCCTTTTGCATTTCTTCTCCCCCCTCGCTTTCGCACCCCGGGGCCAGTGGCTGCCAGAACGCGCCAGGGCCCCGTCACTCAGGATAAGACTGCTGCAATGCCCTATCGCTGGCTTACCGACCCTGCCCCTGTCTCCGCCCCCCGGGCCAGACTGCGCCAGGTGCGACTTGAGCCCTATCAGGCGCTTGGCCGGACTGGCTTTCGCTGGTTCATCGGCGCCACTGCCGCGCTGATCGCCCTGCCGCTGCTGGCCGCGCTGGCGACGCCGGTTTTCTGGGGGCTTCTGCCCTTCATCGCCGGGGCGCTGGCGGCCATCTGGTTCGCCCTGCGCCGCTCATGGCGCGACCGCAGCCTGCGTGAGGAGCTGGAGATCGGCCCCGATAAGGCCCGGCTGCGCCGCATCGGCCCCGGCCAGCGCCTGCAGGAATGGCAGGCGAACAGCTACTGGGTCAGCGTCCGGCTTTATCCGCAGGGTGGGCCGGTGCCGGATTATCTGACGCTGAAGGGAGAGGGGCGCGAGGTTGAACTGGGCGCTTTTCTGACGCCTGAGGAGCGTAAAGCCCTGGCCGGCGAGATCCGCCTCGCCCTGGCAGAGCTGCGCTGCGCCCCCTGAAACTGCAAAAACCAGACCGCAAACGAAAGGCCCAGGCAGGATATGCCCGGGCCTTTTGCATTTACCGCCAGGCCGCTCAGGGTGAGACGCGCCCGGGACGACTACGCGCGCGCCCGCCCCCGGGCTGAGCCCTCGGGCAAAACCCGTCAGGCGAAGCGGGCTTTCAGCACTGCGCCTGCGGCGGCGAAATCCATCTGGCCGGTATATTGCGCTTTCAGCGCCGCCATCACCCGGCCCATGTCGCGGATCGAGCTGGCGCCAAGCGCGGCAATCTCGGCCTCGATCGCCGCCGAGACCTCGGCCTCCGAGAGCTGGCGCGGCAGGAAGGTCTCAATCACCTCAACCTCGGCCCGCTCGCGCTCGGCCAGTTCAAGCCGCCCGGCCTCTTCATAGATCCGCGCCGATTCCTGGCGCTGTTTGACCAACTTGCCCAGCAAGGCAAGGATCTCGGCCTCACTCACCCCCTCGTCGCCCTTGCCTTCGCCGCGCGCGGCGATATCGCGGTCGCGAATGGCGGCATTGATCAGCCGCAGGGTTGAGGTGCGGGTGGCCTCACGGGCCTTCATCGACTCTTTCAGCGCCCCGGACAGGCGTTCGCGCAGACTCATCAGGGCCTCCATATCTGGTAAGATCGCCAGCTTGCCACGCAGGCTGGTTTTCAGCAAGCGGGCGACTTCCGGGCAAGTCATTGTGTTATATTGATAAATCCTTTATGTCGCAGGCCCTTGACCCTCCTGCCATGCGGGCATAGGTTCCGCGCGTTTATCCCAGAGCCACCGGAGCCCCCCATGCCGCATGCAGCCCCCCGTCCTACTGCCTGTCTGGCGCTCGCCGATGGCACACTGTTTTACGGCTATGGTTTCGGCGCCACCGGCGTCACCATTGCCGAGCTGGTGTTCAACACCGCAATGACCGGCTACCAGGAAATTATCACTGACCCCTCCTATGCCGGTCAGGTCGTGACCTTCACCTTCCCGCATATCGGCAATACCGGCGTGACCGCAGAAGATGATGAATCCCAGATGCCCGCCGCCGCTGGCATGGTGGTCAAATGGGATCCGACCGAGCCCTCGAACTGGCGTGCCACCAACGATCTGCGCAGCTGGCTGACCAAAATCGGCCGGATTGGCATTGGCGGCATCGACACCCGCCGCCTGACCCGTGCCATCCGTCAGCAGGGCGCGCCACATGTTGCGCTGGCCCATGACCCGGAGGGTAATTTCAACACCGAAGAGCTGGTGACGAAAGCCCGCGACTGGAAGGGCCTTGTGGGCCTTGATCTGGCGAAAGAGGTGACCTGCAGCCAGAGCTACACCTGGGATGAGAAAAGCTGGGCCTGGGGTGAGGGCTATACGAAGCGCACCGGCCCGGCTCCGAAAGTGGTCGCGATCGATTTCGGCGCCAAGCGCAATATCCTGCGCTGCCTCGCCAGCACCGGCTGTGATGTTGTGGTTCTGCCCGCCAGTGCCACGGCGGAAGAGGTGCTGGCCCATAACCCGGCCGGTGTCTTCCTCTCGAACGGCCCCGGCGATCCGGCGGCAACCGGCGAATATGCCGTGCCGATGATCAAAGGCGTTCTGGAAAAACAACTGCCGGTCTTCGGCATCTGCCTTGGCCATCAGATGCTGGCCCTCGCCCTCGGCGCGCAGACCCGCAAGATGAACCATGGCCATCATGGCGCGAACCATCCGGTCAAGGATCTGACCACCGGCCGCGTCGAGATCACCTCGATGAACCATGGCTTCACCGTAGACAGCGAAAGCCTGCCCGAAGGCGTGGTCGAGACCCATGTCTCGCTGTTCGATGGCACCAATTGCGGCATCGCGCTCAAAGACCGTCCGGTGTTCTCGGTGCAATACCACCCCGAGGCCAGCCCCGGCCCGCAGGACAGCCATTATCTGTTCGCACGCTTCGCCGAAGCGGTCGGCGCGAAGTAAATCACGCGCCTCGCAACACCAATCAGCGCCGCAGCCCCCGGGGTCTGCGGCGTTTTGCTTTGCCCGCTGTCCGCTCCGGTGTCTGGTCCCGTGTCTGAATGTCTGGCCCGCTTTCTGGCCAGGTGCCCGCTATAGCCTGATTAACCGGCGCTTAACCCCGGGCATCGCAGACTGGCCCGATCTGCTTGACCGGGGGCATCGGCATGGCAATCTTTATTCAGCGGGCACGGCGCGCAGCCGGGCCTGATGCGCCGCGCGCTGCGCTGGCGCAGGACAGTTTCTTTCTCGCCCTGCTGCGCTACGGGCTGATCAGCGCACCGCCGCCGGGGGGGATCCGCTGACCCCTGCCACCGATCAGCTGCCCTGGGAAAGCAGCCTGCCCGAGGCCGGGCTGTTGCAGGCCGCCGCCCGGCATTACGGGCTGAGCCACACCGATCCCTGCCAGCCGCTGCCGGTGGCGGCGCTGATCGACCAGCTCGGAGCAGAATTTTGTCAGCGCCACCGGCTTTTGCCGCTGCGCCGCACCGGGGCGGCGGTATTGCTCGCCACCTCGCGCCCGCATCTCTTCGCCGGGCTGCGCCCCGGGGTTGAGGCCCGGCTTGGTCCGGTGCAGCTGACCCTTGCCCCCTCGGCAGCGCTCACCCGGGCCCTGCATCTGACCCGCGGCGCCCGCATCGCCGCCCGGGCCGAGAGCCGGCCCCCGGTGGCGGAGAGCTGTCGCGGCTGGGGCGGGGCGGGGCGGATCCCGGCCAGCCTTGCCCTGCTGGCCCTGAGCGCGGCGATAGTGCTCCAGGCGCCGCTGCTGTCCGGGCTGATCCTTCTGGCCACTGCCCTGCTGGCCATGATCAGCACAACCCTGCTCAAGCTCTGCGCCGCGCTCACGGCGCTGCGCCATCCGCCCCGCCCGGCACCGCCTTTGCCCGGGCGCGCTTTGCCCAAAGTCTCGTTGCTGGTGGCGCTCTGCCGCGAAAGCGATATCGCGCCACGCCTGGTGCGGCGGCTGTCGCGGCTGGATTATCCGCGCGACCGGCTGGAGGTGCTGCTGGCGATCGAGGCCGGGGATGATCTGACCCGCAAGGCCCTGGCCGGCAGCGATCTGCCGGGCTGGATGCGCATCGTGCTGGTGCCGCCCGGCCAGGTGATGACCAAGCCGAGGGCGCTGAATGTCGCGCTCGATCACAGCGATGGCGAGGTGATCGGCATCTATGATGCCGAAGACGCGCCCGAGCCGGATCAGATCCGCCGCATTATGGCCGAGCTTCATCACGGCCCGGAAAATCTGGCCTGTATTCAGGGAGTTCTGGATTTCTACAACCCCGGGACCAACTGGCTGTCGCGTTGTTTCACCCTGGAATATGCCGCCTGGTTTCGCCTCATCCTGCCCGGAATTGCCCGGATGGGGCTGATGGTGCCGCTGGGGGGCACCAGCCTGTTCATCCGCCGTGAGGTGCTGGAGGCGCTGGGGGCCTGGGATTCGCATAATGTCACCGAGGATGCCGATCTGGGCATCCGCCTCGCCCGGCATGGCTATCAGACCCGGCTCAGCCGCGCCGTCACCCGTGAAGAGGCCAATTGCCGGGCCTGGCCCTGGATCCGCCAGCGCTCGCGCTGGATCAAGGGCCATATGATGACCTGGGGGGTGCATATGCGCCGGCCGGGACAGCTGCGCCGCCAGATCGGCTGGCGCGCCTTTCTCGGCTTTCAGGTGATGTTTCTCGGCGCGGCGCTGCAAAGCCTGCTGGCCCCGCTGCTCTGGAGCTGCTGGCTGCTCGCCCTTGGCCTGCCGCATCCGCTTGCCACCGCTCTGCCGCCGCCGCTGCGCTTTTTGATGATCGCGGCCTTCCTGCTCTGTGCGGCTGTCGATGCCACGCTGGCGCTGCTCGCATTGCGTCAGAGCGGCCAGAAACTGTCGCGGCTCTGGGTGCTGACGCTCTATCCTTATCAGGCCCTGGCCAGTTTTGCCGCCGCGAAAGCGTTGTGGGAAATGATCTTCCGGCCGTTTTACTGGGATAAAACCAGCCATGGCCTGTTTGATGAAAACAGTGCCGGCCCGCCGTAACCGGCCCCGGGCCGGGTCAGCCAACAAGGCCAGCTGAGGCGGCCCTGTTCCCTCAGCGCATTTTCAGCTCGCCCGCCTCAACCCTGAGCCGGGTTTCAAAGGCCTGGCTGATATGGGTGCGCAAAGCCGCCCAGGCCGCATCGCCATCGCGCGCCGCAATCGCCGCCACAATCGCATCATGCTCGTCAAGCGCCACCTCATCGCGGCCCTCTGCCGCGAAAGAGGTCTGGGCCATCAGCGCCATCGAGCGATGCACCAGGTCGAGCTGGCGCACCAGGAAGCGGTTATGGCTGGCCAGATGGATCTGCTTATGGAAGCGGCGGTTGGCCCGGCTCAGCGCCGATGGATCGCCGCCCAGAAGGGCACGGTCCTCGGCCACCATGCTTTTGAGCACCCGCACTTCTTCCTCGGTCGCATGGCGCGCCGCGAGCCGGGCCGCCAGCCCCTCAAGCTCGGTGCGCACCGCGTAAAGTTCCGAGAGCTGATTGTGATCCAGCGTCGCCACGATCAGGCTGCGGCCATCGCGGCGCAGCATGGTCTGGGTCTCAAGCCGTTGCAAAGCCTCGCGTACCGGGGTGCGCGACACGCCGAATTTCTCGGCCAGCTCGCTTTCCACCAGCCGGTCGCCGGGCTTATATTCCCCGGCCTCGATCGCCTCGACGATCAGCGTATAGGCGTCTTTCTGCAACTTCTGCCCCCTTCCCTTGCCTCCTGGCACATCTTCCGGCTGCGGCCGGTGCCCGCTGCCGCGAGCCTGATCTGTGCCTGCCTGCCGCTTCGGAAAATGCCTTTTGCGACAGGGTGGCGAACCCTAGTCGCCGCTTTCTGAGCGATCAAGCCCACCTTAAGCATGGCTGGCCGCAGCCCTGGTGTCGCTGTCACAAAGAATTCGCGCTTCCGGGGTCTGAGCGGCTGACCCCGGCGCAGAGACATGCTATGAAAACACCATGAAAAGCCCTGATTTCAATCATATCACCACCTGGGTCTTCGACCTCGACAATACGCTCTACTCGCCCGAGGTGCGTCTTTTTGACCAGATCGAGCGGCGGATGACCCAATGGGTTATGCGCAGCCTCGGGCTTGAGGAGGCTCCGGCCGATCTGATGCGCAATCAGTATTACCGTCATTACGGCACCACCCTCGCCGGGCTGATGGCCGAGCATCAGATCGACCCGGTCGCCTATCTCAATGATGTGCATGATATTGATTTCTCGGCGCTGACGCCCGACCCGGCGCTGGCGGCGCGGATTGCCGACCTGCCGGGGCGGCGGATCATCTTCACCAATGCCGATACGCTTTACGCCTGCAAAGTGCTCGAGCGGCGCGGGCTTTCGGGCCTGTTTGATGCAATCTACGGCGTTGAGGATACCGGATATCTGCCGAAACCCGGCCGTGATGCCTTTGAAAGGATCATTGCCACCGACGGGCTCGCGCCCGAGCGGGCCGCGATGTTTGAGGATGATCCGCGCAACCTGGTTGAGCCCTATGATCTGGGTATGCGCACCGTCCATGTCGCGCCCGAGGCGCTTGAGGCCCAGCCGCATATTCACCATCATACCGCCGATCTGACCCGTTTTCTCGACCAGCTGTTGCGCGGCTGAGCTGCGGGCTCTGGCCCCCGGCCCGCGCCGCCGGTAAACTCGCGGCCAAAGCGGGGCTTGCCCCCGGATGGGGGGCCAGAGATGACACGCGAAGACACCGGCATTCTGATCTCAGGCGGCGGCATTGCCGGGCTGACGGCGGCGGCAGCTTTAGGCACTGCCGGGTTTGAGGTGATCTGCGTCGACCCGACGCCCCCCGCCATCAGCGAGAGCGCAGGCGATGCCGATCTGCGCACCACCGCCTTTCTGCAGCCCTCGGTCGCGGTGCTCGAGGCGGCAGGCCTGTGGCAGCGGCTGGCGCCGCATGCGGCGGCATTGCAGGTGATGCGCATTGTCGATTCGGGTGGCGCGCCGGGTGAGGCGCGGCTGGTAAAGGATTTCAACGCCTCGGAAATTTCGGATCAGCCCTTTGCCTGGAACCTGCCCAACTGGCTGTTGCGGCGCGAGATTTCCGCCCGTCTGACCGAATTGCCCAATGTTTCCTTCCGCCCCGGCCTTGCCACCACCGGCCTGCTGACGCGTGAGCGCGAGGCTCTGGTGACGCTCTCGGATGGCAGCAAGATCTCGGCGCGGCTGGTCATCGGTGCCGATGGCCGCAATTCGCCGGTGCGCGAGGCTATGGGCATATCGACCCGCGATCTGCGCTATGGCCAGAAAGCGCTGGTCTTCTCGGTCACCCACAGCCGCCCGCATGAAAATGTCTCGACCGAGGTGCATCGGTCGGGCGGCCCTTTCACCATGGTGCCCCTGCCCGATCGTGACGGCAAACCCGCCTCTTCGGTGGTCTGGATGGAGCGCGGGCCGGAAGCCGCGCGCCTCGCCGCTTTGCCGGCAGAGGCCTTCGAGGCCGAGATGAACCTGCGCTCCTGCGGTGTGCTGGGGGAGATGCGGCTGGCAACCCGGCGGCTGGTCTGGCCGATCATCTCGCGCCTCGCCAGCAAGATGAGCGGCGAGCGCGTCGCGCTGATGGCCGAAGCCGCGCATGTGGTACCGCCCATCGGCGCCCAGGGGCTGAATATGTCGCTGGCGGATCTGGCCTTGCTGCTGAAACTGACCGGCAGCGCCGCCGATCCGGGCGCAAGGCCACTGCTGGATGCCTATCACCAGGGCCGGCATGGCGACGTCAGCCTGCGCGTCGGTGGCATTGATCTGCTGAACCGCGCCTCAATGGCCGGGGCCCAGGGGCTGCGCGATCTGCGCGCCGGGGCACTGGATCTGCTCTACAGCCTTGATCCGCTACGCCAGGGACTGATGAAGGCCGGACTCGGCCTGTCCTGAGCGCGCCCGCCCGGCCCCTCTGACGCTCTGGCCGGGCGTTGACCTGCCCCGGCGAGAGGCGTAAGCCAAGGTCCGTGGCGCTTTGTTGACCGGATTGCGGGCCACGTTAAACAAACCGCTAAAGAGGTGTCCCGGGTGCAAAGACCACCCGAGCCCCTCGCCCGGTCCTCAGATAGGTGGCCCCGGGAGGCCTGGCATAATGACGAACTGGAAGACACGCACCAAACTGGTCCATGAGGGCAGCCGCCGCAGCCAGTATGGTGAGATGGCCGAAGCGATTTTCCTGACCCAGGGCTTCGCCTATCCCGATGCCGAAACCGCCGAACAGCGTTTCATCAGATCGGGCGAGGATGAGTTCATCTATGCCCGCTACGGCAACCCGACCACCCGGATGTTTGAAGAGCGGATCGCCGGCCTCGAAGGCACCGAAGACGCCTTTGCCACCGCGAGCGGCATGGCCGCGGTCAATGGCGCGCTGACCTCGCTGCTGAAAGCCGGCGATCACGTGGTCTCGGCCTCGGCGCTGTTTGGCTCCTGTCTCTATATCCTCGAGGATGTGCTGACCCGCTACGGTGTGAAGGTCACATTCGTTGACGGCGGCGATCTGCAGGCCTGGGAGGCGGCGATCACCCCCGAAACCAAAGCCGTGTTCTTTGAAAGCATGGCCAACCCCACCCTCGATATCGTTGATATCAAAGGCGTTGCCGAAATTGCGCATCGCAACGGCGCGCTGGTGATCTGCGACAATGTCTTTGCCACTCCGATCTTTTCCAGAGCGGTTGAGCTGGGCGCGGATGTGGTGGTCTATTCGGCCACCAAACATATCGACGGCCAGGGCCGCGCCCTTGGCGGGGTGATCTGCGGCACGGCCGATTATATCCAGAAGATCGTCCAGCCCTATATGAAACATACCGGCGGCGCGATGAGCCCCTTTACCTCCTGGATCATGCTCAATGGCATGGCGACGCTGGACCTGCGCTGTCGCGCCATGGCGGATTCGGCGCAGAAGATCGCCGAATATCTGGAAGCCCATGAGAAGATTGAGAAAGTGCTCTATCCGGGCCTGAAGGCGCATCCGCAGCATGATCTGGCGATGGCGCAGATGGGCACCGGCGGCACCATCGTCAGCTTCGTGGTCAGAGGCGGCAAGGAAGGCGCGTTCCGGCTGCAGAATGCGATGGAGATCCCGAAGATCTCGAATAATCTCGGCGATGCCAAATCGATCTCGACCCATCCGGCAACCACCACCCACCAGCGGCTCACCGATGCGCAGAAGGCCGCAGCCGGGATTGAGCCCGGCCTGATCCGCTTCTCGGTCGGGCTCGAGGATGCAGGCGATCTGATCGCCGATCTGGAACAGGCGCTGGCGCAGCTCTGATCCGGGCACGGCGCGTCGGGTCTGCAAAGGCGGAAGGCGGGAAAGGCGGAAGGCGGGGCAGTAATGCCCCGCTTTTTTCATTGCCCCGCAGCCGCTCGCCTGTAGCCAGCCGGTGCGCAGCTCCCCTGGCCCGGCCAGTCCTGGCCGAAGGCGTAAAACAATGATTATCAGGGCTTGCTTTCCCCGCTGTGATCCTTACCTGTTTGAAGTCCCGGCGATTTATCATCCCGCTGGTTTATCCGGAAATTGACGGCCCCCCTGCAGGAACAGGTGGCGGGCCGGAACCGAAAGGATCGATCCATGACCCTCCATAACCGCAATCCCGGCGCCCTGCCGACGCGCGCCGAGGCCGAGGCCGCGCTTTTGCTGCTGCGTCGCTGGGCGGAAAGCGCAGGCGAAGCGGCGGTGGCCGAGCTTGACCCTTCGGTGGGCCATCTTTTGCCCGATCAGGCCTATCCGGCGCTGCGCCGCGCCTATCCTGAGGATTTTGCACCCGACCAGGCGTACCGCGCCTCGATGCCCGATCTGCAGAACGGCCCCTCGAGCCTGATCGTCGGAGCGAAAGCCCCGATTCAGCATGTCGGGATCTCCAATTTCCGCCTGCCGATCCGGTTTCGCACCCGTGATGCCGGCGAGATCACGCTTGAGACCAGCGTGACCGGCTCGGTCAGCCTCGATGCCGAAAAAAAGGGCATCAATATGAGCCGCATCATGCGCTCATTTTACCCCTATTCCGAAAGCCTGTTCAGCTTTGAGGTGATCGAGGCCGCGCTTGAGGATTATAAACGCGATCTCGGCAGCTTTGACGCCCGGATCCAGATGCGCTTTTCCTTCCCGGTCAGGGTTGAGAGCCTGCGCTCGGGGCTCTCGGGCTGGCAATATTACGATATCGCGCTCGAACTGGTGGAAAAGGCGGGCGAGCGGCTCAAGATCATGCATCTTGATTACCTCTATTCCTCGACCTGCCCCTGCTCGCTGGAGCTGTCGGAACATGCACGCCGGCTGCGCGGTCAGCTCGCCACGCCGCATTCGCAGCGCTCGGTCGCGCGGCTGTCGCTGGTGGTGAAAACCGGCGAAAGGCTGTGGTTTGAGGATCTGATTGATCTGGCGCGCAGGGCCGTGGTCACCGAGACCCAGGTCATGGTCAAGCGTGAGGATGAACAGGCCTTTGCAGAGCTGAACGGCGCCAATCCGATCTTTGTCGAGGATGCGGCACGCTCGTTCTGTGAAGTGCTGCGCGAAGACCCACGGGTCGGTGATTTCCGCGTGGTGGCCAGCCATCAGGAAAGTCTGCACAGCCATGATGCGGTCTCGGTGCTGACCGAGGGTGAGACCTTCGCCGCGATCAGCCTTGATCCGAAACTCTTTGCCTCGCTCTATCATGTCGGCTGAGCCGCTCAGCCGCCGGACGCTGCTGGCCGCGCCTTTGCTGCTGCTCGCGCCCCACCTCGCCCGGGGTGCAAGCGAGACCGGGGCCGATCCGGGCGAGGCTCTCGCCCGGGCCGCGGCCGGACAGATCGGCCGGGTCACGATTTATGATCCGGCCTATATCCGCCTCGACTTTCCCGGCGGCGATGTCGCGCCCGAGCGCGGCGTCTGCACCGATGTGCTGATCCGCGCCTTGCGCGAGGCGCATGGCATCGATCTGCAGCGCGCGGTCAACCGCGATATGAAGGCCGATTTTGCCGCCTATCCGGCCAGCTGGGGCCTGAAGCGCCCCGATGCCAATATCGATCACCGCCGCGTGCCCAATCTGCGGCGGCTGTTTGAGCGGCTGCAGGCTGATCTGCCCCCCGGCGCGGATCCGGCGGATTTCCGCCCCGGTGATGTGGTGACCTGCACCCTTCCGGGCAATCTGGCGCATCTGATGCTGGTGGCCCAGGAGCGCAGCCGCGACGGCAACCGCCCGCTGATCTTGCATAATATCGGTGCCGGCACCCGGGCCGAGGACCGGCTGAACGAATTTTCCATGACCGGGCATTACCGTCTCAGCCCGGCTGTGCTGGAAAAGCTGCGCCGGCTCGACAGCTGATGCTGCCCGGCCGGAGTTTGTTTGACGCCGGGCGGGACTGGGCCTAAGCCTCAGCCCATGATCGACCTGCGCCCTGTGGCCTATGTTCTGGGACGAATTCTGATCGTCCTCGCCCTGTTGATGCTTGCCCCGGCGGTGCTGGACTGGCGGGCCGGTGATCCCAATGGATTCGACATCTTCCGCGCCGCGCTGATCACCTTTTTCACCGGCATGGCGGTGGCGCTCGCCACCTCAAACACCGGGGCGCGCTCGCTGGATGTGCGCCAGGCCTATCTGCTGACCGCCTCGATCTGGATCATCGCACCGCTGTTTGCCGCTTTGCCACTGATGCTGGGCGCGCCTGGCCTGCCGCTGGCCTATGCCTGGTTTGAGGCGGTCTCGGGGCTGACCACCACCGGGGCGACGGTGATTGTGGGCCTCGATAACCTGCCGGCGGGGATGAATCTCTGGCGGGTGATGTGCAACTGGCTCGGTGGCCTTGGCATTGCCTTTATCGCCATGATCTTCCTGCCGCTGATGCGCATCGGCGGCATGCAGTTTTTCCGCACCGAGGCCTTTGACACGCTCGGCAAGGCCCTGCCCCGCGCCGCCGATATCGCCCGCCAGCTGCTTTATATTTATGTGGTGCTGACTTTTATCTGCATCATCACCTTCCTGATCATCGGCATGCCGCCCTTTATTGCCGTGAGCCATGGGCTGAGCGCGGTCTCGACCGGCGGCTTCTCGCCTTACGATTCCTCCTTTTCCGGCTATCGCGGTGCCGGCGAGTATTTTGGCGCGCTGTTCATGTTTCTCGGCAGCCTGCCCTTCGTGCGCTATGTGCAGATGGTCAATGGCCAGCCGATGCAGTTCTGGCGCGATCAGCAGATCCGCAGCTATCTGATCTGGCTGCTGACGGCGGTGCTGATGGTGACGCTGTGGCGGGTGCTGGACAAAGGCACCAGCTTTGAGCCGACCTTCCGCGAGGCCCTGTTCAATATGACCTCGATCATGTCCTCGACCGGCACTTTCTCGGGTGATTTCTCCGGCTGGGGCGGCTTTGCTCTGGTGATGGCGCTGCTGATCGGCATTATCGGCGGCTGCTCGGGCTCGACCGCGGCCGGGCTCTCGGTCTTCCGGGTGCAGATTGCCATGGCGGCTTTGCGCCGCCAGATCGGCCAGATCTTCCATCCCTCGCAGGTCTCGCCGATCCGCTATCAGGCCCGGCCGGTGGATGAGGATGTGATCCGCGCCGTCACCATGTATATCGCCACCTATATTCTGCTGCTGGGCTTGGTCTCGGTTACGCTGACCCTGATCGGGCTCGACCTGCAATCGGCGCTGTTCGCGGCCTGGACCTGTCTTGGCAATATTGGCTATGGCTTCGGGCCGATGGTGGCGCGCACCGGCACCTTTATTGATTTCCCGCCCGCAGCCATTTTCGTGCTGTCGCTGACCATGATCATTGGCCGGCTTGGCATCCTGACCATGCTGATACTGCTGCTGCCGGTATTCTGGCGGCGCTGAAATGAAAAAGGGCGCCCGGGCGGCGCCCCCTTCCCCATTCTTTGACTTTTCGGCCTAACCCAGACCGGGCCTGGCCCCTCAGGGCCAGCAAGAGACCAGAACCGTCATCGCACTGGCCTGACGGGTCAGGGTCTCGGGCGGCAGCGCCGCCGAAGACAGGGTCTCAGCCGGCTTCAGCCCGGCCCGGGACAAAAAGTCCGCAATCACTTTGCTGTCCGCGGCAAAGGCCACATCCCCGGGCAGCGCGGGGCCGCTTTGCGCCGGCGGCAGCACCATGCCGATCACCGCCCCGGCCGTATCGAGCACCGGGCCACCGGCATTGCCGCTGCGCAGCCCGGCGGCGATGCGGATCACCCCGGTCTCGCCATTCAGCCCGCCCGGCTCCTCAAAACTGCCATGGCTCAGCACCGGAGCGCTGAGACGGCCTTCCCAGGGGTAGCCCGAAACCGCCACCGGCGCGCCGGGCCGGGTCTCTCCGGCGGCAAAGCCGGCGAAAGCCTGGGGGGCCAGCGGCTTTTTCGGCTTCAGCAGCGCCAGACCTGTGCTGGCATCGCTCAGCACCAGCTCAGCCCCGGTGCTGTGGTCGAGCGTGATCCGCCCGCAGGAGGCCAGGAGCCCGGCCTCGGTCAGCACCTGGCCATCGGCACTGACATAAAAGCCCGAACGGCTGAGCTTTGGCTTTTGCACCTCGAGCCCGGCCACGAGGCCACGCCGCGCCGCCTCATCGAGCGGCACAAGACCGGGATCAAGCGCCGTATCGCCCACGGCGCGGAAGCTTGCCTCCATCACCTCAATCGCCCGGCTGTCGCGCAGGGCATTGGCAGGATCTGACAGCAGCATCCAGCCCTTGATCAGCCCCTGATCAAGCTTTGCCGCAGCGCGTGCGACCCGGCTCGCATCCTGGCCGCGCAGGCTGAAGGCGGTCTCGCTCAGCTGGCGCTCCATCCCTTCGGGCATGGCCTCAAGCTGGCTGAGAATATCGTAAAGCCCGCTCAGGCTGCCCTGATCGCCTGGCTGCGAAATCAGCACCAGCGACAGGCCCGAGCCGTTCTTTTCCCGAAAATGCACGAAGGGCGGCTCGTAGCGGTCAAATTCCACCAAGGACAAAGGCAGGGTGACATCAATGCCGCTTTCCTGCTCTTCGACCAGGGCAAAGCCATATTCGGCCACTTCCGCCTGATGGCTGACCATCAGCGTGGCGCGCTGGCGCGAGGTCAGAACCCCGGTCGCTTCCTGCGCAAAAGCCTGCTGCCAGGCCGCCATTGCCTTACGCGTGCCCGGGCCATAGGCACCGTCGAGCCCGCCCTCATAGAACCCGAACCATTGCAGCGCCGCCTGAAGCGCTTTGCGCTCCTCCTCGCTCATCAGTGCTTCCGAGGCGCGGGCTTCGGCCGGGCTCTCGTTGTCACGTTCCACCACTGGCTCAGATGCGGCGGCTTCGGCCGGGCTGAGCGCGGCTTCGGCCTCCGGATCAGCGCCCTCATCCGCCCCCGTATCACTGCCGGGCAGCTCCGAGACCTCGACCTCAGCCGGCAAAGCCAGACCGGGCATTCCGGCTGCCGCGCCACCTTCGGGCCAGAACTGATCGCGGAATTCGCTTCCATCGGTCAGATAGCTGTCCGCCGGGATCACTCCGCGCAGCTTCAGATCGCCGATCCGCTGGCTGGCCTCCTCGCCGGAATAGGGGCCAAGCACGATGGCAAACCAGCCCGAAGGCAGGCCATAGCCCCATGTCTCGGTGAAGGTGGTCGAAAAGGCAAAGGCGCGCTCGCGCGCCAGCTCAATATTGGGGCGGGCCTCAACCTGGATCCAGCGCCGCTCCTGGGCGAAACCAGCCGGGCCCTGCAGAATGAACAGCGTTACCGCAGCGAAGAAAACATAAAGACGCATGGCAGTCATACGGGCGGTCACATCCTCTGTTCCGGGCTCTGTTCCGGGCTCTGTTCCGGGCCGGGTCCGACTGCAGGCACCCCCTGCCAGGGCCGTCACTTGCGCGCCGACATTAGCGGGCGTCCGGCCAAGAACAAGAGCCGGCCTGCAGCCCCGGGCCGGGTTTTGCCAGGCTTTGCTGCAAAATTCCGCCCGTCGCAGGCCTGCGCCGGGCCGCGAAACAGCAATACCGCCAGAGAGCGCTCCTGCGACCGCCTTACACGCCTGAGGCAATTGACCCGGCCTGTCCCAGTAGATAGGGAAAGCTCCAATCCGGGCCCCGGCTCCCGGCCCGCCCGTCATGCGCAGCGCGTGCGGGGGCGCGGTGGATCTGCGGGGCCGGTCCCGGCGATGCAGGCGAAGGAAGGGCAATCTCATGCCTCAGGAAATGACGGTTCCCAAAAGCTTCCAGGAGATCATCCTGCGGCTGCAGAATTACTGGGCCGATAAAGGCTGCGCCATTCTGCAGCCCTATGATATGGAAGTGGGCGCAGGCACCTTCCACCCGGCCACAACTTTGCGCTCGCTCGGCTCAAAGCCCTGGGCGGCGGCCTATGTGCAGCCCTCGCGCCGTCCGACCGATGGCCGCTATGGTGAAAACCCGAACCGGCTGCAGCATTACTATCAGTATCAGGTCATCATCAAACCCTCGCCCCCCGATCTGCAGGCCCTTTATCTGGGCTCGCTCGAGGCGATCGGCATTGATCTGTCGCTGCATGATATCCGATTCGTCGAGGATGACTGGGAAAGCCCGACGCTCGGCGCCTGGGGCCTGGGCTGGGAAGTCTGGTGCGACGGGATGGAAGTCAGCCAGTTCACCTATTTCCAGCAGGTCGGCGGCCATGACTGCAAGCCGGTCTCGGGCGAGCTGACCTATGGTCTGGAACGCCTCGCAATGTATGTGATGAATGTGGCCCATGTCATGGACATGCCCTTCAACGCCCCCAATGCGCCGATCCCGCTGAGCTATGGCGATGTGTTCCGTCAGACCGAGGAAGAATACAGCCGCCATAATTTCGACGGCGCCACCACCGAGATGCTGCTGCGCCACTTTGAGGATGCCGAGCGCGAATGCCAGCATCTGCTGGATTTCCCGGCTGAGGATCCGAAGACCGGCAAGACCATCATCATGGCGCATCCCGCCTATGATCAGACCATCAAGGCCTCGCATCTGTTCAACCTGCTCGATGCGCGCGGCGTTATCTCGGTCACCGAGCGCCAGGCCTATATTGGCCGGGTGCGCGCTCTGGCAAAGAAATGCGCCGATGCCTTCCGCCTGACCGAAGCGGGCCGTGATGCGCCCGAAGCGGAGGCCAAAGCGTGAATGCCGGTAAAATCGCTGCAGGAGCTATTCTCGTGACCGGTGTTGCCGCAGGCGCGCTGATGTACTGGCTGCAGGTCTATGCTTTCTATGCGCCGGTGGCCTTCCCCCCGGGCCAGGAGATCCTGCTCACCCCGATCGCCTCAGACCAGCCCGAGGCAATCGTGGCCAATGATGTCACCGGCATTGATGCTGACAGCTCACCCATTCGCTTCCGCGCCTGCTTCACCACGCCTTTGTCGCTGTCGATGCTGAGCGAAAGCTATAAGCCCTATACCGATCCGGTGCCGCTGAACGGCCCTGGCTGGTTCGACTGCTATAATGCCGGCGAGATCGACGGCGCACTGGAAAAAGGCGAGGCGCTGGCCTTCCTCTCCCAGGCCGAGATCCACCCCGGCGTTGACCGTGTGGTCGCCGTCTTCCCCGATGGCCGGGCCTTTGCCTGGCACCAGATCAATGCCTGTGGCGATGCGCAGTTTAATCAGCGCGACCTGCCCGCCGGTTGCCCGCCCGTTTCCGAGGACCAGTGATGCCCGACCTTCTGATCGAACTCTTCTCTGAAGAAATCCCGGCCCGTATGCAGGGCATGGCCCGCGACGCGCTGAAAAAAATGGTCACCGATGGTCTGGTTGAGGCGGGCCTCACCTATGCCGGGGCTGGCACTTTCTCGACGCCGCGCCGCCTTGTGCTGGCGATTGAGGGGCTGACGGCGGAAAGCAAACCCGTGCGCGAAGAGCGCAAAGGCCCGCGCACCGATGCCCCCGCCCAGGCCATCGAGGGCTTTTTGCGCTCGACCGGGCTGACGCTGGAGCAGCTGGAAAAGCGCGCCGATAAAAAGGCCGAGGTCTATTTCGCCGTGGTTGAAAAGCCCGGCCGTCCGGCCGATGCGATCATCGGCGAGGTGCTGGAAGCGGCGATCCGCAACTTCCCCTGGCCGAAATCGATGCGCTGGGGCGCGGGCGCGCTGCGCTGGGTCCGGCCGCTGCATTCGATCCTGTGCATTTTGCATGATGAGGCCGGGGCCCGCGTGGTGCCGCTCAGCGTCGAGGGCATCAGCTCGGGCGATACCACCGAGGGCCACCGTTTCATGGGCCGCGGGATGGGCCGCTTTGCCGTAACCTCGTTTGAGGATTACGCGGTGAAACTGCGCCGCGCCAAAGTCATGCTGGATCAGAGCGAGCGTGAGGCCGCGATCCTGCAGGGCGCGGAAAACCTCGCCTTTGCGGCAGGCCTCGAACTGGTTGAGGATAAGGGCCTGCTGGCTGAGATCGCAGGCCTTGTCGAATGGCCGGTGCCGCTTATGGGCCGCATCCCCGAGGCCTTCCTCGCCCTGCCCGCCGAAGTGCTGCAGACCTCGATGAAAGAGCATCAGAAGTTCTTCTCGGCCCGCGACGCGAAATCGGGCCGGATCGAGGGCTTTGTCACCGTCGCCAATATCGAGACCCGCGATGATGGCGCGACCATCCTTGCCGGCAATCTCAAAGTGCTGACCGCGCGGCTCTCGGATGCGCGCTTCTTCTGGGAAAACGATCTGCGCATCGCCAAAGCCGGCATGGGCGAATGGGTCGAGGGGCTGAAAGCCGTGACCTTCCAGTCGAAACTGGGCAGCCAGGCCGACCGGATCGCCCGGATCGCGGCGCTGGCGCGCGAAATCGCGCCGCTGACCGGGGCGGATGCGGATCAGGCTGAACATGCTGCAAAGCTGGCCAAGCTTGATCTGCGCTCGGCAATGGTCGGGGAATTCCCCGAGCTCCAGGGCGTGATGGGCCGCTATTACGCCCTGCAATCGGGTGAGCCCGAGGCGGTGGCCAATGCCGCGCGCGACCATTATGCGCCGCTCGGCCCCTCGGACGCGGTGCCGGTTGAGCCGGTTTCGGTCGCCGTGGCGCTGGCTGATAAGCTCGACACGCTGACCGGCTTCTGGGCGATTGACGAAAAGCCGACCGGATCGAAAGACCCCTTCGCTTTGCGCCGCGCCGCGCTGGGTGTGATCCGGCTGATCCTGAGCAACGGGCTGAAAGCGCCGCTGCTCTCGCTGATCGCCAAAGGCTATCCGGCTGCGAATGGTGCCGATCTCCTCTCCTTCTTCCATGACCGTCTCAAGGTCTTCCTCAAGGATCAGGGCATCCGCCATGATGTGATCGACGCCTGCCTCGCGATGCCTGGCAATGACGATCTGGCTTTGCTGGTCAAACGCGCCACGGCGCTCTCGGATCTGCTGAAGACCGAGGACGGGGCGAACCTGCTGCAGGGCTATAAGCGCGCCAATAACATCCTGACCCAGGCCGAGGCGAAAGACGGCGTCGAATATTCCTTCGGCCCCGATGAAAAGCTGGCCGAAAGCGAGGAAGAGCGCGCGCTCTTCGCCGCGCTTGACGCGGCTGAGGCAAAGATCACCCCGGCCATGGCGGCCGAGGATTTCGCCCGTGCGATGCAGGCCATGGCGGCTTTGCGCGCGCCGATTGACGCTTTCTTCACCGCCGTGCAGATCAACAGCGACAATCCGATCATCCGCCGCAACCGTCTGAACCTGTTGCACCGGATCCGGGCGATCTGCGCCGGCACTGCCGATCTGACCAGAATCGAAGGCTGAGGATCAGGGGGCTGCGGCCCCCTTTTTCTGCTCGGCTTCATCTGTCTGAAAATATCCCCCGGGGGTGCTGGGGCAGGCAGCCCCCCGGCCCGGCCTGCCACAGCGCGCCGCCGCGCCCCGGGCAGCCGCTCTCGGCCGCAGCCCCCCCCTCGGGCCACAGAGCGTGACGCTTGCCTCATGCGGCAATCTGTCTATTCTGCAACTGCCGCGAGGAGTTGCTGCAGTGCAGAAATACGAGCCCTTTATCGAGTTTTCCGAGATCACCCCCTCGGCAAAAATCACCACGGCCGATCATGGCTGGAAGGCGAAATGCCTGCAGCGCCTGATCCGCATGGATCTGCCTGTTCCCGCGACCGTGGCTTTGCCCGCCCGGACGGTCCGGCTGATAGCCTCGGGTCAAAGCATTGATTCAAAGGCAATTTTGTCGCATTTCGGCCCTGACAGCCTGGTCTCGGTCCGCCCCTCTCCGGCCGGGCCCGACTGGGGCGGCCCGGCCACTATCCTCAATATCGGGTTGAATGCCGCCCGCCATACGGCGCTGTGCCAGAGCCATGGCCGCGCGGCAGCCGATGCCCTCTATACCCGCTTCGTCCAGAGCTATGCGATCCATGTCGCAAGGCTCGATCCGGATATGTTTGAGGATGTATCGCCCGGCCCCGAGGCGCTGCGCGAGGTGCTGCGGCTCTATGAATATGAAACCGATGAGCCCTTCCCCGAGGATCCGGCCCGCCAGCTCTCGGAAGTTCTGCGTTCAATGGCCCGCGCCTGGGAGGGCACTTCGGCCCGGCTGCTGCGCCAGGCGAAAGGCGCGCCCGAAGAGGCCGGTCTGGGCCTCGTGGTGCAGCGCATGGCCCAGGGCATCGGCCAGGGCATTTCCGGCTCGGGCGTGATCCAGTTCGTCGACAGCGTCACCGGCTGCGCGCGCATCACCGGGCGCTATCTCGGCCAGAGCCAGGGTCGTGATGCCCTGGCCGCACGTGAGGCGCTCTATCTGACCCGTGATCAGCGCGGCCCCTCGCTCGAGGATACCGCGCCGGCGATCCTGCAGGATCTGATCGGCATGGGCGCCTCCTGCCGGATCCGGCTGCGCGAGGAGATGCAGATCGAATTCACCATCGAGGATGGTGTGCTGGCGGTGCTTGATGCGGTGAAAGTGGCGCGCTCTGTCCGGGCCGGGCTGCATATTGCCGTCGCTCTGGCCGAGGATGGGGTGATCAGCCCGCGTGATGCGGTGCTGCGGGTCGAGCCGCGCGCTCTGTCGGAGCTGCTGCACCACCAGGTCGATCCGCGCGGGCCCCGCGATGTGATCGCCAGCGGCATTGCCGCCTCGCCCGGGGCGGCCACCGGACGGCTGATGTTCTCGCCCGAAGCCGCCCAGGCCTCGGCCGCGCGGGGCGAGCCCTGCATCCTGGTGCGGCGCGAAACCGCGCCTGAGGATATCCGCGGTATGCATTCGGCGGTCGGCGTGCTGACCGAGCGCGGCGGCATGACCAGCCATGCGGCAGTGATCGCCCGCGGGCTGGGCCTGCCGGCGGTGGTCGGGGCCTCGGATATGCGGATCAATCCGCGCGAAAAACGTCTGACCAGCCGCGATGGCCGTATTTTCAGCGAAGGCGATCTGATCACACTCGACGGCTCGCGCGGCGAGGCTCTGGCCGGCCAGGCCGAAACCCTGCCCCCGGCGCTGGATGACAGTTTCCGCCAGCTGCTGGCCTGGGCCGATGATTTTCGCGATATCGGGGTGCGGGCCAATGCCGATACCCCGGCTGATGCCGCCAATGCCCGGCGGTTTGAGGCCGAGGGCATCGGCCTGTGCCGCACCGAACATATGTTCTTTGAGGAAGACCGTTTCACCGTGATGCGGGAGATGATCTTTGCCGATACCCCGGCCGACCGGGCCTCGGCTTTGTCGCGGCTTTTGCCGATGCAGCGCGCCGATTTCAGCGAGCTTTTCGATATCATGCAGGGCCTGCCGGTCTGCATCCGGCTGTTTGACCCGCCGTTGCATGAATTCCTGCCCGCCACCCGCGAGGGGCTGCGCGAGCTGGCCGAAGCGCTTGGCAAGCCGCTCTCGGAAGTGACGCGCCGGGCCGAGGCGCTGCGCGAGGTGAATCCGATGCTGGGGATGCGCGGGGTGCGGCTTGGCGTGGTGCTGCCCGAAATCTACGATATGCAGGCCCAGGCCATCTTTGAGGCGGTGATTGACGCCGCCGCGCGCGGCACGCCGGTGGTGCCGGAGGTGATGATCCCGCTGGTCTCGGCCCGGCGCGAGGTCGAGCTGGTCAAGACCCGCATCGATGCCCTGGCCGCGACCCTGCGCAGCCGCAGCAAAGCCGCTTTCGACTATCGCCTCGGGGTGATGGTCGAGACGCCGCGCGCCTGTCTGCGGGCCGGCGAGATCGCCCAGCATGCCGCCTTCCTGTCCTTTGGCACCAATGACCTGACGCAGATGACCTATGGGCTGTCGCGCGACGATGCCGGGCGCTTCATGAATACCTATGTGCAGCAGGGCGTTTTCCCCGAGGATCCGTTCCATATTCTCGACACTGACGGGGTGGGCGAATTGCTGCTGATGGGGGCGGAACGCGGCCGGCAGACCCGCGCCGATCTGCGTCTGTCGATCTGTGGCGAGCATGGCGGCGACCCGGATTCGATCGCTTTTTGCCGCCGCGCCGGATTCGATTACGTCTCCTGCAGCCCTTATCGGGTGCCAATGGCCCGTCTGGCCGCGGCCCATCTGGCATTGAAGGAGAATCCGGAGATTTAAAATCAATCCACAATATCATGTGGTTGTCACGGGCTCTTTATCTATCACTTTAACTATCCAGGCGGTTTTTCGCCTGGATTCCACGGGATCTTGTGGCCATTAAGTCACAAGACTGGACCCCTCCGGTTTGATTCGACAAACCCTGCGTTCGTTTTGCGCGGCGGCTCCGTCGCGTAGGGGGTAACAATCCAGGAACCCGATTATGATAAGTCCAGGGAATACGCTGGCCGCTGCGACCTTCGCAGTCGTCTCCGTCCTCACCCAGGCTGCCCATGCCGATGTCACACGCAGTGACAAGAATATTGCCGGTACTGTACTGGCCGATGAAATGGGCTCGCTGCTCGGCAGCGAAAAGTCACGTCTGAACACCTTTGCCGGTGCCGAGCTTGTCTCGATTGCTGCCGGCCCCGAAGCGGTGAAAGCCGCAGCCGGTGAAACCGCCGCAGCGCCGGATGCAAAGCCTGCCGCAAAACCTGCCGCTCCGGTGGTGATGGCAGCCAAAGCCGAAGAAAAGACCAATGGCCGGGTGATCGGCCGCTCGGCGAACAATCGTGATGCTACGGCGGAGACGGCGGCTGCAGCCGCAGAAGCCCCCGCCGCGGAAAAGAAGATCAGGCGGGTGACTTTCGGCCGCAAAACCACCGATGAGAAAGAGGCCACGGCAAAGGCCGGGGCCAGCGCCCCGGCTGAGGGCTCGCTGGCGATGCCGCAGCTGCGCTATGATGCCGGCTGGCTGATGGCCCAGCCCGCCCCCGAGGGCGGCAAACAATGGGAATGCCTGACCGAGGCCATCTATTTTGAGGCCCGCGGCGAAAGCCTGAAAGGCCAGTTCGCCGTGGCCGAGGTCATCCTGAACCGGGTCGACAGCGGGCTTTATCCGCGCACGGTCTGCGGTGTGGTGAACCAGCGCGGCGGTGGCGCCTGCCAGTTCTCTTATTCCTGCAATGGCAATTCCACCAAGATGCGCGACCGCTATGCGCGTGAAATTGCCGGGCGTATCGCCGATGTCATGCTCGATGGCGCCGAGCGCGGTCTGACCAATGGCGCGACGCATTTCCACACCCATGCAGTAAATCCCTCCTGGTCGCGGCGTTTTGCCCGCACCACGGTGATCGGGGCGCATAACTTCTACCGCCAGCCAGGCGGGCGGGGCTGAGCCTTTCCTCCAGGTCGCAATGATCCCGCTATATGCCGACATCAGGCTTGGGATTGGCGCAAAGGGCTGTTAGGGATCCTGCAAGGGGGTCCTGCGCCCGGCCCTTTGCCCGCATCGCGTGTGCAGAGGGCCGGGCGCAGCCCAGTGCTGAGACCCGGGGCAATCCGCCCGACGGGAGGGAATATGAACGCCGAGAATACCAGCGATATTCAGCTTGCCTTCGCGCATCCTGAAGCTCGTGCCGCCGCCTCAGCCTCGGCTGATCCCCGTGACCGGCTGATGCTGCGCGATCATATCGTCGAGGCGGATATCGGGGCGTTCCAGAAAGAGCGCGGCAATAAGCAGCGCCTGCGCTTCAATGTGGTGATCGAGGTGCGCCCGCCGGTGCAGCCCCTCGCCGATGATGTCGACCGCATCCTGTCCTATGACCGCATCACCGAGGTGATCGCGGCCGAACTGGCGCATGAGCGGCTGAACCTGCTCGAAACCCTTGCCGAGAATATCGCCGAGCATCTGCTGGCCGAAGATCAGGCAATGCGGGTGTTTGTGCGCATCGAAAAGCTCGATATCGGCCCCTATGCGCTGGGGGTTGAGATCGTGCGCTCGCGGGCTGAACTGCCGGTGCGCAAAGATGAGGAAAGCGAGGAGGCGGTCCATCCGCTGGTGGTCTGGTTCGATAATGCCACCCTCGCCGCCCCGGATCTGAGCGCAAGGATCGATGCTCTGCTCGCGCCCGGCACCCCGGCGATTTTCTGCGTCAGCGCGCCCGATCTGCCCCGGCCCCGCACCGGTCATGGCCCGACCCAGCGCCGGGTCGACCTGCTGGCGATTGAACAGAATGCCTGGATGCTGGCGGCGCGCGATTCGCGCTGCGTGGTGGTTGCCTCGCGCACCGAGATCGACTGGGCGATCAAACGCGGCCGCTCGGTGGTCTGGGCGCCCTCGAAACTGGTGCTCGATGCCGTCGACGGGCCGCAAAGCCGCGATCCGGTGGCGCTGGCGCTCTGGCTGGCCGAAGAAATGGCCGCGGCTGAGCTGATCCTTTATGGCGAGACTTCGCTGCCGCCAGGCAGTCGTATGCCGGTCCGCCGCGCCTGAAATTCCCCCCCTTGCCAAACCCCCGGCCGGGGGGACAGATAGCCAGCAGAGCCCGTCCGGCCCGGCCTGCCCCCGCGCAGGCCCCGCCCGACTTTGCCACGCCCCAAGCCCGGGCGAAGATCTGCCTGAAGTAACGAACTGAATCATGACCCCGGACCAGCTGACCAGCCATTCTCCTTGCGGCGAAGCGAAATGCTTTGCTTTTGCCCTGCCCGGGCGTGCGGAGCTGACTCTGCCGCTCGCGCGCAGCGGCGAGGGCTATGAGGGTCGCGATGCCCGCCCGCTTGGCGGCAGCTGCCATGTCTGGTGGTCAGAGACCGCCGCCCGGGGCGGGATGCCGGGCCGCAGCCCCTCTGAACTGCCCGCCGCGCTGAGCCGCGCCCTCTCGGCACCGCGTCCCGATCTTTGCGGCCTGACGCTGGAGCGGCCCCGGATCATGGGCATTCTCAACCTCACCCCCGACAGTTTCTCGGACGGGGGCCGCCACAACGGCCTCGATCAGGCCCTCGAGCGCGCTTCCATCATGGCGCGCGAGGCCGATATTCTTGATATCGGCGGTGAAAGCACCCGCCCCGGGGCCGCCGAGGTCGACACGGATGAGGAAATCCGCCGCACCGCGCCGGTGATCCGCGCCCTGCGCCAGGCCGGGATCCGCCTGCCGGTCTCGATCGATACCCGCAAGGCCAGGGTTGCCGAGGCCGCGCTCGACGCCGGGGCCGATATCATCAATGACGTGACCGCCCTGCGTTTTGACCCCGCAATGGCCCGGCTTGCCGCCGAACGCGGCGTGCCGGTGGTGCTGATGCATTCCATCGCCACGCCCGAGACCATGCAGCGCCATGCGCAATATGACAATGTGGTCACCGCGGTGCGTGATCACCTCTATGCGCGGGTGGAAGCGGCGCTGGCGGCGGGGCTGCGGGCCGAACAGCTGATCCTTGATCCCGGCATCGGCTTTGGCAAGACCACGGCGCATGACCTTTTGCTGCTGCGCCAACTGGCGGCTTTCCACGACTTTGGCCTGCCGCTGCTGCTCGGTGCCTCACGCAAGAAGTTTATCGGCGCCCTGACCGGCACCGAAACCCCCGCCGAGCGGGTCTCGGGCTCGGTCGCCGTTGCTTTGCAGGGGGCCGCTGCCGGGGCCCAGATCCTGCGGGTGCATGACACCAAAGAGACCCGGCAGGCGCTGCAGATCTGGCAGGCCATCGCCGGAACCAGCCCACAGAACACGTTGTAACAGGGCGCGTCTGCGCCCGTGACCCTCAGGACATTGCATGTCGAGAAAACTATTTGGAACCGACGGCGTCCGCGGACGCGCCAACAGCTGGCCGATGACCGCCGAGGTTGCGCTGAAACTGGGCGCGGCGGCGGGCCATTTCTTCCGCCGCGATGACAGCGCCGCGCATCGGGTGGTGATCGGCAAGGACACCCGGCTCTCGGGCTATATGCTGGAAAATGCGCTGACTGCGGGCCTCGCCTCGACTGGCATGAATGTGCTCCTCGTCGGCCCGGTGCCGACCCCGGCGGTGGGCTTTCTCACCCGCTCGATGCGGGCCGATCTGGGCGTGATGATCTCGGCCAGCCATAATCCGCATGAGGATAATGGCATCAAATTCTTCGGCCCCGACGGCTTTAAACTCTCGGATCAGGCCGAGGCCGAGATTGAGGCCATGCTGGAGGCCGATCTGCCGCTGGCCCCTGCCTCGAATATCGGCCGGGTCAAACGGATCGATGACGGGCGCGGCCGTTATCAGGAATTCGTGAAGACCTCTTTCCCGACCGGCCTCAGCCTTGAGGGGCTGAAAGTGGTGATCGACTGCGCCCATGGCGCCGCCTACCGCGCCGCGCCGGAAGTGTTGTGGGAGCTGGGGGCGACGGTGATCCCGCTCGGCACTGCGCCCAATGGCACCAATATCAACGACCGCTGCGGCTCGACCCATACCGAAACCGCCGCCGAGGCCGTGATCACCCATGGCGCGCATGTCGGCATTGCCCTCGACGGCGATGCCGACCGGGTGATGATCATTGATGAGACCGGCAAAGTCGCCGATGGCGATCAGATCATGGCTTTGTTCGCAGCCCGCTGGGGCGCCGAGGGCCGGCTGAAGGGTGATACGCTGGTTGCGACGGTGATGTCGAACCTTGGCCTTGAGACCTTCCTGAAGACCAGGGGCCTGCATCTGAAGCGCACCGCCGTCGGCGACCGCTATGTCGTTGAGGAAATGCGCAAAAACGGCTTCAACTTGGGCGGTGAGCAATCGGGCCATATCGTGATGACCGATTATGCCACCACCGGCGACGGCCTCGCGGCGGCTTTGCAGTTCCTTGCCGAAATGGCACGCACCGGCGAGAAGGCCAGCACGCTCACGCGCCAGTTTGAAACCGTGCCGCAGCTGCTGAAAAACGTGCGCTATCAGGCCGGGGCGCAGCCGCTTGCCGCCGCTAAAGTGCAGCAGGTCATCGCCGCCAATGAGGCGCGTATCGCTGGCAAGGGCCGCATCCTGATCCGCAAATCCGGCACCGAGCCGCTGATCCGGGTCATGGCGGAATGCGAGGATGAGGCGCTTTTGCTTGATGTGGTGGATGAGATCGTCGAGGCGGTCGCCGCCGCAGGCTGACAGGCCCGGATCTGAGACACTCTGAACCAGGCGGGGCCAGATGCGCCCCGCCTGGTTTTTTTAAGCCCCGGCCCCGGCCCGCCGGATTGCCTTACTGGTCATCCTCGGCAGAATGTGCAGTCTCGGATCTGGCTGTTCTGTCGCTTTGTAAGACCGGAGGTTTCCCTTGTCGCTGCCCCTGCCCGCTTCCCGCCTCAGCCTCGCGCTGATCCTCAGCTGCGCCGCACCGGCCGCGCTGCTGGCCCAGACCCCGCCCGATCGCCTGCCGCTCGGCCCCTATGAGGCCAGCGTGGTTGAGACCGGCGATTTCAACCGCCAGCTGCTGGTCGATGGCAAAGTCCTGGCCGAGGACGGGCTGGTGCTGCTCGACCAGGCGCTGGAGCTCGGGGGCGTCAGCCTGGTGACCGGCGTGGCCGGAGCCGGGGGCAATGCCTGCAATGCCACGCCCTTTGTGGTCTGGCTGCAGAAAGGCGTGCCGCAGATCGCCGGTCCGATCGACTCCTGCTCGTATTTTGAGACCGAGGTCCGGGGCGACCGTCTGGTCTTTGCCAGCGCCGCCCTGCCCGGCAGCCCTGCCGAGATCTGGCACTGGAGCCCCTCCGAAGGACTGCGCCCGGATCAGGCCGAGGGTTTCAGCCCCGATGCCAGCGAGACCTGGACCGATTTCTCCGGCCTTGCGGGCAAACATCCGATTGAGGCGATGAGTTTCGGCCCGGTCTACAGCCTGCTCTCGCAATCGATGAGCCCCGAGGACTGGGAAAGCTATATCGCTATTCTCTCAGGTCTCGGCTCGGGGGATCTGGGTGAAAACGGCTATAGCGGTTCGGCCTGCGTCAAGCTCAACTGCGACGCCGAACGGGCCTGGCTCTGGATTGATCCGGCCAGGCAGCAGGCGGTGGCCTTATGGATGGGGCCAGAGGATGAGGAGCCCCTGTCCTGGCCCTATGAGCGGGCCGACTGGCCCGAATGGGTCCAGCTGGAAGCCGCCCGAATCTTCAGCGGCGCGGGCTGATCACAAACAAAAGGGCCGGAGCGATGCTCCGGCCCTTTGTCATTTCCTGTGGCCTCTCAGACCGCTTTGCGTCCGGTGGCGATGATACACACCAGGGTGATCACGGCCGAAGCCAGGAGATAATAGCCAACCGATTCCATGCCATGGTTCGCCTGCAGCCAGGTGGCGGCATAGGGGGCCAGCGAGGCCCCGAAGATCGAGGCAAAGTTAAAGGTCAGCGACGAGCCGGTATAGCGCACCGCCGGCGGGAAAGGTGCGGCAAGCGCCGCCCCGATCACCCCATAGGTCTGCCCCATCAGCAGCATGCCGATGGTGACGAAGATATAAAGCTTCGTCATACCCTGGGTCATCAGCGGCGCGAGGAAGAACGAAAACACCGCAATCGCCAGGGTGACCAGGATCAGGAAGATATAGCGCCCCATCCAGTCGCCGAGCTTGCCCGCGATCACAATCGAAATGCCGAAAATCACCGAACCATAGATCTGCAACAGCAGCGCATCGACCAGCGGCATGCCCAAAGTCTTGGTATTATAAGACAAAAGCCATGCGGTGCAGATGTAGAACAGCACGAAAGTGACCAGAGCCACGAAAGTGCCAAGGAAGAGCGAAAGCTTGAAATTGCGGAAGACTTCGAGAGCCGGAACCTTGACCGCCTGTTTCTTTTTCAGCGCCTCGGCGAATTCCGGGGTCTCGGTGATAGCAAGACGCACCCACAGACCGATGGCGATCAGCAGAACTGACGCGAGGAAGGGCAGACGCCAGCCCCAGGACATGAAGTCCTCGGTGCTGATGTAATGCAGCAGCAGCCAGAAAAAGCCCGAAGACAGGAACAGGCCCACCGGGGCGCCAAGCTGCGGGAACATACCATACCAGCTTTTCTTGCCCGGCGGTGCATTCTCGGTGGCCAGCAGCACCGCGCCGCCCCATTCACCGCCCAGACCAAAGCCCTGACCAAAGCGGCACAAGGCCAGCAGCAGCGGCGCCGCCAGACCGATCTGATCATAGGTCGGCAAAAGGCCGATGATCACGGTCGAGATGCCCATGGTCAGCAAAGCCGCGATCAGCGTCACCTTACGGCCGATTTTATCGCCGTAATGGCCAAAGACCAGCGCGCCGAAGGGGCGGGCGAAGAAAGCGATCGAGAAAGTGGCGAAAGAGGCCAGCAGCGCCGCCGTATCATTGCCCTGCGGGAAGAACAAAGCCGGGAAGACCAGCACTGCCGCGGTGGCATAGACATAGAAGTCGAAGAATTCGATCGTGGTGCCAACGAGGCTGGCGGTCAGCACACGGGCCGGCGAATTCACCGCCTTACCGCCTGCGGGGGTGGGTTGAGACATAACACAGATCCAGAGTAATTTTATTTCAAAGTTGGCACGATTTACGCAACCGGACTTTCACTCCTCGCGGGTACAGCGTTCCGCAGCCAGCCGGAAGTGTTAAAGCGCAGAGGCCTGGCAGAAATACCCCCTGCGCATAGCTGATTGCGGATTTCCGCGCAGTGCCCTGGCCTCGGCCGGGCCAGCACAAAGCCCGGGACCGCTTCCGCACAGGGGCGTAATGCAGGCATCGTGATGTGTGGCAGCAAGCGATTTCCTGCTATGGCTCCGCATCCTGTCTGCTAAGAATGGGGCAATATTTCATCTGATTAATGAGCTAAAATTGCTTCGTTTATTGCTTCGCCTTCTCGGGCTCCGGCTGCCGGGGCTGCGTCCGCCCCGCATTCCCTATCGTAAGCCAAAGGCCGCGCCGAGAGCATCCGGGATCCGGGAGAACCGGTTTCCCTCCGGCCCGGGGACTGTCAGAACAGGGTTCACTCCGCCAATCCGCCCGGCTGATGTGGTCGGCATTGTGCCTGAGCGGCCCCTGCCCGCCCGGATCAGCGGCAAATGCTATGTGATCGACGGCGATACGATTCAGATCAAAGAAACCAGGTTTCGTCTCGCGGGCATTGACGCCCCTGAGCTGGAGCATCCCTGGGGCAACCAGGCAAAATTTGCCCTGATGAGGCTGTGCAAAGGCCAGGTTGTTACCGCCGAGATCAGCCCTGAGATGTCCTATGACAGGCTGGTTGCCACCTGCTATCTGCCGGACGGCCGGGATTTAAGCGCTGAAATGGTGCGCAGCGGACATGCGCTGGACTGGCCAAAATTCTCGGGCGGCAGATATGCGGCGCTCGAGCCGCCGGATGCCCGCAAAAAGCACTGGAAGGCTGCGGCACGACAAAAAGGCCAGATGCACTTCTTCAATAAAGTCCCGCCAAAGCAGCCTCTGACCGCAGAAACCTGGAAGCCAGGCCGCCCCGGGACTGACTGCTGAAAAGGTAAGGGGCAGAGCTTGCGCTCTGCCCCCTGTCTTTTCGCTTCACCTGTCAGATGACAGATCAGTTGCGGGCCTTGTCGACCATTTTGCCTTTGGAGATCCAGGGCATCATGTCGCGCAGTTTCGCACCGACCTGCTCGATCTGATGCTCGTCATTGGCGCGGCGCGAGGCTTTCAGGGTCGGCTGGCCAACCGCATTTTCCAGCATGAAGTCGCGCACGAACTTGCCCTGCTGGATGTCGGTCAGCACTTCTTTCATGCGGGCCTTGGTCTCTTCATATTTCAGAATGCGCGGGCCGGTGACATACTGGCCGTATTCTGCAGTGTTCGAGATCGAGTAATCCATATTGGCGATACCGCCTTCATAGATCAGGTCCACGATCAGCTTCACTTCGTGCAGGCATTCGAAATAGGCCATTTCCGGCGCATAGCCAGCTTCGACCAGGGTCTCGAAACCGCAGCGGATCAGCTCAACCAGACCGCCGCAGAGCACGGCCTGCTCGCCGAACAGGTCGGTTTCGCATTCTTCGCGGAAGTTGGTCTCAATGATGCCCGAACGGCCGCCACCGATGGCCGAGCAATAGCTCAGACCGACTTCAAGCGCCTTGCCCGAAGCATTGGTATGGACCGCCACCAGGCAGGGCACGCCGCCGCCTTTGGTATATTCGCCGCGCACGGTATGGCCCGGGCCTTTCGGTGCCATCATGATGACATCGACGCCGGCTTTCGGCTCGATCAGGCCGAAATGCACGTTCAGACCATGGGCGAAAGCAATCGCTGCGCCTTCACGGATATTGTCATGGACGTATTTCTTATAGGTCTCGGCCTGCAGTTCGTCGGGCATGGTGAACATGATCACATCAGCCCAGGCCGCGGCCTCGGCAATGCCCATGACCTTCAGGCCTTCAGCTTCGGCTTTCTTTGCCGAGGGGCTGCCTTCACGCAGCGCGACGACGAGGTTTTTCGCACCCGAATCGCGCAGGTTCAGCGCATGGGCATGGCCCTGGCTGCCATAGCCGAGGATCGCGACTTTGGCTTCTTTGATCAGGTTAACATCGCAATCGCGATCGTAGTAAACGCGCATAACAGCACTCCTTTGCTGAAGATGGCGGCAGAATAGAAAGATTCTTCGCGCAGGAGAGTGCATTTATCACGAATTTTATGGATAATTCTGAATTATCATTCTCATTTTTATAAAATGATGAGATAATCATGCAATGGATGATACCGACCGCCGCATTCTGCGCCACTGGCTGAGCGAGCCTGACCTGCCCCGGGCCGAACTGGCCGAGCGCGCCGGGGTGACCCTTGCCACGCTCTGGCGCCGGATCGAGCGCCTGCGCGAAAGCGGCGCGATCCGGGGCGAGAGCATGATCATCGACTGGCGCGCACTTGGCTATGAGCTGGAGGTGAGCCTGCGCTTCACCCTCGATAAGACCAATCCCCGCGCCTTTGACGAATTTATCGAAGCCGCACGGCAGGTGCCCGAAGTGACCTCGATTGAGACTTTTCTCGGCCAGGTCGATGTGCGGCTGAATGCCATTGCCCGCGATATGACGCACTGGACCCGGATCTACCGTGAACGCATCCTCACCCTGCCCCATATTGCCGAGGTGGATGCGCTGATGCTGATTTCCACCCTCAAGGATGAGGCAGGGCTGCCGCTGTGAGCCTGAATGATCTTGATGAAACCGACCGTGCCATCCTGCGCGAGCTGGTCAGCGATGCCAGCCTCGGCGCCGGAGAACTGGGCCGCAGGCTTGGCCTGTCGCAACCCGCGGCCTGGCGGCGGGTGAAGCGGCTGGAGGAGGCGGGCATTCTGCGCGGCCGCCGCATTGAGGTCGACCGCGCCGCGCTTGGCTTTGGCGTCACCGTGTTTCTGGGCGTGCGGCTCGCCACCAAGGGCCGGATCAGCTTTGAGGATTTTGAGCGCGCCGCCCGCGCCATCCCTGAGGTTCAGGTGGTGCAGCATGTGCTGGGGCTGTTTGACTACCGGCTGCGCGTCGTCGCCCGCGATCTGGCCGATTTTGAGCGCGTCTTGCGCCGCAGGGTGATGACCCTGCCCGGAGTGGGCAATGTCGAGGCCAATGTGGTGCTGACCGAAGAACGCCGCCCCGGCCCGCTCGGCTGATCCCCCGCCCCACAGGGCTTCCGCCTGTGAAATATTCTTTCCCGCAGGTCGCGCATGTACTGGCGAGGCGGCATTGCCGCGGCTAGGCTTCCGCCATGTTACGGGAGGAAAAGAATGAAACTGCCACATGATCACATCGACCCCGAGGGCCTTGAGGAATTCTCGGTCGTCTTCACCGACCGCTCGCTCAACCATATGTCGGCGCGTTTTCAGCAGGTGATGCGCGATGTCTCGGGCCTCTTGCGCGAGGTCTATAATGGCGAGGCAGTGGCTCTGGTGCCCGGTGGCGGCAGCTATGCGATGGAATCAGTGGCCCGGCAGTTTGGCCGCGGCCGGGCGCTGGTGATCCGCAACGGTTTCTTCTCCTTCCGCTGGAGCCAGATTTTCGACATGGGCGGCTTTGCCGAAAGCGTCGATGTGGTGATGGCCCGGGCCAGCGGCAATCAGCCCCGCGCCCCTTTCGCCCCGCCGCCCATAGCCGAGGTGGTGGCGAAAATCCGCGAGACAAAGCCCGATGCGGTTTTTGCGCCGCATGTCGAGACCGCTTCGGGCATCATCCTGCCCGATGATTATATCCGCGCCATTGGTGAGGCCGCGCGTGAGGTCGGCGCGCTTTTCGTGCTCGACTGCATCGCCTCGGGCACGATCTGGGTCGATATGGTAGAAAATAATGTCGATGTGCTGATCTCGGCGCCGCAGAAAGGCTGGTCGGCCTCGCCCGCCGCCGGCATCGTGGTGATGGGAAAGCGCGCGGCCGAGCGGCTGGAGGCCAGCACCTCGAACAGCTTTGCCCTCGATCTGAAGAAATGGCGCGCGATGATGAAGGCCTATGAGGACGGCGGCCATGCCTATCACGCCACCATGCCGACTGATGCTATTCAGGGCATGCGTGATGCGATGTTTGAAACCCGCGATATGGGCTTTGCCGCGGCCAAAGCGGCGCAGCAGGCGCTTGGCCGGGCGGTGCGCGATGAGCTGAAGGCGCGCGGCATTCTCTCTGTCGCCGCCGAGGGCTTTGAGGCCCCGGGCGTGGTGGTCAGCTATACCGATGATCCGGCGGTGCAGAACGGCTCGAAATTCCGCGAGATCGGTACCCAGATCGCGGCGGGGGTGCCTTTGCAGATCGGCGAGGGCGAGGCCTTCCGCAGCTTCCGCCTTGGGCTGTTTGGCCTTGATAAGCTCAAAGATGTCGAGGGCACGGTAAAGCGGCTCAAACGCGCGCTGGACCAGGTGTTCTGAGCCTCAGCCTCGCAGAACCGCATTTTCAAAAAAGGCCCGCATCCTTTGCGGGCCTTTGTCATGGCACTACCCGCTCGGCACTACCCGCTCGCCCCATCCCCGCGCGCCCGCGCCTTCCGCCCATAGCTTGCCCCTGCCCCGCGCTTTGGCCATGATCGCCGCCATCTGACAGGAGAAGACCATGACCGCCCCGATCCGCCTTTATTACTGGCCCACGCCGAACGGCCATAAGATCGCCATCGCGCTGGAAGAGCTGGGCCTGCCCTATGAGGTGCAGCTGGTGAATATCGGCACCGGCCAGCAGTTTGAGCCGGATTTCCTCGCCATTGCCCCGAACAACCGCATTCCGGCGCTAACCGATGCCGAAGGCCCGGGCGGCGAGCCGGTCTCGGTCTTTGAATCCGGGGCGATCCTGCAATATCTGGCGCGCAAAACCGGCCGGCTCGGCGGCGCGAATGAGCGCGAGCGGATCGAGGTTGAGGAATGGCTGATGTGGCAGATGGGGGGCTTAGGGCCGATGGCGGGTCAGGCCAATCACTTCCTGCGCTATGCGCCCGAGATGGATCCGCCCCAGGTGCTGCCCTATGCCCAGGACCGCTACCGCCGCGAGGTGAACCGGCTTTACGGCGTGCTCGACCGTCGTCTGGCCGGGCGGACCTATGTGGCGGGCGAAAACCTGTCGATTGCCGATATTGCGATCTGGCCCTGGGCCCGGGCCTGGGAAAAGCAGCAGCAGGATATCAGCGACAAGCCGCATTTCGCCGCCTGGCTTGACCGCCTCGCCGCCCGTCCGGCCTTTATCCGGGGCGTCAGCCTTGCCGCTGAGGCACGGCCCGCCACGCTCGACAAAACCGCGATTGAGAATCTCTATAAGCGCTGAAATGTAAAAAGGGGCCCTGCAGGGCCCCTTTTTTATCCGACAGCTCTATCCGACAGGCCGTTTCACTTCGGCTGCTGGTCTTTCTCCGGCTCGATCACATATTTGCCCAGCAGAGTGATCTGGATCACCAGGAAGGCCATCAGCGCCACCGGGAAGGCAAAGGTCTCAAGCGTGACCCAGGTCGCCTCTGACATATTGCGCCAGATCAGCTCATTGGCGATGGCGAGGATGACGAAGAGCACACAAAGACGGCGGGTCAGGATCATCCAGCCCTCCTGCTGCATCGGCAAAGCCGCCCCCAGCACCCATTGCAGCCAGCTCTGGCCGCGCAACAGACCAATGCCGAGCAGCGCCGCAAAAGTGCCATAGACCAGCGTCGTCTTCATTTTGAAGAAGCTCGCATCATTGAACCAGGCGGTCAGGCCGCCGAAGAAAATCACCATAAAGCCGGTGAAGACCTGCATGCGCGACAGCTCGCCGGTCAGAAACCACAAAGCCGCGATCGAGGCCAGCAGGATCGGGATGAAGAACACTGCCGAGGCGATAAAGCCGGAATATTCCGTGCCGGCGAAGACGAAAGTCTCGTCCTTGATCCACATATAAAGCGCGAAGAAGGCCAGGGTCGGGCCCAGCTCAAGTACCTGTTTCAGCACCGGATTGATCTGTTGTTGTGCCATAATACTGTCTCTCCCACGCGCGCTCAGCGGCGATCTTCCAGACCGACCAGCGCGCCGGCAAATTCATCAGGATCAAAGGGCGAGAGATCATCAATCTGCTCGCCAATGCCAATCGCATGGATCGGCAGGCCGTATTTATCAGCCAGCGCCACCAGCACGCCGCCTTTGGCGGTGCCGTCGAGCTTGGTCATCACCAGGCCGGAAACATCGGCGATTTTGCGGAAGATCCCGACCTGGGTCACCGCATTCTGGCCGGTGGTCGCATCGAGCACCAGCAAGGTGTTATGCGGCGCGGTCTCGTCTTTCTTGCGGATGACGCGGACGATCTTGGCCAGCTCTTCCATCAGATCCTGACGGTTCTGCAACCGACCCGCCGTGTCGATCAGCAGAAGATCGGTGCCTTCCTCCTGGGCCTTGCTCAAAGCATCATAGGCGAGGCTGGCCGGATCCGAGCCTTCCGGCGCGATCATGACCGGCACCCCGGCGCGCTCGCCCCAGACTTTCAGCTGCTCCACCGCGGCGGCGCGGAAAGTGTCCCCGGCGGCGATCATCACGGTTTTACCGGCGGCGCGGAACTGCGCGGCCAGCTTGCCGATGGTGGTGGTCTTGCCCGAGCCATTGACGCCCACGACCAGCACCACCTGGGGCTTTTTCGGATAGATCGGCATCGGGCGCGCGACCGGGGTCATGATCCGCGCCACTTCCGAGGCCAGCGCCTCTTTCAGCTCGCGGGTCGAGACTTTACGGCCAAAGCGGCCCTCGGCGATATTGGCGGTGACGCGCACAGCGGTCTCGACGCCCAGATCGGTCTGGATCAGCAGCTCCTCGAGGCTTTCGAGCATCTGATCATCGAGCACCCGGCGCGGCTCGGCCGCTTCGCTGCGGCCAAAGAGACGGCCGATCAGCCCGGGCTTTGCCTCGGGCCCGGGGGGGGCAGCTGCCACAGAGGCGGGCACAGGCGCGCCCACAGCGGCGGGCGGTGCTGCGGGGTTTGCGGGCGCTGCAGGCGCTGCCGGAGCGGATCCGGCAGGCTCTGCCGCCTCAGAGGCCAGGGGCCTCGCGGCAGGCCCGGCCTCGGGCTTTGCAGCAGGCGCTTCGAGCGGCGCGGCAGCAGCAGCGGCAGGCGGCTCTGCGACCGGCAGCTCTTCGGGCGCTGCAGCACCTTCCGGCGCTTCGCTGACCAGTGCATCCAGCCCCTCGCCGATCTTATCAGACGAGCGGAACATCCGGTCTTTGAGTTTTTTAAAGAAGGACATGGCGCCGACCCTTTGTTACGAGGTTTTACCTGGTCATTTCAGCCCCTGATGTAAAGGCCTGCGCTGCGCGGGCCGCTTCGGCGGCAGGCTTCCCTGCGGCGGGCTTCCTTGCGGCGGGCAAACATGCTTCCCTGCCAGCATCATGCAAAATCCCCCGCCGCCGCCTCTGCCTCACCGCCGCCCCCCTCCCCTGCCGATGCCGGTTTTCGCCCTGGCAGCGCTGACCCCGGTGCCGCTGATCGGGCTTGGGGCACTGGCGGGCGGGGCCTGGCTCTGGGCCGGGTTTCTTTATATGGCGCTGCTTTCGGTTCTGCTCGATCAGCTGATCCCATATGTCGCCGGCGATGCGGCTGAGGGCCAGGAATTTCCCGGTGCGGATCTGCTGCTCGCCGGGCTGGCGCTCTCGGCCATGGCGCTGCTTCTCGTGGTCAGCTGGACGATTGCCGCGCCTTCCGGGCGCTCTTCCGGACAGAAGATCCTGCTGTTCTGTGCCACCGGCCTCTGGCTGGGTCAGGTCGGCCATCCGGCGGCGCATGAGCTGATCCATCGCGGCAACCGCCTGCTGTTCCGGCTGGGCCAGGCCTTTTACATCGCGATCCTGTTTGGCCAGCATGCCTCGGCGCACCGGCTGGTGCATCACCGCTATGTCGCCTCGGATTGCGACCCGAATACCGCCCGCGAGGGCGAGAGCTTTTATCATTTCGCCCGCCGGGCCTGGATCGGCTCCTGGAAGATGGGCTGGCGGGCCGAGACGGATCTGCGCGCCCGCGCCCGGGGCAGGCCGGGGCTGCATCCCTATGCGGTCTATCTGGCGGGCGGTGCGCTCTGCCTTGGGCTCGCGCTCGTGACCGGCGGGGTTTATGGCCTGGTGATCTGGATCCTGCTCGGCCTTTACGCTCAGATGCAGGTGCTGGTCTCGGATTATGTGCAGCATTACGGGCTGCGCCGGGCGCGGCTGGAAAATGGCAGGCTCGAGCCGGTCGGGCCGCAGCATTCCTGGAATACCGCGCATTGGGCTTCCTCGGCGCTGATGCTGAATGCGCCGCGCCATTCGGATCATCACAGCCACCCCTCGCGGCCCTATCCGGCTTTGCGCCTGCCCGCCGGGGATATCGCGCCGCGCCTGCCCTGGCCCCTGCCCCTGGCCTGCTGTCTGGCCTTCCTGCCCGGCCCCTGGCGGCGGCTGATGCGCCCGCATCTGCGGCGCTGGCAGGCCAGTGGCACCGCCCCGCCCGGTCCCGCTTCGCCCGGTCCCGCTTCGCCGCAGGTCAGGCAGAGCTGACTGGTCAGAGCCTCGCCGCTCTGCCAGGCTTTCCCGGCGATCTCCTCCCGGGCCGCGACTGACAGTACCCCCTTTAAGTAAACAGGTGTCCCATGCGTTTTCCCCTGCCCGGCCCCAACCTGCGGCTCATGCCTGCCGCGCTCATCAGTCTCTGGCTGGCGACCCCGGCCCCCGGCGCGACCCCAGAGCCGCTTTCGGCCGCGGAATTTGAGGCCTATGTCAGCGGCAAAACCCTGACCTACAACCAGTATGGCCAGGGCTTTGGCATTGAGGAATATCTGCCGGGGCGTAAAGTGCGCTGGATGACCTCGCCCGGCGAATGTCAGTATGGCAGCTGGTTTCAGAAGGGCGCGCTGATCTGTTTCGTCTATGAATACAACCCTGAAGAACATTGCTGGAGCTTCTGGCGCGAGGGGGATGTGCTGAAGGCCCTGGCCGAGGGTGCCGCCCCCGAGACGGCGCTGACCGAGGTGGATCAGAGCCCGCGCGGCCTCGACTGCCCGGCCCCGGATGTCGGAGTGTAACTGTGAAACGACTGAGCCTGACCCTCCTGCTCTGCCTTGCCATCGCCAGCCCGGCGCGGGCTGAAAGCCCGCCTGTGACCCCACCCGGACCCGGTGACGCGGCCAGTGATCCGCCGCTGACTGCGGCGGAATTTGACGCGCTGACCCGGGGCCGGACCATGGATACCCATGATGCCGATATCGGGCTTTACGGGGTTGAGACCTTTCTTTCGGGCAAAAGGGTGATCTGGCGCGATGCTGAGCGCTGCATGCATGGCAGCTGGGAGCAGGTCGGCGAGCAGATCTGCTTTCTCTATGAGGATAACCCCGGGCGCCCGGTCTGCTGGACCTATCATGATCGCGGCGGCTGGCTGATGGGCTTTTACGAGGGGCGGCGCGACAGCGTGCCGATCATGCTCTACCCCGCCCAGGGGCCGCTGGTCTGTGACGGATTTATCGGCGCATAGGCCCGCCCTGACGCCCGCTGATGCGGGTCAGGGCGCGGCGCCCCGGGCGGAGCGTTCAGAACAGGCTGCCCTGCCCGCCCTCATCAGCGCTGCCCCCCTTGCGCGCGGTCGGCTTTGCGGCAGGCGCGGCTTTGGCCGCAGCTGCAGCTGCTCCGGGTGCCGCTGCTCTGGGTGCTGCACCTGTGGGCGCAGCGGCGGGGGGGCTGCCGGCGGGCTGAACCTCAACCCGGCCATCGGCAAACTGGATCTCCATCAGCCCAGCCCCGGCGGCCCCGGCGAGCGAGGTGATCACCTCGCCCCCGCCCTCGCCCCGGGCCCGGACCACGGCAAAGCCACGCTCCAGGGTTTTTTGGTAGTTCAGCGTCTCGAGCACGCGCTCAAAGCCGCTGATCCACGCCGTAAGCCGCTGATGCTGCGCCAGCAAAGCCTGATCCAGCCGCGCAGCGGCGGTCTGCAGCCGGAGGCGGTCCAGCCCGGCCTGGCGGCTGCTCTGGGCAATCACCCGCCCGAGCGCCGGTGCCAGCCGCGAAGACCAGGCCTGGAAGCCATCCCGCGCCCGCTCCAGCCGGCGCTCAAAGCGCATCGCCATCGCCTCTTCGCGCTTTTCCAGCGCGTCGCCGCGGCGCGAGACGAGGCTCAGCAGCAGCCCGGCCCGCATCTGGCCCGCGACCCGCTCAAATTCTGAGCGTTTGCGCGCCGCCATCAGCCCGAGCCCGCCGCCCAGACGCCCCGCCGCATGATCAAGCCGCTGGGCCGCCTGGCCGGTCAGGGTCTCGGGCCGGGGCAAGGCGCGCGACAGATCACTCAGCCGCTGGCGCTGGCGCTGACCGCGCTGCACCACCGCATGCAAGAGCCGCCCCGACAGACCCTCAAGCCCTGCCAGAAGCTCAAGGCGCACCGGCACCGCCAGCTCGGCCGCCGCCGTCGGCGTCGGCGCGCGCAGATCTGCGGCGAAATCCAGCAGCGTGGTATCGGTCTCATGGCCCACCGCCGAAATCAGCGGGATCCGGCTTTCTGCCGCCGCCCTGACCACAATCTCTTCGTTAAAGCCCCAGAGATCCTCAAGCGAGCCGCCGCCGCGTGCGACGATCAGCAGATCCGGGCGCGGGATCGGGCCATCCTGCGGCAAAGCATTGAAGCCACGGATCGCCGCCGCCACTTCCGGCGCGCAGCGCTCGCCCTGAACCGGCACCGGCCAGATCAGCACCGGGCGCGGGAAACGGTCGCGCAGCCGGTGCAGAATATCGCGGATCACCGCACCCGAGGGCGAGGTGATGACGCCGATCACCTTCGGCAGCCAGGGGATCGGCTGTTTACGCGCCGGGTCAAACAGCCCCTCGGCCTGCAAGGCGGCGCGGCGGCGCTCGAGCATCGCCATCAGCGCGCCTGCCCCCGCCGGGGCGATATCATCGATGATCAGCTGATATTTCGACTGGCCGGGGAAAGTGGTCATCCGCCCGGTGGCCACCACCTCCATCCCCTCTTCGGGACGCACGCTCAGCCTTGCAGCCTGGCCCTTCCAGGTGATGGCGGCAATGACCGAGCGGTCATCTTTCAGATCATAATAGAGATGGCCCGAGGCCGGACGCGACACCCTTCCGATCTCGCCCCTGACCCGCACCAGGCCAAATTCGCCCTCAATCACCCGCTTCACCGCGCCCGAAAGCTCGGAGACGGTGAATTCAGGGCTGTTGCCGGTGGTAGGGGCGGGGCTGTCTTCGAAAAGGTCCATGGCCCATGTTCTCGCAACTTGCGCGGCGCTGTGCAAGCCAGCGGCCCGGTGGCAGCGGTTTATGCCTCCGGCGGGGATATTTCAGGACAGATGAAACAGACCAGAAGGCTGCCTCAGAGCGATGCGGCCACCGGCAGATCTTGCGCAGCCGCGCCCGCGGCCCTAAATTGGATCCCGGCGGGTGCTGCTCTTCACGTGTGGGGTCCTTTTCCCACTGGCCTATAAGCACTTGAAAGGGTGCTGGCTCTGGCCGGATCCTGGTCCGGTTATCTGGTGCCCCCCTGAGACCTCTGGCTCTCGGGAATCCCCGACCGCCCACGGTCGCTGCGGGCCCGCCACCTTCTCCCCCTGAATTTTTCGGACAGATGTGTCGCCGCGCAGGCGGCGCCTGTGGCCGATCTGTACTGCAGATCCGGGCGACGGCAAAAAGGGGCGGATTGCTCCGCCCCTTTCCGTACTGCTGGTCTGAAAATCTCTGGCTCAGAAGCCGAAGACGATCGAGACGCCCAGTTTGTTATCCGTGCGGATCGCGCGGCTTTCGTTATATTCCGACAGGTAGCTGACGCGGGTCGACATCGCATCGGTGATCTTGAAGTTCACACCGAAATCGTTGTTCGCACGCAGCGCTTCCGACGAGTTCAGCACGTCGGTGTCGTTGGTCAGGAACACATTATCCGAGAATTTGTAGTAGAAGCGCGACGAAGCGATCGCGGCTTCTTCGGTGACCGAACGGCCATCGCCATATTCAAGGTAGCTGATACCCACACCGGCCTGGACGCGCCATGCCATATCGGGGGTGTTCACCACGCGGTAACCCGGACCAAAGCCAAGGAAGCCATCGCGCTTGACCTTTTCAGCAACGGTCACGCCATTGGCAGTTTCAGAAGCGGTCAGCTCATCAGCCAGGCCGTCCGACTGGGCGCGGCCGAGGATGAAGCCGTAGAAGTTGTCATTGAAATAGTAGTTCGCGTCATAGACGACGAAGACATCTTCTTTGGTCGAGCTGTTATCCGATTCCGAATAATCAAGCACGGCACCGATGGTCTGCTGGAACGGACCCTCGGCGTGACGGATGCGCAGACCAACCGAGAGGTCCTGCGATTCGTTATTACCGGTTTTACCCGAGAAACCCAGCGAGGCCGAACCCGACAGGCCCTGACGGCCTTCCGGCGAGCCGAAACGAGCCGAATCCTCAGCACGCTCAAAATCACGGTTCACATCACGCTCGATATCTTCAATACGGTCATCAAGCGCGGTGGTGCCATAGAGGTCCTGGGCGAAAAGCGGCGCCGCCATGGCGCAGCTGAGGGCCGAGGCCGAGGCCAGAAGTGCAACCTTTTTCATACCTACTCCTTTTCACACCTGCCAGACAGTTCAGGTTCATCCCTCCCTGTCCGCATGAGAGTGATCTGGGGCCTGGAGCAGGAATCCAAAACATTTGCGAAACTTGATGCCGCCTCCAGTATTACTCAAGGAACCAGAAGCGGATTGCGTCACCCCCCTGTTCCATCCGGCATAGTAATAAAAAAAAATAGCCGCAACTCAATGAGTTACGGCTACAACTACAGCTCATTTCAGGGGTGATCCCGCGCCGAGTCAGTGGCGGTCTGCGGTTGTTTTCATGTCTTCCAGAGCAGTGTTCAGTGTCGCTTCAGCAACATTTCTGATCTTCTGGTCCATGCTTTCGCGCCAGATCACCCAGGTCTGGCGGGTGAAAACCGGGGCCTGTGCGACCCGGTACAGCCGGCCCTGGCGCAGATCGTCATGCACCTCACGTTCCGGAAGATAGGCACTCGCGCTGCGGCTGAGCAAAAACCCCCGGGTGAGTCCGCCCAGTGCCATAACAAGGGAGGGATTTTGCAGATGCGGCAGTTCTTCCTGATGAAAGCGGGCAAAATCCTCGCCTGCCTCAACCCGGATATAGCCCTCGCCCGGCGCAGCGGCGCTGATGCCTTTCTCGGTCGAGACGAGGATCATCTTTTCTTCAAACAGCGGCAGGCTGCTCACCCCTGCCCGCGTCAGCGGCGTATAGCTGAGGATGACCTGCAGCATATCACTGAGCAAAGCCTGGGCCAGGGCCTCGCTGCGGTCGCTCAGCGCCTCGATCTGCAGATCGGGCCGCGCCGCGCCGAGCAGATCGAGCCAGCGAAAGCCCAGCCCGCTCCAGAGTTCTGATTTCGCGCCGATTGCCAGCTTCTGGCGCGCCTCACCGGTGGCCGAAACCCGTTGCCGGGCCTGTTCCCAGTGGCCGAGGATGGTTTCGGCATAGCCGCGAAACTCGCGCCCCGCCGTCGTCAGCGCCACCCCGTCATTCGAGCGGCTGAACAGCGGCTGGCCCAGCTGATCCTCAAGCCGCTGGATACGCAGTGATACCGCAGACTGGGTCACGAACAGCCGGTCCGAGGCCGCCGCGAAAGAGCCGCTTTCTGCTACTTCCAGAAAGCTGCGGATCAGTTGAAGTTCCATAGGCACACCCGTCTCTAAACACCGCCACCCCGGCACAGAACAGGGCAGGCCTTCCGCAGGGCAAAGCTGCCGGCCAATCCGCCGGCAAGAGACCATGCCCCCTTGGGTTGAACGACAGAGCAGCAGGAGGGTTCCCGGAACGGGGCCTGGCGGGTGAAGATGCAGATCTGCCGGACAGCGCGAAAGGGTCCGGTCCGGCGGCGCTCAGCGGGCGTTCAGAGGGTGATGCGGCCAAAGCCGTCGCGCAGAGCCACCGACCAGGCCTCGCTCATGGCGCGAAACCCCTCATCCCCGGCCTCGATCCGGCGCGAGCTGCTCACCTGCAGCGCATCCCTGGCGATCACCGCCAGATCCAGCGGCATGCCGACCGAGAGGTTCGAGCGCAAGGTCGAATCCATCGACAGCAGAACCGCCTTCTGCCCGTCACTGAGCGAGGTTTCACGCTGCACCACCCGGTCGAGAATGGGCTTGCCATATTTATGTTCACCGATCTGCAGGAAGGGCGTGTCTTCGGTGGCCTCGATGAAATTGCCCTCGGGATAGATCAGGAACATCCGCATCCCGCCACCCCGGCGCTGGCCCGCCACAATCATAGAGGCCGAGGCGCCCTGGCTCATCGACAGTTTCTCATCGATCTCAAGGCGCACCTGGGCCAGGGTATTGCCGATGATCCCCGCCACTTTCAACATACTCGGCGCCAGCATGATCGAGCTTTCCGGCGTCGGCTCCTGATCCATCGCCTCATGCAGCCGGGCGATGGTGGTCTGGGTCACCGAAAGGCTGCCTGCCGTCATGATCAGAATGACGCGCTCCCCCGGCACTTCAAAAGTGAACATTTTGCGATAGGTGGAAATATTATCGAGCCCGGCATTGGTCCGGGTATCCGACAGGCAAACCATCCCGTCCTTCAGCAGCAGGCCTACGCAATATGTCATCGATCACCAGTCAGCATATGCGGCGAGCCTAGTGACCGGCCGCAAGGATCGCAACCGCGACATCCAGGGTTTGCGCAGCTGCCCCCCGAATTCCGCCCCGCGCAACCCCCGCAGATCGGCGCGGTATCACCGGCGTCAAGGCCATGCCCAGCCGAATAGAGCGCTCATCCGGGCAGCAGCCACTGGCGACATAAGAATCAACCCGGCCGGGGCCATCGATATGGATCCCCGCCCCCGGCATGGGCCGCCGCATCGGCCAGGCCGCTGGCATCTTATAAGAGCTGGTACCGGCAAAGAGACAGCCCGCCACATCAGGCCTGCCGGGTCCGACCCGGGCTGCGCCCCTTGCAGCCTGCCCCTGGTCGCGCCTAGATATCAGTCAGAGCCTGAGGCCCGCATCCCCGCGACCCCGGGCAGATTAATCACAGGATGTCCGGATGCGTTTTTCCCCGCCTCGCCCGCTGTTTGATGCCAATGCCGCCGCTGGCGGCGCCTCAGGCAAAGGCCTCGGCTCGCTGCCGGACTGGGATCTGAGCGATCTTTATCCCGGCCCGGATGCACCGGAATATGAGCGCGATATGGACTGGCTGATCCAGGCCTGCGCCGATTTCGCCGCGAAATATGAGGGTAAACTGGCCAGCCTCTCTGCCGCCGGGCTGCTGGGCTGCGTGCAGGACTATGAGGCGATCGACGTGACCGCCGGGCGGATCATGTCCTATGCCGGTCTGCGCTACTACCAGAACACCATGGATTCCGAGCGCGCGAAATTCATGTCGGATGCCCAGGATGAGGTGACCGATGCCACCACGGCGCTGGTCTTCTTCAGCCTTGAGTTCAACCGGCTGGAAGACAGCCATCTCGAAACGCTTCTGGCCGGGAATGCTGATCTGGCGCGCTACCGTCCGGTGTTTGAGCGCATGCGCGCCATGCGGCCGCATCAGCTTTCCGATGAGATGGAAAAATTCCTGCACGATCAGTCGGTTGTCGGCGCATCGGCCTGGAATAAGCTGTTCGATGAGACCATGGCCGGGCTGATGTTCAGGGTCGAGGGCGAAGAGGAAGAGCTGAACCTTGAGGCAACGCTGAACCTGCTGACCGATCCCCTGCGCGAGAAGCGCGAGGCGGCGGCCAAAGCGCTGGCGCTGGTGTTTGACAAGAATATCAAACTCTTCGCCCGGGTGCATAACACGCTCGCCAAAGAGAAAGAGATCGAGGATCGCTGGCGCAAAATGCCCACGCCCCAGACCGGGCGTCACCTCTCGAACCATGTCGAGCCCGAAGTGGTCGAAGCGCTGCGCAATGCGGTCGTCGCCGCCTATCCGAAACTCTCGCACCGCTACTACGCGCTGAAGGCGAAATGGATGGGGCTGGAGCGGCTGCAGGTCTGGGACCGCAACGCGCCCCTGCCGCTCGAAACGCCGAAGGTGATCGACTGGGCCACGGCCGAAAAAACCGTGACCGAAGCCTATGCCGCCTTCCACCCCGAGCTGGCGAAACTGGCCGAGCCCTTCTTCAAAAAGGGCTGGATCGATGCCGGTGTGAAACCGGGCAAGGCGCCCGGAGCCTTTGCCCATCCGACCGTGACCACGGTTCACCCCTATGTGATGCTGAACTATCTGGGCAAACAGCGCGATGTGATGACGCTGGCGCATGAGCTGGGGCACGGCGTGCATCAGGTGCTGGCGGCGGGCCAGGGGGAACTGCTCTCCTCCACCCCGCTGACCCTGGCCGAGACCGCCAGCGTGTTTGGCGAGATGCTGACCTTCCGCAAACTGCTCGACGAGGCAAAGACCCCGGCCGAGAAAAAGACCCTGCTCGCCGGCAAGGTCGAGGATATGATCAACACCGTGGTGCGCCAGATCGCCTTTTATGATTTTGAGTGCAAACTGCATGCCGCGCGCCAGGATGGCGAGCTGACCCCGGACGGGATCAATGCTTTGTGGATGTCGGTGCAATCCGAAAGCCTCGGCCCGATCTTCGATTTTATGGATGGATATGAGACCTTCTGGGCCTATATCCCGCATTTCATCCATTCGCCCTTCTACGTCTATGCCTATGCTTTCGGCGACGGGCTGGTGAATGCGCTTTACGCGGCCTATGCCGATGGCCTGCCCGGCTTTGAGGAGAAATATTTCGAGCTGCTGAAAGCCGGTGGCTCGAAACATCATAAAGAGCTGCTCGCGCCCTTCGGCCTTGACGCCTCGGACCCGAAATTCTGGGACAAAGGCCTCGAAATGATCGCGGGCTTTATCGATGAGCTGGAGGCGATGGAGTAATCACGCCCCACTGCGATGCACCTGAAAAGGCCGGCAGATCTGTTCTGCCGGCCTTTTGCATCCGGACCCCGCTCTGGCCGCCTGACACGAAACGGCAGAGCCCCTGGCCAGCAGCTCCTGCAGATCGGCCAGAGGGCATTATTCATAACTTTTTAAATATGCTACCGCCTGATTATGTTATGAATTACGCCTTAAATATAACCAAATGCATCATAATGCTGCGTCATTATGTCTTGAAACATCTATCTCACTCCCTTCTTATCGCGCCGTTCTGAGAGGCTCGGGACGCATGGTGAGGAGCATCGTGGCGATCCCGTGAAGGAGAAACCATGGTGAATAAGTTCTTATCCGCAGGGCCGGCGGCCTCGCGTTCAGCGGTTGCGGTTCTGGTGATGTGCTGGATCGCCGTCGTGCTTGACGGCTTTGATCTGGTGGTGCTCGGGGCGCTGATCCCCACCCTGACCGGCGGCGACAGCCCCTGGATGACCCCGGCCGAAGCCACATTCGTTTCCACCATTGGCCTCGTCGGCATGACGCTCGGGGCGCTGAGCATTGGCCTGGCCACCGACTATCTGGGCCGGCGCAAAGTGATGATCTGGTCAGTCTTCGGCTTTTCGCTCGCCACCCTCGCCTGCGGGCTGAGCAGCGGCGCCGGCACCCTTGCCCTCTGGCGCTTTATCGCAGGCTTTGGCCTCGGCGGCTGCCTGCCCACCGCGATTGCCATGGTCAATGAATTCTCGCGCGGCCAGTCCGGCAAGGCCACCACCACGGTGATGACCGGCTATCATGTCGGCGCGGTCAGCACCGCGCTGCTGGCGCTGGTGTTTCTCGCCGAATATGGCTGGGCCTCGCTGTTCTTCGCCGGGGCCATTCCGGGGCTGATCCTTGCCCCGGCGATGTTTGTCTGGCTGCCCGAATCCCCGGCTTTCCTGCTGTCAAAAGGCCGCCGGGCCGAGGCCGAAGCCATCGCCCATGCTTACGGTCTTACCCTGCCCGAGCCCCGGGCCGAAGCGCCGCAGATCTCGGCGAGAGAGCTGTTTCGCGCCCCCTGGCTGCGCAATTCGCTGGGGATCTGGGCCGCCTCCTTCATGGGGCTGATCCTGGTCTACGGGCTGAACACCTGGCTGCCGAAGCTGATGGTCTCGGCCGGATATGAGCTGACCGGCGGGCTGTGGCTGCTGTTGCTGCTCAATGCGGGCGCGATCACCGGCCTGGTCTTTGCCGGCCGGATCGGGGACCGGATCGGGCTGAAAAACGCCGCCCTGCTGTGGTTCTTTATCGGTGGGCTCCTGCTGGCGCTGCTGTCGTTCCGTATGCCGCCCCTGCTGCTTTATCCGGCAGTCTTCATCACCGGCTGCTTCGTCTTCTCGGCCCAGGTGCTGGTCTATGCCTATACCGCCGCCAGCCATCCGCCGGGCGTGCGCGCCACCGCGCTTGGCCTTTCGGCCGGGATCGGCCGCGTCGGCGCCATCATGGGGCCGCTGGTCGGCGGCACCCTGGTCACCTGGGGCATTGCCTATCCCTGGGGCTTCTATGTCTTCGCGGCTGTCGGCCTCTGTGGGGCCACAGCCATTCTGTTCTGGCGCAGACTGGCCTGAGCCGGGGCCTGCCCGGATTTACCCCGGGCAGGCATTTTTTCAGCCTGCGATGCGGAACACCGCATCCAGCGCCGCCTGGGTGCCGCGCGAGAATTCGAGCGGCACCGGATAGTCAGCCTCGCCCCGGATGGCGCGGCCAAAGGCCTCTACCTGCAGGCGGTACTGATTCACCGCCGGATAGCGTTCGCTGATTGTACGGCTGCCCTGCTGCAGCTCGACCCGCGCCAGATCATGCACATTGGCATTGAACGCGCCGCCATCGACCCGGATCAGCCCCTTCGTGCCCTGGATCACCACGGTCTGGCGCTTGGCCGCCCGCATCGAGGTGGTCGAGGCAAAGGTAAAGCGCCGCCCCGGCCCCGCCATTTCGCCAAAGACATGGGCAAAAGTATCGACGCCATTCTCAAGCCCCAGCCGCGCCACAAGGCCTGCCGGATCGACCTCAGCCCCGGTGGCATAGCGCAGAGCGCCAAAGGTATAGACCCCGATATCGCGCAGCGAGCCGCCCGCGGTTTCGGGCCGCATGCGGATATTGCCGCTGTCCTCGAGCCGGAAGCTGAAGGCGGCATCGGCATGGATAATCTCGCCGATCTCGCCGGCCCGGATCCAGTCGCGCACCTGATGCCATTGCGGATGATGCAGGATCATAAAGGCCTCGGCCATCTGCAGTGCCGCGCCATCGCGTGCCGCGATCAGCCGGTCATAATCCCCGACCGTCAGCCCCATCGGCTTTTCGCACAGCACATGTTTGCCCGCCGCTGCCGCTTGCAGGCTGGCCTCGACATGCAGGTGATTGGGCAAAGGAATATAGATCGCGTCGATGCCGGGATCGGCTAGCAGGGCCTCATAGCCCTGCACCAGCTGCAGATCGGGACAAAAGGCCTGAAACCCGGCAGCTTTCGCCGGATCAGAGCTGGCAAGGGCGCAAAGCCGCGCCCCCTCTGCCGCATGGATGGCCGGGCCCATATGCTCACGCGCGAAGCGCGACGCGCCGATGATGCCCCAGTTGATCGTATTCATGGTTTACTCCCTGACGTTCAGGCCGGGGAGAACCGTTCAGGCCGCCCCGGTACCACGCTGGCGCAGCCAGCGCAAAATGTACCAGACCAGCATGGAGGAATAGCACAGCGAGAACAACAGAAGTGTCCACCAGGGCCAGGTGATCACCAGCGCCACCCCGGCCACCGCCGCCACCAGAACGAAGGGGGCCGCCGAAGCCGGGATGCGCACCCGCTTCAGACTGGGGGTCGGCAGCCGCGAAATCATCATCGCTCCCACGCCCACCATCCAGAAAGAGGTGATGCCCGGCGGCAGGAAACTTTGCGTGACCTGCGAGAAATAGATCGGCGTCAGCGCCAGCATCGCCCCCGCGGGCGAGGGCACACCGAGAAAACCGGTCTTCTCGGCCGGGACCGCCGCGCGCGAGCCCACATTGAACCGCGCGAGGCGCAGCATACAGCAGACCGCATAGATCAGCACCGCGATCCAGCCCATCGAGGCATCGGTGCGCAGCCCCCAGGAATAGAGCACCAGCGCCGGCACCACGCCGAAATTCACGAAATCGCAAAGGCTGTCGAGTTCGGCCCCGATGGCGCTTTCCGAATGCAGCATCCGCGCCAGCCGCCCGTCGAGCCCGTCGAGACAGGCCGCCAGCACGATCAGCAGCACCGCGGTGCTGATATGGCCCGAAATCGCAAAGCGCACCGCCGTCAGACCGGCACAGAGCGAGAGGATCGAGACGAGATTCGGCAACAGCCGGATCAGCAGCAACTGACGCTCGGGCTCACGGCCCGGCGGCGGCGCGGCCGGCGGAGCGGCCAGATCGCCTTCCGCCTCAGGCATATCGGGGCCAGAGCTCATGTTCACTCCATCCGGGCGTGACGGGCCGGAACCGTTTCACCGATCACCGCCAGAACGGTTTCCCCGGCAACCGCAGTCTGACCAAGCGCAACCTGGGGCTCGACCCCTTCGGGCAGATAGACATCAAGGCGCGAGCCGAAACGAATCAGACCAAAACGCTCACCCGTGCGCAGATAGCTGCCCGGGCGCGACCAGCAGACGATGCGGCGGGCTACAAGACCGGCAATCTGCACCACGGCGATATGACGGCCATCCTCCAGCTCAATCGCCAGAGCATTGCGCTCATTATCGACCGAGGCCTTGTCGAGCGAGGCATTGAGGAATTTACCCGAGCGGTAAGCAACAGCCGTGACCTTGCCGGAAATCGGCGCGCGGTTCACATGGCAGTTAAACACCGACATGAAAACCGAAACCCGGGTCAGGGCTTCCGGGCCAAGGCCCAGCTCGACCGGCGGCACGGCTTTGGTGATCATCGAGACAATACCATCGGCCGGGCTGACCAGCAGGCCCTTGTTTTCCGGCACCGCGCGTTTGGGGTCGCGGAAAAAATAATAGCACCAGACCGTCAGACCGGCACCAATCCAGCCCAGCGGCTCCCAGACCAGGAACAGCACCAGGGTGATGGCGGCGAAAATCGCAACGAAGGGGATGCCCTCGCGATGCATCGGCTTAACGAAAGTGTCGATCATTCGCATGGATTTTCCTCACAGGCGGGTTTTCTTGCCCCCTCTCCTAAACCCTGCCGAGGCTTGCGGCAACAGAAGGAAAGAGGCTCCGCCCCGCCCGGCCTCTCCCCGCCCTCTGGCGTGCGAGAGGCGCAGCAGCGCCAGGTCGGGCCGCCGGCCGGGAGCGGCAGATTTAAAAACCCCGCCAGAAACTCTGGCGGGGTCATGCGCTAAAATCAGGCCGGGATGGTCATGCCCTTGCTCCGGGCCAGCTCGCGCATCCGCGCCTGTAGTTTTTCAAAAGCCCGGACCTCGATCTGGCGGATCCGTTCGCGCGAGACCTTATAGCTTTCCGACAGCTCCTCCAGCGTCACCGGCTCTTCCGAAAGGCGGCGCTGCATCAGAATGTCTTTCTCGCGCTCGTTCAGCACCGACATGGCGCTGACCAGCATTTCACGCCGCGCATCCAGCTCATCCTTTTCGGCATAGGCGCCGGCCTGATCGCTGTTCTCATCCTCGAGCCAGTCCTGCCACTGGCTGGAACTATCGCCGTCCGAACCAACCGAAACGTTCAGCGAGGCATCCGAGCCCGCCAGACGGCGGTTCATCTCGATCACTTCACTTTCAGTGACCGAAAGATCTTTGGCGATCTGCGCGACGTTTTCCGGACGAAGGTCGCCCTCCTCCAGCGCGCCGAGCTTTGCCTTGGCCTTGCGCAGATTGAAGAACAGCTTCTTCTGCGCCGAGGTGGTGCCCATTTTCACCAGGCTCCAGGACCGCAGGATATATTCCTGGATCGAGGCGCGGATCCACCACATTGCATAGGTCGCAAGGCGGAAGCCTTTTTCCGGATCAAAGCGTTTGACCGCCTGCATCAGGCCGACATTGGCCTCGGAAATCACCTCAGCCTGCGGCAGCCCATAGCCGCGATAACCCATGGCGATTTTCGCCGCGAGCCGCAGATGCGAGGTGACCAGCTGATGCGCGGCTTGGCTGTCCTGGCGTTCGACCCAGGCCTTGGCCAGCATATATTCCTGTTCCGGCTCAAGCAGCGGGAATTTGCGGATTTCCTGCAGATAACGGTTGAGCCCCTGCTCGGGGCTCGGTGCGGGAAGGTTGGTATAGGTGCTCATGATCTGCCCCCTGTTCCTTGCCGGTGCTTTAAGCCCCCGGCGGACCGTCTCAATTTCGTCTGGCAATCTCATCCACCAATCCCCCGTCACAGGGCGGGACTGATGGCATACCAACGCGAGATGGGGGCGGTTGTTCCCTGAGAAAAGAGGTTGTTACGGAAAATCACAGCAATGTCAGCGGCAACCGGGCTTTTCCCCGGCAGCCGCCTGAAAAACTCAGCTGGAAACGCCCTGACGCAGAGCCGCAAGCAAGGCCGCCATATCCTCAGGCAGATCGCTTTCAAATTCCATCTGCGCCCCGGTCACCGGATGGATAAAGCCCAGGCTGGCCGCATGCAAAGCCTGGCGCGGGAAATCCGCCGCCGCCTGGGCTCCGGCCCCGACCAGCTTTTCCGAGAGCTTACGCCGCCCGCCATAGGTCGGATCGCCCAGCAGCCCATGCCCGGCCCAGGCCAGATGCACGCGGATCTGATGGGTGCGCCCGGTCTCCAGCCAGCAGTCAATCAGCGCCGCCTGGCCCTGGAACCGCTCGACCACATGGGCCCGGGTCACGGCATGACGGCCCTCAGGCGGCCAGCAGACCGCCTGTTTCTGCCGGTCGGTGCGGTGGCGCGCCAGGTTGGTCGCCACGCGGATCACCCCGGCAGCCTCAAAGCTGACACCGCGCGTGCCGCGCAGCCGCGGGTCAGAGCCTTCGGGCACGCCATGGCAGATCGCCAGATAATGCCGGGTCACGCTATGCGCCTCAAACTGCGCCGCAAGGCCGTGATGGGCGCGGTCGGATTTCGCCGCCACCAGCAGACCCGAGGTCTCTTTATCGATCCGGTGCACAATGCCCGGGCGCCGCTCGCCGCCGATCCCCGAGAGGGTCTCGCCGCAATGGTAGAGCAAGGCATTGACCAGCGTGCCCGAGGGCGTGCCGGGCGCGGGATGCACCACCATGCCGGCCGGTTTGTTGATGACGATCAGATCGTCATCCTCATAGATGACATCGAGCGGAATATTTTCGGCCAGGGTCTCGACCGGCTCAGCCGGGCCCAGCCGGATTTCCCAGATCTCGCCCGGGGTGACTTTGGCCTTCTGATCAGTGATCACCACACCGCCACGCGACACCGCACCGGCCTCGATCAGCCTTGCCAGACGCGAGCGCGACAAAGCCGCCTCCTCTGGCACTGCAAGGGTCAGCGCCTTATCAAGACGCGCAGGCGTGTCATCCTCAAGGGTGATGCGGATCACCTCCCCTGCTGCGCCACCGGCGCTGTCGTCATCGAAAGGTTCATCCATCATGGCCGAGGTTCCCGAAGACATGGCGCTGCCGCCTTCGCTGCGTTTTCTGAAAGGTCTGGTGATCGTGCTGATGCTCAGCATGATCGCCGGTGTCATAGCGGTGACCGTGCTGCTTGTCACCCGACTGAACGCGCCAGGCACAGCCCTGCCGGAGCTGCCCGCCGCGCTGCGCCTGCCCGAAGGCGAGAAGGCCGGGGCTGTGACCTTTGGCAAAGGCTGGACGGCAGTGGTCACCGAAAGCGGCCGGCTGCTGATCTTCGATGCGACGGGCGCGCTGAAACAGGATCTGCAACCGGGCCTCTGAACAGGAACTTCCGGCCGGGCACCTGAAACGCTGCGCCCGGCTGCGAGACTGCGAAAGCATCGCAGGATCAGCGATTCTCTCCATCATGCTGATTCTGCGAAGTGATTCTGAAAAGCCTCGGTCCGGGACCGCCGCCGGTGCCGGGGCAGCGCAGCCCTGCCCCCAGCTTCCCCCACCTGCAGCGCAGAAACCCGGCAAAAATAAAGCGCGGTGACTGCCGGGCTTCAGACAGCAAAAAGCCCGTCAGAGACGGGCTGCCTGGCGAATTACTTTCTGGAAGAAAGTGGTGCCCGGAGACGGATTTGAACCGCCGACACGCGGATTTTCAATCCGCTGCTCTACCAACTGAGCTATCCGGGCACTTTCATCTTCAGGCGTTTGCCTTTCGATGAGGGCGTTCTAGCGAGGGTGGTGGGGGGTGTCCAGAGGGAAAGTGAATGAATTTCAGCTTTCGTCTCTTTTTCCGCCATCCTCTTGATCTGGCAGGCTTTCCGCCTCGTCCTCGCCCGAGGAAATCCGGTAGCCCCCGCCCAGCCACCGCGCCAGATCAAGATCGGCGCAGCGCTTTGAGCAGAAGGGCCGCCAGGCCTGTTCCACCGGTTTGCCGCAGATCGGGCAGCTCATGTCCAGAGCCTGCTCAGAGCCAGCCGGTCGCGGCGGCGCGTCAGCTCATAAAGACCCAGTCCGGTCCAGCCCGAGAGCGTGCTCTCGCCACCGGATTTAAACGCGGCCCTGATCACCTGCTCGAGGATATTGCGGTCGCGTTTCGGCATCGGCGCGAAGTCGATGACGATCTGCCCCCCAAGACCGCGCAGCCGCAGCTGGCGCGGCAGCTCACGGGCGGCGGCGATATTCACCTTCAGCGCGGCGGCGGGTGAGGTATCGGGGCCGGTGTTAATATCGATCGCGATCAGGGCACGGGTCGGCTCGATCTGCATATGACCACCGCCGGGCAGACCGACGCGCGGCAGCAGCAGCTCATCCAGCTGATCCGAGACCCCCTCATCGTCAAAACATCCCGCCTCATCGCGCACCTCCTCCGGGGCGGGATCAACCCAGTCACGCCAGGCCAGATCATGCGCGCCCGGCGCATCCAGCAGCAGCTCAGGCTCGCCGTTCAGATCGGCCAGAACCGCCTCGGCCAGATCGCGCATATTGCGCAGATCATCCGCGATATCACCGCTCTCTGCCTCGCTGCAGGAAGAGCGCAGAATCAGGCCAAGCGTCGGATCGGCCCCCGCCATGCCCTCGCCCGCCAGGGCTTCCAGCGCCTCACGGGTCTCTTCATCGCGGATCTGGCGTGAGATATTCACGCCGGGCGCACCGGGGGTGAAGATCACATAGCGCGATTTGAACAGCAGGCGGGTGGTGACCGGCACGGCCTTGCCCTCTTCCGCCGGACCCGAGACCTGAACGATCAGGCGCTGGCCGGGCGCAATGCCCGAGATCTGGCGCAAAAAGCCGCTTTCGCCGCCCGGAAGCCTGACGAAAATGCCGCCCTGGCCTTTGACCGGACGATTGGCTACCACCCGGCAGATCGCGCCAGGCACAAGCTCTGACGTCTCTGAATCAATGGCGATTTCCTCAATCCGTCCATCCACCAGCAAAGCGGCGACCTCGCGCTCGCCCAGCCGGTCCATCAGAACCACTCTGCCCGTCATTCCTGCCTCCAGACCGGAAATCCGGCCGCTGTCAAAAGCGCTGCGGTCTCGGCAACCGGCAGGCCCATAATTCCGCTGTAACTGCCCGAGATCCACGGCAGAAACGCGCCCGCTGCCCCCTGGATCCCATAGCCGCCTGCCTTACCCTGCCAGTCATTGCTGGCGAGATAGCAGTTCAGCTCAGCATCCGAGAGCCGTTTCATTTTCACGAAAGAAACGCTTTCACGCGTCCAGAGCCGCTCACCGCGCCGCACAGCAATCGCGGTGACCACCTCATGGCGCCGCCCGCCGAGCAGGGTCAGGAAGCTGGCTGCCTCGGTTACATCACGGGGTTTGCCGAGGATACGGCGCCCCAGCGCCACGGTCGTATCGGCGCAAAGCACGATATCATCGGGCTCTGAAGCCACTGCGAAGGCCTTTTCCCGCGCCAGCCGCGCGGCATAAGGGCGAGGCAGCTCGCCCTTTTTCGGCTCTTCGTCAATATCGGGCGGCGAGATCAGGTCGGGGGCAATGCCAAGCTGCGCCAGAAGCTCTTTCCGGCGCGGTGAGGCTGAACCTAGGATCAGGCGCAAAGCTTACTTGAAGCGATAGTTAATACGACCTTTGGACAGATCGTAGGGGGTCATTTCGACCTGGACTTTGTCGCCTGCCAGAACACGAATACGGTTCTTGCGCATCTTGCCTGCCATGGTCGCGATCAGTTCATGGCCATTATCGAGTTCGACCTTGAATGTCGCATTCGGCAAGAGTTCCTTAACGACACCTGGGAATTCGAGAATGTCTTCCTTAGCCATGTCTGCTCCGAATAGCGTTTGAGCCCGCGGGGAGCCGCAGGCACTTCTGAGGCGGCATATGCGCTTTCATGCAAGGATTTTCAAGCACAATCGGCCCGGATGGCCCGGCAGGGCCCGGACCTGCGACCTGGTAAGGCCTTTGCCGAAACAAAACCGCCCCGCCCGGCAGATCAGCCGGCGGGGCGCTCAGAAATCCTGTGGCCGGGCGCGATGAGCCCGGGCTCAGAGCGCGCGCATCCAGAACTGCAGCCGTTTCTCGGTCTCATCCTTCTGATCGAGATCGCGCCAGGAAAAGCGCGCAATCGCCCCTTCGAGCGGCGCATAGCCGCGTTTGGTCCAGAAGACATCATTGGTGCGATAGGTTTCGGGGCGCAAAGGATGATCTGCCGGGCGGATCACCGAGCAGAAAGCGACATGGCTGCGGCCAAGGCTGCGGGCATGTTGCTCGCGCAGATCAAAGAAGCGATGCCCGACGCCCCTGCCCCGATACTCCGGCAGCAGCACAGATTCTGCGCCGTAAAGGATCTTTTCCAGCGCCACACCACTGTCATGCATCGGCTCGGCAAATTCACCGGCATGATCTTCCATCGGCGCCGAGGTCGAGGCTCCGACGATTTTGCCATCGTCAATCGCCGCCACCAGCAGCGCCCCCTCGCTCTCGCGATAGGCCTGAAGATAGGCACGCTCATAATCGAGCGTGCCATCATAGAGATAGGGCCAGGCGCGAAACACGGTGATGCGGAGCCGCGCCATATCCTCCAGCGCGGCCTCCAGCTCGGCCCCGCGCAAAGCCCTGACCTCAAAGCTCATGCCGAGACCTGCGCGATCCAGTCATTGAGATTATAGAACACGGTGACGCGCGCAATTTTGCCACCCTTCACCTCAAAGAAGGCACCGGCAGGCAGGATATATTTCTGCCCCTTCGCCTCGGGCAGGCCCGGATCGGTCTGCAGATATTCGCCATGAACGATGAATTCCGCAGCCGCCCGGCTGCCATCCGCATTGACGAAAATCTCAATGTCTTTCAGCTCTTCGCGGTAGGACACGCCCATATGCGAGCCAAATTCCGCGAATTTCTCTTTCCCGAGACGGATCGCACCCTCATTGACGCGGTGCTCGATGTCATCACTGACCAGAGCGGTCATTTCCTGGGGCTTCAGCGCATTGAAAGCCTTGTAATAGCTCTCGATCAGCTGGCGCGTTTCACTGGCAGACATGGCACTCCCTTTCCATTTTATCAGGAAAGATAATGCTTTAAGTCCGATTGGAAAGTCGAAATGCGTCCGCCTTTGGTATGAGAGCGTCACCCGGGGCGGACGCGGGTCAGATCAGGCGAGAGCCGCTGCCACCACATCGCGCAAAGGCGTGGTCGGGCGGCCGATCAGCCGCGACAGGGTGCGGCTGTTGTCTTCCAGCGCACCCTCAGCGGCTTTCGCATCACTATCGGCCAGAATGGCTGCAAAAGCCGCAGGCAGGCCGAAACCTTCCAGCGCTCTGGCATATTCCGCCTCGCTCAGCGGCGCCCAGGCGACCTGTTTGCCCGATTGCGCCGTGACCTCAGCCGCCAGACCGGCGCCGGTAAAGCTGTCATCGCCGGCCAGCTCATAGACTTTGCCCTCATGCCCCTGTGTGGTCGCGACCACGGCAATCGCCTCGGCATAATCCCTGCGCGCCGCTGCCGAATAGCGCCCCTCGCCCGAGGCACCGATGATCGCGCCATGCTCAATCGCCGCCGCCAGCGCCCCGGTCAGGTTTTCGCTATACCAGCCATTGCGCAGCACGGTGACCGCAAGCCCCGAGGCCTGCAGCGCGGCTTCGGTCCCGATATGCTCGGCCGCCAGCTGCATCGGCGAGGCATCGCCCTTCAGCAGTGAGGTATAGAGGATGCGCTTCACCCCGGCAGCCTTCGCCGCGGCGATCACATTCTGATGCTGGGGGAAACGGCGGCCCACCTCGCTCGATGAGATCAGCACCAGGGTCTCAATCCCGGCCAAAGCAGCGGGATCGGCTTTTTCATAGTCAAAGGCGCGGGCCTCTAGCCCGGTCCCGGCCAGTTTTTCCGGGCTGCGCGCCAGCGCCACAGGGCGGACACCCCGGGCCTGCAGCGCTTCGATGGCAAGCTGGCCCAGCTGGCCGGTGGCTCCGGTAACGGCGATACTCATCACAGATCTCCATGTTTTATTGACAGGAGCAATCTGGAGCATGTACTTACAAAAAGGAAGTACGCACATTTTTGTAAGTATAAGAAAGTTCCGACCATGCAGGAAAGCCAGAGCGATCAGGCCGAAGCGCTGCTCAGCGGCTGGGCGCAGGGCAATGTGCTGGCGGCAGACTGCCCCTCGCGCCAGATCCTGCAGCATCTGACCAGCCGCTGGGGCACGCTGGTGATGGTGGCACTTTCCACCGGCACCCACCGCTTTGCCGAATTGCGCCGCCGGGTGAACGGGGTCAGTGAGCGGATGCTGGCGCAGACCCTGCGCGAGCTGGAACAGGATGGCTTTGTCCGCCGCACCGCGCATCAGGTCGTGCCGCCGCATGTCGATTACGACCTGACGCCACTGGGCCAGGAGGCGGCAGTGCATGTGACCAGGCTGGTCGGCTGGATCGAGGGAAATCTGACGAAAATCCGGGAAACGGCCGGGGAGAAGGCCGCCTGAAACGCTAAGGGCCGTGGGAATGCCGGGGCGTCCGTCCGGCAGCGCGATCAGGCCTCGGGCGGGCCGAAACGCGCCAGCATCCGGTCGCGGATCTGGTCTCGCGCCTGACGATAGGCGGCAAGCCGGGCCTCCCGGCTTTCGCCAAGGCCGGTCGGATCAAGGATCGGCCAGTATTCAACCTCAAGATGATGCCAGCGCGTCAGCTCCAGCGCCTGGCGCTGGCTGGCGGGGGAAAGGGCAACGATCAGGTCAAACTGCCCCAGATCATCGCCCCATTCCTGCATTTCCTCAAACGAGCGCGAGCGGTGCCGCTCAATCTCGACACCGATCTCCTGACAGACTGCGATCGAGAAGCCGTCGATCTCCATATCATTGCGCACGCCTGCCGATTGCACATAGGCCTTCTGGCCATAGAGCTTTTTCATCAGCCCCTCCGCCATAGGCGAGCGGACCGCATTATGGTCACAGCAAAAGAGAACAGACTGCGGGAAAGCCGCCAAAGTCACCCCCAGTGCAACACGCAGATCAGGGTAAACAGCCGCCGCGCCGTGGCTCCATCAACCTCGGCCTTGCCTTCGAGCCGCTCCTGCAGTACCCGCGCCCCCTCGTTATGAATACCGCGCCGCGCCATATCAATCGCCTCAATCTGGCTGGGCGGCAGGCGTTTGACCGCCTCGAAATAGCTTTCGCAGATCTGGAAATAATCCTTCACCACCTGGCGAAACGGCCCGAGTGAAAGGTGAAATTCGGAAACCGGGCTCTCATCCTCACGCGAGATGCCAAAGACCAGCCGCCCCTCGCGGATCGACAGGCCGAGGCGGTAGGGGCCAGGCGGGATCTCGCGGCCCTCACGCACCGGCAGGCCAAAGGTATTTTCTTCCAGCAGGTCAAAAATCGCGACCTTGCGCTCCTGCTCGATTTCCGGGGTCGGGCGGATCAGCCCGCGCTCATCAATCTCAATATGGCAAAGGCGGTTGGTCATAGGCAGGTCCGGCGAAAAAGACGTTACATCTTGATGCCCGAGCGCCCGCAGCGATGCAAGCTCCCCCTGACCTTGCCGCGCCCGAACCCTGGCCCGGGCACTGAACCCTGGCCCGAACACTGGTCCGGGGCGCAGCCGCCCGGCGGCTCAGCCCTGATTGAGCCGGTCGAGCCGGGCCCGCACGCTGAGACCATGCGCCTCAAGGCTTTCCGAGATCGCCAGCCGTTCGGCCGCGGGGCCAATGTCACGCAAAGCGCCCGGGCTCATTTTCGCAATCGTGCTGCGCTTGAGAAATTCCAGCGTCGACAGCCCCGAGGAGAACCGCGCCGAACGCGCGGTCGGCAGCACATGGTTCGGCCCGCCGATGTAATCGCCGATCGCCTCCGGGGTCCACTGGCCGAGGAAGATCGCGCCGGCATGGGTGATCCGGGCCGAAACCGCCTCCGGATCCTCGGTGCAGATCTCCAGATGTTCGGGGGCCACACGGTTCGACAAAGCCGCCGCCTCTTCCAGGTCGCGGGTGATGATCACCGCGCCATTGTCACGCCAGGAGGCAGCGGCAATCTCACGCCGCTCCAGGCTCTCCAGCCGTTTTTCCAGCACCGCCACCACCTGCTGCGCATAAGCGGCATCGGGGGTGACAAGGATCGCCTGGGCCGAGGCATCATGTTCGGCCTGGCTCAGCATATCGAGCGCCACCCAGTCCGGATCGGCACTACTGTCGGCAATCACCAGAATTTCCGACGGCCCGGCGATCATATCAATACCGACCTTGCCAAAGACCCGGCGCTTGGCGGCGGCAACAAAGGCATTGCCCGGGCCGGTGATCTTATCGACCGGCTGGATGGTTTCGGTGCCATAGGCAAGGGCGGCAATCGCCTGGGCGCCGCCGATGCGCCAGATCTTATCGACCCCGGCGAGGCGGGCGGCAAAGATCACCAAGGGATTGACCGCGCCGCCCGGGGTCGGGCAGGCAATCACCAGACGCTCCACCCCGGCAACCCGGGCCGGAACCGCATTCATCAGCACCGAGGAAGGGTAAGAGGCAAGTCCACCCGGCACATAGAGGCCAGCGGCCGAGACCGGGGTCCAGCGCCAGCCCAGCATCGCCCCTTCCGGATCGGTCCAGCTCTGATCCTGCGGCATCTGCCGCGCGTGATAGGCGCGGATCCGTTCGGCGGCGAGGGTCAGGGCTTTCGCATCCTCGGGCGATACTTTGGCACATTCCGCCTCGATCTCTTCGGGCGAGAAGCACAGCGTCTCAGGCGTCAGCTCCAGCCGGTCAAATTTCGCGGTATAATCGATCACCGCCTGATCACCGCGCGCGCGCACATCAGCGATGATCGCAGCGACCACATCATCGACTTCCGGCGCATCCTCGCGCTTCATGCCAAGGAAGCTGATGAAATCCTGCTCGAAGCCAGCATCAGTCGTCGAAAGGAAAATGGGCATGCGCGGGCCTCCTGCAGGGTCGCGAGGGGCATAACGCCCGCAGCTGAGCCCGTAAAGAGGGGCGCTGCCACCGGCGGCTGCGCCCCCGCCCCCGGGATATTTTCAGGCAGATGAAAAGCCGCCGGGTTTCATCTGTCCTGAAATATCCCCGCCCGAGGCAAAAGCCGCCGGCCTCAGCCACCAGCCTCAGGCGCCGTGATCGGGCACTTTGCGCGAGGGGGCAATATAGGGCCGCGTCACATCCTCAAGCTGCAGTTCCAGCGTCTCCAGCCTGAGCCGGATCGCCCCATCCCCGGCGAGGATCAGGGTCAGGGCACCACTGCCCTCATCGCCCGGCTCCCAGGACAGCGAGAGCAAAGACAGGATCTGATCTGCATTGCCTGGGGTGATCCCCTGGCTTGCCACTTCCAGCACATCGCGCACGGTCAGCAGGCTCTGCACCCGTTCGGGCGGGCGGCCGGAGCGGCGGGCAGCCGCCAGATCCTCATGGCGCAGCCGGTTCACCAGAGCCACGAAACGGCGGGCGCGGCGCTCATAGCGCATTTCCGAGGCCGGAAGCACCGCATCCTGGAGCAAAGCCGAGAACACGCTGAGATCTGCCTCGCCAAGCGCGATCAGCTTCAGAGGCCCCTCTTCGCCATCTTCAAACCGTGCATCCGCCATCCTTGCCCCCGTTTCGGTTCAGTTGCCCTGAATACGCTCGATATGCGCGCCGCAGGCCAGCAGTTTTTCCTCGACCCGCTCATAGCCGCGATCGAGGTGATAGACCCGGCTCACCACCGTCTCGCCCTCGGCCGCGAGCCCCGCCAGAATCAGCGAGACCGAGGCGCGCAGATCGGTCGCCATCACCGGCGCACCTTTCAGCCTTTCAACACCATGCACCGTGGCATGGCCGCCCTGGACCTCAATCTTCGCGCCCATGCGCATCAGCTCAGGCGCATGCATGAAACGATTCTCGAAGATCTTTTCTTCCAGAACCGAGGTGCCCTCGGCGGTGCAGAGCAGAGCCATCATCTGCGCCTGCAGATCGGTCGGGAAGCCCGGGAAGGGTTCGGTCACCACATTCACCGCCTTCACCCGGCCGTTTTTGCGTGCGACTTTCAGCCCGCGCTCCGTCTCGGTCACCGAGATACCGGCCTCGTCCAGCTTTTCGCAGAAAGCGGCGAGCAGGCTGATCTTACCGCCAAGGCATTCCACCTCGCCGCCACAGATCGCAGGGGCCAGCATATAGGTGCCCAGCTCGATGCGGTCGGTGACCACCGGATGGGTGGCGCCATGCAGACGGTCCACGCCCTGGATCTCGATGGTCGGGCTGCCATCGCCCGAGATCTGCGCGCCCATTTTACGCAGGCAATCGGCCAGATCGACGATCTCCGGCTCGCGCGCCGCGTTTTTCAGCACACTGGTGCCCTTGGCCAGAACCGCCGCCATCAGGAAGTTCTCGGTGGCACCGACGCTGGCAAAGCGCATCTCATGCACCCCGCCCTGCAGACGGCCGCCTGCCACTTTCGCATGCAGATAGCCGTCGCGCAGCTCGATTTCGGCACCGAGCGCGGCGAGGGCGTCGATATGAATATCCATCGGCCGCGCGCCAATGGCGCAGCCGCCCGGCAGCGAGACCACCGCATGACCAAAGCGCGCCAGCAGCGGGCCCAGCACCAGGTTGGAGGCGCGCATCTTGCGCACGATCTCATAATCCGCAACCGGGCTGATCTGACCATGCGAGGACATTGTGATCACTTTACCGGCCTGCAGAGCCGAGACCTCAACGCCCAGCGATTCCAGCAGCTGGGTCATGGTGCGGATATCCGAGAGGCGCGGCGCATTGGTCAGCGTCAGCGGCTCTTCCGAGAGCAGCGTCGCCGGCATCAGCGTCAGGCAGGCGTTTTTCGCCCCTGCGATCGGGATCACGCCTTGCAGCGGACCATTACCCTTCACCAGAATCGAATCCATAACCCGCCTCTTACCCTTTTTCGCTGCCCGGCGCCTCGGGGGTCGCCGTCTCAACCGCAGAATTTTGCGCTGCTCTCGCCCGTGCCTGGGCCTTCCGCTTCGCCATATTGGCTTTCAATGCCGATTTCAGCAGGCCCTCGCGCTGTGTGACAGCGGCGGGTTTCGGCGGTCCGGCATTTTTTTCGGAAGTTTCTTTACACATGGGCGTAAGAATTACAGCGCCTCAGGCTAAGGGTCCAGAGCATCGGCGAAATTGGGGGCTTGCAGAGTTAAATGTTTGAGTCTAAATCCCCGCTCATCGAAACGGTGCTGCAGTAGCTCAGTGGCAGAGCACTCCCTTGGTAAGGGAGAGGTCGAGAGTTCAATCCTCTCTTGCAGCACCATCGATCCTCTTTGCGGAACCGCTCTGGCCGTTCAGTGAAAAGAAAGCTGCAGTAGCTCAGTGGCAGAGCACTCCCTTGGTAAGGGAGAGGTCGAGAGTTCAATCCTCTCTTGCAGCACCATCTTTTCCCCTTACAGATCAAAAAGATGCAAGCTATCAAGGGTTTGGATTGCCTTCGGTTCTACACCGAGGTTCTACACCATGGTTTTGCAGATGAGCCGCCCGCACAAGAATCCGAAGTCCGGCGTCTACTACTTCCGCCAGAAAACACCTGCCGATCTGGTGACCGTGTTCCGCAGGAAAGAGGTCAGCCGTTCGCTCCGAACGAAAGACCCCCACGAAGCCAAGTTGCGCAACGTCGATGAGGTCAGGAAGCAAGAGCTGATCTGGGCTGCGTTGCGGAAGCGTCCCGAACCCCTGCCCCACCAGCAAATCGTCGCGCTGTCCGGCATCCTCTACCGAGACCACATGGCTGCGATGGAACTTGAGCCTGGCTCGCCGAAGGTCTGGACCGAGACGCTGGCCCTTCTCGACCGTGTGGCAGCCGACCCTGACGCGACGGAGCGCTGGTATGCCGCGACCGTTGACAATCTCCTGCTCGAGCGCGGGATCGTCACCGACGCCGCGAGCCGCAGCCGCTTGATACAGGAAGCTGACCGGGCTTACAGGCAGGTGGCGGAACAGCAGTTGAAATGTTCGGAAGGTGACTACAGCCCCGATCCCCGCGCAAACCGCTTTCCGACCGTCATGGGACCGAATGTAACCACGCGGCCGAGCCCGGAGAAGCTGACGATCCGCGCTCTGTTCAAGCTCTGGGAACGAGACCATCTGGCGAACGGCAAGTCCGCACGGACGGTGGGCGACTTCCGTCAGAAGATCGAGTCGCTGATCGAGTATCTGGATCACGACGATGCCAGGCAGGTGACTTCAGAAGGCATTTCCGACTGGTGCGATCATCTGCTCCACGAGCAGGGCTTGGCCGCGCGCACTGTAAGTCAGAAATACTTGGCAGTGACCAAGCTGGTGTTCGGCGTCGCGGTCGAGAAGCGGAAGCTCAAAGAAAATCCAGCCGAAGACAACCGCGTCAGGTTCGCCAAACCGAGATGGGCACGGGAAAAGGGCTTCACCGACGATGAGGCAAAGGCCATTCTAACCGCTGCTCTGGTCGACCCGGCGGAACTTGGTCGGCGCACCCCAGAGAACATGCGGGCGATCCGCTGGGGACCATGGATCTGCGCCTTCTCCGGCGCAAGGATCACCGAAGCGATGCAGCTTCGCACGGAAGATCTGATCGAGAATCGCGGTATCCTGTGTCTGCGGATCACACCGGAAGCCGGATCGGTCAAGACCGGCGCCTATCGCATAGTGCCGATCCATCCCCAGCTTCTGGAGATGGGATTGCCCGAGATGATCCGCGCTTTGCCCGATGGGCCGGTCTTTTATTCGACCGCACCTGTCCGGGGGAAGCCCGCCGATCCAGTCGAGCGCGCCCAGTCTGCCGGTGCCAAGGTCGGCCAGTGGGTGCGAAAGGTGGTCGGGATTACAGATCCGAGAGCGCAGCCAAATCACTTCTGACGTCATCGCTTCAAGACCGCGGCCCGCGATGCGAAGATAGACCGCGAGTACTCCGACGCGATCACTGGCCACGAGGATGGGCGGGCATGAGCGCAAGGGCGTTGACGTGATGCAGGCACGAAACTTCGCCCGCGTGTTTATGACCTCGAACCAAGAGCATGTCGCCCATGTCAATCGGCACGACCGCAGGCACCTCGTTCTGCGGGTGTCGGCCAAACACGCCAGCAAGAATGGCCGGGCGGACCCCATGTGGACGCTGTTCCACCAGCAATATCCACAGGAGTTGGAAGCCTTCATGCACATCCTGCGCACCCGCGACATTTCCGGGTTTCGGGCAGGCGACATTCCCAGCACCGATGCGAAGGACAAACAGAAGCTGGAGTCGGTCGTCGGGCCGGATCGAGTGTTGCGCGATTTCTTGGAGGCGGGCCGTCTCCCCAGATGTTCGCACTTTGACGGGCATCGGTGGGTCGTCCGCGTTACGGCCTTGGTCGAGCATTTCAACCGGAACAACGTGCGGATAGGCAATAAGGGGCCGCAGCCGGGCCGAGTGTTCAAGGTCATCGCCTCTGGACCCTCCCGCCTATCGCGCTTGTCGGTTGGGGGCCAGCCTGCCGAACCCTGCCGGGTGTTGGACTTGCCACCGCTGCAAGATGCGCGGGGCTTGTTCCTCGTCTACCTCAAAGTCAGGCATCACGACTGGAACGACAGTCCCGATGCAGAGTGGACGCGCGAATAGCGCCCCTGCCGCGTCACACCGCCCCGCACACGCGCTGTAACCTATATTGCAGCGCGTTTTGCATTCGGGGCGCTAACGGGCGCGTCGATGTGAGACAGCGCGTGTAGGGGCGGTATTTCGGCGTCGCACAACAATCACCTAATCGCCCTCTGCGACACTAGCCGCGATAGGTCGGCACCCCTCACAAACAATCTGTCTCTGAGGTGTATGGGGAAGCTGTCGTCGCGGGCGTATATCTGCTTGACCGAATGATTTGCAATATGGGTGTTAACTTTAGTCACTTGTTCGTATGAGTGGTCAATTTTGTCTGGAATGCCCTCAAATGTCCCAATAAGCAAAACGCTAGGGCTAAGTGGGAATATCACTGTGGTCCCCATTGGCGCTGTTGCGTAAATCGATTGGGATTCATGATGTTGCCGGGTCGTGGTAAGCGTTTGGCATGACTTATCCATCGAAGCCCCGTTACAAGACAAGCAACTGGCGTGCCTACAACCATTCCCTGAAGCAACGGGGTTCGCTGACCGTCTGGCTTGATGCGGACATGGAGTGGGAAGCTCGACCGTCCGGCAAACGTGGCCGTCAGCAAGCGTATAGTGACGCCGCCATTCAAGCCTGCTTAACGCTGAAGGTTCTCTTCGGACTCCCTTTGCGACAGGCCACTGGTTTCATGGAAAGCCTGCTAAATCTTTCCGGTTTGCCGTGGTCGGTGCCTGACTTCAGCACTCTCAGCCGCCGCCAGAAGACATTGAACGTCGCAATCCCTTACCGTCGCAGAGAGAACCTTCATCTTTTGATCGACAGCACAGGGATCAAAGCAGAGGGTGAAGGTGAGTGGCAGCGCCGCAAACATGGCGGCTCCAAGCGCAGGGTCTGGCGCAAGATCCATATCGCGATTGATGAGGAAACGCTGGAGATCCGTGCCGTTGAGGTCACGTCGAGTGCCATTGGCGACGCGCCGATCCTACCTGAGCTGTTAGATCAAATTGATCCCAGTGACAGCATCTCCAGCGTGACTGCGGATGGAGCATTCGATACGCGCGCCTGTCACGATGCCATCGCCGCCAGAGGGGCCACGGCAGTCATTCCGCCGCGCAAGAATGCTCGCTTTTGGAAACCATCCAGTGATGGAGCAAAAGCGCGTAATGAAGCCTTGCGAACATGCAAACGGCTCGGTCGATCCATTTGGCGAAACTGGAGCCGCTATCATCGCCGTAGCCGTGTGGAAACCAAAATGAACTGTATCAAGCAACTCGGGCAGCGCCTCATGGCGAAAGCCTTCGACAGGCAAGTCGCTGAGGTTCAAGTTCGCGTCGCTATCCTTAACCGCTTCACAGCCCTCGGAACGCCGATTACCGCTGCCGTTGCATGACTTCTCGGGGGAAAGGGGTTGTTTACCCAAAAGTCGATTTACGCAACAGCGCCTCGTCGCACTGTGACACGGATTTGCGCGCGTGTCGCGTGTCGTCGCATGTCGTGAATCAGGCGCACGTCAACGGCGCTGAAATCCAGGTATCACGTCATGTCTGATTCTGGCGGTCGGCTGTCTGCTTGACTGTCCGCTGTGCCGAATCCGATTGTTTCGACCTTTGGTGGTGCGAGGCGGTCGGTGGTCTTGTATGATCAAGGCAGGCCGATGCGACCCGAGACCCCCTAGGTAGGTGGGGGTGGGGGGCAGGTCCTCCCCGGATACTCGACTTACATATGCGGCGATTTTTCGTCCGGGTTTTCTGCTGGTTCAGAATTTTCGCAGACAGAACAGCGTCTTACGGGGTGCCTGATCGGGCCGTGCTGCCACACTGCAACGCTTCACGGCCCGCCTGTGGACGCTGCATGATGTCTGCCATATGTCTGACAGAAACATAAGCGACTCTCGAGAATTCGAGGCCGCATCGCGCAACACATTGTTTTTTATAGGTTAAAATGGTGCCCCCAGAGGGACTCGAACCCCCGACCCCCTGATTACAAATCAGGTGCTCTACCAGCTGAGCTATAGGGGCGCCGTCTGCGGTTTCAGAGCGGAAAATCACCCTGACGCGGTCTTTGCCATCTGCCGTCCCGCCGTTCCTGAATCCCCCAAAGAGATCAGATAGCGACCAGCCCGGACTGACTAACATGATTGTTTTCGGCCCGCAATCTCCCGGCGCGCTCAGCCGGGCGGTTCTGGCAGGGCTTTGCGCCGCCCATGGCAGACTGGCTGTCCCCCGCGCGCGCCAAGGACCAGGATTTTCCATAACCGCGCCAGAGGAAAGCCATGTTCCTGATGCCAAAACCCCCTATATCATGTGAAAGGCCCCTCAGGCGAAAACGCCCGGGGCGCCGGTAAGCGCGGCAGGAACGGGCAGTCATAGTCATGCATATTGTCTATCATCTGGGTGCCCATGGCACTGATGAGGAGCGGCTGATCCGGTGCCTGCTGAAAAACCGCGCCCTGCTGGCCGATCAGGGTATCGCGGTGCCTGCCCCGACCCGCTACCGGCGGCTGTTGCGCGATACCGCGGTGCAGCTGCGCGGGGCCAAAGCCTCGCCGGAGAGCGAACAGCTGATCCTTGAGCAGATTCTGGAAGAAGACCGGCCAGAGCGTCTGGTGCTGAGCTGGGACAGTTTCCTGTCTTTCCCGCAATGGGCTTTGCGCAAACGGCTCTACGAATTCGCCGGCGAGCGGCTGCTGGCTTTCACCCGGATCTTCCCCTCGGCCAGCGCCGAATTCTGCCTTGGGCTGCGCAATCCGGCGACGCTGCTGCCGGTGCTGTTTGAGAAGCAGAAAGAGCCGCGCGATTACGCCGCCTTTATCGGCGAGACCGATCCGGAAAGCCTGCTCTGGTCGGATGTGATTGCCCGGATCCGCGCGCTGAATCCCGACATCCCGATGACCATCTGGTGTGACGAGGATACGCCGCTGATCTGGCCAGAGGTGCTGCAGGCGGTGGCCGGCCATGCCCCGGGCACGCCGCTCAGCGATACCGATGAGCTGTTGTCGCTGATCATGTCGCCCGAGGGATTCGCCCGGATGCAGGCCCGTCTGGCCAGCCAGCCCCCCGCCTCCACCGCCGGCGCACGCCAGGTGGTTTCGACTTTCCTTGCGGAATTCGCAGTGCCGGAAAAGCTTGAGATGCAGTTCAGCCTGCCTGGCTGGGATCAGGCGAGGGTCAGCGCCATGAGCCAGAGCTATCACGAGGATCTCGGGCGGATCGCCGCCATGCCAGGTGTGACCCTGCTGCGTCCCTGAGGCCGCTTCTCGCACCAGCCCCCACGCCGCCCTTGCCAGCTGCCCCGCCTCTCGCCCATGCTCGGTATCCGGAACGGCCCTGCGGCCGGGAGGGCAGCCAGATGCCCCCTGCCGCATCACATCCCCACCGAGGGGACGGGCCGGAGGAGGTGCGTTTGCGACTTATGACCGAGGTTACCCACAGGATCTGCCACCAGGAGCCGCGCTGCTCTGCTGGCACCCCGGCGCAGCCCTTCCATCCCGCCCGGCAGGCGAGGCCCTGGCAGGGCTGGACACTCGCCCTGCTCTGCGCCGCCGTCAGCGCGGGTCTTGCCACCCCCACCGCCGCCCGGAGCCAGCCCTGGCCCTTTGAAGGCTCCTGGGATTGCGAGCGGCGGCAGTTTCACTTCAGTGCCGCGCTTTATGATCCGGGCGAACAACCCATGCCGATCCTCGATATCGCGGCCGAGGGCGATACTTTCATCCTCACCTTCGCTCAGGATTATCAGCTGTCACTGGCGATGAACCCTGATGGCAGCATGACCTGGTATTCCCCGGTCAGCGGCGATTCTTTCCTGTGCCGAAAGGCGCGGTGAAGAACAGCCCCGCCACCGCTGCACCAGACCTTTTCATTTCCGCACCGCGCCGCTATCCCTTTGGGGAAATCGCAAAATCCGCACAGGGAGTGGCAAAATGAGCTCGGAAATCAAACGCTATAATGTTGGCGCGCGCATGTCGGAAGGCGTGTCTTACAATGGCATCATCTGGCTGGCAGGCCAGGTCGGAAATCCGGGCGACAGCGTCGCCGATCAGACCCGGACCTGCCTTGCAGAAGTGGACCGGATCCTGGCTGAGGCCGGTACCGATAAGACCCGCATCCTCTCGACCCAGATCTGGATGGCCGATATGGCCGATTTCGCCGAGATGAACGCGGTCTGGGATGCCTGGGTGCCCCAGGGCCATACCCCGGCCCGCGCCACCGGCGAAGCCAAACTGGCGACCCCGGCGTATAAAGTCGAGGTGATCGTCACCGCGGCGCTGAAATAAGCGACCCGGCCGGACTGACGGAAAAAGGCGCCCGATCGGGCGCCTTTTTTGTTTTGGGAGCAGATGAGGGGGCTGCCTGCCCCTCTCCCCCGGGGATATTTTCCGACAGATGAAGAGCCGGTCAGGCTTTCAGGAACTCAACAAGGGCGGCGGTCGAGCCGTCTTTGCCTTCAGTGCCGGTTCTGCCCTCCAGCACCGGCTGCAGGGCCAGAGCCAGTTCCTTACCGAGCTCAACCCCCCACTGATCATAGGAGTTGATGCCAAGGATCACCCCTTCGACAAAGACCCGGTGCTCATAGAGCGCGATGATCTGGCCGAGGCTGAAGGGGGTCAGCCGCTCCATCGCCAGGGTGGTCGTCGGGCGGTTTCCAGGGAAGACGCGGTGGCGGGCCTGACGCTCGAGCTCGGCGCCGCTCAGCCCCCTTTTCGCCATGATGGCGCGCGCCTCGTCCAGCGAACGGCCGCGCAGAAGGGCCTCAGACTGGGCCAGGCAGTTTGCCACCAGCAGCAGATGCTGATGCGCCAGATCCGGCTCATGACCATGACGCGCGACGATGAATTCGCAGGGCACAACCCGGGTGCCCTGATGGATCAGCTGGTAAAATGCATGCTGGCCATTGGTGCCGGGCTCGCCCCAGACCACCGGGCCGGACTGAACCGTCAGAGCCGAGCCGTCAAGCGCCACCGATTTGCCGTTACTCTCCATCTCCAGCTGCTGCAGATAGGCCGGAAGGCGCGACAGGCGCTGTTCATAGGGCAGCACCGCGCGGGTGGCGTAGTCACAAAGCTGATTATGCCAGATCCCGACCAGCGCCAGCGCCACCGGCATATTCTGCGCATCGGGCGCGGTCAGGAAATGCTGATCCATCGCCGCACCACCGGCGAGGAACTGGCCGAAATCCTCGGCCCCGACCGCGATCATCAGCGCCAGACCAATCGGCCCCCAGAGCGAATAGCGCCCGCCGACCCAGTCCTCAAAGCCAAAGACCCGCTCGGGCGCAATGCCATAGCCAGCGGTCTTATCAGCGGCGGTCGAGACGGCGGCGAACTGTGCGCCGGGATCGCTGACCCGTTTCGCCATCCAGCGCTTTGCCGTATCGGCATTGGTCATGGTCTCGATGGTGGTGAAGGTCTTGGAGGCGACGATCACCAGGGTGGTTTCGGGGTTCAGCCCCGCAAGCGTGTCATGGATATGCGCGCCATCGACATTCGAGACGAAATGCACGCGCGGCCCGTCATGGAACGGCGCCAGCGCCAGCACCGCCATGGCCGGGCCCAGATCCGAGCCGCCGATGCCGATATTGACCACATCGGTGATCTTCCCGCCCTGGCCCTGGAAGCCGCCCGAGCGGACCGCCTCAGCAAAAGCCGCACAGGCCCTGCGCCCGGCGCTGATCCCCGGGATCACATCCTGATCCTCAACCAGGATCCGCTGGTCTTCGCCGGCGCGCAAAGCGATATGCAGCACGGCGCGGTCTTCGGTCTCGTTGATCTTCTGGCCCGAAAACATCGCAGCGCGGCGCCCGGCCAGGCCAGAGGCCCCGGCCAGCGCCAGCAACAGCGCCCGGCCCTCAGCATCGATATTGGTCTTCGACCAGTCAAACAGCAGCCCCCCGGCGCGGGTGGAGAAATCCCCGGCCCGGGCCGCATCGGCCTCAAACAGCGACAGAATACTGCGGTCTGCCACCCTGGCGTGATGGGCTTTCAGCGCCGTCCATTTGCTCATTTTGCAGAACCCTTTAAATCATTCGGCCCAATGCACTTCGGCCTGGTCTAAAACCGTGCGGATCGGTGCCTGCTCGACCGGCAGGCTGGCAGCGCGCTCGATGGCTTCACGCTTGGCCGCACCGGTGATCAGCACATGGATGCGGATCGCCGCGCGCAAAACCGGCGCGGTCAGGGTGATACGCGGCTCGACCGCCGCCTCCGCCCGCATCGGCAGCAAAAGCGGCGCATCGGCGGCCAGAGCCTCTTCGAGCCGGTCCGCCCCCGGGAAAAGCGAGGCGGTATGCATATCCGTACCCATGCCAAGCAGCAAAACCGAGACCGGCAGATGCGGCTCGAGCCCGGCCGCAAGGCCCGGCAGCGCCGTCTCGGGCTGGTCATGGCCCGCCTCATAAAGCGGGATCAGCCGGGCTTTGGCGGCTTTGCCCTTCAGCAGATGCTGGCGCAGGAGCCGGGTGTTGGAGCGGTCGGAATGCTCGGGCACCCAGCGCTCGTCATTCAGCACCACCGAAATCAGCCCCCAGTCGAGATCGACCCCGGAGAGAATTTCAAAGACCGGAGCCGGGGTGGTTCCGCCCGGCACCGAAAGCGTCGCCCGGCCATCGCGGCGCAGGCTTTCGGCCAGCTGGCCGGCAATGGCATCCGCGAGCCGCAGATGCAGAAAGTCACGATCCGGATATTCGATAAAGGTCATTGCCCGATCCCCCGCCAGCGTCGTCCGTCGCGATGCATCAGCATCAATGCATCCTCGGGACCTGAAGTTCCGGGATCATAGCCCTGGGGCCGGTCGCCGCGTGCTTCCCAGCCCTGAATGATCGGATCGGTCCAGGCCCAGGCAGCCTCGACCTCATCGCCACGCATGAACAGGGTCTGATTGCCCCGGATCACATCCATGATCAGCCGCTCATAGGCATCGGGCACATCTTCCATCGTATTGGCCAGGGCCTCGGCGAAAGACATATCCAGCGGCACCTGGGTCAGGCGCATCCCGCCCGGCCCAGGCTCTTTGATCATGACTTTAAGGTTCATCCCCTCATCGGGCTGCAGCCGGATCACCAGGACATTCTCGCGCCAGCCCGAGTGATCATCAAAGATCGAATGCGGCGGCTCGCGGAAGGTGATGGCAATCTCGGATTCGCGCGCCCGCAGCCGCTTGCCGGTGCGCAGATAGAAGGGCGTGCCCTTCCAGCGCCAGTTTGAAATATGCACTTTCAGCGCGATATAGCTCTCGGTGCGGCTGTCTTTATTGCCGGAATGCTCGAGATAGCTGCCCTCGCCCGCCCCGGCGAGATACTGGCCGCGCACGATATCCTCGGGCTTCACCGGATCGAGGGCCCGGATCACCTTCAGCTTTTCATCACGCACCGCATCCGGGTCAAAGTGATAGGGCGGCTCCATCGCGATCAGACACAGAAGCTGCATGATATGGTTCTGCACCATATCGCGCATCGCGCCGGATTTGTCGTAATAGGCGCCGCGCCCCTCTACCCCCACCGTCTCGGCGACGGTGATCTGCACATGGTCGATATATTCCGACTTCCACAGCGGCTCGAACAGGATATTGGCAAAGCGCACCGCCATCAGGTTCTGCACCGTCTCTTTGCCGAGATAATGGTCGATGCGGTAGATCTGGCCTTCCTCGAAATGCTGCGCCAGCGTGGCATTCAGCGCTCTGGCACTGGCGAGGTCGCGGCCGAAGGGCTTTTCCACCACGATCCGTGCCTCAGCCCCGGCAATCTCATAGCTTCTCAGCCGCTCGGCGATGGCGCCAAACAGCGCGGGCGCGACCGAGAAGTAAAAGGCCTGAACCGCGCCTTCACGGCCCAGCGCTTTCAGATCCTTCCAGCCCTTCTCGCCGGTGACATCAATCGCCACGTAATGCAGACGCTCGAGGAAGCCTTTGATCGCCGCTTTATCCTTGCGGTCGCGGGCGACGAATTCCTCGATCGAGGCGGCGACGAAATCACGGAAACCCTGATCGTCCAGCTCGCCACGGGCCGCACCGATGATGCGGGCCTCAGCCGGGATCTGCCCGGCCAGCCAGCGCAGATACAGGCCCGGCAGAATTTTACGCCGGGCAAGATCGCCGGTACCGCCGAAAATCACGAGGTCGAACACCTCAACCGGAATGACGCGCGAAGCCATTATTCCCTCGTCGGTTGCGCCGCGCCCCTGCTGTCGTAACAGCCGGGGGTCGCAGCATTTGTTAGCGCTAACGAAGCCCTTGCCCGGGTTCTAGCCCTCCCCCCCGGAACTGTCTAGCACCGGTTTTGATTTGGCGAAACCTTGATGGCTTATGGGTAAAAACCGCTGCAGCCGGCATTTTGCTTCACAGATCGGGCAAAGCCGCATTTCAGTAAGGGATAGAAAATTTCCCACCAGGAATTTTGCTAGGCGAATCGCTGAAAGCCGCGCAGTGTCATCGCGACAATTGGCCGCATCAGCCCTGAGGCTTCGCTGCGATTTCCGGAGAGGGCAGAAATGACAATTTCCGCACGCGGTACACGAAACCACCCGTCCAGCTCTCCCCGGTCACTCCAGCGCAGCCTGGGCCAGCTGCCCGCGTCAGGTGGTGCCGGAACGTAGACCGGCACCGCTCACTTCACCGGAAAACAGCCCGATTAAAAAAACCACGGGCGTTCCGCTAAAGACCAGGGAGGGTCAAGTGAGTATTCAAGATCATCATTCGTCCGGCAGCGAGGCCGGAGGACTGCACCGGGTTATTGGCTGGCCTGCTGCCTTCTGGGTGGCTGCAGGTGTGCCGGCACTCGTCCTGTTTTCTATCGGAGGGATTGCGGCAACCGTCGGCACCCCCTCCTGGATCATCTGGATCATCTCGGTCTGCTTCGGCTTTATCCAGGCGCATATCTATGCCGAGATCGCCGGGCTGTTCCCGTCAAAAAGCGGCGGAGCCTCGGTCTATGGCGCCTCGGCCTGGGTGCGCTATTCCAAGCTGATCGCGCCTTTGTCGGTCTGGTGTAACTGGCTGGCCTGGACCCCGGTTCTGGCGATCGGTGCCGGTCTTTCGGCAGGCTATATCCTCAATGCCTTCATCCCGGCCGACAGTGCCGTGCTCACCTGGCAGATCACTTTCGCCGATCTGAGCTTCCTGAAAGAAGGGGTTGAACTGCGCATAAACTCGACCTTCTTCATCGGTGTGGCGGTGCTGCTGGTGGTTTTCGCGATCCAGCATCGCGGCATTCTCTCCACCGCCAAAATCCAGACCATCATCGGGGTTGCAGTGATTGTGCCTTTGCTGGTCGTGGGCATCGTGCCGCTGCTGATCGGCAATGTGAACAGCGAGAACCTCTTCCCGCTGGTCCCGATCGCCTATGATGAAGCTGGCGCGGTGACCGATGGCATCTGGAACCGCGAGGGCATCACCTTGTTCCTCGGCGGGCTGTTTATCGCCGCCTGGTCGACCTATGCCTTTGAGACCTCGATCTGCTACACTTCCGAGTTCAAACGCCCCGAACATGATACGGTGCGGGCGATCCTCTATTCGGGCCTGCTCTGCGTGGTGATCTTCACCCTCGTGCCGATTGCCTTCCAGGGCTATCTCGGGGTTGAGGGCATCCTGCAGCCCGGCATCGTCGATGGCACGGCGGTGGCCGGTGTGATGGGCGAGATGGTCGGTGGCGGCCCGGCAATCACCAAGCTGATGGTGGTGATGCTGATCCTTGCCACGATGCTGGCGATCATGACCTCGATGGCGGGTTCGTCGCGCACGCTCTATCAGGGCTCGGTCGATGGCTGGCTGCCGAAATATCTGAGCCGGGTGAATTCGCATGGCGCGCCGACCTCAGCCATGTGGACCGATCTGGCCTTCAACCTGATCCTGCTGATGATGTCGGATTATCTCTTCGTGCTGGCGGTCTCGAACTGCTGCTATCTGATCTTCAACTTCCTCAACCTCAATTCCGGCTGGATCCATCGCATCGATAATGCCGCGGTGGCACGGCCCTGGCGCTGCCCCACCCCGCTGATGGTGGCCGGCGTGATGCTGAGCTTTGTGAATATGGTTCTGCTCGGGGCCGGGGCGAATGTCTGGGGATCGGGCACGCTGATGTCGGGGATCATCGCCGCGGCGCTGATCCTGCCGGTCTTCGCTTTCCGCCATTATGTCACCGATAAGGGCCATTTCCCCGAGCGGATGCTGGAAGATCTGGGCGTCAGCGCCGGTCAGCTGCATCAGCGCAAGGCCGGGATGCTGCCCTATCTGGTCCTCGCCGCCGGGGTGGCGGTGGCGGCGGTGTCAAATTACGTCTTCACCCTCTGACGAGGCCGGGAGATCACAAAGACAAAGGGCGGGGAATTCCCCGCCCTTTTTCGATTTCGCCGCCTCAGCTGCGGCCGATCCAGGGCAGGAAGCGTTTCTCAATCTGGCGCAGGATCACTTCAGAAATCGTTGCCAGGGCTGAGATAACCAGGATCCCGGCAATGACCATATCGGTCACCAGGAACTGCGCCGCCGACTGGATCATATAGCCCAGCCCCCGCGTCGCTGCGACCAGTTCAGAGGCAACCAGCGTGGTCCAGCCCGCGCCCAGAGCGATCCGCATGCCGGTGAAAATCGACGGCAAAGCCGCGGGCAGCATCACCTCCCACATCAGCGCGGTTTTTGAGGCGCCAAAGGCCCGCGCGGCGCGGATCTGGCTTTCTGAAGCCGCGCGCACGCCGGAGACGGTTGAAATGACGATGGGGGCCAGCATGGCAATGCCGATCACCAGCACTTTTGAGGCCTCGCCGATACCGCACCAGATGATGATCAGCGGCAGATAGGCCAGGGGCGGCAAAGGGCGGATAAACTCGATCAGCGGGTCAAAAATCGCCCGCCCCAGGCGCGAGCTGGCAATGATCAGCCCCAAAGGCACACCGATTGCCATGGCACCGAGCAAAGCGGCAAAGATCCGCCAGAGGCTCGCCCCGATATGCGCCCGGAGCGTGGCATTGGCATAACCCTCGCTTCCGGCCCGGATCAGCGCCGCCAGCACCCGCTCCGGCCCGGGCAGAAACACCGGCGAGGCCCAGCCCCTGGCCGAGGCCAGCGCCCAGAACCCGACCAGTGCGCCGAGGGTAGCCAGTCCGATCAGCCATCCCGGCAACCGGTGCGGCGATGGAATGCCCGCACTCATGCTGCCACCGCACGCGGATCATCGCGCCCTTCCCGGATCGCCGACAGCAGACGTTCGCGCGCCAGAATAAAGCCCGCCTCGGATTTCAGCGCCCGCGGATCCTCGCCCGCAAGGAAACGCCGCCCCCAGCTGCAGGGCTCGGTCAGGGTGATCCGCCCCGGGCCAGGTGCCAGAACCACAACCGAGGTGGAGAGAAACAGAGCTTCCTCGACCGAATGGGTGATCAGCAGCGCCCCGGCATGGCTGGCCCGCCAGAGCCGGAGCAAAAGCTCATGCATCTGATCGCGCGTCATGGCATCGAGCGCGCCAAGCGGCTCATCCATCAGCAGAAATGCCGGATCCGCCGCCAGGGCCCGGGCAATCCCCACCCGCTGGCGCTGCCCGCCGGACAACTGCCAGACAGGTTTTCCGCCCTGATCCTCCAGCCCCACCGCCGCCAGCCAGTGCAGGGCTTTATCCCGTCGCCCGGCCCTGGCCATTCCGGCCAGCTTCAGCGGCAGAGCGACATTCTCCAGCACGCTTTTCCAGGGCAGAAGCGCATCCTCCTGAAACACCACGGCGCGTTCAGGGCCAGGACCCGACACCGGGCGACCCGCCATGCTGACCCGCCCGGCACTCGGGGCGATAAATCCCGCCGCGAGGTTGAGCAGTGAGGTTTTGCCCGAGCCGGAGCGCCCGATCACCGAGATGAATTCGCCGCGCCTCAGCGTCAGCGAAATATCCTGCAGCACCGCAGGCGCGCCGGGGTCAGAGCCATAATGCAGAGAGACCTGCGAGAGAGAAAGCTGTGTCATAGGTGTTCCGATCGGAAAACCGGCCCCCGGAGGGGGACCGGCCGGCTGCAGATGGGCAGGCCGCCCGGGCTTATTTCAGGGCGGCTTCGGCAAAGCCCTTGTTTACAAAGGCGCTGTAATCCTCTTTCGCGCTGCCAGCCCCCTGAGTGGCCAGGAAGGCGGCAGTGTTGCGGATCGCCTCAGCCGTGGCTTTGCCGAGGAAAGCCTCCGAGGTCTGATCTTTCAGCCCGGCAAAGGCATAGCCGCTCAGCAGGCCCGGAACATCCGCAACCGGCGCGCCGGTCAGTTCAGCAATTTTCTTTGCCTGCTCACTTTCCGCGCCCCAGGCGGCGGGATCGGCCAGATAGGCATCACTCGCCTCGCCGGTGACTTTCACGAAAGCGGTGACGATATCCGGATGCGCCTCGGCAAATGCCTTACGCACGATCCAGGCATCAAAGGTCGGGCCACCCCAGCCCGCGACATCGGTGCTGTCGGCCAGTACAGTGCCGCCGGTGGTCCTGATCTGGTTCAGCACCGGATCCCAGATATAAGCGCCATCAATATCACCGCGCTCCCAGGCAGCGGCGATTTCCTGCGGCCGCAGATTCAGCAGGCTGACCTCGGAGGCATCGATACCCCAGTGGCCCAGCGCGGTCAGCAACGCGTAATGCGCCGTCGAGACGAAGGGGGTGGCGATTTTTTTGCCCTTCAGATCCCCGGGCCTGTCGATGCCTTTGACGACCAGCGCCTCGGCCCCGGCAATAGTGCCGACGATATAAATCACCTCAACCGGCAGATCCTGCGAGGCGGCAGCGGTCAGCGGCGAGGAGCCGACATAGCCGATATCAATCGAACCGGCGGCAATCGCCGCGATCACATCCGCCCCACCGCCGAACAGGCTCCATTCCACCGTGGCGCCGGTGGCGCTGTCATAGGTTTTATCGGCCTGGGGAATGCGCGAGGGTTCAACAATCTGCTGCCAGCCAATACGCAGAGTTTCAGCAAGGGTGGGAAAAGCCGTGCCGCCCAGCACAGCAGCAAGGGTCACGGTGGCGGTGAAGGTGCGAAGCGACATCTGAAAATCTCTCTGATCTGATCCTGTCCGGCCCGCTCTCACAGCGGCGCCTTATTCACGATAAGACTGGACGGGATTTCATCTGATCTCCATTCTGAAGATCCCCCCTGCCGCAGCAGGACTGCGCCCGGACAAAGCCCGCAGAGGAGAAGGTTTTTCTCTCAGCTGACCGCAGGCCGGGCGGAACTGCCGTACGGGGCGCAAAACCAGGCTGAATACGGCAGTACGGAATTCGCGGAGCCTTTCGCCTGACGGGCGGGCCGCCACCCGCACCACCATCCCCCTCGCCGGGAAGCTGGCCCTGGGCTGCCCATCCCCGCGCCCTCCCGCACCCCCTCTGTCCGCCCGGAAATCTGCGCCACGGTTCCTGGCACCGGCCCACCTTGCCCGAGCGCCTTACCCGAGCGCCCTGCCCGCCTGCGCCCGAGCCCGGGGGGGTCAGGGGTGGAGACAGGGCCGGGCTTCTGCGCTGTTTTCTGTACATCCGGCAGGGAATAATCCTCAGGCCTGCAGCCCCTCCCCCCAGGCAAGCTGTCGCCGGGTGATTCTCTGCCAGGGTTCAATGGTTTCCCCGCAGCAATTTCCGGTGTATCCTTGATCCACAGATCAAGAGCGGCCCTTTCGAGCAGAGCGGTCGCCATGGAAGGACATGACATGAAAATTGCCACTTTGCCCCGCCTTGCCGCCTGCGCCCTCGCCGCCTCGCTGGCCCTGACCGGCGCCGCCCGCGCTGATAATCCCGGTGTCGGCTTCGGCCTTTCCTGGGTGTTTGGCCAGCACAGCGGCAAGGGTCTTGCCGCCGGTGTGAAACTGTTTTCCTCGCGCGAGAAGAACGAGATCGCAGGCACGCTCGGGGTTGATTACCATTTCGCCACCTCCAGCTTCCGCCCGACGCTCGGCGCTGCCTATATGGGCGACCGTCTCTATGGCGAAGCCAATTTCGGCTATAGCATGTATGACCAGGTGATCGATTTCGGTCTGGGCGGCGGTCTGGTCAATACCAAAGACTGAGCCGCCGGGACTGTTTTCCGAAGCCAGACATGAAGCCCGTCCCTCTACCCAGGGACGGGTTTTGCTATTCTCCGGGCCGGTTGCCCCGGCAAAACAGATAAGTCATAACGGGGCCGAAGTTCCTCGGGGCCGAAACCGGCCGGATCCACGGGGGGGGTGAAAGCCTCCCGCGCCTCCCGGTACAGGGCAGTTGACCACGGCAGGAACCCCGTCATTCTGGAGGGTTGAGCCTGACATGCTGCTGCTGATCGACAATTATGACAGTTTCACCTGGAACCTCGTCCATTATTTCGGAGAGCTCGGGGCCGATGTCGTGGTGCGCCGCAATGATGCGCTGGAAGTGCAGGAGGCCCTGGCAATGCAGCCCGAGGCGATCGTGCTCTCGCCCGGCCCCTGCGATCCGGCCCAGGCCGGGATCTGCCTGCCGCTGACCCGCGCCGCTTCTGAGGCCGATGTTCCGCTGCTCGGCGTCTGCCTTGGTCATCAGACCATTGGCGAGGCTTTCGGCGGCAAGGTGATCCGCTGCCATGAAATCGTGCATGGCAAGATGGGCATCATGCATCATGAGGGCAAAGGCATGTTCCGCGACCTGCCCAATCCCTTTGAGGCCACCCGCTATCACAGCCTGATCGTCGAGCGCGAAAGCCTGCCCGATTGTCTCGAAGTCACTGCGGCGCTGGAAGACGGTACCATCATGGGGCTGCGCCACCGCGAAAAGCGGATCGAGGGCGTGCAGTTCCACCCCGAGAGCATCGCCTCGCAGCATGGCCACAGGCTGTTGCAGAACTTCCTCGACAGCGCGGGGGTGAAAGTCAGCGCATGAGTGATCTGCTGAAACCGCTGATCGGTATCGCCGCCACCCGCCCGCTGACCACAGCCGAGGCCGAAGCCGCCTTTGATGCTTTGTTTGAGGGCCAGGCCACCCCGGCCCAGATGGGCGGGCTGCTGATGGCTTTGCGCACCCGGGGTGAAACGGTCGAGGAATATGCCGCCGCCGCCCGGGTGATGCGCGCCAAATCCCATGCCGTGAGCGCGCCCGAAGGGGCGATAGATATTGTCGGCACCGGCGGTGATGGCAAAGGCACGCTGAATATCTCGACCGCCACCGCTTTTGTCGTGGCGGGCGCGGGCGTGGTGGTGGCCAAACATGGTAACCGCAATCTCTCGTCGAAATCCGGCGCGGCCGATGCCATGACCGAGCTGGGGCTGAATGTGATGATCAGCCCCTCTCAGGTGCAAAAATGCCTCGAAGAGGCCGGGATCGGCTTCATGATGGCGCCGATGCACCATCCGGCAATGCGCCATGTCGGCCCGGTCCGCACCGAGCTCGGCACCCGCACCATCTTTAACATCCTCGGGCCGCTGACCAATCCGGCAGGCGTGCGCCGTCAGCTGACCGGGGCCTTCAGCGCCGATCTGCTGCGCCCGATGGCCGAGACCCTGCGCGCGCTTGGCAGCATCAGGGCCTGGCTGGTGCATGGCGGCGATGGCACGGATGAAATCTCGATCGCCGCCCCGTCAAAGGTCGTGGCGCTGGAAGGCGGCGAGATCCGCGAATTCACCCTCCATCCCGAGGATGCCGGCCTGCCCTGGCATCCGTTTGAACACCTGCTCGGCGGCGCTCCGGCGGAGAATGCCCTGGCGCTGAAGCGGCTGCTCGATGGCGAGACCGGCGCTTACCGCGATGCCGTTTTGTTCAATGCCGCCGCCGCCCTGGTCGTGGCCGATAAAGCCCATGATCTGAAAGACGGTGTAGAACAGGCCCGCGCCTCGCTCGACAGCGGTGCGGCAAAGGCAAAGCTCGCCGCCCTGGTCCAGGTCTCGAACCGCTGATCATGACAGCATCCCGCCTCCCCCTGCCCGCTGCCGCCGCGATGATCCCCGGCCCCGGGCCAGAGGGCGCGGGCCGCCCGTCATGGGCTGATCTGGGGTTTTTCCGCGACGCCGACCAGGAAGGCCTGACCGCATGGGAGCGGCTGCACGCGAGGCTCGGGGCCGCCACCGCGCCCTGGCAGCCGGAACCCGGGCATATTTTCCGCGCCCTCACCCTGACGCCGCGCCATCAGGTGCGGGTGGTGGTGCTCGGCCAGGATCCCTATCACACCCCGGGGCGCGCCCAGGGCCTCGCCTTCTCTTTCCCAAAGGGCGAGGCCCCGCGTGACTCGCTGAAAAACATCCTGACCGAACTCGGCAGCGATCTTGGTGCGCTGAAGATGGATGGCGATCTCAGCGCCTGGGCAAAACAGGGGGTGCTGCTGCTCAACACCGCCCTCACCGTACCGCTGGGAGAGGCTTTCGGGCATAAAACCTGGGGCTGGGCCGGGCTGGTGAGCCAGATCCTTGCGGCCACAGCGACGGACGGGCCGCGCGCTTTCCTGCTCTGGGGGGCGCCGGCGCAAAAGCTCTGCGCGAAACTGCCGCGCGAGGGCCATCTGTTTCACGCCTCGGCCCATCCCTCGCCGCTTTCGGCCTATCGCGGTTTCTTTGGCTCGCGCCCCTTCTCGGCGGTCAATGACTGGCTTGCCGCCCAGGGCCAGTCCGCCATCGACTGGGCCGCCTGACGGCTTTCCTTTGCCGCCCCCCCGCGCTACAAATCTTCCATCCCTTGCCCTGACCCCGATCTTTGCCGGGGCTGCGCAATAAGGAGCTGCCCGGCTGATCCCGGGCCAGAGACGCTGCAGGAAGAAAAGGCCGGCCAGATGAGCACCATTCTCGACCGTATCAAAGCCTATAAACTGGAAGAGGTTGCCGCCCGCAAAGCGCTTCGCCCGCTGACCGATCTGGAGGAGGCGGCAAAGGCTGCACCCCAGCCGCGCGGCTTTGCCAGTGCTTTGCAGAATGCGGCGCAGAATGGCTATGGCCTGATCGCCGAGATCAAGAAAGCCAGCCCTTCCAAAGGCCTGATCCGCGCCGATTTCGATCCGCCGGCGCTGGCAAAAGCCTATGAGGAAGGCGGCGCGACCTGCCTTTCAGTGCTGACCGATGGCCCTTCTTTCCAGGGCGATGATGCTTTCCTGATGGCGGCGCATGATGCGGTGAAACTGCCCTGCCTGCGCAAAGAATTCATCTATGACCCCTGGCAGATCGTCGAATCCCGCGCTTTGCGCGCCGATTGCATCCTGCTGATCATGGCCTCGCTTGAGGATGGTCAGGCCGCCGAGCTGGAGGCTGCGGCCTTTGAATGGGGCATGGATGTGCTGCTCGAGGTACATGACGAGGCCGAGCTGGAGCGCGCCCACCGGCTGAAATCGCCGCTGATGGGCATCAATAACCGTAATCTGCATAATTTCGACGTGACGCTCGACACCACCCGCCGCCTGTCGCGCCGGGTCTCGGAAGACCGGCTGATCGTCGCCGAAAGCGGCCTTTATACCGCCGCGGATCTGGCCGATCTGGCCCGCTATGGCGCGCGTTGCTTCCTGATCGGCGAAAGCCTGATGCGCCAGGAAGATGTAACCGCCGCCACCCGGCAGATCCTGGCCGCGCCGCTGACCGCCCAGGGCGGCATGCCGCTTTAAGAGGCTGATCCGATGTCGAGCCCGCTCACCCATTTTGACGATCAGGGCCAGGCGCATATGGTCGATGTCTCGGCCAAGCCGGTGACCTCACGCGCCGCTGTTGCCGAGGCCTGGGTGCTGATGGAACCCGCCACGCTGGCGCTGGTGACCCAAGGCCGGGCGGGCAAAGGCGATGTGCTCGGCACCGCGCGACTGGCCGGGATCATGGCGGCGAAACGCACCGCCGATCTGATCCCGCTCTGCCATCCGCTGCCGATCACCAAAGTCACCATCAGCCTTGAGCCGACAGAGGGCAAAGGGGTGCGGATTGAGGCTATGGTGAAAACCGCAGGCCAGACCGGGGTCGAGATGGAGGCGCTGACCGCCGCTTCGGTCACCGCGCTGACGATCTATGACATGCTCAAAGCCGCCGAAAAGGCGATGCGCATCGACGGCATCCGCCTGCTGCGCAAAGAGGGTGGCAAATCCGGCCTGTTTGAGGCCAGCGCATGAGCGCGCCCGCAGAGCCCGGCCCGCGCAACCCCGGCCCGCTGATGCCGGTGGATGAGGCCATGGCGCGGATCATGGCGCTGGCCCCGGAGCTGGCGCATGAGGAGATCCCCCTTGCCGCAGCCGCCGGACGCTGGCTGGCGCGCGCCGTGACCGCAGAGCGCGACCAGCCGCCCTTTGATGCCTCGGCTATGGATGGCTATGCTCTGGCCTGTGCCCCCGAGCCCGGCGCACGGTTTCGCGTCATTGGCGAGGCGGGCGCGGGTCATGCTTTCACCGGCGTGATCGGCGAGGGTCAGGCTGTGCGCATCTTCACCGGTGCGCCGGTGCCCGATGGCGCAAACCATGTGACCCTTCAGGAAAACACCGCCCCGGACGGCGCCTTTATCACCATCACCGACCGCGATTCCGGCAGCAATATCCGCCCGCGCGGCCAGGATTTCCGCATCGGTGATCAGATCGGTCTGCGCCGCCTGCGCCCCTCGGACCTGGCGCTGATCGCCTCGATGAATGTGGCAAAGGTCACGGTACGCCGCCGCCCGGTGGTGGCCATCCTCTCCACCGGCGATGAGCTGGTCATGCCCGGAGAAAGCCCGCGCGCCGATCAGATCATTGCCTCAAACTCTTTTGCCATCAAAGCCATGGCCGAAGCCGAGGGAGCCGAGACCCGGCTCCTGCCCATTGCGCGCGACACTGAGCCCGCGCTGCGCCAGGTGCTTGAGCTGGCCCGCGGCGCCGATGTCATCGTTACTTCCGGCGGAGCCTCGGTCGGCGATCATGATCTGGTCGCGCCGGTGGCAAAAAGCCTCGGGCTGGAGGCAGGGTTCTGGAAAGTTGCCCTGCGTCCTGGCAAGCCGCTGATGGCAGGCAGACTGTTTGGCGCGGCCTTTCTGGGCCTGCCTGGCAATCCGGTATCTGCCATTCTCTGCGCCGAGCTGTTCCTCTTGCCGCTGCTGCGCCATATGCAGGGCGACCCGAGCCCCCGCCCGCGTCTGCAGCAGGCCCGCCTTGCCACGGATCTGCCGGAAAATGGCCCGCGCGCCCATTATATGCGCGCCAAAGTCAGCCCCGGCGGCGAGATTACCCCCTTTGGCCGTCAGGACAGCGCGCTGCTGACCGTGCTGGCCGAGGCCAATGCGCTCATGGTCCGGCCGGTCGGTGATCCTGCACGCCAGGCCGGCGATCTGGTCGACTGGATCGCGCTCTGAACCGGAGCACGAACCAGCACAGCTCAGGATTGCATTGCCTGGCACTGCGCGTCACACTTGACACAAACCGGGAACACGGGCAGAACATAATACCAACGCCCCCTGAGGGCTTCTGATCTGCGCTTTGTTCCCGGGAGTTGAAAGATGCTGACACGCAAACAGCTGGAGCTTCTGACCTTCATCCGTGACCGTCTGGAAGCCGATGGCATTCCGCCCTCGTTTGACGAGATGAAAGAGGCACTGGATCTGCGCTCAAAATCCGGCATTCACCGGCTGATCACCGCGCTGGAAGAGCGTGGCTTCATCCGCCGCCTCGCCCATCGCGCCCGGGCGCTTGAGATCATCCGCCTGCCCGAAGCCGTCGAGAAACGGGCAGCTTCTGCTGGCATCACTGCCAAAGCCCCCGCCCCTGCCCCGGAACAAGCCCCGGCGGCCGCCGCAAAAGACCCCGCCTTCACGCCCCGGGTGATCGAAGGCGATCGCAGGGAGGCGCCCCAGGCCGATCCGGTCTATGCGCTGGAACTGCCGGTCATGGGCCGCATTGCTGCCGGTGTGCCGATCGAGGCAATCTCCGAGGCCTCGCATAACATCGCCGTGCCCGGTGCCATGCTCTCGGGCCGCGGCAATCACTATGCGCTTGAGGTCAAGGGCGATTCCATGATCGAGGCCGGGATTAATGACGGGGATATCGTCGTGATCCGCGAGCAGGATGTGGTCGATAATGGCGATATCGTCGTGGCGCTGATCGAGGAACAGGAGGCGACGCTGAAACGCTACCGCCGCCGTGGCACGATGATCGCGCTCGAAGCGGCCAACCCCGAATATGAGACCCGGGTCTTCCCCGAGAGCCGGGTGCGCATCCAGGGCCGTCTCGTCGGGCTGATCCGCAGCTACTGATCGGGCGGCGCTGCCAGGAACGGCAGATCAGGCCAGGGGATTGCCTCTGGCCTGCCACTCCAGATCCGTGGCCGCAGCGCCTGACGCAGGCGGATGCCTCCGCCCTCACGGTAAAAGGCCAGCGCGCCGGTCCGGCTGAGCAGGCGCTGATCCAGCAAAGGACAGCGCACCGGGGCCGCTCTGGCCCGCGCGGCAAGCACCACCAGATCATAACGCGCACAGGCCTGGCTCAGCTGTGCAAGCCCCGCCTCGCCCTGCAGCATCACCCCCCGCAGCCCGGCGAAGCTGAATTCCCGCGCCGCCTTTGTACCCGAAAACCCCGGTCGCAACGCGGCCTCTGCCGGCGGGGTCAGATCGCCGTCACGCTCCAGCCAGTCTGCGGCCGCGAAAGCGCTGCCACGGGGCGATGACAGGGCCAGCTCGCCCGCCCCTAGCAATCCCGCCCCCCGCAGCCCGGCCAGCCGCCCATCCGCGGCGATCAGCAGATCCGGTCGCCCGGCCAGCGGCCAGCAGATCAGCCCGGCAAGGATCAGCCCGGCTCCGGCCAGCCGCGCCCGGCCCGGCCAGCAGATCAGCCAGAGCCCGCCCAGCGAGATCAGTGGCAGCGCCAGCCAGTGCGGCGCAGCAATGCCGATGACCGCCCCCTCCATCGCCGCCACCCAAGCGGCCACAAAGAGGATCCATTCCGCGCCCAGCCCCATCAGCCACAGCGGCACGAAGGCAAGGCCAAAGGGGGCAAGCAGAAAGGCCAGCACCCCCATCGGCATGATCAGCACCCCCATGGCAGGCACGGTCAGAAGATTGGCCAGCAGGCCATAATCGGCAAAGCGGCTGAAATGCGCCGCCGCATAGGGCGCTGTGGCCAGCCCGCCGATCAGCGATGAGGCGATCAGCGCGAAAACCGGCAGAACCAGCCGCGGCAGCCGCCCGCGCTGCAACAGCCCGTCCAAGGCCTGAAAGCCGCCGGTCAGCGCCAGCGTCGCCGCCATCGACATCTGAAACCCCGGCTGCACCAGGCTCTCGGGGCGCCAGATCAGTATCAGAAACCCGGCCAGCGCCACCGGACGCAGGCTGAGCGCGCGCCGGTCCAGCAGCACCGCCAGCAGCAGCACCGCTGCCATGACAAAGGCCCGCTCAGTCGCCACATTCGCGCCGGAGAGCAGCAGATAGAAAAACGCGACCGGCAGCGCAATCAGCGCCGCAATCTTCTTTGCATTGACCCGCAGGGCGAGGCGCGGCCAGCAGGCAATGCCGCCCCGGATCAGCCCGAACAGAAAACTGGTCAGAAAGGCCAGATTCATCCCCGAAATCGCCAGAATATGCGCCAGCGAGGAATCACGCAAAGCCTCGATCGTTGCGCGCGAAATGCCCGAACGATCGCCGGTCATCGCGCCTGCGGCAAAGGCCCCGGCCTCGCCGCCGATCGAAGCCCGGATCCCTGCCGAAAGCCAGAGCCTGAGCCGGCCAATCCAGGCCTCGCCCGAAGCGGCAGGCTCGAGCAGCAGCACCGGGTTGGGGCTATAGCCCACCGCCCCCAGACCGTCAAAAAACGCCATGCGGCGAAAATCAAAACCGCCCGGCGCGGCAGGCTCTTCGGGGCGGGCCAGATGGCCGGTCAGCATGACCCGCTCACCCGGGCGCGGATCATGCCAGAGCCGCGCCCCCGAGAGCGAGATCCGGATCCGGCGCGGGGTTTCCTCCGGCCCCATGCGCTCCAGCACCGGATCCTCCAGCGTCAGACGCAGCGCATCGCTGGCCGAGCGGTCAATCTCGCTGACCCGCCCCTCAATCGCGCCGTAATAGCGCCAGCCGATCACCGGCGCCGCCACCAGATGGGCGCGCAGCCCGGTGATCAGAAAGCCAAGCGCCAGCAGGCTCAGCCCCGGCCCCGCCAGTTTCCAGGGATCGGGCAGACGCCAGGCGGCCAGAAGCCCGAGCGCAGCCAGAGCCACAGCGCCGAGATAGTGCCCCGCCCCCGGCTCGTGCTCCAGCCCGAACCACAGGGCGATCCCGCTGGCGAACAGGCCAAAGCCCAGCGGCAGCAAACGGCCCCGCGCCGCCTCGAGGCCCAGAAAAGCCGCCCGCAGCCCGATGCGCGGCGCCTGCCCCTCTGGCTGCGGCAAAAGCTCAGCCACCTTGCCCTCCCCCCTGCCTCGCGGGTAAATGCAGCCCAGATCCCTGCCCCACCTGCGCCCGGCGTGATCCTCGCCCGGCATGGTTTCCGAAAGGTTAATTTCGACATGTCCAAGCCGGTCGTGACCCGCTTCGCCCCCTCGCCCACCGGCTTTCTGCATATCGGTGGCGCACGCACTGCTTTGTTCAACTGGCTCTATGCCCGGGGCCGCGGCGGCAAATTTCTGCTGCGTATCGAAGACACCGACCGCGAACGTTCAACCCCCGCGGCGACCGAGGCCATTCTCAAAGGTCTGACCTGGCTCGGCCTCGACTGGGATGGCGATGTGGTCAGCCAGTTTGAGCGCAAGGAGCGTCATGCCGAAGTGGCGCACGAAATGCTGGCGCGCGGCACCGCCTATCGCTGCTGGTCCACGCCAGAGGAAATCGCTGACTGGAAAGCGGCGCAGGAGGCTCAGGGCATCTCATATGCCGTGTTCCAGAGCCCCTGGCGCGATGCGGATCCCGCCAGTTTCCCCGCCGACAAGCCCTTTGCCATCCGCATGAAAGCCCCGCGCGAGGGCGAGACGGTGATCGGGGATCAGGTCCAGGGCCAGGTGGTGATTAAAAATGAGACGCTCGACGATATGATCGTGCTGCGCTCGGATGGCACGCCGACCTATATGCTGGCGGTTGTGGTCGATGACCATGATATGGGCGTGACCCTGGTGATCCGCGGCGATGACCATCTGGTCAATGCCGCGCGCCAGCAGATGGTCTATACCGCCATGGGCTGGGATGTGCCGCAATGGGCGCATATTCCGCTGATCCACGGCCCGGATGGCAAGAAACTCTCCAAGCGCCACGGCGCCACCGGACTCGAGGAATATCAGGCGCTTGGCTATCCGGCGGCCGGAATGCGCAATTATCTCACCCGTTTGGGCTGGGCGCATGGCGATCTCGAGATCTTTACCTCGGCTGAGGCGATGGAGGTCTTTGACCTCAAAGGCATCGGCAAGGCCCCGGCGCGGCTGGATTTCAAAAAGCTCGAGAACACCTGCGGCCATCATATCGCCATGGGGGATGACGCTGCACTGCTGCATGAACTTCAGGCCTATCTGAGCGCTGCCGGCAAAGCCGCTTTGTCACAAGCGCAGGCTGATCGGCTGCAAAAAGCCATGTATTGCGTGAAGGATCGCGCGAAGACCTTCCCCGAACTGCTTGATAAGGCGCATTTTGCCCTGATCTCGCGCCCGGTGCAGCCCGATGAGAAATCTGCGGCTTCGCTCGATACGGTATCCCGTAGTATACTGACTTCGTTGACGCCGCAGTTGCAAAATGCTAGCTGGACGAAGGAAGCACTTGAGACCATTCTGAACCAGGCTGCCAGCGATAACGGGATCGGATTCGGCAAACTCGCCGCACCGCTTCGCGCTGCCCTGGCGGGTCGCAGTGCTACTCCATCCGTCTTCGACATGATGCTGGTCATCGGTCAGGATGAAACGATCGCGAGGCTCTCGGAGGCCGCGGCTTAACCGCCGCCCGCACCCCCCCGAGCCCTGCGTTGCCCCGGCCCTGCCGGGGCAGAGACCAAAGCTGAGGGTCGCCCGCCAGCCCGCGCGCGGCCTGCTACACGGGGGAAGTGTAAGAATGGCAGACAGAAAAGCGACGCTGACGCTGGATGGCAAGGAATTTGACCTTCCGGTGCTCTCGCCCAATATCGGCCCGGATGTGCTTGATATCCGCAAGCTTTACGGCCAGGCCGATGTTTTCACTTACGACCCCGGCTTCACCTCGACGGCATCCTGCGAAAGCGCGATCACTTTTATCGATGGTGACGCGGGGGAGCTGCTGTATCGCGGCTATCCGATCGAGCAGCTGGCCGAGAAATCCACCCATCTCGAAACCTGCTATCTGCTGATGAACGGCGAGCTGCCGACCGCAGCCCAGCTCAATGATTTCACCAATCGTGTGACCCGTCACACCATGGTGCATGAGCAGATGCATCAGTTCTTCCGTGGCTTCCGCCGTGATGCCCATCCGATGGCCACCATGGTCGGCGTGGTCGGGGCGATGTCGGCTTTCTATCACGACAGCCTTGATATCAATGACGAATGGCACCGCGAGGTCGCCTCGATCCGCATGATCGCCAAGCTGCCGACCATCGCCGCAATGGCCTATAAATATTCGGTCGGTCAGCCCTTCGTTTATCCGAAAAATTCGCTGTCCTATGCCGGCAATTTCCTGAACATGTGCTTCGCCGTTCCGGCCGAGGATTACGTGGTCAACCCGATCCTCGAGAAAGCCATGGACCGCATCATGATGCTCCATGCCGATCACGAGCAGAATGCCTCGACCTCGACCGTGCGTCTGGCAGGCTCTTCGGGCGCCAATCCCTTCGCCTGTATCGCGGCCGGCATCGCCTGCCTCTGGGGCCCGGCCCATGGCGGCGCCAACCAGGCCTGCCTCGAGATGCTGCGCGAGATCGGCACCGTTGACCGGATCCCGGAATTCATCGCCCGCGCCAAGGACAAGAACGATCCCTTCCGCCTGATGGGCTTCGGCCACCGCGTCTATAAGAACTTTGACCCCCGCGCCAAAGTGATGAAAGAATCGGCCGATGAGGTCCTGGGCCTGCTGGGAATCGAGAATAACGAGACCCTGAAAGTCGCCAAAGAGCTGGAGCGTATTGCGCTGGAGGACGAATATTTCGTCTCGAAAAAACTCTATCCGAATGTCGATTTCTACTCGGGCATCATCCTTGAGGCGATGGGCTTCCCGACCTCGATGTTCACCCCGATCTTCGCGATCTCGCGCACCATCGGCTGGATTTCACAGTGGAAAGAGATGATCTCGGACCCGACCGGCAAGATCGGCCGCCCGCGTCAGCTCTATGTGGGCCCGCTGAAACGCGACTATCTCGATCTGCGCGCGCGCTGAGGCGCGGCACCGGATCGGTAAAAAAAGGGGGCGTGCCATCGGCGCGCCCCCTTTTTTGGTTTTTCACGTTGGTTTTACGCGAAGGAGGGGGGCGCCCCCCGGCCCCTGCAGGGGCCTTCCCGGGGATATTTAACGGACAGATGAATGCACCCCAGGTTTTCATCGGTCTGAAAATATCCCCGCCCGGGGCCTTGCTTTCCCCGGTATCACACCGCGCGGTCGATCCGGGTCGAGAGATGGATCAGACTCTCGGAACTTTTCACCCCGGTCAAAGCGCCGATCTGATCAAGCACTTCATCCAGTAAACGGGTGTTTTCGCAGGAGATCTGCAGCAAAAGGTCGAATCGACCGGAGGTGGTGAAGACCTTTTCCACCTCATGGATCGATTTCAGCCGGGTCAGAATCGCCGCCTGACCGCGTGGCTCTATGGTCAGCAGCACCGAGGCGCGCAGCCGCCCCTCGCGCGCGGCCTCGCCCAGTTTCAGCGTGTAACCAGCAATAACTCCAGTGGTTTCCAGCCGTTCCAGCCGGGCCTGAATCGTCGAACGTGCCACTTTCAGCCGCCGTGCCAGGGTCGCAACCGATATCCTGGCATCGGCGCTGAGCAGGCCAATCAGACTTTTATCGAGATCATCCATCAATATGACTTCCTTTTTCGTCATTATAACGATCAATTCTGGCAGATATATAGTTTTGTCCGGTGAAATTGTCGCACATATGCAGCATCCTTCTTGCAGGAAAAGGGCGGCTCATACGCACCTGGCCTGGTTTCTTCAGACCACGCAGGTGCCCGACCCAGGAACTAAGGGAAGGGCGAAGCGTTCTATTGGCAGAAAGGGAAACGCCGATGGGACTTTCACGAACGATCTGGAACAATCCGACCGAATTCATCCGGCTGCACCAGCCGGAAAATCCGGTGCTGTTCTTTGCACCCACGGTCGCTCAGGCCGCCGCCCGCCGCTTTATCACTGGCTTCCCCGGCCTGGTGACCTATGCGGTCAAATCGAATCCGGGCGAGGAAATGATCTCGAATCTCGCCACTGCCGGGATCACCGGTTTCGACTGCGCCTCGCCTTTCGAGATTGATCTGATTCGCCGCCTCGTGCCCGAGGCCGCTATTCACTATCACAATCCGGTGCGCTCGCTGGCCGAGATCGCCCATGCCGTATCCCACGAAGTCAAAAGCTACAGCGTTGATTCCGCATCGGAACTCGCCAAGCTGATTGCGCATGTCCCGGCTGAAGGCTGCGAAATTTCAGTGCGGTTCAAACTGCCGGTCGGTGGAGCCGCCTATAATTTCGGCGCCAAATTCGGCGCCACGGCTGAGCTGGCCGTCGAGCTGCTGAAGACCGTGGCCGAGGCTGGCTTCACCCCCTCGCTGACCTTCCATCCCGGCACGCAATGCACCGATCCCGCCGCCTGGGAGACCTATATCCGCAAGGCCGCCTGGATCGTGGCTGAGGCCGGTGTGCGCATCTCGCGCCTCAATGTAGGTGGCGGCTTCCCGAACCACCGTCTCGAGGCGGTGGTGCCCGAGCTGGAGAGCATCTTCGATGTGATCGGCCGCACCGCGGATGAGGCTTTCGGCGCCGATAAACCGGTGCTGGTCTGCGAACCGGGCCGCGCGCTCTGCGGTGATGCTTTCACCCTGATGGCCCGTATCAAGGCGATCCGCGACGGCGAGCATGTCTTCCTCAATGACGGCATCTATGGCATGCTGAATGAAATGCCGCAGATCGGCATGATCGACCGGCTGCAGGTGCTTTCACCGGCAGGCGAGCTGCGCCATGGCGAGGTCCAGCCGCGCATCGCTTTTGGCCCTACCTGCGATTCCGTTGACCGCCTGCCCGGCGAAATCCTGATGCCTGCCGATATCGAAGAGGGCGATTATGTCGCCTGGCATGGCATGGGGTCTTATTCGGTGGTCACCAACAGTCGCTTTAATGGCTTTGGCGAGCTGCAGATGGCCACCGTGCTGACGCAAAAGCTCTGAACAGTCAGTCCGGGCTGCGCGCCCCTGACAAGAAGCCCCGCGCCGGTTTCCGGCGCGGGGCTTCTCTATTGGGGGTATGTCTGTCAAACACTCTGATCTTAGTGGCAGCTTTGCGGGACGAAGCGGTCGCGCACAGGGCGATCGGGCGAAGCAATGAAGCCCCACCCGACCACATATCACCCCTTCAAGATGAGTGTCGCGTTCGGGAACGGAAGGCCTGATTCATCGATATCGCGTCGGGAAACCTCGCAGAAACCGATCCCCCTATAGAAGCGAACGGCCTGCTCATTCTCGGTGTAAACTTCGAGGGACAGTTCCCCCGTCCTGGCGAATGCATCGGCGATGAGCTTGCGCCCGATACCGAAACCCTGCCGGTCTGGCGCAATGAAAATGCCGCCAACGAAACTGCCGAGAAGGCTGATGAATCCAACAACTTCACCGTCGAGGTAAGCCACTGAAGTCTCTGCCTTTGGCAGATACTCGTCTTCGATCAGCTTGCGTTGCTCGGTAAGCCTTGCCTCACCGATGAACGGATGTGCCTTCAGCGAGGCTTCGAACCAGATACTGGAAAGTTTTTTCAGATCCGTTGCCGCATCAAACGGTCGGATCACTAAGTTTGTGTTCTCCATGAGAACTCCACAGAAATCATGCAAAAAGGTTCGGCAACTATGTGCCGAGCGATGCCGCTACATGCGGTTTAATCGAAGCCTCTGTGCATAAATCTCCTTGTGGGACAGGAAAAACATAGCACGCCCGGCAATACATGCCAATGACCGCAATGGGCTCAAATCTACTTCGGCCTGGTTCGCAGGCCGTCTGTTTTTGGTCATTATCTCACCCGCCCATGGCGGTTGATCCCGGCAGGTGCCTTGCTTCTCTCCGAAGTCAGCACTGGGCCGCTTCATGATGGGGTCGGAAGATGACGCGCGCCTCGTATTGAGCGCGTGTGACAGCACCAACCTTCAGGCCGAAATTGCACAGCAACCCGCGCAGGCTGTTCCCGGCGTCGATGATCTTCGATTGCAGGAACTTCCGCGCCGTCAGCAGCATCCGGATCTCCTGGCTGCGCTCGGTCTTGACATGGACCGGCCGATACAGGCCGACACGCATCATCCGGGCGATCCCGCGTATCGTTTCTGTCGGTCTTGCTGATCTGCGCTGAAAGTGCGGCCTTCATCGGCCGCGTCTCGACGCAGATGACCGGATAACCCGCAGTAGCAAGGCCGCTGTAGAGCCATTGCGAGAGCGGTCCCGCCTCAAGGCCGATCCGGCGATAATGCCCGTAAAAATTGCCGGGCAGCGCAGCGATGGCCGAGGGTTCACTTTCGACCTTCGCCTCCTTCAGAACCTGACCCGCGCCATCCATCACACAAATGCTCGTGGTGCGAACCGAAACATCCAGGCCGACACACAGATCCATGGCAGTGCCTCCTGAAGACATGAGCAGTAGGAGCTTGCCCGGATAACCGCCGGCCTGTCACCCCGCCGCCGAAGCAGCGGGGCGGCCCCCGATCATCCCATCTTTTATTTACCGCTCAGAAAGCCCGGAGCCAGGCAATGGCGCTGAGCAGGCCGATCAGCAGCGGCTGATGCAGCAGATAGATCAGCAGCGAATGTTTTCCCGGCCAGGCCAGGCGGCGCAGCAGCGGCGTTGCAGGCAGCGCCAGCCGCTGCCAGAGACCATAGCGCCCCATCAGCTTTGCCGCGACCATTCCGGCAAGGAAGGGCGCAAACCACGGGAAAAGCGGCTCAAAATCAGCAGTATAGGGCGAGACGCCCGAGAGGCCGGTCCAGATCAGCGCGCCGCCGAACACCGGGTTGGCATAGAGCCAGGGCAAAGCGAAGACAAAAGCGGCAATCCCCAGCACCAGCGGCCAGGGCAGGCGCAGAAAGGCGAGGCCCAGCAGCGAGGAGACCAGGATTGAATGCAGGATGCCGTAGAACACCCAGACCTGCGGCATGGCAATCCTGGTGCCGAGCGAAACCAGAACCGCTGCAGCGAGGATCTTCGCCGCGCGCCGCCAGAAAGCGGGCCAGCGGATCCCTGCCCCATGCGACAGCCAGAGCCCGATCCCGGCGAGAAAAATGAAACTGCCGGCGGTCAGCCGGGCGAAATACCAGAAAAAGCCGGTGCCGGGGGTCTCGGGCGGCAGATAGCCGAACATCGCCAGATCCCAGGTCAGATGAAATATCACCATGGCCAGCAAGGCGAGGCTGCGCGCCAGATCGAGGATCAGATAGCGCTGGGGGGGGGGCGCACTGCCGCTGCTGTTCTCAAGGCTCATCCCGTGCGCTCCGCTGCATTGCTCTCTCCCCTCCTCACCTGCCCCGCCACCGGCAGCGCTGCAAGACAGATCTGCGTGAGAGCCAGCGGGCAATAAAAAACCGGCGCGGGGGCGGCTGTCACACACAGCCCCGCGCCGGTCGGTTTCAGTCTCGCTCAGCCAGCGCTCAGAATTTGCGCAAAAGCGGGGTGATCAGCCGGACATTGACCCGGCGATTGGCGCGTTCTGCCTCCTGCGAGCGGATTTTCAGCTCGGATTCGCCATAGCCCTGCACCACCAGGTTTTCCGGCGGCACGTCGAAATATTCGGTCAGCGCCAGAGCCAGACTTTCGGCGCGACGGTCCGAAAGCAGCAGGTTTGAGCTGGCCGAGCCGACGGCATCAGTATGGCCCTCAATCAGGAAGACATGGCGCGGATTGCTGTCCAGCAGCTGCCCCATCAGGCGGCCAAGCTCGGCCAGCTTGCGCGCTTCGGTCGCCCGGATCACCGAGGAGCCGGTGTCAAAGGTGATGCTGTCCACCTCAACCGTTGCCGCCAGTTCACGCACTTCGCGGATCTCACGGATCTGGCGCAGGCTGAACTTGCGACCCAGCCTTTCGGCCTCTTCGGCGGCGAGTTCGGCCTTCAGCGCCGCATCGCGGTCAGAGGTCGAGATCACCACGCGGTCAGGGTGCGGACGGGGCAGTTCGCTGACCCGGATTGGCTCTTCGGCATAGAGATCGTCAAACAGCACCATCTCAACGCCCTGCCGGTCATAGGCCGAACGGCGCAGCACCCGGCCCGAGGCATTGCGCACCGTCACCACCTGGGTGCCATCCTCACGGGTAACCACGGTGCGGGTCGAACCATCGTTAAAGCTTTCGGTGCTGGTGCGCACCCCGGGGCGACGCAGCACAGCGTCATCGTCTTTATAAACAACATAGCTGCCATCGGGGTTTTCCACCACGACCCGATCACCGCTGTTCGAGACCACACGGCGCTCTTCCGCTTTATTGCCCGAGCTGATCACCGTGCCGATTGCCAGCGCGCCCAGCGCGACCAGGCCAACCTTCTCGAGATCAGAGAGACCGGATTTCTTGCCTTTCGACACCTCCACCGGAGCGGCCGCGAATTCCTGCTCGGAGCTGCGGGCGGTCTCGGGGGTGATCAGGGTTTCGACCACGCTGGCCGGGGCCACGGCGGTTGCGCCCTCAGCCGAACCGGCAGCGCCGGTTTCAAGGAAGCCAGCCGCCGCCGGCAGGCCGGTGACAATGCCGGCCTCAGCGGCATTGCCCTCTGCGGTGACGGCCTCGTTACCTGCCTCGATTGCAGTCGGTTCAGCAAGCAGGCCGCTCAGCACCTCTGCGGCCTCAGCCTCGACCACCGGCGCATCGACCGGCTCAGCTGCCGGTTCTGCCGGAGCTTCGGCCAGCGGCGCCGAGGGCTCTTCCGCCTCCGGCTCAGCTGCGGGCACGGCCGGGGTCACGGCCGGAGTTTCGGTAAGCATTTCCACCGGCGCTTCCTCTGCCGGGACTGCCTCGGCCTCTGCCTCTGCCTGAGCCGCAGCCTCCGCCGCTGCCTGAGCTGCGGCTTCTGCCTGCGCCTGGGCTTCCACCTCGGCCTGCGCGGCAGCTTCGGCAGCGGCAGCCTCCGCCGCAGCGGCTTCAGCCTCAGCCTGAGCAGCAGCCTCGGTCGCTGCGGCGGCGGCAGATTCGGCTTCGGCCTGGGCCTTTGCCTCGGCCTCAGCGGCAGCCTGTGCGGCCGCATCAGCCTCGGCCTGAGCCGCAGCTTCTGCCTCCGCCCGGGCTTCGGCCTCTGCCTGAGCTGCTGCCTCGGCAGCCGCAGCCGCTTCAGCCTGGGCCTCGGCCTCGGCCTGCGCCGCCGCCTCGGCGGCTGCTGCCGCCTCTGCCTCTGCCTGAGCCGCCTGCTCCTGCAGCAGCTGTTCACTCAGCGCTGCCGGGTCTTCTGCCACATCCTGTGCCACGACCGGCAGGGTCTGAAACGAGGTCAGGGCCACCGACAAAGCAGTGGTCGAGATCAGAATTTTCCGCATAGGCCTTCCTTTTTTACCGCCGGCCAGGCACCGGGCTGATTCCCGGCCGCCGTCTTCTCCGGGGCATTACCGCCCCATTTGCTGCACCGGAACCGGTTGTTATGCGATAGCAACGTCGGTTTGCAGGCAGAGTTCCGCCCCGCGCAGCAACCTTAACCCGCTCTCAGCCCGTCTCACCCGTCTGGCAGGTCTCACTCGCCAGCCAGTCCCGGAACGAGGCCAGCGGCGCGCGCGCGCCACGCCCGGCGGGCGAGACCAGATAATAGGCACCGCTCGCCGCCACCGGCGCGCCGAAAACCGGCACCAGCCGCCCCGCCTCCAGATCCGCCCGCACCTGCCAGGGCGGCAGCAAGGCCACTCCCATGCCATGCACCGCCGCCTGGGCCATAGTGGCGAACTGATCAAACAGCATCGCGGGCGGGCGCTGCCCCTCCAGCCCCTTTTGCGCCGACCAGCGGCCCCAGTCGCCCGGGCGGCTCTCGAGCTGCAAAAGCGGCAGCTGCAGCACCCTGGCCACCGATTCCGGCGGCTGGCTCAGCAGCTGTGGTGCGGCCAGGGCCTGGATCTCTTCCTCCATGAGCTTGAGGAATGACACCCCGGGCCAGTCTTCGCGGCCATAATGGATCGCCGCATCAAAATGCGATCCCTCAAAGTCAAAGGGGCGCAGCCGGGTCGAGAGATTCACCGTCACCTCCGGATGCGCGGCGGCAAAACGCGCGAGGCGCGGCGCCAGCCAATGCATGCCAAAGGCGGGAAGAATGGCCAGATTCAGCGCCCCGCCCGCCGGATTGGCCCGCAGATGCAGCGAGGCGTCTGAAAGGATTTTCAGCGCCTTACGCGCCTCGGCCAGATAGTCCTGCGCCGCCGGGGTCAGGCTGAGGCGTTGTTTCTCGCGGCTGATCAGCGCCACGCCGAGCTGCGCCTCAAGCACCTGCAGCTGTTTGGAGATCGCGCCCTGGGTCAGCGCCAGTTCCGTCGCTGCCGCCGAGGCCGTGCCGAGGCGTCCGACCGCCTCCAGCGCCAGAAGCGATGCGATTGAGGGCAGATAGCGACGCGGCAACATATGAGTATTCCTCATAATCTGATGACAGAGTTTCGTTACACCCCCGGGGCCTTTCCATGCAATAACCCTGACAACCCCAGCCGAAACGCGCCCGTGAGGATTGAAATGTCAGACCGCCCAAAGCTGAAAGCCAAAGACACGCCGGATCTGAGCCGGTTCGATTATGCCGATGCCTTCCGTCTCGATGAGCAGCTGACCGAAGAAGAGCGCGCGATCCGCGATTCGGCCCGCGCCTATGCCCAGGAAAAGCTGCAGCCGCGGGTGATTGCCGCCTTCCGCGAGGAAGCCACCGATCCGGAAATTTTCCGCGAAATGGGTGAGATGGGCCTGCTCGGCGTCACCATCCCCGAGGAATATGGCGGGCTTGGCGCCTCATATGTGGCCTATGGTCTTGTGGCGCGCGAGGTCGAGCGGGTCGACAGCGGCTATCGCTCGATGATGTCGGTCCAGTCGTCGCTGGTGATGTATCCGATCTATGCCTATGGTTCGGAAGAACAGCGCAAGAAATACCTGCCGAAACTGGCCTCGGGCGAATGGATCGGCTGCTTTGGCCTGACCGAGCCCGATGCCGGTTCGGACCCGGCCGGGATGAAGACCGTCGCGAAGAAAACCGCGAATGGCTATGTTCTGAACGGCTCGAAAATGTGGATCTCGAACGCGCCGATCGCCGATGTTTTCGTGGTCTGGGCCAAATCTGAGGCGCATGGCGGCAAGATCCGCGGCTTCGTGCTCGACAAGGGCACCAGGGGTCTCAGCGCACCGAAAGTCGGCGGCAAGCTCTCCCTGCGCGCCTCGATCACCGGCGAGATCGTGATGCAGGATGTGGAAATCGGCGAAGAGGCGCTCCTGCCCCATGTCGAGGGGCTGAAAGGTCCGTTCGGCTGCCTCAACCGCGCCCGTTACGGCATTTCCTGGGGCGTGCTCGGCGCGGCGGAATTCTGCATGGAAGCCGCGCGTCAGTACGGGCTCGACCGCAGGCAGTTCAACAAGCCCCTCGCCGGTACACAGCTTTATCAGCTGAAGCTGGCCAATGCGCTGACCGAGATCTCGCTGGGCCTGCAGGCCAGCCTGCGCGTCGGCCGCCTGCTCGATGAGGCCAATGCCGCGCCGGAGATGATCTCGATCATCAAGCGCAACAATTGCGGCAAGGCGCTCGAGATCGCCCGTCACGCCCGCGATATGCATGGCGGCAACGGCATTTCCGAGGAATTCCAGGTGATCCGCCATATGGTGAACCTCGAAACCGTCAATACCTATGAGGGCACGCATGATGTTCACGCGCTGATCCTCGGTCGCGCCATCACCGGGCTGCAGGCCTTCTTCTGAGATCGGACGGCCCCTTTACGGGCCGGATGACGGCGAGGGCCCCGCCCCAAAGCTCCTGCGGGGCCCTCTCTGTAACCTGAAAAGCCCGCGCCCCGGCCGCTGCCGGTGGCGCGGGCCTTGCCGTTTTCATGCCCCCGCTCCCGCGCCGCGCCACCAGAGCGGAATAAGACTGTTCACAATCCCCCGCCTGATCTGCGCCGGATTTATCTTGGAGAATTGCGGCAGAGCGGTGATAATCGCAGGGAATATTGCGACGATGCCCCGCCCTTCGGTCCGGGCGCGCCGGCAGAGGAAAGAATGGAAGACCAGGCTCATAAATTCCAGGCGGCCTCCGGAGCAGAGCCTTCCTGGCTTGCCGCGATGGAACGCATCGCCGAGGTAGACGGCTATCTCGATCCGCTAGGCGCGCGTCACCGGGTCTTCTTTGCCGAGACCGGGCCGAAGCTGCTGGTCTGTTTTGAGCGCGCCGAAACCATCCGGGCCCGCGATGACAAAATGCCCCCCGCCTGGGAATATGCCCAGGCCAATGGCTGGTCCTTTCTCTGCGTGATCGCCGAGGGCGAGACCTTCTGGCGCGCGCGTGAGGTCTGGGGCTATTTCGACCGCATGGTCGATGACGCGTTTTTCGACGATTTCGATCAGGTTCTGTTCTATGGCGCCGGGCCCGCGGGCTATGCCGCGGCCAGCTATATGGTCAGCGCCCCCGGCGCCTCGGCTTTGCTGATCGCTCCGCGGGCCACGCTTGATCCCTCAGTTGCCGCCTGGGACAGCCGCCACCGCGCGCAGCGCCGGCTCGATTTCACCAGCCGCTATGGCTATGCGCCGGATATGACCGAAGCGGCGGCGAAGGTCTGGCTGATTGCAGACCCGATGAACCCGCCCGATGCCGCCCATGCCGCTTTGTTCCGCCGCCCCTGGGTGACGCAGTTTGCCATGCGCTGGAGCGGCGAGCGCAGCGAAAGACTGCTGCTCGCCTCTGGCCAGCTTGGCGCCCTGCTCGGCGCGGCGATGGAGGGAAATCTGGATGCGGCGCTGTTCCACCAGGCCTGGCGCGCAAGGCGCAATACCCCGCTTTATCTGCGCGGGCTGATGGCGCTGGCGCTGGCACGCGGCCGCCCCGGGCTTGAGCAGATCATCGTAGGCTCGGCCGCAAAAAGGCTGCGCACACCGCGCTTCCTGCGCCGGCTGGCCGAGATCGAGGCCAGCCCGCTCAGCACAGCCCGATCCGCCAGCGCGGCGAGACCGGCTGAGGAGACCCACCCCCTCAGCCAGACCGGGGCCGCGCCCTCACGCTCAGTGGGCTGAAGCCCCGCCCGGGCGCGCGCCCGGCTGGGCCTCACATATCGCTGTATTCGAGCAGCGTGGTGAGATCCCCGGTCCTGGCCCGGGTCAGCTCGGTCATGCAGCCATAGACCAGCAAAGGCTCGGCACTGCCGCCGCGCATCGGCCAGCCCGCCACCTCGCAGGAGGCATCGCGGTAGCTGATCTAGGCCCGCTGCGCCTGGCGCAGCTTTTCCGCACCGCCGCGCTCGGCCTCGGGCAGATCCGCATCCCAGGCTTTCAGCATCGCCATGACCTGCGGATAGACCGCGTTCAGCCGGGCATCCTCTTCCTCCCAGGCCGCGACCGCGCATTCATTCATATCGCTCTGGGTCACTGTCGTCTCACAGTCAGCGGCGAGCGCAGGCCAGGGGAGAGATCCGGCAAAGGCCAGGGCAAACGGGAGGGCAAGGGGGAGAGCGCGCAGCGACATGAAAGCTCCATAGAGTTCGGGACCTTTCCCATCAGCCCCAGGCCCTGGCACATTGGCAATGGAATTGTGCACTCCGGGGCGAAAAGGTCTGGATTGTCTGTCGCCGCGCGGGCCGCAAAACGGCGGTGACAGCATGATCCCTGAGGGGCGGCAGAGCCCTCAGAGCCACTGGCATTTCCTGCCGCTTTCCTGTAGCGCCGGAGCCATGACACAGCATCTTGACATCCGCCGCCCCGACGACTGGCACCTGCACCTGCGCGATGGCGCGATGTTGCAAGGGGTGCTGCCCGAAACCGCACGCCATTTTGCCCGTGCGATCATCATGCCGAACCTGGTGCCACCGGTGGTGACCGGCGATCAGGCCGCTGCTTACCGCGAGCGCATCCTCGCCGCTCTGCCCGAGGGCATGGCGTTTGAGCCGCTGATGACGCTCTATCTGACCGAGGGCACTGATCCTGCCGATGTGGCGGCAGCTGCCGCCTCGGGTCTGGTCAAAGCGGTCAAGCTCTACCCGGCGGGCGCGACCACCAATTCGCATTCCGGCGTGGCGAACCTTGATAAGGTCATGCCGGTGCTGGAAAAAATGGCCGAGATCGGCCTGCCGCTCTGCACCCATGGCGAGGTGGTGACGCCCGAGGTTGATATTTTCGACCGCGAGGCCGTCTTTATCGACACCGTGCTCGCGCCGCTGCGCAAACGCCTGCCCGAGCTGCGCGTGGTGATGGAACATATCACCACCGAGGATGGCGTGGCCTATGCGGCAGAGGGGGGCGATACTCTCGGCGCCACCATCACCACCCATCATCTGATCATCAACCGCAACCACCTGCTGGTCGGTGGCATCAAGCCGCATTACTATTGCCTGCCGGTTGCCAAACGCGAAAAGCACCGCCTTGCTCTGCGCAAGGCCGCGACCTCGGGCAATCCGCGCTTCTTCCTCGGCACCGATTCCGCCCCGCATATCGATGCGCTGAAAGAACATGCCTGTGGCTGCGCCGGCTGCTTTACCGCCACCAATACCATGGCGCTGCTGGCGCATGTGTTTGAGGAAGAGGATGCGCTCGGCCAGCTCGAAGCCTTCGCCTCGCTGAACGGCCCCGCTTTCTACCACCTGCCCGCCAATGAAAGCCGCCTGCGCCTTGTCAGACGCGAGGCGGCCCAGGACTTCCCCGAAAAAATCCTGACCGGCGCCGGCCCGGTCACCGTGTTCAACCCCGGCTTCCCCGTCTTCTGGTCGGTGGAAAGCTGATTTTTCCCTGATGAGAATATGCCCGCCGCAGCCATGCGCCTCAGCTGCAGAGGCTTTCGCGGCGGGCCTGTTCAGATCAGGGAAAAGCCTGAAGGAGCCTATGAGATGATCCCCGCCGCTTTCCCGCCGAAAGAAGAAATTGCCCGCCTGACCGCGCGCGCCTTCCTTGAGATTGGTGCCGTGCATTTCAATGCGCGCGAGCCCTTCACCCTCGCTTCCGGCCTGCCCTCGCCGACCTATATCGACTGCCGCAAGCTGATCTCCTATCCGCGCATCCGTTCGATGCTGATGGATTTCATGGCGGTCACCGTGATGCGCGATGCCGGCTTTGAGGCTTTTGACAATATCGCCGGTGGCGAAACCGCAGGCATCCCCTTCGCCGCCCTGGTGGCCGAACGTCTGGCCCTGCCGATGACCTATGTGCGCAAAAAGCCGAAAGGCTATGGCCGCAATGCCCGGATCGAGGGCAATATGTCGGAAGGCCAGCGCGTCCTGCTGGTCGAGGATCTGACCACCGATGGCGGCTCGAAACTGAGCTTCGTCGATGCGATCCGCGAGACCGGCGCCAGCTGCGGCTGGACCTCTGTCATCTTCTATTACGACATTTTCAAAGAGACCGAGGCAAAGCTGGCCGAGCATGGCATTCAGCTCAGCTATCTCTGCACCTGGTGGGATATGCTGGCCGAGGCCCGCGCCCAGGGCATCTTTGATGCCGAGACCCTGGCGGGGGTTGAGGACTTCCTCAATGATCCCCGCGCCTGGCAGGCAGCCCGCGCGAAATAAGCGCCACTCCGCCCGCAGAGCTTGCACCCCCGGGGATTTCCCGGGGGTAATTTTGTGGACAAGTTCGGGAAAACTCTGCGCGGAATCGCAGGGATAGAGTATATTTCCCGATGAACACCCCTGGATCTGGTGGAACGCCTGCAAGGCCTGGCGGCGCCGGTCCCGCTCGCCATCTTATCCACAGGGTTTCCAACAGATCTGCCCTCAATTGCCGTCACAGGCCTGAGCAGGGTATGACACAGACTGACATGAGGCAGACATCCATGAGCGAAATCGCGAAAATCCGGACTGATCTTCCTGCGCCCGCTGCGGCCGAAACCGAAGTCCTTCCGCATAATATTGAGGCCGAACAGCAACTGCTGGGCGCGATCCTGGTCAATAACGACATTTACGACCGCATCGCCGCGACGATTAAGGCCCAGCATTTCTATGATCCGGTGCATCGCCGGATCTTTGAGATTGCCTCGGCCCGGATCCAGAAAAACGCCCTTGCCTCGCCGGTGACGCTGAAGGGCTTCATGGAAGAGGATCAGGGGCTGAAAGAGCTGGGCGGCCCCGCCTATCTCGCCCGCCTTGCCGGGGCGGCAATCTCGGCCTTTGCCGCGCGCGATTACGCGCAGATGATCTATGATCTCGCGGTGCGGCGTGAGCTGATCCAGCTGGGCCGCGATATTTCGGCCAAAGCCGGCAAGGTTGAGGTCGACAGCGAGCCGCGCGAACAGATCACCGAAGCCGAGCAGCGCCTCTACAAACTTGGCGAACAGGGCCATGTTGAGCGCGGCTTCCAGAGCTTCCTGAAATCGGTCACCGATGCGGTGAATAATGCCAATGCCGCCTATCAGCGCGGCGGCGGTCTGGCCGGGATCTCGACCGGGCTGACCGATCTCGACAAGAAGATGGGCGGGCTGCATGATTCCGACCTTATCATCCTCGCCGGGCGTCCCTCGATGGGGAAAACCTCGCTGGCCACCAATATCGCCTTTAATGTCGCCAAAGCCTATAAGCGCGGCCGCAAGCCCGACGGGGCCGAGGGCGCGGTTGAGGGCGGCGTGGTCGGTTTTTTCTCGCTTGAGATGTCGGCCGACCAGCTGGCGGCGCGTATTCTCTCGGAAGCCTCAGAAGTGCCCTCCGAGCAGATCCGGCGCGGCGATATGACCGAGACCGAATTCCGCCGCTTTGTCGATGCTGCCAAAACGCTGGAAAGCTGCCCGCTGTTCATCGATGACACCCCGGCGCTGCCGATCAGCCAGGTCGCGGCCCGGGCCCGGCGTCTGAAGCGGACCCATGGGCTCGACGTGCTGATGATCGACTATCTTCAGTTGCTGAAAGGCTCGAGCAAGGCCTCGGAAGCGAACCGGGTGCAGGAGGTTTCCGAGATCACCCAGGGGCTGAAAGCGATTGCCAAAGAGCTGCAGATCCCGGTGATCGCACTGTCGCAGCTGTCGCGCAACGTCGAAAGCCGCGAGGACAAGCGCCCGCAGCTTTCCGACCTGCGCGAATCCGGCTCGATCGAGCAGGATGCCGATGTGGTGATGTTCGTCTACCGCGACGAATATTATAAAGAACGCGAGAAGCCAGGCGATCACGAGCTGGAAAAAATGGCGGCCTGGCAAGAGGTTATGGAACGCGCCCATGGCAAGGCCGAGGTCATCCTCGGCAAGCAGCGTCACGGGCCGATCGGCTCGGTCGAATTGTCATTCGAGGGTCGCTTCACCCGCTTTGGCAACCTCGCCCGCCCCTGGGATGGCGGCGCAGGCCCCGATGCCGGTTTCTGAGCAAGGCGCTTTGTGCCAGCAAAAACCCCGGGCCATGGCCCGGGGTTTATCTTTTCTGTCCGGCCTCCAGGGCGCGCGCAGGGCCCGGGGTAAGGTAAAGGCTCAGTCAGCTTTCAGCAGCGCCGTGACCGGCGCCAGGGCAACCGATGCCGCCCGGCCCTCCAGCGACCATTCCAGGAGCGCCGCCACGGTCTCGGCCCGGACCCGCCCGACCACCATCACCTGGCCATCCTGCACCGCCTTGAAAGCGGCACGGTCGAGATAGCGCCGGATCAGCGGTGCCTCCTCATTCTCAGAATCAAGCGCGCGGAAAATCACCGCCGAGGGCAGATCCTCGCGCTTTGCCACCTGATCCGCCGCATTCAGCCCGGCATTCCAGGTCAGAAGCCCGCGGCCCTGCCCCGCCACCACCGGCACGATCATCGCCGAAAGCGGGCGGTCATTCTGGAAGCTGCGTCCTGGCATATCCATCACCGCCACCGCTTCGGGCAAAGCCGCGCCCATGGCTGCAAAAGCCACCTCCAGATCGCTGGCCTGGGCCCCTTTCGGCAGGAAGCTTGCCAGCATCACCACCTCCTGGCCCGCCGCGCGGTAAAGCGCCGCCCGGGCAGCTGTGGCCGGATCCTGCGGATCGAGAGCGAAGGTCACCGGGAAGGGCAGCCTTGCCAGAACCTCACGATCCACCTCCGCCGCGCCTTCATCAATCAGCACAATCGCATAGAGCGGGCGCGCGCCGGGATTTTCAAAGGCGCGGGCATAAAGCTGGCGCGGCAGGTCACCAGATTCAGAGGGTGCCTCAGCAGTCGCGGCGACCGGCGGCGCATCGCCGATCCGGGGCAGCCGCGAGGCCTCGGTCTCGCTGGTATGGCCCGGCAGGCCGGAAACGCGCGGTCTCGCGGTTTCGCCACCATCGGGCACCGTCCGGCGTATGCCGTTTTCATCTACTGCCAGCTCTGCCGCCGCCGGAGCAGAGTCGGGGCCAGAGTCGGGGGCCGCTTCGGCGGCCGGTGGGGCCGGTTCGGGCAGGGGCAGCTCACCGGCACTGATCGCCTCAAGCAAGGCCTGTTCTTCAGGGGTCAGCGGCGGCAGGCCGGGATCGGCAAGCACCTCCGGCGCGCGCTCTTCTGCCAGCTCCTGCGGCGGCGGCAGCTTTTTGCCCGCCTCAGGCAGGGTCAGAGGATCCGGCAGCAAAGCCCTCTCCCCCGTCGCCTGGCCCGGCGCCTCTGGTGCAGCCGGGGCTTCGGCACTGGCCTCAGGGGCTTTGATCTCAGGGGCTTTGATCCCGGGCCCTTCAGTCCCAGAGCTGTTCATCCCGGCGGCGCTGGCCGCAGGGGGCACAGGCAGATCCCCGGCGACAGGCGGCCCGGCCACCTCTGGCGCGCGCAGAGCCTCTGGGGCCTGCGGAGCCTGAGGGGCGGTTGCTCCCCCGGCTTCTGGCACCAGCAGATCTGCGGCAGCGGTTTCGGATCCGGCCCCTTTCGGGGCCTCGTCTGCCACCTGGGGCGGTTTTTCTGCTGTGGTATTTTCAGCCGGGGCGGTGCCCCCCCCGGTTTCAGGCCCCGCTCCAGGCGCAATGTCTGTCGCAGCACCGGCCTCAGCCCCGGGCGGCATCACCGGCTCGGCCAGGGCTTCGCTCAGATCATCGCGCGCGGGTGCGGGATCGGCAGGCTTGTCCGGGACCGGCATGGCTTCCGGCCTGCTCTCGGGCGGGGTCACTTCCGGCGTTTTCACCGCCGCCGGTATTGCAGCGCTGTCCGCAGCCTGACGCGGCGGCTGGGCCATCAGTGAGACCAGAGCCAGAACCCCGGTTCCGACCAGCCCGCCAAATCCAATCCCCAAAAGAAACCTGCCGACCACTCTCGTCTCCTGCCTCAGCACGCCTTCGGGCCTGACGACCCGCTATGCGTTCGGGATTTCGCGTTCCATTGTCCTCGGTGGCCCGCAGGGCAGATTCTGTCGCCCCGACCCGGCTGCTGCCACATCTCTTCTATATCGCTGCTCTTTTCACGCTTCACGCTTTTTCAGCCCCGTATTTTTTAGCCCCGGGGCGGATAAAGCCATGGACTGGGCCCGCGCACCCGCCTGCCCGGCCGCGATCAGGTGTCAAGCTCCCAGCCATCGGGGTAAAAGTCAAAGCCGACAGCAATGCGCGTCGCCAGTTCCTCATATTTCCAGATGTCATCGGCGGTGACCGGAATCGGTCCGATCGAGGCGATCAGCGTCTCATCATCGAGGCGCTGGGTACGGAAGCCTTTCGCCTGCAGCGCTTTCTCAAGTCCAGCGAAATCCGCGGCCTCGATCTCGGCAAAGAAAGCGTAATCGATCACGGCCCGCTCGGGGAGTTTCACCCCTTTCGACTCGCGGAAAGTGTCAAAGGTTTCACGGCGCTGATATGCATAATCATGGGTCATGCCCTGTCATAGCCGCGCGCGGGCGGCGGCTCAATCGCCTCGCGGCGCCAAAGCAGCGATCCGGCGGCGAATGGCACAGAATTTGGCCGCAGGGCGTGCGATCAGCCCCGCTCTGCCATGTCAGCGCCATTTCAGCGCCCCCGGCCCGCCATCTCGGGATGATCAGGCTTGACGCATAACCACAGGAAGATATCCCTGAACCTGTCCCCTCACCGGAGCCGAGCCCTTGCGCGCCACCGCCATCCTCGCCGCCCTTGCCATGCTGACATCGCTGTTTCTGACCTGGTTCACCCCGGGCACGCCGGGTCTGAGTTTCGCACCGCGCGAGCTGATCTCAGCGGTCCAGCCCGATCTGACCGGGGTGACGAATTTTATCAGCCAGTCGCCGCCGGAGGTGACGCTGTTTCTTGCCAGCTTTGTCCTGGCCACGCTTTTCCTGGTGCTGATGCTGTTCGATCTGCCCTCGCGCCTGCTGGCGCTGGCGGCGGGCGGGCTGGGCCTTGGCCTGATGCTCTGGAGCGGGTTCAGGATCTGGAGGGGCGGGCTGAAAAACCCGCTGCCACCGGAGCTTGGGCTGAATGACGGCGGCGAGATCGTGAAATTCGCCGCCGATGTGATGGGCTATGGGGCCTGGGCATGGTCGCTCGGCGCACTGCTGCTGTTCATTGCCGGTCTGACCGGCTTTGCCCGGCGCTGATCCGGCCCCTGGCCAGGTGCCGCCCGGGCCAGGTCAAGTCAGGTCAGGTCAGGCCCCGCTGCGCTCAGCCGGCCTGCAGCAGCGCCAGCGCTGCAGCATGGATTTCGGGATTGGCCGCCGCGATCACCTGGCCGCCCTGGGCGGCATCACCGCCCTGCCAGTTGGTGACAATGCCCCCTGCCGCCCGGATCACCGCCATCGGCCCCTGAATATCATAGGCCTGCAGCCCGGCCTCGATCACCAGATCGATCTGCCCGGCAGCCAGCAAAGCATAGGCATAGCAATCCATGCCATAGCGCACCAGTTTCACCGCCCCGGCCACCCGCTGGAAGGCCGCAGCCTCGGCCGGGCTGCCGATTTCGGGGAAGGTCGAGAACAGGATCGCCTGATCAAGGCCGCGCGGGCCACGGCAGGCCAGCGGCTGCTCGCCCTGCGGCCCCTGCAGCCGGGCACGGCCGAAACCGCCCTCAAATCTTTCACCGATATAGGGCTGATCAATCAGCCCGTAGAGCGGGCCCGAGGCATCGCCGACCGCGATCAGCACGCCCCAGGTCGGCGTGCCGCTGAGAAAACCCCGGGTACCGTCAATCGGATCGAGCACCCAGGTCAGCCCGCTGCTGCCTTCGGTCACGCCTTGTTCCTCGCCAAAAACCGCATCATCCGGCCGCAGCCGGGCGAGGATTTCACGCATGGCAATCTCGGCCTCACGATCGCCCAGCGTCACCGGGTCAAAGCGCTGGCTTTCCTTGCTCTCCGCCGCCAGCCCGGGATGGCGGAACCAGCGCAGCGAGGCTTTGCGCGCCGCATCGGCCAGGGCATGGGCGGTGGTGGTCAGCTCATCGATCAGCGCCGGAGACAGATCGGCAGCGCAGAGCGGCTGGGCTGAAGACTGGCGGGGAGACTGGGGCATGGCGGCGCGCTCCTGAAAACGGTTCAGCCCAGCCGCTACTTGCCAGGGCAGACTGCGTCAAGCGAGGAGAGGCGGGGGAACGGCTGCAAGTGCATGGCGTGCCCGCCCTGTCTGCCCGCCCCGTCTGACAGCGCAGAGCGCTCAGCAGCCAGGTCAGGCCGGGCATGGTGAGGCCCTGCGAAATCAGACCGGGTGGGACCGGCACCCTGGCTTTGTTCTGACCAGGGCTGCCGGGGACTGTCCTGAAGTCTGTGTATCTGGGCCGGTCCATGCGGTTTCAGATACTCAAGCGGCGAAGCGCTCGCCGAACATTATGGCGAACTGGTTGCGGGCGGCAAACCATTCCCGGACGTTGCGACC